>CAZEVY010000093.1:0-21609 GCA_964515555.1 uncultured Solibacteraceae bacterium | reverse complement strand
CATCGATCTGGACCTCGAATCGCACTTGTCCCTGGAGGCGCGCCTGGCGGGCCGCAGCGGGATAAGAGGGCTTGACCTGGTATTCGAGTTTCGCGGACTGGACATTGCCGCCGACCTTGATCCGGCTGACCGCGTCCAAGTCCCTGAACGGGATGCCGCCGGCGACACTACCGATTACGCCGCCGGGCACACCCCCCGGAACTCTGTCGGAGGCGCGCAGGCGCTCGAGCAAGCTCGACGGGGGTGGCGGCGGGGGCGCATTCTCGCGCAGGCCGATCTGGACGAATACCTCGCTCTCGCCCGACGACATGCGCCTGGTGAGCCAGCGCGCGGTGAGGTGCTCGTCGATCTCGCGCAGGGACGCGACCACTTGCGTGTGCGTGTCGCCGGTCATGACGCTGTCGTCGCGAATAGAGAGCTTGGAAAGAATCTCCTGCTGCATCTCGGTGGGCACGGTAGCGGCGAAGCGGACACCGCGGATGCGAGTGCCGCTCGGCGGCGGAGGCGGCGGAGGTGGAGGCGGGGGAGCGCCTGCCGGCAGGCTGTCGTTGGGGAGCTTATACTCCAGCGCGACCTGGAAGGTCGCCGGCCCGCGGACATCCTTCGAATAATGGAAGTCGAGCACCGTGCGGAGCGCCGCGCGCCGCAGCGGTTCGGGCCCGCTCAGCACGCGCGCGTCGACGACCTCGCCCTTGGCGTCGATGGACGCCTCGACGACGACCGTGCCCGCGGCCTTCGACAGGCGTGCCTCGGGCGGATAGTAGAGCGGCCCGTGGTGCAGCAGCCGGTCGCCGCCCATCTTGATGGTCTGCGCGGGAGCGGACATCGGGAACTGGAGGATGGCCAGGCACGCGGCGAAGGCAGCCAGTCCGAGAATGGACGCGAGAGAGGCGAACAACCGGGTCTTGCTCATGGGAGTCTCCATAATCAAAGCCGCCACGCGCTGCGCGAGGTGGCGTTTCTTCAGAAAAGACGGCGCGGGCACCAGCGCCGCGTGAACGCGCTCACCGGCGACAGCCAGCAGCGTTTCGAGATACTCCTGGCGCGAGGCGGTGCGGCGCACCACGGCGCGGTCGACAGCCTGCTCGCGCGCCAGGTGAATGCGACCGAGCAGCCACCACACCGCCGGATGGAACCAGAGAGCGGCGCGAACCAGCTCCTCGACGATCGCGAAGGTCCAATCGGCGCGGCGGATGTGCTCGAACTCGTGGCAGAGCATCGCGGCCTGGCGCGGCTCGGGCAGCGAGAGAAACGACTCGGGCAACAGGACCACGGGATAGCGCGAGCCGAAGGTCGCCGGCCCGGTGAGGCGCGGCGAGAGACGCAGGTCGCAGAGGACTTCCATTTCGGCGCGCAGGCGGTCGAGGCCGGCGGAAAGCTGGTAGCGCGGCGACCGGCGGCGCTCGCGGCGCAGGTGTAGGACGCCCACGCAGAGCCACAGAAGCCGGATGGCGACGCCGGCGGCGAGAATGGGGAGAACGACGCGACGAAAGTCGAAGCGCGGCGCGGCGGTCGCGAGTCGGGCGGTGGCGCCTTCCGACACGGTCACGCCGAAGGTCGAGGCGGCCGGCGGCTGCCGCCAGGGTTGGATCGCCGGCAGCAGCACGATCGCGAGCAGGGCGGTCTGCCAGACGGCCAGGGCGGCCCGGGGATCGCGGAGGCGGAACAGCCACACGAGGGCTCCTGCGGCGGCGGCCAGCGCGCACGACTGCGCCACCCAGGCGGCGATGTTGGAAACGACGAGCGCCTCAGTCATGAGACTTTCTCCGGACGATGCGTCGCATTTCGTCGAGGTCGGCCTCGGTGAGCTTGCGGTCGTCGACCAAGTGCTGGAGCAGGGGCTCGGCTGAGCCGTTGAAGACGCGGTCGACGAACTCGCGCACCATGCCGCGGACGACCTGTCCCTGGGGCTTGGCGGCGCGGTAGACGTAGGCGCGGTCGACCAGCGTGCGCTTGAGGTAGCCCTTGTGCTCGAGGATGTTCATCATGGTCATGACGGTGGTGTAGGCGATCTTGCGGCGCTCGAGCAGGGCTTCGTAGACGTCGCGGACGGTGGCGGATTCCAGCCGCCAGACGACCTTCATGATCTCCAGCTCCTGGCCGCCGAGGACCTGGGTTCGGGCTCGCATACTAATACACTAGTACTAGTGTGAAAGGATGTCAAGAGGAATCTTGCTCGCGCGCTTGCGGGCGGCGGCTGTTATAATGATCGCGAACCGTGACCGTGCGCCCGTAGCTCAGTCTGGATAGAGCGCTTGCCTCCGGAGCAAGAGGCCGTAGGTTCAAATCCTACCGGGCGTACCACCACTTTCGTGTCCGGTCCGGACAGGTGAGGACGACCGGGTGTCGACTCCCAAGTGCCATTCGGTCGTTTTCTGGTTCGTAGAGCCGTTGTCTTTTTGCTAGCCATGTGAGTCGGAGGGGAGTATAATCGCACCGGACGATTAGGAGCGATCCGATGATACTCGGTGCGTCGGCTTCGCGGAGGGGATCCAGTTCCCTTCGACTGGAGGACGGGAGCCGCGTGGCGGTGGTAGGCGGTGGTCCCGCGGGCTCATTCTTCACCTATTTCTGCCTGGAACTGGCCGACCACATCGACCTGAAGGTCGCTGTCGACATTTACGAGCCTAAGAACTTCGCGAACCTGGGGCCGGGAAGCTGCAACATGTGTGGCGGAATCGTCTCGGAGTCGCTGGTGCAGTTGTTGGCCGCCGAAGGGATCAACCTCCCGGAATCGGTGGTGCAGCGAGGCATTGACTCTTACGTGCTCCATATGGATGTCGGCTCGGTCGGCATCGATCCTCCGGGAAGGGAGAAGAGGATCGCCGCCGTGCACCGCGGCGGCGGGCCGCGCGGTTCGGGGGCCAGCGCGTGGCGCAGCTTCGATGGTTTCCTGCTCGGCCTGGCGGAAGAGAAAGGCGCGACCCTGATCCCGAAGCGGGTGGAACGCATTCGATGGGACAAGGGCCGGCCATGCGTCGTCACCAAAGATGGCGAGTCACCCGCTTACGACCTGCTGGTGATGGCCGTCGGGATTAACGGCCTCGGACCGAAACTGCTGGCTACGCTCGGACTGCCGTATTCGCCGCCACGAGTCACCAAGGCCTTCATTTGCGAATTGCCGCTGGGTGCTGACTCCATCAACGCCCATTTAGGCAGTGCCATGCATGTCTTCCTGCTGAATCTGCCAAGGCTGGAGTTCGCTGCCCTGATCCCGAAGGGCGACTACGTGACGGGCGTGCTGCTAGGCACCGATATCGACAAGGAGTTGGTGGCGGCCTTCCTCAAATCTCCCGAAGTAAGACGCTGTCTTCCACCCGACTGGCGAGTGCCGGAGGATTACTGTCACTGCTCCCCTTCGATCAATATCCACGGAGCGGCCAGACCACTGGCCGATCGACTGGTGTTTCTGGGCGACTGCGCGGAGAATCGGCTTTACAAGGACGGCATCGGCGGTTCCTATCGAGCCGGAAAGGCCGCCGCGGCGGCCGCCATCTTGCATGGCGTCTCTGAGAAAGATCTCCGGCGGCACTACCTTCCGTGCTGCCGAAAGCTGGCGCGCGACAATGCCGTCGGCAAGGTGGTCTTCGCGATCACGCGCTTGATCCAGTATTTGCGGTTTACGCGCCGTGGGCTTCTGCGCATGGTCACAGGAGAGCAGGGGGGCGCGGGCGGGCCTATGAGCCATGTGTTGTGGGACACGTTTACCGGCAGCGCCCCATACCGCGATGTCTTCCTGCGGGCGATGAAGCCGTTGTTTCTCGTCCGCTTCCTCTATGAGATCGTGGCCGGCGTTGTTTTCCCCGGCCGAGTCGGAACGGTGAATAAGATGAATACAGGCGCTTTGGGTAAGTTATATCCGGCCGGTGAGGTGATCATCCGGCAAGGTGAAGTCGGCCACTCCATGTTTGTCATTCAGTCCGGCAAGGCCGAGGTGATCAAGAGCAGCGAGGGACACGAAATCTGTCTTGCCGAACTCGGGGAGGGGGACTTCTTTGGAGAGATGGACTTGTTCGGGAAGGAAACGCGTACCGCGACGGTTCGCACCCTGACCGAAACCCGGGTGCTGACCATCGATCAGAAGCTGTTGCTACGAAAAATCCAGGAAGATCCCTCCCTTGGTTTTCGCATCATCCAGAAGATGTCGGCCCGCGTCCGCGACCTCGAGGACGATTTGATGTGCGCCACGCGCACCCGCCTGAGAGACGTCCAGCAGTTGCTGTAGCGCCCGGAGGCCAGTGAACCGCGGCGATTCACAGGGAGCGCTGGTCGGACGCGGATCGGGCGGCAATCGCCGTGAGCATTCCCGCCCAGAGTAGCAGGTGGATCGGGTAGGCGAGATACCAGTAAGCTTTACCCAGGAGGCCGACGGGCTCGAAAACAGCGGTTTGCCGAATGGTGCTGCGGCAGGCATCGCCCGTTACTTCGAATTCCAGCCATCCGCGCCCCGGAAGTTTCATCTCGGACGCCAGCCTCAGCCGCCGACCGGGTTCGAACGCCTCCACTCGCCAGCAATCGACGATGTCCCCGACGCCGAGTTGGTCGCGGTGGCGACGCCCACGGCGCATGCCCACTCCCCCCAACAGCACGTCGAGTTCGCCCCGCAGTCGCCATAACCAGTCGGCGTAGTACCATCCGGTCCGACCGCCGATTCTCCGGATGGGAACGAATGCTTCTCCGGGCGCCACCTCCACGCTGATCTGCCGGGTATCGGAGAATGTCACGGATCGCCTGCCCTGCACCAGCTCCCGTGATTCATCGTACAATAGCCGGCGGAAAGTTCGCGCCCATCGGCCCCGCTGCGGGGCGGACGTACTGCGTGATTCGCCGCCGGATTTCGACAGGCGACGTATGATATTGGGAGCTTCTTCGAATGTCGCGACGAACTCTTCCGATTATCGTGGCGCTCGCGGCGCCGCTCCTCGCCCAGCGGGAGCCGACTCCCGAGGAGCGCGCGCTCATCGAACAGGCCGCGCCCGCCACGGCGCCGGCCAAGCCGAAGAAGCCGCGCAAGCTGCTGGTGCTCGACCTCAACATCGGCCGGCGCGGGCATCCCTCGATTCCGCACGCGCGCTTGGCCATCGAGACCATGGCGCGCAACACGCGGGCCTTCGAGCCGGTGTTCACCAACGACCTGGCGATGCTGAGGCCGGAGAGCCTGCGCCAGTTCGACGCGATCTATCTCAACAACACGGCCGGCGACCTGTTCGCCGATCCGGCGGCGCGCGACGGACTGGACTCTTTTCTGCGCTCCGGCGGGGGACTCGCGGGACATCACGCCGTCACGGTTACGTCGACGGAATGGCAGGCCTTCGGCGAGATGCTCGGGGCGCGCGGGGCCAGCCATAGGATGCAGGACGAAAAGGTCCTGGTGCACGTCGAGGACCCGTCGTCGGCGCTGACGAAGATGTTCGGCGGCTCCGCATTCGAGGCCACCGACGAGATCTTCCGCTTCGACCCGCCGTATTCGCGCGAGAGCGTGCGCGTGCTGTTGAGCATCGACCGCGACCGGACCGACATGAACCAGGGACGGTGTTTCGGGCGCTGCTTCCGGGACGACAACGATTACCCGGTCGCCTGGATTCGCCGGCACGGACAGGGCCGGGTCTTTTACACCACGTTGGGGCACAACCCGCACATTTTCTGGAACGCGAAGCTGCTCGATTTCTACCTGGCCGGCATCCAGTTTGTCCTCGGCGACCTGGAGGCCGACGCGACGCCTTCGGCGGCGCGGCCGGCGCGCTGAACGCGGAGACGCCGCGGTCCGGTGACTGCGAATCCTCAGGCGCCGGCGACCTTGCGTGCGGTCTCGGCGCCGCACACCGGGAGCCGCGGATCGTCGAGCAGGCCGATCTGCTTCAGCACCGACGCCTGGTCCCAGTAGATGTGCTCGTGCGCCAGCTTGCCGTCGCGAAACTTCACGATGACCACCAGCGGCACCTCGACCCGGCGTCCGGTGGGCGCGATACCGGGGAGCATCCAGGGCATCTCGCGGGTGTGCGTGAACGAGAAGACGATCTCGTCGACCAGCTGGTCCTCGCCGATGGTGCGCGAGACGGGCGTCAGCGTGGTGTCGGGCGGCATGGAAGGGATGAAATCGCGGGAGTAGAACTCGCGCAGGCGGGACTTGCCGCGGCCGCCGGTCATGACGGGCACGTGATTCACGTAAGCGTCGTCGACCATGGTGGCGAGCGTGGCTTCGGTGTCGCGGGTGGAGAATTCGTGCGCCGTGTGCCGTTCCCACAGCTCGGCGAGAGGATGGGTGCTCATCGCCGAGATTCTACACTGGGACAATGACCGAGGAAAGCGCCGGCGATCTGTTCCGCCGCGGGAGGCTGGCGCGAGAGAGCGGCGACCTGGCCCGGGCGTTCGAATGCCTGGAGGCGGCCGTACGGATGGACGGCGAGAACGCTGCGGTCTGCAAGGAGCTGGCGCGCTGCTCGCTGGCGGCCGATGAGATGCGCGCCTTCGCCAACTGGTGTCACGAAGCGCTGCGTATCGCTCCGTCGGACGGGGAGCCGCACTGGATGATGGCCGAGGTGCTCGCGGCGCGCGGCCGCTGGGAGGAGGCGCGCGACGAACTGCGGCTGGCTCTGGAGCTCGATGGACTCGCCCCCGAGGACCGGGAGCGGGCCGAGCGGCTGCGGCGCGCCGCCGAAGACCGCTTGCGCGCATGACGGGCGATCGGATACGCTGGCCGGACCGTGACCTGGACTCAAGTCTACACGCCGCTCGGGAACCTGCTGATCTCCGCGCTCGTCGCGTCGATCCCCGTTATCGTCCTGCTGGGATTGCTGGCGTTCTTTCATGCGCGGGCGCACGTGGCGGCGCTGGCGGGACTGGCGTCGGCGCTGGGCGTCGCGATTCTGGTGTACGGGATGCCGGCGCCGCTGGCATTGGCGTCGGCGGCCAACGGCGCGGCCTTCGGATTATTCCCGATCGGGTGGATCGTGCTGGCGGCGATTTTCCTGTACGACATCACGGTGGCGACGGGGAAGTTCGAGATCGTCAAGCAGACCATCGCGTCGCTGGCGAGCGACCGGCGCTTGCAGGCGCTGCTGATCGCCTTCAGCTTCGGCGCCTTCATCGAGGGCGCGGCGGGATTCGGCACGCCGGTGGCGATTTCGGCGGCGATGCTGATCGGCCTGGGCTTCAAGCCGCTGCCGGCGGCGGGGCTGGCGTTGATCGGCAACACGGCGCCGGTGGCCTACGGGGCGCTGGGGACGCCGATCATCGCGCTGGCGCGGGTGACGGGGCTGCCGCTGGAGACGCTGAGCGCCATGGTCGGCCGTCAGCTTCCGTTCTTCTCCGTGATCGTGCCGTTCTGGCTGGTGTGGGCCATGGCGGGACTGCGCGGGATGGTCGAGGTGTGGCCGGCCTGCCTGGTGGCGGGCGCGACGTTCGCGGCGGCGCAGTTTCTGGTGAGCAACTATCACGGGCCCTGGGTGGTCGACATCGCCGGGGCAATCGTTTCGATTCTCGGGCTGCTGGTGCTGTTGAAGCTGTGGCAACCGCGCACCCAATGGCGATTCCCCGACGAGGCGGCCGCGCCGAAGATCAAGGCCGCGCCGCCGTCGCGCCGCGAGGCGCTGATCGCCTGGATGCCGTGGGCGATTCTCAGCGTGCTGGTGTTCCTGTGGGGACTGCCGCAGATGAAGTCGTGGCTCAACGGCATCTCGATGCTGCAATGGCCGGTGCCGTATCTCGACAAGGCCATCCTGCGCGCGCCGCCGGTGGTTTCGCAACTGAAGGCCGAGGAGGCAGTGTTCGTGCTGAACTGGCTCTCGGCGACGGGGACGGGGCTGCTGATCGCATCCGTGATTTCGGGGCTGCTGCTGGGCCTGTCGCCCGGGGCGCTGGCATCGATGTTTCTGAAGACGCTGCACCGCGTACGCTTCTCGCTGCTGACGATCGCCGCCATGCTGGCGCTGGGCTTCGCCTCGCGCTACGGCGGCCTGGACGCGACCATGGGACTGGCGTTCGCCTCCACCGGCGTGCTGTTCCCGTTCTTCTCGGCGATGCTGGGGTGGCTCGGCGTGGCGCTCACCGGGAGCGACACGTCGTCCAACGTGCTGTTCGGGAATCTACAGCAGATCACCGCCGAACAACTGGGGATATCGCCGGTGCTGGCGGCGGCGTCGAACAGCTCGGGCGGGGTGATGGGTAAGATGATCGACGCGCAAAGCATCGTGGTGGCCAGCGTGGCGACCAATCAGCACGGCGGCGAAGGGGAGATTCTCCGGTATGTGTTCTTTCACAGCCTGGCCCTGGCGGCGCTGGTGGGTGTGCTGGTGCTCTTGCAGGCCTACGTGTTTCCAGGCATGATTCCGAAGTGACGCCGTCCGGTCGCCCGCCCTGGCCGGTCGACGCGCCGCGCGACCCTTGCTTTCTTGTTACAGAATCTGATAATACTCGGAGCGAACGCGCGGCCGAACGCGCGCAACGAGGATGAAAAAACCCTCCCGGCCCGCAAAGAGGGCGGCTCCCAAGAAAAAGAGCGCCTCGCGACCCGCTCGCAAGTCGAGCCCGCCGCCCCGTTCCAAAAAGGCCGCCCCCAAGCCCGCGGCCCCCAAGCCGGCGGCCAAGTCCAAGCGTCCGCCCAAAGCCAAGCCGGCCGCCGCCCGGAAGCCGGCGCCGGCGCCCACGCGAGCCGCTTCGCGTCCGGCGGCGCCCACCCGAGCGGCCGCACGTCCGGCCGCGCCACCGGCACGGACCGCGCCCCGGGGGCCGCAACGTCCCCAGCCGAAGGCGGTGGAACGCGACAACGGCTTCAAGGATCAGGTCAGTCACTTCGAGAGCGCCATGCGGCTGTTCCATCGCGGCGAATTCGAAAAGGCCCGAGAGCTCTACCGGCAGGCGGCCGCGGGACCCAACCGCGAGATGGCCCACACTGCCGGCATGCACATCAACATGTGCGAGCGGCGCCTGAGCAGCCAGCAGCCGGAGCCGGAGACCGCCGAGGAGCGCTACACGCTGGCGGTCGCGCTGATGAACCAGGGCCGCCTGGCTGACGCCGAAGCGCAGTTCCGCGAGTCGCTGCGCATGCACGAGAGCGCCGACCACGTCCACTACAGCCTGTCGCTGTGTCTCGGTCTCCAGGGAAAGCTCGACGACGCCGGCCGTCACCTGCTGCGCGCCATCGAACTGCGTCCGCAGAACCGCGCGCTGGCGCGGAGCGATCCCGACTTTCTGCCCATCGCCCACCGTCCCGCGCTCCGTGTCATCCTATATCCGGAGAGGGAAGAATCTGGCTAGACGAAGCGCCTCCCGCGGAGAACCTCTGCGGATCGTCGCCATCGGAGGGGGAACGGGGCTGTCGAGCCTGTTGCGAGGCCTGAAGGCGTACTCGCGCAGCCCGTGGACCGCGCCGGGTGAGCCTCCGCAACCGTCCGGTCCGCTGGTGGAAGTGACTGCCATCGTCACGGTGACCGATGACGGCGGCAGTTCCGGCCGCTTGCGCCGCCAGCTCGCCGTGGCTCCGCCGGGCGACATCCGCAATTGCATGGTGGCGCTCTCGGAAGACGAAGCGCTGCTCTCGCGACTGTTCCAGTACCGCTTCTCGCGCGGCCATGGACTGAAAGGCCACAGCTTCGGGAACCTGTTCCTCACGGCGCTGGCCGATCTGACGGGCGACTTTGCACACGCCGTGCGGTTCTCCTCCGAGGTGCTGGCGAGCCGCGGCCGGATTTTTCCGTCCACCGACGCCCATGTCTCGATCGAGGCGGAACTGGACAACGGCCGCATCGTCAGCGGCGAGACGCGCATCAGCCGCAGCCGCCGGCCGATCCGGCGCATCTCCATCAAGCCCGCGCGCTGCCGGCCGCTGCCGGAGACCATCGACGCCATCTCGGAGGCCGACCTGATCTGCCTCGGACCCGGTTCCCTCTACACGAGTCTGCTGCCGAACCTGCTGGTCTCGGGGATCCCCGGCGCCATCCGACGCTCCCCGGCGCTCAAGGCGTACTTCGTCAACCTGATGTGGCAGCCCGGCGAGACCATGGGATTCCGCGCCTCCGACCACATCGAAGCGATTCACGACCACGCCGGCGCCGGCCTGTTCGACCTGGTAGTGGTCAACACGCGTCCCATTACCGGTGCGATGCGGCGGCGCTACGCGGCGCGGCGGGTGTTTCCGGTGGAGAACGACATGCCGCGACTGGCCCGCATGGGCCTCCGCGTCGTCGGGCGCAACCTGCTCGCACAGGGCGACAAGGTCCGGCACAGCGCCGAATCCAGCGCGGCTGTGGCGCTGGACCTGGCCGCTGAAGGGCGCACCCGGCGGCTGAATCGCGCCCCGGTGGGGGCGGCGAGCTGAGCGCGAACGCGATGGGGGAGCGCCTCGGAGTCGTCATTCTCGCGGCCGGCCTGGGCACGCGCATGAAGTCGCGCCGAGCCAAGGTGCTGCATCGCGCCGGCGGGATGACGCTGGTCGAGCACGTGGTGGACGCGGCGCTGGAACTGGCGGCGCCGGAGAGGATTTGCGTGGTGGTGGGCCACCAGGCGGAGGACGTGAAGGCGGCGATGGCGAGCCGCGGCGTCGGCTTCGCCGTTCAGGCCGATCAGCGCGGCACCGGCCACGCCGTTCGGATGGCGCGCGAGGCGCTCGATGGCGCCTGCGATCTGGTGCTGTCGCTCTACGGCGACGTCCCGCTGCTGCGCGCGGAGACGCTGCGCCGGCTGGTGGAGGCGCAGCGCGCATCGGACGCCGCAGCAACGCTGATCACGACGGTGATGGACGATCCCACGGGCATGGGCCGCATCCTGCACGACGATTCCGGCGGCGTGGCCGCCATCGTCGAGGAGAAAGCCTGCACGCCCGCCCAGCGCGCCTTGCGCGAGGTGAACCCCGGCATCTACTGCTTCCGCTCCGAGCTGCTGTGGCCGGCGTTGGCGGCGCTGAAGCCGAATCCCGCGGCCAACGAGTATTATCTGACCGACGTCGTCGAGGCGTTTACCGCCGGCGGGCGAAGCGTCGGGGCGATGCCCCTGGCCGACGCCACCGAAGTGCTCGGCATTAACACGCGCGTCGACTTGGCCGCGGCCGACCGCGTTTTCCGCGACCGCAAGCTGCGCGAGCTGATGCTCGCCGGCGTCACCGTCGAGAGGCCCGAGACGGTGACGGTGGACGCGGGCGTGCGGGTGGGCATGGACACGATCGTCGGTCCGTTCGTCCAACTGCTCGGCAAGACCACGATCGGGGAGAACTGCCGCGTGGGAGCCTCGTCGATCGTGGCCGATTCCACGATCGAGGACGACGTGGAGGTGCACGAGTTTTCGATCGTCCGCTCGTCGCACCTGGAGCGCGGCGCGCGCGTGGGCCCCTTCGCGCGGCTGCGGATGGACAACCACGTGGCGGCCGGGGCGCACGTGGGCAACTTCGTCGAACTGAAGAAGACGCGCCTCGGACGCGGCGCCAAGGCCATGCACCTGGCCTACCTGGGCGATTCGACGATCGGCGCGGAGGTCAACATCGGCGCCGGCGCCATCACCTGCAACTACGACGGCGCGGCCAAGCATCGCACCGAGATCGGCGACGGGGCGTTCATCGGCAGCAACTCGACGCTGGTGGCGCCGATCGAGGTCGGCGAAGGCAGCTACGTCGGCGCGGGTTCGGTGATTACGGATCCGGTGCCCGCGGACGCGCTCGCGCTGGGGCGCGGCCGGCAGGTGGTGAAGGAAGGCTGGGCGCGCAAGCGGCGGAAAAAGTCACCCGCCCCCGGGTAATGACCGCTACGCCCGCATGGCGTTGGCTTCCAGACTTTTCAACTTAGCCGTCAGCGTGGTGCGCTTGAGACCCAGCATTTCGGCCGCCAGCTTCTTATTGCCGCCCGTCTTCTCCAGCGCCTGCTCCAGAATCGCCCGTTCGATGCCGCCGACCACCTCCTCGAAGTCGAATCCGTCGTCGGGAAGGGCGACTGGCTGCGGTATGGCGATGGCGGGCGCGACCGAGACAACCTCCCGGTGGGGCGCCGCCTCGAGGGCGGGGAAGTCCGACGGGTAGAGCGTCTCCCGGTCGCCGCTCAGTGCGACCGCCATGGCGACCGCGTTCTCCAGTTGCCGGACATTTCCCGGCCAGGGGAGTCGGCTCAGCTTCGCGATCGCTTCCGGCGCGATCGTGCGCGCGGGAATGTCCTCATGCCGGCACACCTTGTCGATGAAGTGATGCGCCAGGATGGCGACGTCGCGCGGCCGGGCGCGGAGCGGCGGCATGTTGAGCGGCACCACGTTCAGCCGATAGTACAGGTCCTCGCGAAAGCGCCCCTCGCGCACACGCGCGCCCAGGTCGGCGTTGCTCGCGGCGATGAAGCGTACGTCGACGCGCACTGTCTCGGAGCTGCCGAGCCTCTGGAACTCGCGCTCCTGAAGAACACGCAGGAGCTTGGTCTGCAACTCCAGGGGCATCTCGCCGATCTCGTCGAGAAAGATCGTGCCGCGATGCGCCATCTCGAAGCGGCCGACGCGGTTTTGCTGCGCGCCCGTGAAGGCGCCGCGGACGTGGCCGAATAACTCCGCTTCCAGAAGATTCTCCGGCAGCGCGCCGCAATTGACAACCACCATCGGGAACTGGGATCGCGGTCCGGCCGCATGAATCGCGCGCGCGGCGATCTCCTTACCGGTGCCCGTCTCGCCGCCGATCAGCACCGTGCACTTGCGCGGGCCGATCAGCCGCACTATCTGGAGAACCGCCTGCATGGCCCTGCTTTCGCCGACCAGGAACTCCCGCCAGGGCTCCCTCGACGTGCGGTCCGGCCGCAGCGCCTGCTGCCGGGCCTGCCGATGCTCGGCCGCGGCGCGAATCGATTCGATAACGGCGGCGGCGCCCGCGGCGTCGCTCAGATAGTCGAACGCCCCCAGCCTGGCGAGCCGCACCGCCCTGGCGATGGATGCCTCGGGATCGACGAAAACGACCGGCATGCCGGCGTCGGCCTGCTGCACCGCCGCCAGCACCTCAGCGGGCTCGGCATCGCCGAGCGGAAGCGCGACGAGTACGCAGTCGTACGCCGCGGACTGGAGGTGGTCGATCGCATCGGCCGGCGACGTGACAATCTGCATGCGCCAGTCGACCGGCTCGGTCGCTCCGATCGGTAACAGGGCGGATTCCGGGGAGGTAAGCGAGAGCAGTCTCAACATGCATCCATCGGCGGAGCGGGGCGATGTCTTAACGCGAAAGTAACCGTAGGAGGGGCGCCGCACCGCCTTATACTGGGAGGAATGCGAAGGATAGTACCGGCCTTGCTCACAGGCGTCTTACTCGCGGCGGCGGCGTTCGCGCAAACTCCCTCCGATCCGATGGTGATCCTGCTGGTGGGCCCGCCCGGGGCGGGGAAGACCACGCAGGCGAAGAATCTCGCGAGGAAGTACCGCATCCCTTCTATCGCGATGTCCGACCTTCTCAAGAAGGAAGCGGGCTGGCTCAAGACGCAGCTCAAGAAAAACATGAAGGCGCAGATGGAGTCCGGTGACCTGCTGAACGACGAGGAGGCCAACGCGCTCATGGCACGCCGATTCGCTCGCGCCGACGCCGCGCGCGGCTTCGTGCTCGACGGCTACCCGCTCACCGCCAAACACGCCGAGTATCTCGACGGCTCGCTCAAGGAGCGCGGCCTGCCGTCGCCGATCGTCGTCTACCTCGACGTCCCCGACGATGTCGCGCGCGAGCGCATGCGGCAGCGCGGCCGCGCCGACGACAAGCCGGAGACCATCGAGAAGCGCCTGGTGCGATACCGCGCTGAGTCGCAACTGGTGCTCGACCGCTACGGCGCGGGCGTGCACCGGGTCAACGGCGCGTTGGGTGAGAAGGACGTCTGGCTGGCGATCGAGAAATCTCTGCCGGCCGTGAGATGAGCCTCGTACTCCGATCCGGCCGGCCCGGCGACGCCGCGGCTTGCGGCGCGATCTGCCACTCAGCGTTCCAGACGATCGCCGAGGCGCACGGTTTTCCGCCGGATTTTCCCTCCGTCGAGGCCGCGGCGGGCCTGATGTCGATGCTGCTGGCGAACCCGCGCGTCTACTCGGTGGTCGCCGAGCGCGACGGCCGCGTCGCCGGGAGCAACTTCCTTTGGGAGGACACCATCGCCGGCGTGGGGCCCATCACGGTTGACCCTTCGTCGCAGAACGGTGCGGTCGGCCGCGCGTTGATGCTCGACGTGATGGAGCGGGCGCGGGCGAAAGGATTCTCGGGCGTTCGGCTGGTGCAGGCGGCCTATCACGGCCGTTCGCTGGCGCTATACGCCAGGCTCGGCTTCGTGGTTCGCGAGCCGCTGGCGACCATGCAGGGTCCGCCGATCGGCGAGCAGGTGGCCGGCTGCGAGGTCCGTCCGGCGGCGGCCGCCGACGCGGAGCAGTGCGACGCGCTCTGTACGCGGGTGCACGGGCACGCGCGCGCCGCCGAGCTGCGCGAGGCGATCCAGTACGGGTCGGCGGCCGTGGTGCTGCGCGGCGGGCGCATCAGCGGTTACGCGACCGCGGTCGCGTTCTTCGGCCATGCTGTCGGGGAGACCAACGACGACCTGAAGGCGCTCATCGCCGCGGCGCCGGCCTTCGGCGGTCCGGGGTTCCTGCTCCCGATGCGCAACGCGGAGCTGTTCCGCTGGTGTTTGGATAAGAAACTGCGCGTCGTGCAGCCCATGACGCTGATGAGCGTCGGCCTCTATAACGATCCGGCCGGGGCTTTCCTGCCGTCGATCCTGTTCTAGAACGTGGCCGCGCCGCCGGTGAGCCTTCACGTCGCGCCCGCCGACGCCGGCTCGCGACTCGACCGTTACCTCCATCGCGCGCTCCCGCAGTTCAGCCGTGCCCGGCTGCAGGAGTGGATCCGCGAGAGCAGGGTCCTGTGCGACGGCAAGCCCGCCAAGCCCTCGCACGAACTCCGCGGCGGCGAGACCGTCGACGTCCATCCGGCCGAGCCGCCCCCGCTGCGCGCCTTCGCGGAGGATTTGCCGCTCGCGGTGCTCTACGAAGACGAATCGACGATCGCCATCGACAAGCCCGCCGGAATGGTCGTGCATGCCGGCGCGGGCGTCCACTCGGGGACGCTGGTGAATGCGCTGCTGCACCGTTTCGCGGCGCTCTCGTCGGAGGGCGGCGAGCTTAGGCCCGGCATCGTGCACCGGCTCGACCGCTACACTAGCGGAGTCCTGCTGGTGGCCCGCGACGACCGCGCGCATCGCGACCTGGCCGCGCAATTCGCCTCGCGCCAGGTGGAGAAATCCTACGTCGCGCTCGTGCACGGCGCCGTGAAGGGCGTCAGCGGACGAATCGAAGCGCCCATCGCGCGCGACCCGGTGCGGCGCGTGCGAATGACCGCGCGAGGTCGCGGCGGGCGTCCGGCGCTGACCGAGTATCGCGTCGCGCGGCGCTGGGATGGTTTCACGCTGCTCGACGTGCGGATCGCCACCGGGCGCACCCACCAGATTCGCGTGCACGTCGCCTCGATCGGCCACCCGGTCGCCGGCGACCGCCTGTATGGCGCGCCCGCGTCCGCGCTGGGCCCTCCGGGGAGGTACTTCCTGCACGCGCGGCGCATTCGATTCCGCAGTCCGGCGACGGGCGAAGCCGTCGTCGTGGAGTCGCCGCTGGCGCCCGATCTGGAAGCCTGGCTGGCGAAGCTATAATCGAGGGCGAGGTATCGTCATGCGCCGCACCGTCATTCTCCTGGGCGCGCTCGCCGCGGGCGCCGCCGGTTTCTTCGCGCAGAGCGCCCAGCAGCCGCCGGCCGACGATCCGCAGACGCGCATCCAGGTGGAGGTGACGCGCGTCAACCTGCTCTATACGGTCTCCGACAAGAAGGGCCGTTTCGTCACCGACCTGTCGCGCGACGATTTCGAGATCCTCGAGGGGAGGAACCGCCAGACCATCCTCGAGTTCACCGCCGAGACCGACCTTCCGCTGCGCCTGGCGATCCTGATCGATTCCAGCAACAGCGTGCGCACCCGCTTTCGTTTCCTCCAGGAGGCCGCCATCGAGTTCATCAACAGCGTCGTGCGGCGCGGGCAGGATCGGGCGGTGATCGTG
The DNA here is from genome assembly GCA_964515555.1 of uncultured Solibacteraceae bacterium. Classification (GTDB taxonomy): domain Bacteria; phylum Acidobacteriota; class Terriglobia; order Bryobacterales; family Bryobacteraceae; genus CAZEVY01. The sequence continues at coordinate 5,595 of CAZEVY010000093.1, read as the reverse complement.
AGCTTCGACACGCAGGCCGAGTTCGTCTCGGAACTGTCCGACGACACCGAGAAGCTCGCCGAGTCGGTGCGCAAGCTGCGTCCGGGCGGGGGCACGGCCCTCTACGATGCCATCTTCGAGGCCTGCCGCGACCGGTTGAGCAAGGACCAGCCGCGGCACAAGTTCCGGCGAGCCATGATCATCCTCAGCGACGGCGACGACAACCAGAGCCGCTTTACGCGCGACCAGGCGCTCGAGCAGGCGCACAAGTCCGACGTCGTCATCTATGCGATCTCGAACAACAACACGCGTGCCGCCATGGACGGCGACAAAGTGCTGAAGTACTTCGCCGACGAGACCGGCGGCGTGGTGTTCTTCCCGTTCAAGGTCGAGGACCTGTCGCAGTCGTTCGAAAATATCGCCAACGAGCTGCGGCACCAGTACAACGTGCTCTACAGGCCGGAGCCGCTGCGCACCGACGGCCTCTACCATCCGGTCACGATCCGCGTCCGAAACCGCAAGGACCTGTTCGTCCGCGCCCGCCAGGGGTATTACGCGCCGCGGATGTAGCAACGCGTACGACCCCCGCACGACGGTCGCGCAAACAGCAAGCGGTAGCCTAGTAAATACTGTCGACTACACGGAATACTGTAACTAGTGGTTTATGCCACCAGGCGTCTCACCCGCCCGGCAAGACCGCAGGGGATACCCCCATCAGTGGTTCGTCCTAAGACCAGAGTTGGATGGCATAGTACTCCCATGGTGCTATGCATCAATACTTTGAGAGACATAGGGGTCGAAACCTGTTGACGAATCTAGGTGTCCTGCCTTACACTCTTGATAGAGTAGATCGGAGGAACCTACCTGCTTCTAAGGTCCCATTCTACCGGGACATCGATGCGCGTGCTTCACCCGACTCCTTAGGACAGAGGCCAACGATCTATCGGAGGAACTTCGCTGTGTGTTCCGTTCGCACACTTTGCCGTATCGCAGTTGCCGCAATCCTTTCGACCGCCGGCGGTCGCGCCGCACTCATCAACGAGTTTGTCGTCTACGGTCAGACGAGCGTCAACATCGGAAACGATCTCACGGTGACCACCGCCGGGTCGATAGTCGGAAGCGCCGGCGCCGTCACCATCGGCAACAAGGCCAGCGTGCAAGGCCTCCAGGGCGGGTCGACTCTCAACCTGGGAAACGACGCGATCATCGGCGGACCGGTCCTGTTCAACAGCAACGTCACCATCGGGAATAAGGCCGAGATCAACGCCGGCGCCCAGGGCGGCGGATTCCTTTCGCTGGGCAACGACGCCATCATCTCGAACGGCCTGATCTTCACCGGCGACATCACGATCGGGAATAAAGCCTCCATGACGGGCAACGCCGATACCGGGGGCAACTTCGTGAAGACCGGCAATGAGACCGACCTGGGCAGCGGGGTTATCACGGCCGCCGGATCGATCAACCTGAATGGCACTCCCTTCTCGGGCACCCTCACGCCGGGTGGAACGCCGGCGACGCCGGCCAGCTTCGTGGCCCCGACCCTACCGGGGGCGGCTGTCTTCTCGGCGGGCGGCGTGGACCAGGGATCGGCAGCCAACAATCTGACCGTCACGCTGAACCCCGGTGTGTACGGCGACCTCACGTTCGGGAACGACGGGATACTGGACCTCGACGCGCTCGCCGGCGACTTCGAGTTCAACTCGATCACCGGCGGAAACAAGCTCACCATCCGATTGAATAACGACGGCGCCACCACCAACCGGATCCTGGTGGTTGGAGACCTGGACATCGGCAACGACTTGACCTGGCTGATCAACGGAGCGGCCTTCACCGTCCCGGCGCTGGCGGATGCGTCCCGGTTCCTCCTGGAAGTTCATGGCAACGCCACCTTCGGCAACAAGGCTCAGATCTTCGGCACCGTCTACACACCAAACGGTACCCTGGAATTCGGCAACGACCTGTCGATTCGCGGCGCCCTGATCTCCGGCTCGACCCTGGATATCGGCAACAAGATGTCGGCCGACTTTCAAGGGTTCAGTTTCACCGCGGACGCACCCATTCCCGAACCCACTACGACCGCCTTACTCGGGGGCGGACTCGCTGTATTGGCGCTTCTCCGCCGTTACATCCGCTGATTTCGAGGCGTCGCCCGGCGGCGCCGCCGAACCTCAGCGTACGGAACCCAGCATCGCGCGGATACGGCGTTCCTCGTCCTTGTTCGGCTTCAGGCTCAGCGCCGTTCCGAGTTCACGGAGCGCGCCGGCCTTGTCGCCCTTGCCGGAGAGCGCCGCGGCGTAGTGATAGCGATACAGCGGGTTATTGGGCGCCTGCCGCAGCAGCTTCTCGTAGATCGCGATCGCCTGCGGCCAGAGTCCCCGGCGCGTATAGACCCAGCCCAGCGTATCCTCGATGTCGAGGCTGTCGTTTCGCCGTTGCCGGGCGCGGTTGGCGTGCTGAAGCGCGGCATTGAGGTCCTCGTTGAGTTCGGCGAGGATGTAGGCGAGATTGTTGAGCGAAGTGGCGTCGTCGGGCGCCAGGCGAACCGCCGACCGGTAGGCGTCGCGGGCTTTTGGGAGATTGCCCAGGGCGGCGTAGACCATCGCGAGGCGCTTGTGGGAAGCGGCGTCATTCGGGGCCAGCACGCAGGCTTTCTCGAAGGCGTCCGCGGCTTCGTGCAATCTCCCCAGTTGAATCCTGGCCTCGCCCGTCTGAAAGTGCAGCCGTGCGTCGAGCGGAAAACGGCCTTGCAGATACTCGTACTCCTCGATCGCCGCCTCCGAGTTACCGGCGGCCTTGGAGGCGTCGGCGTACAGCAGCCGGAGCAGCGGCGACTGCGGCGATTTGGCGAGCTCTTCCCGGGCGATGTTGGCGGCCTCGGCGGTCTTGCCCTCGGCGATTCGTGTGTCGACCAGTCCGCGAACGCCGGCGAAATGCGAACCCATCCCGATGAGCGCTCGGAAGCCGGCCTCGGCCTCGCGAAAACGCCCCTCCGCCATGTCGGCGCGAGCCAGCGCGTCGACCGGCGCCGGCAGGTTCGAGTGCTCGCGTTTCAGGAGATCGAGCTCGGCGCGGCCCTTGGCCTTCTCTCCCATGCCGATCAGCGCACGCGCGCGTTGAAAGCGCGCCTCGGCGAGGGTCGGAATCGATCCCAGAATGGCTTCGGAAACGGCAAGAGCCTTGCCGTATTCTCCCTTGGCGATAAGCGCCTGAGTCAGGCCGAGCTGCGGAGCGATCAGGTCGGGCCGCTGACGGGAAGCCTCGGCGAAGTGGGTGGCGGCGGAGTCCAAATCGCCCGTGGCGAAGTAGGCTTCGGCGAGACGGATGCGCATTCCAAGGCTGTCCGGCCGGCTCCGAACAGCCTCGGCGAGATCGGCGACCGACTGCCGGACGTCCTCGGCGTTTCCGGCGCGCATCCGAAGGATGGCCCGCAAGCCCTTGCTCTCCGGGTCGCGTGGGTTTTCGGCGGCCAACTGATTGGCGAGCTCGACGGCGTCGCCGCGGAGTCCCTGGCTGTATAGCGCCTCCACGAGGCGCTTCTGATACTCGGCCTTGCGGGCCGGCTGATCCTCCATGCCGAGCCGGAACTCGCGCGCGGCGGAGCTGAAGTCCCCGATGGCGTGGTAGAACGCACCGGCGCGCAAGCGGCCGTCCGGGAATCGTTTCCGATCCGTGGCCAGGCGCTGAAGCGCCTCCTGCATCTTGTCGGGACGGCGGCTGGCGCGGTAGTGATTGGCGACCTGGAGCTGAAAACCGGGGTTGGAGGGATTCTGTGCCGCCTTGAGCTCAATCATGCGGTCGGCATCGGGAAGCCGCTTGGCGCGAAGGTACTCCATGTACAGCAGGTCGTAGGCGGGGCTGAACGACTTGTCATGCTCGATCAGATCGAGCAGCATCTTCTCGGCCTGGGGAAAATCGCGGCGCGCCAGGAATCGCGCCAGCACCACCACCACTCCGCTTTGATTGGGCCGGATCCGGTTGGCGGTCGCGAAGCTCTTCTCCGCCTCCTCGTCGCGTCCCTCGCCGGCGTGAACGTAGCCGCGGATTCGATGCCCGTCGTAGGAGGAGGGGTCGCGGCGAAGAATCCCGGCGGCGATATCGTCGAGCTCGGCGACGAGTCCGCCGTAGGCTAGGGGATCGCGGAGGTAGGTGGTGAGAAGCAGGTCGGCCAGGGCGAGACAGGCCTCGTCGCCGGACGCTCGCAGCTCGCAGGCGCGCCGAAAGGCTCCCATCGCGGGCCGGATCCGCGCGAGCCGCAATTCGGCGCGGGCGAGTTGCAGGTAGGCGGCGCCGAAACGGCGGTCCTTCTCGATGGCCTGCCGGAAGACGATCGAGGCTTCGGCGGCCTTCCCCTGCTCCAGGTACTTGTTTCCGGCGCGCAGGAGCCGTTGTGCCGCCGGCTCCCGGCTGCATCCCGCCAGGGCCGCCAGCGCGAGCAGACACAACGTCCGCGACCGGACGGCGGCGCGCGCCGGCATCACTTCACCTGTTCGAGAATCGCGAAGTCGCCGGGATTCCAGGCCTGCGCGACGATGTAGAGCCTGCCGCCGGTCTCGCGCAACACGGCGTTGTGGATGTGCTGGAAGTTTGGCAGTCCCAGCTCTTCCTTGATCATGACGGTGGAGATCACCTGGTCGTCCTCGAGCACATAGATGGGCGCGCCCTTGGTGCGATCCGGCCCGTGGAGCGCGCCGACCACCGCGTATTTGCCGAGGTAGTAGGTGTCGCAGGGGAACGAGCCGGCGGGAAGCTTCAGCGTCGAGAGGTAATGGCCATGGCGGTTGAAGCGGTCGATCTCGGAGTTGGGACGGTCGGCGATGTCGATTCGCTTTGTCCCCGGCGGCACGGTGACGCCGTGCCCGGTGCCGAACTGGCCGGTTCCGGTTCCGCGGCCGCCGAAGGAGAGGTCGTGCCAGACGGCGCGGACGGGGCTGGTCGAGGTCAGGCGCGCGGTTAGGACGAAGTCGAGCTTCGAGTATCCGGTGGGAATGTAGAAGAGACCGTCGAGCTGTTCGACGTCGGTCGGGATGAAGGGACCGCGCTTCGCGAAATAGTCGTTGACGACGGGGTTGCCGAGGTCGTCGCCCGAGGCGGGCGGCTCCAGGGTATGAACCAGTTTCCCGTCCAGCGTGGTGGTGAACACGCGATTGGCCTGGTTGGCGGGGAACGTCAGATAGGGCGTTCCGTCCGGCGCCGACCAGATCATCGCGTTGTGCTGGTTGGTGTTCTTCACCTCGGGCGCGGTGTCGACCATCCGGGCCGACTTAAGATCGGCCGAGATGCGAATAATGCCCGCCCCGCTCAGGGCAAAGTAGATCTCGCCGCGTCCCGGCCGCAAGTCGACCGCGAATCCGCCGTGCGCGCCCTTCAGTACCGCGCGCGCCTCCGGTGGCAGGTGATCGGATGTGTAGACGACGCGGAAACGCATCGTGCCCTGGCCGCTGACGGACGTCGAGGGAGCGCCCTGCGAGGCGCGCACCGGCTCGCGCAGAAGCATCGCGCCCAGAACGAGCAGCGAGGCGAAGAGAGCGGAAACCGACGATCGTTTCATGAAAAGTTGGCGGGGACGACGGGGCTCGAACCCGCGACCTCCGACGTGACAGGCCGGCGTTCTAACCA
>CAZEVY010000092.1:13838-21627 GCA_964515555.1 uncultured Solibacteraceae bacterium | reverse complement strand
GCCGCCAGCCGCGCCAAGAGCGAGTTCCTCGCCAACGTCTCGCACGAGCTGCGGACGCCGCTCAACGGCGTGCTCGGCATGCTCGACATCGTGCTCGACGGCCGCCTCACAGCCGAGCAGAAGGAACAGCTCGAGACCGCCAAGGGTTGCGCCAATACCCTCCTGGCGCTGCTCAACGACATCCTCGACCTCTCCAAGATCGAGGCCGGCCGCATGCTCCTCGAGAAGATCCCCTACGATCTCCGCGTCGTCGCCGACGAGTGCGTTAAATCGCTCCAGCCCCGGGCCTGCGAGAAGGGCGTCGCGCTCCGCTCCCTGGTCGCGCCCGAACTTCCCCCGCAGGTCATCGGCGATCCTCTGCGCCTCCGCCAGGTGCTCATCAACCTGCTGGGCAACGCCGTCAAGTTCACCGACTCCGGGTTCGTCGAGCTGCGCCTGTCGGCGACCGACGCGCTTCCGGGCGGGGACTTCGTCCTGGTCGCGCAGGTGGCCGACACCGGAGCCGGCATCGCCGCCGACAAGCTCGGCGAGATCTTCGAGGAGTTCACCCAGGCCGACGGCAGCATCAGCCGCCGCTACGGCGGCACCGGACTCGGCCTCGCGATCACGCGACGCCTCGTCGAAATGCACGGCGGACGCATCGGCGTCGAGAGCCAGGTCGGACGCGGAAGCACCTTCACCGTCCGGCTGCCTTGCCAGGCCGTACGGCGGTCGATCGAGCCGGCGCCTGCGGCGCCCGCCGGAGTCTTCGTCACCACCCCGGAAGTGCATCACCGGCGGTCCCTGGCGCGCATCCTCGTGGTCGAGGACAACATGGTCAATCAGAAGGTCGTCCTCACCATGTTGACCAAGCGCGGCTACGAGGTCCACTTGGCCGCCAACGGGCGCGAGGCCCTGGACGCGCTCCAGAAGCATGACTACGATCTGCTGCTGATGGATATCCAGATGCCCGAGATGGACGGCATGGAGGCCGCGCGCCGGATTCGCGAGTCCGGCCGCTGGCAGAACCTGCCCATCATCGCCATGACCGCCCACGCCATGCAGGGCGACCGCGAGCGCTGCCTTCAGGCTGGCATGAATGACTTCGCCTCCAAGCCCGTCAGCCCGCCGCGGCTGGTCGAGATGATCGAGCATCACCTCCGCGAAGGAGCGGCTTCGCGGACCTCCGGCGCTGTGCTTCAACTGCCCGGGGAGACCGGCCGCGAGCTGCCCCCGCCCATCGACACGCGACTCGCCGAGCGGCTCATGGACAAGGAGACCGGCCTCATGCGCGGCATGATGCTGCTGTTCCTGCACCTGGCGCCCGAGCGGCTCGCCAAGCTCCGCACCGCCGCCGCCCGGATGGACGCCACCGCGCTCCGCGCCGAAGGCCGGCGCATGGGCAAGGCCGCCGAGCGCATCGCGGCCTTGGAGCTGGCGCGCGTGGCGCGGGCCATCGAGACGTCGGCGGCTTCCGAAGATTTCGCCGCCGTGCAGGACGGCCTCCTCGATCTGGAGCGCGAAATCGGGCGCCTCGACCGGCACGTGCGGTTGAACCCGGAAACGCCGAAAGCCGAAGAGCACAAACCCGCTGCGCCCGAGCCGGAAGCCGTGCCGCTGGCGTCGTAGTCCTGCCCGCCGCAAACCCGCCCCGAACAAAACTTAATCGCCACAGATGAACGCAGATAAACGCGGATAAAACAGTAAGGTCGTTTTCTGAGTCTACCGGCAATACGCCTGTCATCGGCTGCCATCCGGTACAGAGCCGCGACTATAAGGAGCGGACCGTCTCGAACAAAGTTAATGGCTATATAGGAACGCAGATAAATAACAATCAGGCCTTGTGCCATCGGCGTTCATCTGCGTTCATCTGCGGCCAAAATCGCCCCCCCCGTAATCACCCCCCACACCTTCTCTAAATCCTCCCGCGCCGTGCCTAGGTTCCCGATCGCCAGCCGCAGCACGAACCTCCCATCCAAAACCAAATGCGAGAGCAGCGCGACACCCGATGAATTCACCGACTCCAGCAGCCGCGCATTCTCCTCGTCGCTCGCCTTCAGCCGGAAACACACCAGCGACAGCCGACACGGCGCGCAAATCTCGAAGCGCCCGTCGGCCTCCACCCACGAGGCGAACTCCTTCGCCAGCGCGATGTGCCGGCGTATCGCCTCGGCGGCGCCCTCGCGCCCGAAGGCGCGCATCACGAACCACAATTTCAGCGAGCGGAACCGCCGCCCGAGCTGGAAGCCGTAGTCCATCAGGTTCACCGCGCGCGGGTCCGCCGCCGTGCGCAGATACTCGGGCACCAGCGCGAAGGCGCTGCGCAACACCTCCGGACGCCGCGTGTACAGCACGCTCAGGTCCACCGGCGTGAACAGCCACTTGTGCGGATTCAGCACCAGCGAATCCGCCAGCGCCGCGCCATCCAGCACCCAGCGGTACTCCGGCGCGATCGCCGCCGGTCCCGCGTACGCCGCGTCCACGTGCAGCCACACCCCGTGCGCGCGCGCCACTTCGGCGATCGCCGCCGTCGGGTCGATCGCCGTCACCCCCGTCGTCCCCACCGTGGCGACGATGCACGCGGGCGTGCGCCCCGAGGCGCGATCGTCGCGAATGGCGGCGTCCAGCAGATCGGGCCGCATGCGGTATTCCCCGTCGACTCCGATTTTCCGCACGCCCTCCTGCCCGATCCCGAGCGTGATGGCGGCCTTGTCGATCGAGGAGTGCGCGTGCTCGGAGCAATAGACCGCCAGGCCCTGCCGGTTGCCGCGCGTGCGCGCCTCCGGGTCGGCGAATTCGCGAGCCGCCGCGATGGCGTGCAGCGAGCTCGTCGAGGCCGTGTCGTAGATGATTCCGAAGAACTCCTCCGGCAGTCCGATCCACTGCCGCAGCCACGACATCGTCACCTGCTCCAGCTCCGTCGCCGCCGGACCCGACTTCCACAGCATGTGGTTGACGTTCAACGCCGCCGCCAGCATCTCGCCCAGGATGCCCGCGGGCGAAGCCGTGTTGGCGAAATACGCCAGAAAGCGCGGGTGATTCCAGTGCGTGATGCGCGAGGGAATCAGCTCCCGGAAGTCGGCCAGAATCGCTTCCATCGCCTCGCCGCGCTCGGGCGCCGACGCCGGCAGAAGGTCCACCAGCTCGCCCGGCGCGGACTTCGGCAGCACCGGGTAGTCTCGGACATGCTCCAGGTACTCCGCGATCCAGTCGACGGCCTCGTGTCCGTGCTTGCGGAACTCCTCCGGCGTCAAGGCGGCGCTCACTTCACGCGCACCGCGCCGGTGGCGAGAATCTTCTCGCGGTCGGCGGCGGGGAGTTTCCAGTCGCGGTCGAAGCGCCCCTCCGCGACCGCATTCGCGAGGCCTCCCCGGAATACGATGTAGTCGCCGAAGGCAGGCAGCAGCCGGAACGGCGGCGGCAGGAACCGGAATACGGGCCGCTGGACCTTGTCGGCGCCCGTCCACCAGGCCAGGCCGGAGTTGATCAGCAGGTAACGCCCGTCGAGGTGCGTCGTGTAGAGCAGTCCGTAGTCGGCCGCGCCCGCATTGAGCTCCATCGGCAGCCGATCGGCGAATTTCGCGATCCAGGCGTTGGTCTCGCGGGCGCCGAACAGCACAAGATTGGCGCCGCGCAGGTCGGCGTCGCGAAGGTCTTTGTCGGCGACCACTCGGAGGTAGAGCGTCAGCGGCGGCCGCTGGCCGGACCAGTTGGCCGCCATCTGCGCCTGTTCCCGCCGGCGGCGCAGCTCATCTTCGTTCGGCGAGTCCGCGGTGCCGTACACGTAGTAATGCCGGCCCGCGACCGCTTCCGAGATCGGCCCTTCTGCCCCGGGCCGCTTGCCGTCGCGCGGGTCGTATCTCCCCACGCTCCAGCCCTTCGCCGCCTTCACGAACGACGCACCCGTGGCGCCCGTCGCCTTCAGCTCCTGCCCGTCGATGGAGACGGCCAGCGGCCGCGCCGCGGCGAACCTCGGATGTCCCGTGAGTTCCAGCGTGAAGCCCTCGACGCCCGCCGTGGTGACTGCGGCGCGATTGGGCGCCGTGAACGTCGCGTCCACCGAGGCCAGCGTCCCGGGAGTCAGTCCGTCGATCGACACCCAGTACGCCGAGCGGTGCTTGTAGTGCCGCGTCGCGAATCGCACCCGCTCGGGAAACCGGTTGCGGCGGTGCTGCGCGAACCACGCGAAGATCGCCGCGTTCGCGTAGGCGTTGTCCCAGGAGTTGTGCCGCACGCCGGGATACTCGCGATACTCGACGCGCGTCGCCAGCGCCGCCAGCTCCTTGTGCCACTGCCGGGTCGACGCCACCGGAACCACCGGGTCCTGGTCGCCGTGAAACAGGTGGACCGGCAGGTTCAGCGCGTTCGGCGCCAGTTCGCTCCACTCCGGCGCCGTCGCCGCGCAAACCGGCGCGATGGCGGCCCACACGTCCGGACGCGTCAGCCCGAGCCACATCGTCCCGCCGCCGCCCATCGAAAGGCCCGTCAGATAAACGCGGTCGGGGTCCACCGGGAAGCGCCGCTCGACGTCGGCCAGCATGTCGTAAACGTCCCCCTCGGCGATTCCCTGGTAGCCCATCGTGCCCCGCGCCAGCGGCGCGGCCACCAGGAAGTCCACGTCGGCCAGCATCGGGAAGTAGCGGCTGGCGGCCGCGTCGGACTCGCCCGGCAGGTTCCCCTTGCCGAACACGCGCCGCAGGTTGAGGCGGTGGTTCGACCCGGCCCCGTGCAGGCTCACCACCAGCGGGTATTTCTTGGTCGCGTCGAAATTCTTGGGGACGAAGAGCGCGTAGGGCTGATCGGAGTCGTCCACCGTGGAGTAGAAGGTGACCACCTGCGGGCCGCTCGAGTAAACCTGCGCCGTGGCGGATGCCGTCGTTAAGAGCGCGAGCGCTAGCGTCAACCTCACTCCGATGCCTCCCGTTTCACGTCCCCGAACCACCCGCCGAGCCACTCCCGGAACTCGCCGGCCAGCAAGCGCGATGCCTCCGAGAGCGGCGCTGCATGCGGTCCCACCGTGAGTCCACGGGCGGCCACCGCCAGCCGCACACCCACCGGCGTCGGGAAGCGGTCGAGCCAGCCGATGAAATCCCCGAGCAGGGCGTCCAGCCGCGCCGCCTTTTCGGTCGCGCCGGAGCACACGGCGCGATTCAGCGCCACCATCAGCTCGGGCGCCGCGCAGGCCACGCCCGACACCACGCCCGAGGCGCCGGCCGCGCGTCCGCGCGCGAACATCGTGTCGTTGCCGACCATCAGGGGAAACGGCCTTTCGGCGTGCAGCGCGCGCAGGCGCGTGAAATAATCCCACTCGCCGCTCGAGTCCTTGATGCCGGAGGCCGCGCCTTCGGCGATGAGTTCGACGGCCGTGGCGGCGTCGAGCACCGACGTGAAGAAGGGGATGTTGTAAAGCAGCGGCGATGTCCCGGCTTCCGCGGCGAAAGCCCGGTAATACGCCGCGATTTCCGGCTGAGTGTATCGGAAGAAGCTCGGCGGCATGAGCAGCAGGCCGGCGGCGCCCTGCGCTTCGCGCGCCAGTTGCACCGCCCCCGCGAGCGTCGAGTGCGAGACGTTCACCAGCATCGGCAGCCGGCTCCGCTTCAGGGCCAGCGTCTGCACCCGGATGCGTTCTTCGAGGTCGTAGTGAATGAACTCGCCCGTGGAGCCGAACAGCGCGATGCCGTCAACCCCGGCGGCGGCCAGGTGGTCGACCAGTTCGAGCAGCGCGGCCAGGTCGACATGCGCGCCGTTGTCGCGGCGCGGCGTGATGGATGCGACGAAGACTCCTGCGATGGCGGCCAAGGCTAAGAAATACTATATCGGCTAATCGCGGCCCGTGCGCCGCCGAGCCGCCACGCCGTATAACACTCCCGTCGCCCCGGCGATCAGCGCCAGGCCCGCCAGCAGCCGCTCCCATCGCGGCGGGGCGGCCGGCGCCGCGCTCCCCGCGAACGCCCGCGGAACGCTCACCGTCAGCTCGCGCCGGTGCCCTTCTTCGTCGTCCACCGCCACGCGCCACGCGCCTTCGCCCTCGGGCACGAAGCTGAAGTATCCTCGCCGGTCCGTTGTCCCAGTCTGAAACTCCCGGTCGCCCCCCGGCGCGAACACTTGCACCTTCGCGTGCGCCACCGCCTGCGTCCCGCCGTAGGAGGCGCGCACCACCACCGCCGGCGGCGCCAGCGTCGCCGCCAGGTCCAGCTCGTGCGCCGCGACGGCGGAGACCAGCAGTCCGAGAGTCGCCCAAGACATTCGCATGTGCGTATCACTAAAATATAATTCGTGCGACTGAACCGTGTCATCCCGCGTGCCGCCCCGGCCAGCTTCGCCGCCGCCGAGGTCGAGCCCTTCGCGATCGCCCGCGCCGGGGCCCAGCCAGTCGGCCCGGCGATGTTCCACGTGGAACATTTCGCCCCGGCGCCCTCCGATGCCGTTAACTGCTTGATTTCAATCACTTTCACCTGGTAGCTGGATGCATATCGCCGACGGAATTGTCCCCAACGCCTGGTGTGCCGCCGCGCACGGCGTTTCCTGGACTGCCCTTTACTGGCTCGGCCGGAAAGTGGAGAGCGCCGAGGTGGTGCGGCTCGGCATGCTGGCGTCGGCGGCCTTCGCCGTATCGCTGGTGCATTTCCCGCTCGGCGGCACCTCGGTGCACCTCGGGCTCTACGGACTCTGCGGGATTCTCGCGGGACGCCGCGCCTTCGCGGCCATCTTCGCGGCGCTGGTCTTTCAGACGATTCTTTTTCAACACGGCGGTCTGCTCTCGCTCGGATTGAACGCCGCCAACATGGGGACCGGCGCGCTGCTTGCCGCCGCGCTGTGGAGGACCGGAATCGGCGCCGATTCCCTGCGCGCCTTCGCCTGCGGATTCCTGGGCGTGCTCGCTCCGGCGCTGCTGATCGCCGCCGAATTCTGGCTCACCGGCTACGGCAAGGGATTCCTCTTCATGACGGCGCTCTACCTGATGGCGGCGGCCATCGAGGGCGCGCTCACCGCGGCCGTGGTCGCGTTTCTGCGTAGCGCGCGTCCGGCGCTTCTCGAAGCCCGGCTGTGAGGGATCTCTTCCAGCGCCTCGACCCGCGCACGCGCATACTCGCGGTGGTCGCGGCGATCGTTATTATCGGCTCGACCGCGCGGCTCGCCGTCTTTCCGTGGTACTTCGCCCTGGCCGCGGCGATGATCGCCGCCAGCCGCGCGCGCGGCGGCGAAATCCGATGGCGCGTACTGGCCGCGGCCCCGTTCATTCTGCTGGCGTCGGCGCTGCTGGCGTTTCAGGCGGGAATCGCCGCCGGAAGTGTCGTCGCCATGAAGGGAATGCTGGCCGCGGCGCTGCTCGCGCTTCTCGCCTCGACGACGCCGCTCGCCGACCTGCTGTGGGCGCTGCGCCGGATGAAATCGCCCGAGTCGCTCAACCTGATTCTCGGCATGATGCACCGCTACACAACGCTGCTCGCCGAGGAATACGCGCGCATGGCGCGCGCACGCGACAGCCGCTCGGTCCAGACCATCGGACGCCTCGGCTTCCTGGCGCACGGCGGACAGATCGGCGCGCTGGTGCTGAGAAGCTGGGATCGCGCCGAGCGCATTCACGCGTCGATGCTGGCGCGCGGCTTCACCGGCGCCTGGCCGTCGCTGACGGCGCGCAGGCTGGGCGCGATCGACGGAATCTACCTGGCCGCGGCGGTGGCGCTGTTTCTCGCCGCGCGGCTCGCGGCGTAATCACCAGCCGAGCACCCAGGCGAAGATCAGCGGCGCGACGATCGAGGCGTCGGATTCGACGATGAACTTCGGCGTGTCGGCAGCGAGCTTGCCC
>CAZEVY010000092.1:9872-13824 GCA_964515555.1 uncultured Solibacteraceae bacterium | reverse complement strand
TCGCTGATCTGGCAGAAGTAGCCCCACAGCGGCGTGTCGTGGCGCTGGAGATCCTGCCGCAGCATGGGCACGACGCAAATGGGAAAGTCGCCGGCGATGCCGCCGCCGATCTGGAAGAAGCCGATGGGCGCGCGCGCGGCGGTGCGCGTGTACCAGTCGGCGAGCCACGTCATGGTCTCGATGCCGGTGCGCACCGTGTGCACATTCGAGACGTCGCCCGCGATGCAGTGTCCGGCGTACATGTTGCCGCGCGTCGAGTCCTCCCATCCGGGAACGAAGACGGGGAGATTCTTCTCCATGGCGGCGTAGAGCCAACTGTCGGCGGGGTCGATCTGGAAACTCGCGGCGAGTTCCGGGTCCTTGAGTATACGGAAGAAAAACTCCGCGGGAAAAAGCCGCTCTCCCTTCTTGTCCGACGCGATCCACTGCCGGAGGATGACGCTCTCGATGCGGCGCATGGCCTCGGCCTCGGGAATGCAGGTGTCGGTGACGCGGTTCATGTGGCGCTCGAGCAGCGCCTGCTCGTCGCGCGGCGTGAGGTCGCGGTAATGGGGGACGCGCTCGTAGAAGTCGTGGGCGACCAGGTTGAAGACATCCTCTTCGAGATTCGCGCCGGTGCAGCAGATGGCGTGGACCTTGCCCTGACGAATCATCTCGGCGAGCGAGAGGCCGAGCTCGGCGGTGCTCATGGCGCCGGCGAGAGTGACCATCATGGGCTTGCCGGCGTCGACGTGCTCGCGATAGGCCTTGGCGGCGTCGACCAGAGCGGCGGCGTTGAAGTGGCGGAAGTGATGTTCGATGAAGTGGGAGATGGGCGATGTCGACCGGTTCACGCCTCTTTGTAGCACACGCGTCGCGAGAAGCGTGCCGATCGATTCGGCTGTGTTATGTTGACCGGAGCATGAAACCGATTCTGGCCGCGATCCTCGCCGCCGCCGCGTTCGCGCAGACGCCGCCGGCGCAGCAGAAGGGCGGACGTCCCGCCATGGCGCAGGGGCCGAACACCGACATCTACTATCAGCTCGCGCCCGACGCTTTGCCGCAGGAGGGCGTGCCGAAGGGCGAGATCCGCGGGCCGTTCACATTGCCGAGCGAGGCCTATCCCGGCACGCAGCACACCTACTGGGTCTACGTGCCCGCGCAGTACGATCCGGCGGTCGCGGCCAGCCTGATGATCTACAACGACGGGCAAGCCTTCATGCACCCGGAGGGCGACGTACGCGCGCACGCCGTCATGGACAACCTTATTTATCGCCGCGAGATTCCGGTAATGATCGGCGTGTTCATCAATCCGGGGCGCCGGCCCGACCAGCCAGAGCCGGTGCTGAGCAACTGGGGCGACCGCGACACGAATCGTCCCACCGAGTACAACACGCTCGACGACAGGTACGCGCGCGTCATCGTCGACGAGCTGCTGCCGGCGCTCTACAAGGAGTACAACATCTCGAAGGATCCGGAGCGGCACGGCATCGGGGGGTCGAGCTCCGGGGCGATCGCGGCGTTCACGGTGGCCTGGGAACGGCCGAATCATTTCCGGAAAGTGCTCAGCAACGTCGGGAGCTTCACGAATATTCGCGGCGGGCACGCCTATGCCGACATCGTCCGCAAGAGCGAGAAGAAGCCGCTGCGCGTCTACATGATCGACGGCCGGAACGACAATCGGGCGCTGCGCGCCGACGGCAGCTACGACCAGACGCGCGACTGGTTCTACCAGAACGTCCGCTTGCAGCAGGCGCTCGCGGAAAAGGGCTACGAGCTGAACTACTCCTGGGGCATCGCGCGGCACGGTCAGAAGATGCTGCGCACCATGTTCCCGGAGATGATGCGCTGGCTGTGGCGCGACCACGGCGTCTCGACCGACGTTCACGACATGGTGGAACGGTCGTTTCACGAGCCGAAGAAGAAGTAGCGCTAGTGTCTCAGCTTCGGTCTGGTAGTCGGCTACTTTGATTCTTTCAGTCAGTGCTCGAAGCCTGAAAACCCAGTCTCACAACTGGGACAGTTGAGGCGGCCCCTCGCCTCCGCGACCTTGCCGCCTGCGGCGGCAAGGTAGGCTCGTGGCGGAAAGCAACGGGCGCGCGGCGCTTCCCATACGAGCTTCTAGGGCGCGTGCCGATTCGCAGGAGCTACTTCCTGAACCCGTTTCCTAAACTCTTGCCTTTCGTACTGTACGTATTTCGGACGATCAGAATTGCTACCGTTCTGCTTGTTTCTTGAGCCACGCGTCACACGATGGGAAAGGAAACACAACTTCAATGCCGGAAAGGTTTTTGTCGCCGGCAACGGAATATGGCATGGACTTCAGAAACACCGCCCACCCATTGGGATTAAATGTTGCGTTGAATTGAGGACAGGCATTCTCCTGGTCGCGCCATATTGAAATTTCACCCGTTAGTGTACCCGGTCGCCCTGCGAGGACCTGCATCACGAACTTCCCGTCGCCGTCCGTGCGGCCGTACTGCTGGTAACGGCCATCATTTCCTCGGAAGTCGAGCGAGTGCTTCGCCAGAGGAACACCGTTGCTGAAGATGAGCCGGCCGCGCAGTTCAATTCGGCTGGCGAGTTCCGATACATGAATGTCGATTCCCTCGATGTGCTCGCCTGCCGCGACAGTCATTACACCCGCTTTGTCGACTTCGGGCGTACCGGGATAGTATAGCCGTCCGAACGGCGCAGCAGCAGTCATTTGTCCGTAGCGATTGGCGACGATGCGGTAGCTTCCGGCTGGCATCTTGTCGAGTACGTACGAACCGTCACGCTTGGTGCAATCGAAGATTCGCAAGCCATTTGTAGAATTGCCCTGAAGGGGTTCGAGATGAAGACAAACGTCCTTCATCGGTCGGCCACTTGGGTCGATAACACGACCAGAGATCCGCGTGTCGGAAGCGAGGTTGAAGTCGAATCCGTTGCCCGATTCGGCGGTCACCTCCAGTTGTGTATCGTCGTCCGTACGCGCGCCCGCAAGGCGCCGAAGCCTAGTCTTTCCATACGCGATAGAGAAACGCAGTTTCGTCCCCTTGGGGTAGTCGATTCTGATGATGTAGGTGCCTGGCAAGAGGTCACGGAATTCGTAGAGTCCCTGCGTGTCGGTGACGGTTTCGTACGACCCTGAGGCGCCGACGGCGTGTACGCGCACTCCCAGTAGCACGCGGCTCAAGTGGAATCCCTTAACGGGATCGTCCTCCCACAATTCGACGGTGCCCGAAACCCTATTGCCGCGAGCCGAAGCGGGAAGCCCGCGTAGGAATTTCAGGTCGTCCGCAGCATCGTTGATCGAGCGGGAGCGATGGCAGGCTGGCGCCACCCAAGTGCCTTGTTTCTTGCCAGGGAAGAGATAAAACAAAAGTGCCGTACCCTCACGAAACCCTCCAAAGCAGCTGCTGAACTGATCCCGCAACTCGAGCACCTGATCTTCCTTTACTCCTTTAAACGGTTCAGTGACGCGTACCCACGCGGTTTGTTCACGGGACGTACCGCGCTCGCTGGTGATCTTTGGGTCGGTTCTGTCGACGAATCCGGTGAATACCAGCGAAGAATCGAGCCAAGCGTCTTTTGCCGAGGGATACCCGGCACAACTACAGGCCCATGCGGGCGCACAGATGATCGCAAGCAGGAACAACCGACGCATCTTGACCTCCTCGCTGCTTCGAGTATTCAACGCCAGTTTGATCAAGGTCGTGCAAGAACGCAAGCCTCGCCAGGCCGCATCCGTACGATGCAGAGGCGAGTACACCGCAGCCACGGCAGACACTTTGACGATCTCGGACAAGCCGGCCGTAAACGGCCTTCGATGAGATCGACGAAAGATTCCGGAGTGGCGGGTGCCGAAACACTTCCGCGCCGCTCCCGCTGACTCCCACAATCGGACCTGAGGCTCGCATCGATCGAGCAGGCGACTCTTCAATCTCAAAACGAACCTGAGACACTACCAAGCAGGGAGCGGCGCGCGGCG
>CAZEVY010000092.1:0-9772 GCA_964515555.1 uncultured Solibacteraceae bacterium | reverse complement strand
GTGCCGATCGGATTCGCGAGGCGTCCCTCCAAGCCCATGCGCAGCGTGCGAACGCGCTCGGCCATCTCGACGCGAAGATCGCGGTGCAGGCACCACCCGAGACCTCGGCGCAGTCCGCGCCTGGTGGCCAGAGCGAGATTCTCCTCAATGGAAAGCTCGGGCGCGGTGCCGCTGAACGGGTTCTGGAAGACGCGGCCGATGGCCGAGGCCCGCCGGTGCTCGGGCCAGCGCGTCACGTCGCGGCCGCCGAGCAGAATCGCGCCGGAGTCGGGCGGCGTGGTGCCGGCCACGCAGTTCAGCATGGTGGACTTGCCCGACCCGTTGGTGCCGATGACGACGACGAACGATCCGTCCTCGACTTTCAGGTCGACTCCCGCCAGCGCGCGCACCTCGCTCGGCGTTCCCGCGTGAAAGGTGAGGCGGACGCCGCGGACCTCAAGCATCGGCGGTCCTCGGCGTCTTCCCGCGTTGCATCAGCCGGGGCAACACCAGCGCCGCGAAGACGAACAGCGCCGTGATCAGTTTCAGGTCGTTGGGGTTCAATCCCCAGCGCAGCGCGACCGCCACCAGCAAACGGAACAGCACCGACCCCATCACCGCGCCTGCGAGTGCGAAGCCGAGCTGCCTGGTGCCGACCAGAGTCTCGCCGATGATCACGCTGGCCAGCCCCCAGACGACCATGCCGATTCCCATCTGCACGTCGGCGAATCCCTGGTATTGCGTCAGCAGCGCGCCCGCCAGCGCCGAGAGACCGTTGGCCAACGCCAGTCCCGCGACGCGGAGCGCGTCGTCGTTGCCGCCGAGGGCGCGGATCATCTGGCGATTGTCGCCGGAAGCGCGCATGGCCGTGCCGATGTTGGTGCGGAAGAAGAGATACAGCGCGATCGCGACGAACACCGCGGCGCCGCCCGCCATCAGCAGCGCGCCGATCTCGCGCACCGGCACCGCCCAGCCGGCGACATCGACCTCCGCGCCGGAGAAGAAACGCCCGGCGGTGCGTTCGGCCAGCGTGACCAGCGTGGTGTTAAACATCAACGGGATGTTGCTGCGTCCCATAATATGCAGATTGATGGAATACAGCGCGGTCATTACGAGAATTCCAGAGAGTAACTGGTTAATTCGGAATCGCGTGTTGAGAATTCCCGTAATCATGCCCGCCAGCGCCCCGGCGAGGAAGGCGGCCGCGTTCGCGGGCACCGGATGAATTCCGGCGACCAGCATCGCCGCGGCCACGGCGCCGCCGGTGGTGACCGAACCTTCGGCCGTGATATCGGCGAACTGGAAGACGCGGAACGCGATGTAGACGCCGAGCGCGAGCAACGAGAGGATCAGGCCGATCGCCAGCGCGCCGAGCAGTAGCGTCATTTCGCGGCCTCCACCACCGGACCGAACCAGCACATCCCGCGCCGGAACTCGCTCTCGCGCCGCGCGCCAGCCCGGTCGTCGGCGAGGAGGTGCAGGACGGCGTCGAGCCGCTGCGTCTGCACCAGGTGACGCGAAGTTTCGGCGAGGCTCAACATCCCCTTCGGCAGCGGGCGATAGGAAAACGCAGCCGCATGGAAATGACCCCAGAGACCGCCCATCGGCCGCATGGCGGAGCTCAGGTGCGACGGGGCCGCCGCCGCGGCCACGCCGGCGATCAACACCGTCGACTCGGTGAAGGCGCTCTCGGCGGTGAAGGAAAGCCACGAGCGTACGTCCGGATGCCGGAAGGTCAGCGCGCCCTCGCCCACCAGAGGCGACCGCCGCAGCGCGGCGCCGACCAGTCCCGCCGACTCGGCGAGAATCACCATGGCGACAGCGTTGGATTCGGCCAGGTCCCGGCAGATCGCCGTCAGCGCCGTGAGACTCACCGGTCCGCCCGAATCCGATGGCTCGAAGCGCGCGGAGCGAGCGAACTTTCCGCGGCAGACCAGCGCCGAGATCGCCGAAATGCGCGGGACGAACGCGCCTTCGGCCGCCATGTAGTCGGACGCTCCGTGGCCGGCGGTCGGCTGGTGCAGCGCGCATCCGGCGGCGGCGAGAAACTCGCCGATCCCGACGCGCGCCTCGTCGGTCTCCTCGCCGAGAACGCCGAGGCCCACGGCCATGGTGTCGGGCGCGCAGTCGAAGTGGACGGGCATCCAGTCCGGCGGCGGATCGAGCAGGTGCGCGGCGTTGCCGGCCAGGTGCGCGGTGACCATGGCGCTGGGGAAGTCGACGCAGGATTCGACGGCGACTCCATCGCGCTCCACTCGCGTGCAGGCCAGGGCGCCGGGCGCCGCGGCGGGATCGAGCGGGCGCACCAGGAGCTTGCCGAGTCCGGTGAGATCGAGCACTTCGATGACGCGCTGCGAGGCCTGGAAGATCCGGAGGTCGCCGTTGAGCTCGCGCAGCCGCTTGTAGTACTGCACGATGACGCCGATGCCGGCGGAGCTGAGGTACGCCACTTCGGAAAGGTCGAGGAAGAGCTCGCGATGGCCGGCGCGGAGCGACTCTTCGAGAAGATCGCGGAGATCGTTGGAGCCGGTGCCGTCGAGACGGCCGGCGATGGCGAGGCCCAGGCCGCCGCCGATCTGCGATCGCGCCGCTTCCATGTCAGCGCCCGACGACCTCCGCGGCCTCTTTCACGAGGTCGGCGGGGAACTCGATGCCGAGCTCCCGCGCGGCCTGACGGTTCAGCAGGAGCCGGCGCGATGATGTGTACATCTGAAACGGGATGCGCGTGTCGGCCTGGCCGCGCACGATCTTCACGACGATGTCGCCCGCCATCTTCCCCTGCCCGTGATAATCGGCGGCGGCGGCCAGCAGGGCGCCCTCGCGGACCTGGTTCGTCTGGAAACAGAACACGGGCAATTTGTTTTGCCGCGCGGCGCGGGCGATACCGCCGAAGGCGACCGCGGTAAGGTTGCCGGGAATCTGGACGATGGCGTCGATGTCGCGGCCGGCAAGCGCCAGGGCGGCATCGTTGACCTCGACGCTGGTGTTGGCGGCCATCGACTCCAGCCGGAGACCGGCGCGCTTGGCCGCTTCGACGAGGCGCGCATGGAGTATGGCCGAGTTGATTTCGCCGGGCGAGAACAGCGTCCCCACCGCCCGGACGCGCGGCAGGAGGAGGCGCACCAGCCGCAACATGTAGTCGTAGTCGACGGAAAGATAGACGCCGGTGATGTTGGGCAGGTGCTCGCGGTCGTTCTTGCCGGCGCCGGCCGCGAACGGGCTGGCGACGAAGTTGAAGACCACCGGCGTGCGGCCCGCGCGCTGAACGGCGGCTTGCAGCGTCGGCGACGAGAAGGTGACGAGGATGTCGGCGCCGTCGGTTATGGCGCTGTCGATGAGGCCCGGCAGATTCGACATATCGCCCTGCGCGTTGGCAACCCGGATGTTGTAGTCCTTGCCTTCGACCAGTCCAGATTCCTTGAGCGCATCGCGGACGCCGGCCTCGGACTCCTCGACGTCGGCGATGTTGGTCATCTGGACGAAGCGCAGTTTCCAGATCTTGCGGCCCGTGGAGGCGCCGCGGCGGCGGTCGAGGTCGGAGAAGAGGAGAAGGGCGGAGATGGCGGCGATGAGGAGCAGTCCGAGGGAGAGGCGCGCCATTTCCTGGAGTCGTCCGGGCAGAGTTATCCTTTATACCGCGGCGCCGTAAGGGACGTCCATAGGATGGACGGATTTGGCCGCAGATGAACGCAGATAAACGCAGATGGGACAAGGCATTGGATCTTGTCTGGGTTCATTCGCGTTGATCCGTGGCCCTCGAATCGCGCGAGCGAGCGACGCGAGGGGCGCTATTTCAGGCCTTCTGTGAGGGTTTTCCGATCTCGGGAATCGACAGGCCGCGACAGATCTTTCGGGCCAGCACGCCGGGAATCTCCATGTGGCGCGGGACGGCTTCCTGAGCGCCCGTGAGTGGGTTGGTCCAAAGCGAATGCGCCGCGCTCTCGCGCTTCAGGTGGCAGCCGTTCCTTCGAAGGTAACTGAAGAAGGCTGCTCCGCTTCACTCGACGATGACCGTCTCGCGCTCGGCGCCGTCGGGAAGTCCGCGAAGGGAATCCTCGCGGCGGTCCTCGAGTATCAGCGCAATCGCCTGGGAGAGGCTGGTGCGCGCCTCCACCTTGGTCCTTCCCTGACCGTTGGCGCCGGGGATCTCCGGGCAGTAGGCGATGTACCAGTCGCCGTCGCGTTCGAGGATGGCGGTGAACTCGTTGCGCATATGTCGCCCCGCTCCATTCTAGCGTGCCGCGCGCGATGTACAATCGAACCGAACATGAGAACACGTCTGGTCCCTCTCACGGCATTCGCCCTCCTCGTCGCCGCCGCGCTTCACGACACCGAAACGTACTCGCAGGGCGCGCCTTCGGACCGCGTGGCGCAGTTCGAAGGGAGGTCGCGCGCGGCCGAACAGAAGGGCCTTGCCGACGCCTTCAAGGGAGTCACCGCCAACGGCGAGGTCGTGCCTGGACTCTTTGAGATTCGGTCGACGGGAGTCTCGACCGAGCCCGTCCGCAAGGCGGCCACGGCGTTTCTCGCCGCGCTCACCGCCGAGCAGCGCGCCAAGACGGTCTACCCGGTGGACGATCCAGAGTGGCGCAAGTGGATGAACCAGCACTTCTACGTGCGCCAGGGCGTCAGCTTCCTCGAGATGAACGACGCGCAGCGCGAGTCGGCATTCGGCCTGCTGCGGGCCTCGCTGAGCGCGCGCGGGCTGAAGCTCACGCGCGACATCATGCGCCTCAACCACACGCTCGGCGAACTCAACAAGGACAACTTCGAGGAGTACGGCGAGTGGCGCTACCACATCACCGTCATGGGCGAGCCGTCGGCGACCAGGCCCTGGGGCTGGCAGTTCGACGGCCACCACGGCATCATCAATTACTTCGTCCTCGGCGACCAGGTGGTGATGACGCCGCTGTTCGTCGGCTCCGAGCCGGTAATCGCGAACGAAGGCAAGTACAAAGGCACGGCGATTCTCCAGCAGGAGCAGGCCAAGGGACTCGCCATGGTCCTCGGACTCGACGACGCGCAGCGCGCCAAGGCGGTCCTCAACGTATCGAAGACCGGCAACAATAACGTCGGCGAGGCGTTCCGGGACAACGTAGTGCTCGACTACGCGGGCATTCGCGCCGCCGATCTCACGCCGAAACAAAAGGACCAGCTTCTGTCGCTGGCCGGCGAGTTCATCGCCAACATGGACGACGGTCACGCGCGCGTGAAGATGAGCGAGATTCGCAAGCACCTCGACAGCACCTGGTTCGCCTGGATCGGCGGCACGGCGCCCGACAGCGTCTTCTACTACCGCATCCACAGCCCGGTCGTGCTGATCGAATTCGACCACCAGTTGCCGGCCGGGATGCGCGGAATCGTGAGCAACCCGCGGGTTCCGTTCCGCGATCATATTCACGTCGTCGTGCGCACGCCCAACGGGAACGACTACGGAAAGGACCTGCTGCGGCGGCATCACCTGCGCTTCCCGCACGGAGGTTGAGATGAAACTCCTGGCGACGCTCGCTTTCGCGGCCGCCGTACTCGCGCAGACGCCCGACGGCGACCCGCTGCCCGACGAATGGGGCTATCGCCCCGCGGACGGCGCGACCGTCGAGGTCAACCCGCCTGCACTGACGTGGGTGCACGCCAAGGGCGCGGCGTCGTACATCGTGGAGTGGGCGGCGAACGATCGCTTCGAGGGAGCGGCCGCGGTGCGCGATCTGCCGTGGAGCGTGTACACGCACAACGCGGCGCTAAAGCCCGGCGAGTACTGGTGGCGGTACCGCATCGTGAACGCGCAAGGGACGCAGTCGGCGTGGAGCCGCGCGCGGCGATTTCGCGTCACCGCCCAGGCGACGGTGTTCCCGCAGCCTTCGATGGCCGAGGTTCGGCGGGCCATCCCCAAGACACATCCGCGACTTTTCGTGCGGCCCGAGGATCTGCCGCGGCTGCGCGAGTGGGCGAAGGCGGAGGGCAGCCGGCACTACCAGCGGCTCGTCGCGCGCGCCGACGCCATCGCCGCCGGCGAGCCGACGCCGGAACCGGCGGTCCGCGCCAACGCGCGCGATCCGCAGACGAACCAGTTCTGGTGGCCGAATCGCGAGCAGGCCATTCGCGCCTTGCAGGAAGCCGAGGTCCTCTCGTTCGCCTGGCTGCTGACCGGCGATAGGAAGTACGCGGAGCCCGCGCGGCGGTTTACGTTGAAGCTCGCGGAGTGGAGTCCCGACGGTCCGACGAACTGGGCTCTGAACTGCGAAGCCGCCAAGCCGATGATGCATCGCCTGGCGCGCGCCTACGACTGGGCCTGGCCGCTGTTCAGCGATCCCGAGCGCGAGCGAATCCGCGCCGTGCTGCTGCGCCGCGCCGAGGACGCCTGGAAGAGCGGCGAGGTGCGCCTGGGCGCGGGTCATCTGAATCAGCCTTACAACAGCCACGGCAATCGCACCTGGCACAAGCTCGCCGAGAACGCCATTGCGACGCTCGACGAGACGCCGGAGTCGGAGAACTATCTTCGCTACGCGGTGACGAAGTTCTTCGCCGCGTATCCGGCGTGGTCGGACGACGACGGCGGCTGGCACGAAGGGCTGTCGTACTTCGCGGGGTATCTGTCGAAGGCGGCCTGGTGGATGCACATCGCGCCGCAGGCGCTCGGCATCGATGCGTTTCAGAAGCTGTTCTTCGCGCACTTCGGCGACTACCCGATGTACTCGGCGCCTCCGGGGTCGCCCGACCTCGGCATCGCCGACCTCTCGCATCGCCCGGTGGGCGCGGGCTGGTCGTTCTTTCACTTTTACGCGGGGGCGACAGCGAATCCGTACTGGGCGTGGTGGGCGCGCGAGTGGAAGATTCCGCAGGAGTCGGGCGAGCCGGTGCTGGCGTTTCTGTGGGGATCGCGAAAACAGGTGGAGCCGAAGGCGCCGGATGGGCTGCCGCCGTCGAAGGTGTTCCGCGGCACTGGCATCGCGATCCTGAATACGACGCTGCGGAGCGCGGCCGAGAACGTCCAGCTTCGCTTCAAGGCGAGTCCGATGGGCCGCTGGAGTCACGGCCACGACCCGCACAACAGCTTCACGCTGAATGCCTATGGCGCGCAGTTGCTGGTGAACAACGTGTACCGCGATCTCTACGGGACGCCGTTCCATCGCGACTGGGTGTGGTCCACGCGCGCGCAGAATGCGGTGCTGGTCGACGGGCAGGGTCAGAAGGCGCACTCGGCCGACCTGGGCGGGCGCATCGTGAAGTGGGATTTTCAGGACGGATTCGACTACGTGCTCGGCGACGCGACGGCGTCGTACGAGGGTCGGCTGACGCGGGCCTACCGGCATGTGCTGTTCGCGAAACCCGATGTGATCGTGATCGCCGACGAGCTGCGCGCTCCCAAGCCGTCGACGTTTCAGTGGATGCTGCACGCGCAGGTTCCCTTCGCGGTGAACGAGACGCAGCGTCAATTGGTGGTGGAGCGCGACACGGCGGGTGTGGTTGTGGACTACGTGGCGCCGCAGCCGCTGAAGTTTCGCCAGTGGACGGGCTACGAGCCGGAGCCGGATTACCGCTATCTTTTCTCGACGGGCAATCCCGGCATTCCGCCACAGTGGCACGTCGAGGCGTCGGCGGCGACGCCGGCGACGGAGGCGTGGACGTTCACGGTGCTGCGTCCGTATCGCGCCGGGCAGAAGCCCGACACGGGGGCGCGCGTGGATCGCGACACGAAGGGAGTCGCCATTCGAGTGCGCGCGGCTTCCGGGGATGTGGACTTTATCGTCGAGCCGCGCGAGGGGAGTCTCGGCGAAGTGCGGCGCGGCGCACAGCGATGGAGAATCGAGCGGGACTAGCTTAGCCGCGCACGCACCTTGTCGCTCAGCGCTTTTCCGTCGACGCGCTTGCCGGCGAGCTTGGCCTGCGCCGCCTTCATGACGACGCCCATCTGCTTCGCCGACGTCACGCCAGTCTCGGCGAGCGCCGCGGCAATGGCCGCCTCCATGTCGGACTCGGTCGCCATCGACGGCATGTAGGACTCGACCACGACGATCTCGGCCTCCTCCTTTTCGGCCAGGTCCGCGCGATTCCCCTTGCGGAACATCTCGACCGACTCGCGCCGCTGCTTGAGGAGCGTGTTGAGCAACTGAAGCTCGGTCGCCTCGTCGAGCGGCTTCATGGAATCGATCTGGTGCTTTTGGAGCGCGGTCTTCATCATGCGCAGCACGCCGAGACGGGCTTCGTCGCGCGCCTTCATGGCATCGGCCATGTCCTTCTGCAAACGGTCGAGTAACGGCATCGTCTGTTATTCTAGAGAATCAACCACCCTTCATGTATATTCGCAAGCAACGACTGCTGACGGCCGGCCCCACGCCCCTCTATCCGCCGGCGCTGCACGCGATGATGGCCTCGGACCTGCATCATCGCACCGAGGATTTCCGGCGCGTGTACCGCGAGTGCGTCGCGGGCCTTCAGGAAGTGCTCGGCACGTCGCACGACGTGCTGCCGTTCGTTTCATCGGGTACGGGCGCGATGGAAGCGTCGGTCTCGAACTTGTTCCGGCGCGGCGATCGCGTGATTGTGTGTTCGGCGGGTAAGTTCGGCGAGCGGTGGGTCGAGATCGCGAAGGCCTACGGGCTCGATTCCATCGTGCTGAAGGTCGAGTACGGCGACGCGGTGCCGGCATCGGCGGTGGTCGAAGCGCTGGCGGCGAATCCGAGCGTACGAGGGGTCTTCGTGCAGGCGTCGGAAAGCTCCACTGGCGCGGCGCACGACGTGCGCGCGATGGGCGAAGCGGTGAAGCGCAGCGAGGCGATCTTCGTCGTCGACGCCATCACCGGCTGCGGGACCATGCCGCTCGATATCGAAGGCTGGGGACTCGACGTCGTCATCGGCGGCTCGCAGAAGGCGTTCATGGTGCCTCCTGGACTCGGCTTCGTCGCGATCAGTCCGAAGGCGTGGCGATTCGCCGAGTCGTGCGACCTGCCACACTTCTATTTCGACTTCAGGAAGGAAAAGAAGAACGCCGCCGCGGGCGAATCCAGTTGGACTCCGGCGACTTCGCTGATGCTCGCGCTCAACGAGTCGCTGCGATACATCAAGTCGATCGGGATGGCGAAGCTGGTCGAGAATGCGCAGTTGCTTGCGCGGGCGACGCGCGTGGCAGCCGTCGAGCTGGGCCTGGAGTTGTTCGCGCCGTCATCGCCGGGCGCCGCGGTGACATCGGTGAAGTCGCCGCCGGGCATGGACTCGGGCGTCATCGTCAAGCAGCTCAAGGAGCGCTTCGGCTTCATCATGAATAACGGCCAGGGCTCGATGAAGGGAAAGATCTTCCGTATCGCGCACCTCGGCTACTTCGACTTCGCCGACCTGTTCGCCGTGATCGCGGGACTCGAGGTGGTGCTCGCCGCCAACGGCTTCCCGGTGCGTTTCGGCGCGGGTGTCGCCGCAGTGCAGACCGTCTACGCGGAGGCTGCCGGAATGCAGGAACCCGCCCTGACAGCCCGCTGATGAAGATCCTCATCGCCGACCCTATTACCGAGGGCGCCCTCGCGCTCCTCCGCTCGCACCCGTCCTGCGACGTGGTCGTCTCGAACCCCAAGGAATACACCAAGCATCTCGCCGACTGCGAGGCGCTCGTGATCCGCAGCGGCGTGAAGATCACGCGCGAGGTCCTCGCGCAGGCGCCGAAGCTGCGCGTCATCGGCCGCGCGGGCGTGGGCGTCGACAACGTTGATCTCGACGCCGCCACCGAGCAGGGCGTGATGGTGATGAACACGCCGGGAGGCAACGCGGTCGCCGTGGCCGAGCATGCGCTGGCGCTGATGCTGGC
>CAZEVY010000091.1:0-21699 GCA_964515555.1 uncultured Solibacteraceae bacterium | reverse complement strand
GCGCTTTCGAGCTTCGGGATGAACATCCTCAAGGCGGAGGCGTTCGCCAACCAGCAGGGAACCGTGCTCGACACTTTTGTTTTTTCCGACCCGGCGCGCACGCTGGAGCTCAACCCGACCGAGATGGACCGCCTGCGGCAGACGCTGGAGCGCGTGGCGCTGGGCAAGGTCAACGTGAAGGATCTGTTGAAGTACCGGCCGCGGCCCACGCCGCCGAGCTCGCGCAGCCGCGTGGAGGCACGGGTGACGTTCAACGGCGAGGCCTCGGCTTCGGCGACGCTGGTCGAGGTGGTCGCCGAGGACCGCCCGGGGCTGCTCTACGATTTGACGTCGACGTTTTCGGACGCTGGGGCGAGCATCGACGTGGTGCTGGTGGACACCGAAGCGCACAAGGCGCTGGACGTGTTTTACGTGACGGCGGGGGGCGCGAAGCTGACTCCGGCGCTCGAGGAAGCGCTGCGCGGGAAGCTGATCGCGGTCTGCCAGGGGTAGCAAGGACCGCTCCCTTTGGTCGCGGCTCGGTTTGAGTCGGCTCTCGGTTTGGGCTGCGCCGCGCGCGATACTGGCTGCATGCGACCGATCGTTTTAGCCTTAGCCGCGCTGATTCCCACCTTCGCCGCCGAGCTGATTCTCGTCAACGGAAAGATCGTCACCATGGACCCGCGGCGGCCCGCCGCCGAGGCGATCGCCATCGATGGAAACCGGATCCTGCGCGTCGGCTCGACCAAGGACGTACTCGCCGCCGCCAAGCCGGACGCGACCCGCATCGACCTGCGCGGGCGCACGGTCGTCCCCGGACTCTACGACAGCCACACGCACCCCATCATGGCGGCGTTGAGCGAGCTCGAGGGCGCGGTTCCCGTCATGCACACGATCGGCGAGGTGCAGGCCTACATCCGGAAGCTCGCGCTGACAACGCCCGCCGATCGCGTGATCTTCGTCCCCAAGGTCTACGCGACCCGGCTGAAGGAGCGCCGCTATCCGAATCGCCACGAGCTTGACGCCGCGGCGCCCGGTCGCCTGGCGATGACCGACAACGGCTACGCCTCGGTGCTGAACTCCGCCCTGCTCGCCAAGACCGGCATCACCCGCGCGACGCCCGAGCCCCCGAACGGCAAGATCATCCGCGACGCCCAGGGCGAGCCGACCGGACTGATTCTCGGCGCGACGCAACTGCTCGGCCCGCTGCGCGCCTCGCGCGCCGCCACCCGCCAGGACCGGCTCGACGGACTCCGGAAGATGCAGCGTGCCTACAATCGCGCTGGAATCACCAGCACCATCGACCGCAGCCAGACCCTCGACGGCTTCCGGCTCTACGAAGAGCTGAAGGCCAAGGGCGAGATGACGGTGCGCACATACGTGACGATCACCATGACGCCGCGGGCGACGCTCGAGGAAGTCCGCGAGCAGATCAAGGCGATTCCGCTGCGCACCGGCCAGGGCGACGACTGGCTGCGGGTGGGGTCGATCAAGACGGTCACCGACGGCGGCATCCTCATCGGCACCGCCTTTCTGCGCGAACCATACGGCGAGCGCACGCAGCCGTACGGCTACGCCGACCCCGATTATCGCGGCGTGCTGGCCGTGCCGCGGGAGAATCTCACGGCCATGGCGCGGGCGGCCAACGAGCTCGGCTGGCAGATGACGGCGCACGTGGCCGGCGGCGGGGCCATCGACGCCCTGCTCGACGCCTACCAGGCGGCCCATCGCGACAGTTCGATCGCCGCGCGGCGCTTCACCGTCACGCACGGCAACTTCCCCAACGCCGAGGCCATCGCGCGCGCCCGGCGGCTCGGCGTCGTATTCGACATGCAGCCGGCCTGGCACCATCACGACGGTCCGGTGCTGGAGGGCGTGTTCGGGCCGAACCGCATTAACGACTTCATCCCGTTGCGGGCGATGATCGACGCCGGAGTGGTGGTGGCGGGCGGTTCCGACCACATGATCCGCTACGATGCGCGCGAGGCGATCAACCCGTATCACCCCTTCTTCGGCATCTGGATGGCGGTCACGCGGCAGATGGCCGACGGGCGCGTGCTCGGGCCGGAGCAGCGCATCACCCGCGAGGAGGCGCTGCGGATGTGGACGATGAACGCGGCCTACCTTTCCTTCGAGGAGAAGACGAAGGGATCGCTCGAGCCGGGCAAGCTCGCCGACCTGGTGGTGATCGACCGCGACTTCCTCGCGTGCCCGGCCGCCGATATCCGCAGCATCGAACCGGTGGTGACGATGGTCGACGGCCGGGTCGTGTACGGGGACTGGGCGTTGTTGAAATAAGACGGCGCCGGAGCGCGACCGACCATCAGAACGACATCTTCAGCGCGAACTGGACCTGGCGGGCGTCGGTGCCGGGCAAGGTCGCCGAGATGACGCCGAAGGCGGCCGTACCGACGGTGGCGCCGGGGAAGCTGAAGGCCGGAGTGTTCATCAGATTGAACGCCTCGGCGCGGAAGTCGACGCGCACGCGCTCGGTGATCGGGATGTTCTTGGCGAGCATCAGATCGAAGTTGACCAGGCCTGGGGCGCGCAACACGTTGCGCGGCGAATTGCCGAACTGATACTGCGGCGGATTCACGAACGCCGTGGTGTCGAAATAGCGCGAGAGCTTCCGCTGATCGCGGTCGAGCCGGCCGTCGCCGATGCGATTCGCGCGCTGGCGGCCGCCCTGGGAGTCGGTAGTGTTGGCGGTGCTGTCGACGCCGAACGGCAGGCCGCTGCGCAGGAGGGCGATACCGCCCACCTGCCAAGATCCGAAGGCTTTCGCCCAGAGGCTGTTGCTGTTGAGCCAGGCGCGTCCCGGTCCCCAGGGCAAATCGTAGGTGTAGCTGGCGACGAAGCGGTGCGCCTGGTCGTCGGCAGCCAGCGACCGTTCGCCGCGCATGTTGTAAAGGTTCTGGAGTCGGAAAGAGGAGCTGACGCTGGGGTTGTC
Source organism: uncultured Solibacteraceae bacterium (assembly GCA_964515555.1). Taxonomy (GTDB): domain Bacteria; phylum Acidobacteriota; class Terriglobia; order Bryobacterales; family Bryobacteraceae; genus CAZEVY01. The sequence continues at coordinate 18,770 of CAZEVY010000091.1, read as the reverse complement.
GCCGGGGAAGAGGCCGGAGCCGTTGTCGAGCGACTTGGACCACGTGTAGGAAATCAGGTAGCTGAGGCCCGAGGCGTAACGCTGCTCGAGCTTGGTCTGCAACGAGTGGTAGATCGAGGAGACGCCGAAGGAATTGTAGGCGATGTTCTGGAACTCGGGGAACGGCCGCCGCTGCGCCGAGGTCAGGCCGCCGAACTGCGAGGGCGGTCCGAGCTGCTCGGGCCGGAGCTGGTTGAGGTTGCTGCCGGGCGTGTAGAGCTTGGTGCCCTTGGTCCCGGCGTAGGCGACGTCGAGCGCCAGGTTGCCGCGAATCTCGCGCTGGATGGAAAAGTTCCAGCTCTGCATGTAGGGCGCGCGCGAATTGGTGTCGAAGTGGACGTTCTCGCCGGCGGTGCGGCCGGTGGTGTCGAAGTCGGAGGCGCCTCCGGGGAAGCGGGAGAGCGTGAACAGCGGCAGGCTCGGGAACGCCGGCGCGGTGAGCGCGAAGCTGCGCGCGTAGGGGAACGGAGCTTCGAGCGGCGTGCCGGGATTCGAGGCGACCGGCGCCGAGGCGAAATACATGCCGTATCCCATACGAAGGATGGTGGCGTTGTTCAGACGGTAGGCGAGGCCGAAGCGCGGTCCGAGATTGTTCCAGTCGTTGGGATAGAAGTGGCGGGGATTGCCGTTCTGTCCGGCGAAATCGAGCAGCCGCCGCTGCGGGTTGAAATGCGTGATGCGGTCGTACTTCTCGACGAAGTGGAAGGCGGGCTCGTATCGCACGCCGAAGTTCAGGGTGAGGCGCGGACTGACCTTGAAGTCGTCCTGCACGTAGAAATCGTAGGAGGGAAAGCCCAGGTAGGTCGATACGCCGGGGAGGAGCTGGAAGCCGGAGCCCACGCCGAACAGGAAGCTGCCGAAGGCCGCGCCGGTGTTTCCGCTGGTCGAAATGCCGGTCTGGAGAGGACCGAAGGAGAACTCGCCGGAGGCGTTGGTCGGGTTGAAGTTATTCGAGAGACTCTTCCGGAAATCGAATCCGACTTTCAGATAATGGCGGCCGCGGATCAGCGTGGCGTTATCGACCAGTTGGAATGACGTCACGCGCGTCAGCGCCGGACGGCTCCGGTCGTTGCCCACCGAGGAGAATCCGGTGATGTTGATGCGGGGGAAGTTGTCCTGGGGGACGCCCGGGACGCCGAGCTGCTGCGGGTAGTTCTGGCCGAGCGTCGGCGAGGTCTCCTGGGTGTAGACGCGATTGAATCCGGCGCGGACTTCGTTGAACAGCGTCGGGCGGAAGGTGTGCAGGTAGGAGAACGCGGCGTTCTGCTGGCGTCCCTCCGAGGGGTAGTTGGAGGGACTGCCGGGCGTAAGGAAAGTCGGCGAGGGGACGTTCTCGGTGTCGTTCATGGAGTAGCGGCCCATGAACTTCACGCGGTCGCCGAGGTTGTGGTCGATGCGGATGTCGCCCTGGTCGTCGCGGCGCTTGCCGGGTCCGGCCAGCACGTAATTGTTGGCGACGCCGCCGCCGGTGGGTTCGGGATAGAAAGCCATGATCTTGGAGGCGGCGGGGTCGAACTGCGAGGGCGAGATGAGGTTGTTCGGGATCGGCGTGCGCAGCACGGCATTGCCTTCGACGCGCGTGGAGTTGGGATCGTAGATGGGGTTGAATCCGGCGAGGTTGCCCGACTTCATCAGCGGCGTCGGCACCGAAGAGGTGCGGACGGCGGCGGTGCGAATGCGCGTGCCCTGCCAGTCGACGAAGAAGAAGGTCTTGTCGCGGCGGATGGGTCCGCCGACGGCGGCGCCGAACTGATTCTGCCGCAGGACGGGTTTCACCTGGGTGGGCGGCGCGAAGAAGTTGCGGGCGTTGAGATCGTCGTTGCGGAGGAACTCGAAGACGGTTCCGTGGAGCTTGTTGGCGCCGCTCTTGATGGTCGCCAGGATGACGCCGCCGCCGGTGCGGCCGTACTCGGCCGAGAAGCTGTTGGTGACGATCTTGAACTCTTCGAGCGCGTCCACCATCGGCGTGTAGCCGACGTTGCCGCCCTTCACGTTGACCGCGGTGATGCCGTCGAGCTGGATTTCGTTCAGGCGGTTGCGTCCGCCGTTGATGCGCGCCGATGCACCGGAGGTCCCGCCGGCGGCGCCGTCGGCGACGCCCGGCACCAGCCCGATGAGGCCGAAGGCGCCACGGCCATTCAGCGGGAGCCCGACGATCTTGCGGTTGTCGACCACCTGGCCGATGGCGCCCGTTTCGGTCTGGAGTATCGGCGCAGCGCCGGTGACTTCGATCACCTCCGAGGTCGATCCAAGCACCAGCGCGGCGTCGACGCGGGCACGCTGATCGATCTGCAGCGGCACGCGGTCCTGCACGAACTTCTTGAAGCCGCTCGATTCGACGGCCACCGAATACTCGCCGGGCCTCAGGTTCGGCACGAAGTAGTTGCCGCCGGCGTCCGTTTTGGTCCTGGCGACCTCGTTGGTGGCGAGGTTCGTAATGGTGACGGTGGCGCCGGTCACGGCCGCGCCGGTCGGGTCGGCGACGGTGCCGAGGATCGTACCGGTAAAGCTGGCCTGGGCGAACGCGAGGGCGACGGCCGCCAATGCGGCTGCGGCGAGGCGGATCATCGACGGAGACGGGGACGGGTAGCGCATCGAAGTGACTCCCTGTGTTTCCAGAATGGCAAACGTGTGCCAACAAGCTATCACACCGGCGCGGGAGGGGTCAAGAAGTTCGGCGAAAAACAGGGCTGTTTGATGGCCGCCGGGTAAAGCGGTACACTACGGAACCAGAATGGAACACGATTGCAATGCCGGTGTCGCTTAAGGACGTCGCCCGCCGCGCCCGCGTTTCCCACTCGACCGTTTCGCGCGCCCTGCACTTTCCCGGCCGGGTGAACGAGGAGACCGCCCGGAAAGTCCGCCAGATCGCGCGCGACATGGGCTACCGCCCCAATTCCATCGGCCGGAGTCTGGCGACGCGGCGAACGGCGACGATCGGCGTGGTGGTGACGACGGTGGCCGACCCGTTCGTCTCCGAGGTGATCGCGGGGGTCGAGGAGGTGGCGCACGATCGCGGATACGCGGTCTTTCTGGCGAACAGCAACGCCGACCCGGAGCGCGAGATCAGCGTGGTGCGGCTTTTCCAGGAAAGGCGTGTTGATGGCGTCCTGGTGATGGCGTCGCGCGTGGGAGCCCTCTACATGCCGCTGCTGGAGGAACTGAGCGTGCCGATCGTGCTGATCGATAACCAGCACCCGAGCGAGTTCGCGCATTCGATCAGCATCGACGACCGCGGAGGGGCGCGACTGGCGGTACGCCACTTGATCGCGCTGGGTCACCGGCGCATCGCTTATGTCGGCGACCGCTCGGGACTCCAGGCGGACATCGACCGCATGGCCGGCTACGCCGACGAGCTGGCGGCGGCGGGAATCGGCGAATCGCCGGAGCTGGCGGTGCGCGGCGACGGGAAGGCGGAAGGAGGGCGAATCGCCATGCAGTCGCTGCTGGCGCTGCGCGAGCCGCCGACCGCGGTGTTCTGCTACAACGACATGACGGCGATCGGCGCGCTGCGCGCGCTGCACGACGCGGGATTCCGGCTGCCGGCGGAGATGTCGGTGGCGGGCTTCGACGATCTTCCGATCGCCTCGTACGTCGAGCCGCCGCTGACGACAGTCCGGCAGCCGAAGGCCGACATGGGCCGCCGCGCGGCGGAGATGCTGCTCGAACTTCTTGCGGGACGGGGACCGGCGTCGGCGGAGAGCATCCGCGTGCCGGGCGAGCTGGTGGTGCGGGCGTCGACGGCAGCGCCGCGCGCGCGCTGAACGCCCCGGCGCGGCGTGTATCCTGGGGGTGTACCGCCGCTCAGGACCGCATGCAGCACTCCCACATCGCCGTCGTCGGCGCACCCATGGATCTGGGCGCGGGACGCCGCGGGGTCGACATGGGACCCTCGGCGATCCGCGTCGCTAATCTCAACGCGCGCCTGCGGGCGCTCGGATACGAGGTCGACGACCTGGGCAATATCGACGCCGATCAACCCGAGACGGCGCCCGCCGGGTCGGAGAAGGCGCGCTATCTTCCGCAGATCGCGGCGGCCTCGCGGCGGCTGGCCGATACAGTCGGCAGGGCGGCGGGAGCGGGCAAGGTCCCGCTGGTGCTCGGCGGCGACCACACGGCGGCGATCGGGACGGTATCGGGGATGTCGCGGCATCTGCGGCGCGCGCGGCAGCGGCTGGGCGTGATCTGGGTAGACGCGCACGCCGACATGAACACGCCCGAGACGTCGCCGAGCGGCAACATCCACGGCATGCCGCTGGCGTGCCTGATCGGACTGGGGCCTCCGGAGCTGACCAACATCTATCGCTATGCGCCCAAGGCCGCCGCGCAGCACGTGGCGCTGGTCGGCGTGCGCGACGTGGATCAACTGGAGAAGCCGCACGTGCGTCACTCGGGCGTGCGCGCGTTCACGATGCGCGACATCGACGAACGGGGCCTGCGCTCGGTGATGACGGAGGCGATTCGAATCGCCACCGACGGCACGGCAGGATTCCATCTCTCGCTTGACATGGACTCGATCGACCCGGAGTATGCGCCAGGCGTCGGCACGCCGGTTGCCGGAGGGCTGACGTATCGCGAGGCGCACCTGGCGATGGAGATCGTCAACGACAGCCGCGCGATGCTCTCGATGGAAGTGGTGGAGGTGAACCCGGTGCTCGATGTGGCGAATCGCACGGCGTCGCTGGCGGTGGAGCTGGTGCTCTCGTCGATGGGGAAGAGGATTCTATGAAGACTCGCGTGGCGGTGCTCTACGGCGGGCGCAGCGGCGAGCACGAGGTCTCGGTCCGCTCGGCGCAGGCGATTCTGGCGGCGCTGGATCGCGAAAGGTACGAGCCGCTCGAATACCTGATCGCCAAGGACGGCCGCTGGACGCCGCGCGCGATTCAGCCGGAGCCCGGCGGGAACCCCGGAATCGACGTGGTGTTCCCGGTGCTGCACGGGACTTTCGGCGAAGACGGCACGGTGCAGGGTCTGCTGGAGCTGGCCGGACTGCCGTACGTCGGCGGCGGCGTGCTGGCGTCGGCGGTGGCGATGGACAAGGAGTTCATGAAGCGCCTGTGCCGCGAGCGCGGCCTGCCGGTGGTGGAGTACGTCACGATGACGCGCGAACATCTCGACGCGGACGCCGCCAGCCGGCAGTTTCCCTACCCGATGTTCGTCAAGCCGGCCAATCTCGGATCGTCGGTCGGCATTTCGAAGGCGCACGACGGCAATGAGCTTCGGAAGGCGCTGGCGCTGGCGGCGCGCTACGACAGCAAGATCCTGGTGGAGCGCGCGATCGAGGGACGCGAGCTGGAATGCTCGGTGCTCGGCAACGGCGACCCGGCCGCGTCGCTGCCCTGCGAGATTCTCCCGTCGCGCGAGTTTTACGACTACGAGGACAAGTACCTGCTCGACAAGGCCCAGACGCGCCTTCCCGCGGATCTCCCCGAGGCGCAGACCGACGAGCTGCGGCGGCTCGCCATTGAGTGTTACCGCGCCGTCGGTTGCGAGGGAATGGCGCGCGTCGATTTTCTGCTGGAGTCGGCGACGGGGCGCCTCTACATCAACGAGATCAACACCATTCCGGGCTTCACGTCCATCAGCATGTACCCGAAGATGTGGGAGCACAGCGGCATTCCCTTCGCGAAGCTGGTCGACCGGCTGATCGAGCTGGCGCTCGAACGCCACGCCGCGCGGCAGGCCACCGAGTACAGCCGCTGACCGCGATGCTCCCGCTGTTGCCGCTGCTGCTGATCGCGCAGGCGCCGACCGACACCGAAGAAGCGCTTCGCAAGATGGCGGCGGTCTACGCGCTGGTGGAGCGGCACGCGGCGTCGCCGGTGAACGCGCACCAGGCGCTCTTCGAGGGCGCGATTCCCGGCATGCTGCGGCGTCTCGATCCGCACTCGGTGTTCCTGCCGCCGGACCAGTTCGATCAGCTCCGCGAGATGGAGCGCTCGACGCACAAGGGCTTCGGCACGGTGGTCTCGGTGCTGCCGGGACGCGTGATCATCCTGCAAACGCTGGCGGGGACGCCGGCGGCGCGCGCGGGACTGGAGGCCGGCGACGAGATCGTCGCGGTGAATGGAATCCGGCTCGACTGGCTGGAGATGGAGCAGATCATCGGACTGCTCAGCGAGACCCGGCAGCGCGAGGCCAAGATCGACGTGCGGCGTCCGGGGAGCCTGCGGCTTTTGCAATTCGCGCTGACGCCGGAGCAGCTCGCGAGCGAATCGGTGGACCGCAGGTTCGCAATCCGCCCGGGGGTGGGATACGCGCGCGTGACGAGCTTCGAATCGGAGACGCCGAAGCAATTGCGCGCCGCGATCGAGTCGCTCGGCGGCGCGGCGATGAAGGGGCTGGTGCTCGACCTGCGCGGCAATCCGGGCGGCCTGATGCCGCCGGCGCTGGAGATCGCGGCGATGTTTCTCGAGCCCGGACGGACGATCCTGACGGCTCGCGGCCGCGCGACGAAGGGCGAGGAAATCAAGGTTCCGGCGGGCGTGGAAGGATACCGGTTTCCGATGGCGGTGCTGATCGACGCCAAGTCGGCCAGCGGATCGGAGATCGTCGCGGGCGCGATTCAGGACCACAAGCGCGGGGCGATCGTCGGCGAGACGAGCTTCGGCAAGGGTCTGGTGCAGTCGGTGTTCAATCTCACGGGAGGCAGCGGGCTGGCGCTGACGACGGCGTTCTACTACACGCCCAGCGGCCGTTCGATCCAGAAGCCGCTCGGCGGGACACAGCTCGAAGGGGCGACGGCCAAGCTCGCCGGCGGCATCCGCCCGGATCACGCCACCACGCCCGCGGGACAGTCGCGGCTTCGCGTGGTGCTGGACGCGAGCGGGTCTTTTCCGAGCTTCGCGACTGAATTCCTGCGCGGCGGAACCAAGGTCGACGGAACATTTGAGGTGCCGCCGGCGGTGATGGACCGCTTTCAGGCGTGGTGCTCGGAGCGCAATATCCGGCCGGGCGTGAACCAGTGGTTCACCGAGGCCGGGTGGATACGGAGGCGGCTGAAACAGGAGATCTTCAACCAGGCGCTGGGGGTCGCCAAGGGCGACGAGGTGGAGCTGAATGACGACCCGGTGGTGCTGAAGGCGCTCGACGTGCTGGGGGTGCGATGAGGCGAAACCGCCGGCCAGGCGGGTGCATCTTTCCAGACGTGGGCCAGGCGTGTATCGATCGGCGCACGTTCCTCGGGACGCTCGCCGGCGCGCGACTGGCCGCGCAAGAGGCGACATTCTCCTCCGACGTGAGCGTCGTGAACATCCTCGCCTCGGTGCGCGACAGGTCGGGCAAGATCGTCGACGACCTGACGAAGGACGACTTCGTAGTCGAGGAGGACGGACGCCCGCAGCAAGTCCGCTACTTCTCGCGACAGACCGATCTGCCGCTCACGCTCGGCCTGCTGGTCGACACCAGCCTCAGCATGATGCGCGTGCTCGACGTGGTGAAGAAGGCCAGCTACCGGTTCGTCGACAAGGTGATGCGCGAGGATCGCGACGTCGCGTTCCTGATCCATTTCGATTTCGAGGTGGAGCTGTTGCAGGACCTGACGTCGTCGCGCAAGGAACTGGAGAAGGCGCTGGCGCTCTTGACACTGCCCGAGCAGCGCCTCCAGCGGCGCGGTGGGGCGGCGGGTCCCGGCGGACGGCGCCGGCCGACGCTCGGCGGTGGACCGCGCGGCGGCACGACGCTCTACGACGCCGTCCTGCTGGCCTCCGACGAGCTGATGAAGAAACAGGAGGGCCGCAAAGCGCTGATCGTACTTTCCGACGGCGCCGACTTCGGCAGCAAGGTCGGCATCAACGATGCGATCGAGGCCGCGCAGCGCGCCGACACGCTGGTCTACGCCATCCGCTTCTCCGCCGGCGACGGGGGCCCGCTGCCCGGCGTATTGGGCCGCGTTCCGGCCGGCCGCTCCGGTAAGGAGGCCCTCGAAGGCATCTCGACTAACACCGGCGCGGCCAGCTTCGAGGCAGGCCGCGCGCAGGCGATCGACGGCGTCTACGACCGCATCGAAGAGGAATTGCGCAACCAGTACAGCCTGGGTTACACGCCCGACAAGCCAGGGACGGGCGAGTATCGCAAGCTGCGCGTCACGGTGAAGCGCAAGGGCCTGGTGGTGCAATCGCGCGACGGGTATTACGCGCGGGCGGCGCGATAGGCTACTGCTTTCGGAGCCGCTTCACCCAGTCGAGGAACTCGCGGACCGGCGCATCCTGCGGCGCGTGGAAAAGCACGTAGGCGTTGCGCTCCTCCCATCGCGTGCCCGGCTCCACCTTGGTGTTGACCTGGTTGATCAGGCGTCGGTCCCAATACTTGCCGTTGTTGACGCCATCGTTGATCGACACCATCGCGGCGCCGGCCGTCATCGTCGACTTGTATTCGAGCGCGATGGCGCCGTAGCCGTAGCCCTTGTCGAGATTGACGAACGCCACCCAGGGCGCGTCGACCGGGATGGGCTCCTTTTCGAGAATCGGCCCGCGCGCGTCGAAGGTCGCCATGCGCTCTTTGCCGTCGCGACCCGGCCAGACGACGTGCGTGAAGAACGCGTCCATCGTCATCTCCTGGTTGCGCACCCAGTACAGTTCGACGGGCTTCTCCACGGTCATCGCGGATCGGAATATGAAGTACGGAACGCCGGCGTGGAATATGTATTCGGTCTCCAGCTTCACCTCGGGGTAGCCTTGCAGGTAGCCTTCGCGCTTGAGTATGTACGACTGGTCCGACTCCAGCCGCTCGTACTTCTGCACCGGGTTCCACACGCCGATGCTGGTGTAGGATCGCGCGCCGGCGCGTTGCAGGCTCGGCGCCCAGTGCATGCGGTTCTGGGAGCGCAGCAACGTGACGCCGAACTGCTTGTAGGTGAGGGCGCGGAGCGTGCCGTTGTCCTCGTCGGCGCCGTTGACGGTGCGCTTGGAAAGGTCGGCGCGGAAGAAGACGTTCTCGACGATGCAGCCGATGGGGTCGGTCTGCTTGACGATGAGCTTGTCCTGCGCGGCGAGGCCGGCGGCGACGAGAAAGATTACGCGGCGCATAGTTCCCTTCGTATCTTAATCGCCAGCGCCGCGTCGAGCATGGCGGCGGTGGCGATCTGCACGTGATGCGCGCCGGCCGCGAGGCGGTCGCGAACGTCGGGCGCCGTGGAGACGCCGCCGACGCCGATGAGGCGCATCGCCGACCCGCGCGCGGCGATGATCTCGCGCAGCATGGCGAGCTCTTCGAGGCAGCGAGACGTGATGCAGCGTCCGCCGATGCCGCGGCGCGCGCCGTCGAACAGCATCGCCCCCGACACCCCGCGCACCGGCGCCGTGATGCTGTTGGTGGTGCTGAGGGCGTCTACGAGGCCGTCGACCGCGGCGACGGTGGCCTCGGCCTGCTCGCGGTCGCGGAACAGTCCGATCTTGAGAGCCACGGGCAGCTCGGGCACAGCGTCGCGCACGGCGGCGGCGACGGCGCGCGAGCTTTCGGCGGAGGCGTAGAGATTCGCCTCCTGCGTGCACACGTTGGGACACGAGAGATTCGCCTCGACGGCGTGCGCGCCGGAGTCGGCGGCCCAGCGCGCGCAGCGGGCGAAGTCGCGCGCGATGTCGTCGATGGTCCAGTCGGACTGCGGCGACGCGACAACGGATACGACGAGCACCTGCCCCGAAGCGAGGCCGCGGCGTGCGCGTTCGACGTCGTCGCGCCAGACGGCGGGGTCCTTCGAGGGCATGCCGAAGCTGATCGCCCAGGACGAGATGGAGTCGGGCACCGGGTCCTCGATGACTTCCACGCCTTCGCCGGTGAGCGGGTGTGCGGCGACCGGCAGCAGATTCGGCGGCGTGAAGCAGGCGCGATGCGAGGATCGCACCGTCTTGTAGGTCAACACGTCGTAGCCGAGCGCGGCGTAGTAGAGTATCCAGCGGCTGTTGAGCAGCGGACCGGCGGGAATGCCGAGCGGCGACCGTGTCGCGATGCCGCAGAAATCCCACGAGCCGGCCACGGCGGGCACATCGATTGCGGGCGCCGAGGACGGGGCGTTGTCGTAGTTCCAGTCGTAGGTCCTGGTGATGTCGTATGCCGGCGTCATCGGCGTTTGGCGCGCACCAGCGCGGTCGCGAGCATCAGACCGACCAGCGGCGCGAGCCAGGCGCGCGACGCCGATTTCCGTACCCACACCGGCGACGACCAGGCCCACACTTCGCGGCCGCGCACGCGATCGTGCTGCTTCATCCGAAGATAGTACATGCTGTCGGCGGCGAAATCCTCGTCGCGGAATCGGCCCTCGCAGTCCTCACTGGCCGGGTTGAGGATGCCCAGGCGCCGGAACTGCTTCGTGGCGAGATCGAGCTTCATCACTTCGACGAAGTCAATAGCGCCCGTGCCGGCGAGCCGGAAGGTCACCTCGGGCTGAGCCGACGCGGCGGCGAACTCCTCGCCCATGGCGCGGCCGTCGACGCGGAAGTCCATCCAGATGCGCTCTCCCGTCGTGCCGTAGCTGCGGCGCGCGCGCAGCGCGTCGAAGATCGCCTCGCGCGTCAGCTCAGGCGCGAAGACGGCGGCGAGTCCCTGCTGGCGCTGGCCGGGCTGCGCGGTGTGATTGTCGCTGGAGGCGATGGTTCCCATGCGGTGTCCGGCGCGCCAGCCGTCGCGCGCGTAGTGCGGCCCGTCGAGCGAGATGCGGCGGACGGCGTTCTCGTAGGAGATTCCGCTGGCCGGGTCGTAGAGCTCGCTGGTGCCGTGGATCGAGTACACTTCGACGGCGGGACGCATGCGGTCGTTTCGCGTGCGCCACTCGACCGCGGCGCTGGTGACGCCGCCGTCGTTCCAGTCGATGCCGGTGTGATGCGGAATCGTGAAGGCGCGGCGCGCGTCGAGCGCGGCCCAGAGCGCTTCCGTCGTCGGGACCTTGTCGCCGACGAAGTAGTCGGCCTTGGTGTCGCGATAGAAAACGTTGTGGTGTCCCCACGGCCAGATGAGCGTGTACTCGAAGCCGAGAATCGTCACGAAACGGCCGGGCTCGTGGAACTTGCCGGTCTGCTCGCGCGTCCAGCGCCACTCGTTAGGCATGGTGCCTTCGCCGTAATCGTTGCCGACCTTTCCGAAATTGTTCAGCGCCTCGCCGCGCACGTTGATGTGGTCGGTGAGGCTATAGAAGTCCAGGCGCGCCACGTCGCGGGCGTAGGGGAACGGGTTGCCGCCGCTGCCGTCCTCACTGATGCCGGTGTGCGAGTGGAGGTCACCCCAATACACTCCGTCTTTCCCGGGCTGCGCGGTGACGCGGATCGGATTGCTCGCCACGCGCCCGAAGCGGTCCGAGACGGCCATCACGCGATGGAATCCCGCGCCCGCCGGAGCGATGCGAACGCGCGCCTGTCCCGCGGCGACCGCGGCGTCCTGGCCGTCGGCCTTGACCGCGCCGGACCAGTCGGCGACGTTGGCGAAGCGGTCGGTGACGTTGATCTGCACTTCGATCGGCCTGCCCGCGGCGGCCTGGCTCGGCGCGATCACCTGCATCTCGGCAGGCTCGGCCGCGCGCGTGGTGAGCCGCGGCAGTGCGGCGAGCGGCTTGCCGACACCGTCGCCATCGAGATCGGAGAGCACGGTGACGACGCCTTCGTTGGCGAAGACCGGCCCGACGGTGTTGTTGTAGGTGACGGTGATGGTGTCGCCGGCGGCGAGACGGCCCTCCTGTACGCCGGCGTAGATGACGCGGCGGAACCAGTGGCGCTTGCCGGTCGACGGCATGAAGTTCTCGACGTGCCGGTAAAGCTTCACCGATGCGTTCGAGCAGGCGATGGAGATGTAGTGCGGCTTGCCGGGCGCGGCGAACTGCGGCTCGGACCAGCGCGCGTCGGACCACCCGGTCGGCATCTCGACACGGATGCTGCCGCCGGTGGGGAGACCGGAGGCGCCGGCGGTGTAGCGGACGCTCCAGGTTCCCGCGACGCCCGCGGTCGATGCCGCCGGCGACACCGTCGCAACGCCCTCGCCGTCGGCAGCCAGGAGCAGGAGGAGCCAGATCGCCGGCGCCGTCATCTCTTCCTGCTCTTGAGCAAGGGCGCGCAGGACTCGCGCTCGATCAGCCTCATCGGCAGGAGCACGTTGGGGAATGTCACGGGATCCTCGGATTCCAGTTGGCGAAACAGCAGGTCGACGCACTGTTCGCCGATGCTCTCCTTTTCGGCGCCGACGGTGGTGATCCCCGGCCGATAGTACTGAAACTCGTCCAGAGCGTCGAAACCGACGACGCTCAACTGCTGTGGCACGCTCAGGCCGCGCAGTCGCGCCCCTTCGATGACGCCGGAAGCGACATAGTCGTTGGCGGCGAAGATGGCCGTGCAGGGCTCGCGGCTGTCGAGGATGGCGCGCATCGCGTCGAGGCCGGTCTCGTGGTGCGTCGCGGCGGACGTGGTGATGGCTCTCGGCGTCAGGCGATGGCGCTTCATCACGGCGGTGTAACAGTCGAGCCGGCGGCGGTTCCACGGCCAGGTGGTATCGCCGACGAACCAGATGTCGGAGTGATCGAGCGAGACCAGATATTCGGCGGCGCGCTCGGCGCCGTCGCGATCGTCGAAGAGGACGGAGTTGGCGGGCGGGTCGCCGTCGGTCATGAAGTTGTTGCCGAAGATGGTGTACGGAATGCGGTCCAGGCGCATTCGCTCGACCATGTTGCAGTAGTTCACGCCGCCGAGAATCACGCCGTCGACGATGCCGCGGCTCTTAAGCAGCGGGGGGACGTCGAGCGCGTCGGGCGGCGTTTCCGGCTCATAGCGAAACGTGCTGAACATGACGAAGAAGCCGTTCGCCGCGCAATAGTCCTCGACGCCGCGAATGATGCGGGCGTGCAGCGAATGGAGGATCTGCCGGTTGGCGAGCAGAAAACAGACGGTGTTCGACCGGCGCCGCCACATGCGCTGCGCGTGCACGTTGGGCAGGTAACGCACCTGGCGAATCACGTCCAGGACGCGCTGCCGGACCTGCGGCCGTACCGACGGATGGTTGTTCAGCACGCGCGAAACCGTGCCTACCCCCACGCCGGCCTTACGCGCGACATCGCGGATGTTATTCATACGCGGTTTCCGGAATGCCTCCTGATGGCGTCTTCGAGCGCGCGCCGCGCGCCGGCAAATAGTCCGCGCATTCGCGCGCGATCTTCGGTCGAGGCGTAGGTCCCCAGCGTGTCGACCCACAGCAACGAGCCGTCGACCAGGCGCAGCAGGTACTCGGCGGAATCGCGCGAGAACGGCCGGCGCGCGCCGTCGTTCACGTAGACCGGCGAGGTGTGCGCGCCGATGTTGCGCATCCCGTAGGGCAGGCGGTCGCGCGAGGCGCACCGTGCCGCGAGCCAGCCGGCGCCACGCAGGGCGATTTTCTCCCGCAGGGGAGACGGTCCGTGCGCGACCACGGCGCCGTTCCACACGATCTCGATCTCACCCGCCGGGTACACGGACCGCGTCTCGGCGCGGACTTCCACGTCGCGACCGCCGCGGACGTCGATTTCGCCGCCGGGTTCCACGCCGTCGGCGTGCAGGAACAGGAGCGGTCCGCAGGTGACGAACGTGCGCCCCGCCTTCACCGCGCGCGACCATGCCGCGAAGCTGAAGGGCTCGCCCGGATCGAGCCGCGCGTAAGTGCGCACGGCGCCGACCGCGCGCGTGGGGAACATCTTATCGGTGCCGCCGGCGGCGGCCATGCGGTATCCGGCGTTGAGGTAACGGTAGTACTCGGTGACGCCGAGCGTCGCAAAGCCGTGGTCGAAACGAATCTCCGCGGCGTCCAGCTTGCCGAGCACGACGTCGGCGGCGGTCTCGCCGTTGGGAATCGGGAAGTGCATGCCGACGGTGAGGCCGCCCTGCGCGCGGCACATGTCGGCGAACTCGGCGAGAGTGTGGCGTGTCGGCTGACCGAAGTAGGCGACCGGCGGCCCGCCTTCGGAGAGCGGCAGCACCCACGACTTCAGCCCCAGCAGTCCGATGTGTCCGAGAAAGTGATGGCGGTTCTCGGAGCCGACCCACACGGTGGTCTCGGCGGTGCTGCCCTCGTAGCGGCCGGCCTTATCGACGAGATTCGTGTAGTGGCGTCCCCACTCGGCGGCGAGAAGATTGACGAGATCGACGCCTTCGGCCGCGCCTTCGAGAACGAGCAACTGCGGCGACCCGATGTGCACGTGCGTGTCCGCGGTGTGCCAGCCGTCGCGGCGCGTGTCGAAAGTGCGTTCGATCGGAATGCGTAAGTCGCGCTGGCCGGGCGCGATCGCGAGCTTGCGCCGCACGGGCGCGTATTCGAAACCCTTCGAGACCTCGACGTAGACATCGCCCGGCGGCAGGTTGACCTGGCAGGAGCCGTCGATCATCGCGTAGGAGGCGCCGCCGATCTTCACGTCGGCGGTGGTGTTCTGCATCCAGGCGACGTTGATGTCCTCGGCGTGGCCGTAGGGCGCGATGTATCGGCCCGAGCCGCTGAGGAACGCGACTCTCGCGGGAGTCGGCTTGCCGGTGGCGGCGTCGACGACAGTGACGTGCCGCCACGCCGACCCGGCCTCGAGCACTTCGACTGCGCCGCGCGGAGCGAGATCGTAATGGAACTCGCCGGCCGCGCCCGAGAGCGTCAGCGCCGCGGACTCGGCGGCGTCGATCTCGGCGACGAGCCTGCGCGTCTCGCGTGGAGTCTCGCGGGGCGCGCCGAGTCCCTTGTATGGATCGTCGAGCCATGTGGGCGCGTCGAACTCCGGCGACGGGTAGACACGCCCGACGACGCCGAGGTCGACGGCGATCTTCCAGTCCTTCTTCCAATCGGCCGTGGCGCGCGGGAGGGAGATCGAAACGCGCCGTAACGGCAGGCGCCGCAGGGGATGTGCCACGCGATGAAAGAGCGTCACGCCGGCCAACGTCAGGCGTTCGCCGTCAACCGCCTGAATGCCGAGCGATCGCACGGTGGACTCGGGCTTGGGATTCGCGAGCGCATAGATCCAGAGCACGGGACCGAATCCGGCGGGGACTTCGCGTCCCACCGAGGTTTGCAGCTCCGGCCAATCCATCACCGAGTCGACCGAGTCGTCGAGCGGACGGTAGAACTCCTCGAAGGCGGGACGGGCGGCGGCGGGCACGTGCGAGGCGTCGCGTCCGGGCGGATTGATCTCGTATCGGCGGCGGATGGGCTGCTCGTGGCGCGCGAAGCCGTCGTAGTTGATCGCGTAGGTGGCCACCGGCAATCCGACCGGTTCGAAACGCGATCGCGGATTGCCCTGGCCGAACGGGCCGTCGGTGTCCTCCGGGTGCCGCTCGCAGGCGTGCGCGACGACGAGGTAATGACAGCGCGCGTTGATCGGAATGGTCGCCGCGCCGACCACGCGGGCGGGCGCCGCCACGCGAAACGGGATGCCGGCCCAGACCACCGGCGTCGCGGGCGCGGCGAGGTCGACGAAAGTGTACTTGCCGTTCGCGGGAGGCGTCGCGGGAATCTGCGCGCCCGCCGCCATCGATACCAGCGGCGCGGCAAGCACCTCCCGTCGGCTGATCACAGCAAGTACGACCTCTCGTAAAGCGGGAAGCAGTTGCCGCGCGGCGAGATGGAGACCACCGTGTCGCCCAGCCACTCAGTGCGGTAGTTGATCTTCATGGTCGTTTGCAGCCACTCGCGCGTGGCGCGACGCAGCGGGAATTCGGCGACGAGCGTCTGGCCCTTGCGAAGCCCGGGAATGCGATGAAACGGCCCGTGCCAGGCGGCGTTCGCGGCGGCGCCGGCCGAAGTGTAGCTTACCGCGTGACGCGCCCATTCGGGAATGCGGAGATACAGGTCGGCGTCGGTCTTCATGGCGATCGTCAGCCGGCCGCGCGCCGGGAGATCGCTGGTGACCTTGGCGAAATCGGTCTCGCGCGAAAACAACAGGTTGACGTGCACGCCGCGCGAGTCGCGTTCCAGGCAGTGTTTCCAGGCGACCCAGAAGCCGACGACGCCTGCGGCGTTGCAGCAGCCGACAGGTCCGGCGACGTGATACAGGTCGTACATGCGGTTGGGGGAGCTTCTGGCGGTAAAGCTGCCAAGGATTCGCGGCTTCATGTCGACCGGTGCGGCGCTTTTCACCCAATCGGCCGTAGTCATCTGGCTTTCGAAAAGGTGATTCCTAAGATAGCGCTCGGCCTCCGCCCAATATTCAGGGAAGCCGGCCTGCGCGAGATAGATCGCCGACTCCATGTAGTCGGTGATCGTACAGCCTTCGCAGGTCGTCTGGCGCAGCATGCGCGCCTTGGCGCGATTCACGGGAGCGTCGGGGTTGGCCTCCGGAATCCAGCCGAACTCGTTGCCGATGACCTTGAGTCCGTACTCGTAGATCGCGCGGGCGCGTTCGACGTATTCGCGACGGCCCAGCTCGACGCCGAGCAGCGCCAGTCCCGCCACCGTCGCGCCGACCGAATGGACATGCAGCGATTCGTCGCCGAAGCCAATGAAGCCGCCGCGCGAGTCAAATCGAAACGAGTCGCTGACGTGGAGGACATGATTGGCGTAGCCCTCGGCGAGGCGCAGCGCGCGGTCATTGCCGGTCGCGCGGTAGTAGTAGACCAGCGGCGCGATGGTGCGCCCGTGGTTGCCCGGCGCGCGCGCCAGATCGTAAAAGCCCTTCTGCGGCGAGTAGTAGGCGCCGGGCATGCCGAGGGCGTCGCCCTGCCTGTGCGCGGTGCGCAGGAAGGCGTCGACCAGCTTGTCGCCGCGGGCGCGATACATCGCCCGCTCGGTTTCGCCCGAAGCGCGCAGCCAGCACTGCATGACGCCGAGCAGCGAGCGGTTCTGATCGTGCATCATCGCCGATCCATTTTCGAGGTAATTGAAGCCGTCGTCGCGGAAATCGGCGAGGAGCACCTTGCGGATTCGGTGTTCGGTCTCGACGCCGGTGGTCCAGTCGCCGGTCATTTCGCGGGCCAGGAGAATCGCGTGCACGCTGCGGCCGGTCTGCGAGATGCGGTCCCAGACGGTGCCCTCGGGCGGTAAAGCGACCTCGCCCGTCTTGTAGTTGATGCCGATGTTGAAGTACGGCAGGCCGTTCGGGCGCACGTGATGGAGCAGCGTGTTGGCGAAGGTGAGCCGCGCGCGTTCCACCAGGTCGTCGTTGGTGCGGCCGCGCCAGCCGGGCTGCCCGACTTCGGACTCGAACTTCGCGGTGGGGTCGAATAGCGTGGCCTCGCCGGCGTTGTCGGGATTCCACATGGGGATGGCGTCGGTGCGGACATTCTCCTGGGCGGCGAGTGTGCCGGCGGAAGCGGCGAGAAATAATCGGCGAGTCATACTTATCGGCGTCGGAACATGTTCCAGGGTACAGGGGATGGGCTCGATTCGCAATAGCGTTCCGCACCAGGGAGGCTCGCTCACGGCGCTGGAGCGCCGCCTCACGGTACACTCGATCTTATGCGTTTTCTTGTGGTGGGACTTTGCGCGACCGCGGTCGCGTGGGCAGCGGAGCCGGACTGGACCAAAGTCAACCCGGAAATCCTTCGCCATTACCAGGAGATCGTCCGCATCGACACCAGCGATCCGCCGGGCAATGAAGCGCCCGCGGTCGAGTATCTGAAGAAGATTCTCGACGCCGAAGGCATTCCGTCGCAGACATTCGCGCTCGAGGCGAAGCGCCCGAACCTGGTCGCGCGGCTGCGCGGCAACGGCTCCAAGCGCCCGCTGCTCATCATGGGGCACACCGACGTCGTCAACGTCGACCCGGCGAAGTGGAGCTTCCCGCCGTTTTCGGCGACGCGCGACGGCGGCTACATATACGGTCGGGGCACGCTCGACGACAAGGACAACCTGGTGGCGGCGCTCTATGCCGTCATCCTGCTGAAGCGGCTGAACGTGCCTCTGGCGCGCGACGTGATCTTCCTGGCCGAATCGGGCGAGGAGGGGAACACCCGCGTCGGCATCGGCTTTATGGTGGCGCAGCACTGGAAGGAGATCGAGGCCGAGTATTGTCTCGCGGAGGGCGGCACGGTGCTGCGGCGCGGAGGGAAGATTTCGCGGATGACGGTCGGGACGACCGAGAAAGTGCCGTCGCGCGCGCGGCTGGTGGTGCGCGGGACCGCGGGGCACGGCTCGGTGCCGCTGGCCGATAACGCGATCGCGCGGCTGGCGCAGGCGGTGGTGCGCGTCTCGGCCTGGCAGACGCCGATGCGGCTCAACGACACCACGCGCGCCTATTTCGAGCGCCTGGCGACCATCAGCACGCCCGAGCAGGCGTCGCGCTACAACGGCATCGTGAATCCGGAGCGCGCCGCGGCGATCCAGGAGTATTTCCGCGTCAACGAGCCGCGCCATTATTCGATGCTCCGCACCTCCATTTCGCCGAACATTCTGCGGGCGGGATATCGCAGCAACGTCATTCCCGCCGAAGCCGAGGCGACGCTCGACATTCGCGCGCTGCCGGACGAGAACATCGACGCCTTCTTCGCCGAGATGAAGAAGCAGATCGGCGACGACAAGGTGGAGATCGTGCGCGCCACGCGTGAACGGAACCCGACGCCGCCCTCGCGGCACGACACCGATGTCTTCCGGATTCTGGAATCGCTTCAGGCGAAGATCTACCCCGGCGCGATCACTCTGCCGATCATGCAGACGGGCGCGACCGACATGGCGTTCCTGCGGGCGCGTGGGGTGCAGGCCTACGGGATCGGTCCGCTGGTCGACGAGGAAGACGCGCCGAAGGGCTTCGGCGCGCATTCGGACCAGGAGCGGATTCTCGAAGAGGAGCTGTACCGGTTCGCGCGGTTCCACTATGA
>CAZEVY010000090.1:0-21883 GCA_964515555.1 uncultured Solibacteraceae bacterium | reverse complement strand
GATCATGCTAACCGGCACAGCTCATCGTGTCAAGGACAATGTGATATTGAAAGGAGAATGTTGCGTTGACAGAAAAATCTTGTCGCCGCAGAAAATGTGTATTGTTCAACAAAAATGTGCGTTTCACCAGAACAATGCGCATTCTGACCTCCTGTCGTAAGGGTAGTGTTAGCAGGAGCGTCTGGGAGGGCATTTCGCGCGTGGTTCGGCAACGGCGCTGGCGGCTACGGCGCGCGCGAAATAGGCCATCCAACCAGCCCTGGAGAGGCACTGGGTCCGCTCAAACTGACCCACTACGCCGCGCATTGGAATTCGTCCAGCCCGGGCTATAATCGCTGAACCATGCTCCGCCTTCCGGCGATCGCCTTCTTCACACTCACCGCACTCGCCGACTCCTCCGTCATCTCCCTCGACGGCGCCTGGCAGTTCGCCGTGGCCGACAACCCCGCCAGCGCCGCCTGGCAGCCGATTCCCGTCCCCCACAACCTCCGCGAGATCGGCGAGATCACGCCCGGATCGCGCCGCGGCCTGTGGTACCGCCGCAACTTCACGGCGGCCTGGACGCCCGGGCAGCGCGCCGTCATCCGCGTTCTCAACGGCAGCGGCGTCGAGATCTGGCTGAACGGCGAACAGGTCGCCGCCGCGCCGCCGTTCTCCTTCTGGCTCGACGCCGATGTCACCGCGCGCCTCCGTCCCGGCGCGAACCTCATCGCCCTCCGCGCCGCCTCGCCGGGCATTCAGGGCGGCGTGCGCCTCCACATCCTCGACCCCGTGCACCTCGAGCTCGACGCGCCCATGGTCGACACGCCGCGCTGGTCCGGCGGACCCGCCCAGGTGCGCGTGCGAACCGCCATCGAGAACCGCGGCGCACCGGCGAAGGCCGAAGTGAGCATCACCGTCCGCGATCCCGCGGGCAAGGAGATCGCCGCCTCGGTCGCGCGCGTGACCGCGTCGGGGCGCACCGAGGTCGAGGCGCTCACGTCGCCGATCGCCGATCCGCCGCTGTGGTCACCCGAGACCCCGCGGCTTTCGATGGTCGCCGTGTCGCTCGCCGTCGACGGCCGCGTCCTCGAGCGCCACGAGATTCCCTTCGGGTTCCGCTGGTTTCGCTTCGACCCCGAGAGAGGCTTCACGCTGAACGGCGCTCCGCGCAAGCTCTGGGGAACCGTCTACCCGCTGACGAGTCCCGAGCGTTTCGCCGATCGCGCCGCGCTGTGGCGCTTTGAAAGCGGACTGCTCAAGGACATGGGGCTGAACTTCGTGCGCCCGACTCCCGCCATCAGCGACGAGTTCCTCGCCGAGTGCGATCGCGTGGGACTGCTCGCCACCGTTCGCGTGCACGACTTCGGCGACGCTTCGCGCATGGCCGAGAACATGCGCCGAGACGTGCGGCAGAAGTTCAACCACCCGTCGGTCATCGCCTGGAACTTCGTCAGCGAGGGCGAGAACGCCGCCGGCGCCGAGGTGCACAACGCCGCCGCCCGCGCGCTTCGCCGGCACGATCCGGGTCGCGTGGTGCTGGTCAACGAGCTCGGCTGGCGCTCGCCGGGCACGGTCGGATTGATCGAGGCCGATGTCGCCGGACAGGGCAACTACACCGGATGGTACGAGGGCACGCTGGCGCACATCGGGCCGTACATGGATCGCTATCGCGATCTCCTCGGCGAGCGCTACGGCAAGCCGCTGCCCGTGATCATTTCCAACTACGGGGCCGCGTCGGACCCCGCCGTGCACACCGCGACGCCGCGCCGCAACGATTTCTCGACGCAGTACTTCACGGAGTTTCACCGGCAGTTCATCAAAGAGATCGCGTCGCGACCCTGGGTGGCGGGTGGTCTCATCTTCGCCTGGCGCGACCTCGAGGCCGAGCAGGCCATTCCACGTCACACATGGAAAGGCATCGTCGACCGCCACGAGCGCCTGAAAGACGCCTATTATCTGTATCAAAGCGTCCTCACCTCCCGGCCGATGGTGAAAATCGCCCAGGCCGCATGGAACCCGCGGAATCACTGGCCGCCGCGCACCGCCGCGGAAGTGGAAGTCTTCAGCAATCAGCCGGTTGTCAGCCTCTCGCACAACGGCCGGCCGCTGGTGACTCGCAAGCGGCCCGAACGTTCCACGTGGAACATCGTCTTCCGCGAAGGCGTCAACGTCCTCGAAGCGAAAGCCGGCGGCGCGACCGACACCGTGCGCATCGACGTGCGCTACCGCGAACCCGCGCCGGAGGTCCCGAAGGATCCTCGCCTCCAGTGGCGTTGGGTGCAGAGCGGCTGGCTGATGTCCTCGCCCGCAATCGCCGACATCACCGGCGACGGCCGCCCGGAGATACTCATCGGCTCCTATAACGGCGATGTCTACGCGCTCTCGAACACCGGCAAGCCGCTGTGGACCTTCATGACCGGCGACACGGTGTTCTCATCTCCGCTCGTCCTGGCGAAGCCGCCGATGATCGTGTTCACGTCGAGCCGCGCGGCGTACGCGCTGTCTTACGCGGGCAAGCTGCTGTGGAAGGTCGACGGCGTGCGCACCTTCGACCGCAATCCGAAGTCGCCCGCCGCGGCGGATCTCGATGGCGACGGGTCGCCCGAGATCGTCGTCGGCTCCGACACCGGCGAGTTGCTGCTCATCGACGCGCGCGGCCGGGTGCAGTGGAAGTACTCGACGCGCGGCGCGCGCACCAACGGCCTCTGCCTGACCACGCCGATGATCGTCGATCGCAAGATCCTCTTCGCCGCCGACGACGGATTCACCTACGTGTTGAGCGCTCGCGGCGAGCTCCTCTGGAAGCATGACAACGCGATGCGCGGCGCCGTCCCCGGCCAGCCGCCCAACAGCATGTGGCCGTCGACCGACGGAAAGCTGATCTACAACGGCGCGGGCACGCTCAAGGCGCACGATCTCGCGGGCCGCGTCGTCTGGGAGCGCAAGGATCTCAGCGGGCCGACGCAGGTGGGTCCGCAGGGCGTGACGCTCTTCGTGCGCGACACGCTGACGCTGGTCGACCGCCAGGGCAAGGACATCGGGAAGTTCTCGCTCAACGACCGCCGCGATTTCTTCTCGCAGCCGCCGGTGACCGCCGACCTCGACGAGGACGGACGGCCCGATTACATCGCCGGCACGCGCGGCACCAACCTGGTCGCGTTTTCGAGCGAAGGCAAGCTGATGTGGAAGTTCGCCACCGAGGACGAGATCAGCGGCTCGCCCGCCGTCGCCGACATCAACGGCGACGGCATCGTCGACGTGGTATTCGGCTCGCGCGACGGTTATCTCTACGTCGTCACCGCGGGCAGGGCGCCGGCGCGGGCGCTGGAGTCGCGCGAATTCCGCGGCGGCCCCGAACGCCGGGCCTCGTACGTGAGAGACTGATGGGCATGTCTCGAATCGTCCTGGCGTCTCTGTTCGCCGCGGCGCTCGCGGTCTCCACCTGGGAATCGGGTGCGCAGCCGGCGGCGGCCCGCAAGTGGTACAAGGGCAACCTGCACACGCACACCACCAACTCCGACGGCGACACGCCGCCCGAGGAGGTCGCGCGCTGGTACAAGGATCACGGCTACCACTTCCTGGTCCTGAGCGACCACAACAAGTTCACCGAGACCCAGCCGTTGAACGCCACGCTCGCCGAACGCGAGAAGTTTCTGCTCGTTCCCGGCGAGGAGGTCACCGACCGCTTCGGCGACAAGCCGGTGCACGTGAACGGGTACAACATCACGCGGCTGGTGGCGCCGACCAAGGGGACGTCGCTCGTCGGCGTGATCCAGGGGAACGTGAACGCGATTCGCGAGGCCGGCGGGATCCCGTCGGTGAATCACCCGAACTTCGGTTGGGCGATGGGATCGAAGGATCTCATGCAGGTCGAGAATCTCCGGATGTTCGAGGTCTACAACGGGCATCCGACGGTGCACAATCGCGGCGGCGGCGGGTCGGAATCGCTCGAGGAGATGTGGGACGCACTTCTGACCGGAAAGCGGCGCATTTACGGGATCGCGGTGGACGACGCGCATTATTTCCAGAAATGGGGCAAGGAATTCTCGAATCCCGGGCGCGGATGGGTGTCGGTGCGCGCGGCCTCGCTTTCGCGGCAGGATCTCGCGCCGGCGCTGAACGCCGGGGAGTTCTATTCGTCGACCGGCGTGGAGCTGAACGATGTGCTGGCGACCGCGCAGCGACTAACGCTCGTCATCAAGCCGCAGGGCAACGCGCGGTACCGGACGCATTTCATCGGCGCGGGCGGCAAGGTGTTGAAGACGGCTTACGAGACGACGCCGTCGTATGACTTCGCCGGGAACGAGAGCTACATTCGTGCGCGTGTCGAATGCTCGAACGGCGACGAGGCCTGGGTCCAGCCGGTCTTCGCCGAGCGGTGACGCCGGCTCCTTGTGCTTGAAGCCGATCTTCTCGCGGACGGCCTCCGGCATGGCAGCGAGCATCTGGCGAAACTGGAACAACATCTCGTCGTGTCGCCTGAGGATCGTCTTGATTTCGGCGATGTCGGTCTGCATGCGCGCCATCGCACCGACGAATTGAGCCTGGTTGTTGATCAGCAGCGCCATCGCCTCTTCCAGGTGACTGCCGGCGCCGTTCTTGCGAGTCGCCCTCTTCATCTGAGCTCAGTGTAGCATCCACGCGGCTGATATAATCCGTGGAACATGTTCCGAGCCGCATCTTTCCTTGCTTTCGCGACCGCGCTCTCCGCCGCGCCGCTGCGATTCGATTTCGGACCGGCGGGCTCCTCGGCGCCCCCCGGCTATGTCACGGTCTCGCCGGCGACGCGATTCACCGCCGCGCGCGGCTACGGGTTCCTCGATGCGCCCGCCGAGGCCGCCGTCATCGACGACAGCATCACCGTGCGCGACGCGCGCGGACTCCAGGACTGGCGCGTGAAGCAGGGCTTCCTGCCGCTCGGTCGCCTGGACGAGGACTACGTCGCCGGCGCGCCGCTGCGTTTTCAAGCCGCGCTGGCCAACGGCAAGTACGACGTGGTGGCGACGCTCGGCTACAAGATCCCGATGCACCACCTGATCGCGCGCGCCAACGGGCGGGAAATCCGGCGCGAGTTCTCGGTATATACCTATCATTTTCAATTTCGCGGCATGCGCGACGATACCTCGATCGGCGGCGTCTACCGGCTGCCCTTCACCGTCGACGTCACCGACGGCAAGCTGATCTTCGAGCTCACCGGCGACCCGTCGAAAGGCTCCACCAAGGTCACGCTGAAGGCGCCTAACGGACAGACCATGGATGTCGAGACCGGCGCGCCTTACAAAATCGCTTCGATCATGGCGATGACCATCGCGCCGCATCGCGCGCCGACTCCCGAAGTCGCCAAGGCGCTCGATCTCATGAAGCGCGCCGGCGACCCCGAGGTCGACGATCCCGAAGAAGGCAAGGCCATCGGCGACGCGCGGCGTCTACTCGAAGCCGCGCTCAAGCGCGAGCCGGATTACCAGCAGGCGGCCGAGCACCTGGAGGACGTGCGCCTCTTCGAAACCGCCGTCAAGCTGTTCCACAACCGCCGGACCGGGGCGACCGAGCACGGCGTGGTCGCGAATTTCCATAAGTCGCACGGGGTCTGGCGGCAGTTCACCGAGGGCCATCCCTTCCACTGGAAAGGACTGCTCTACAGCGCGCGCATGTTCAAGGGCTTCATCCCCTTCAGCTTCACGCCCAAGTCGGAGGAGGCCATGGATTACTTCCGCGCCATCGAGAAGCGCTGGCCGAAGAACAAGTACGCGCGTCTCTATCTTTACGACGACTGGTCGCCGCGCGACTGGCGGCTGAACGAATACCCGGCGCCGCCGGGAACGCCGAAGTGGGCCGAGAACCTGCGACGCGGCTTCAACCAGACGCTCGACTTCGCCGAGTGGTGGGCGGACTTCCGCCAGCAGCCCGACGGCTCGCTCGGCGGCGGCTGGAACGACGACGTCGAGATTATGCCGGTATTCGTCATCAATTGGATGGTCAGCCCGTCGTCGTCGCCAAAAATCGCGCGCATGCTGGAGAAATTCACCGAGGGCCTCTGGGCCGGCGGCGACCTCGACACCCGCGCCGCCTTCTCGGCGTCCTTCTTCGACGCCGAGCACGCGGCCGAAGACCAGGGCAACTCGCTGCCCTACCTGATCGCGGGATTCTACGGGAACCCGCGCTACCTGGACTGGAACCTGCGCACGATTCAGCTTTTCCGGAACTACATGACGGCCGTCAACGAGCGCGGCCGGCGGCACTTCCGCAGCCACCATTTCGACGCCACGCGCTACGCGCTCGACCTCGCGCCGGAAGAGGCGCACAAAGACGTCGAGGCGGCTATCTGCTACCGCGCTTTTGGCTGCGTGCCCTGGATGATCTGGTACAACGGCAACCCGGTCGCGAAGCGCCTGGCGATCGAGCACGCCGACAGCTGGCTCGACGCCGCCATGCGCACCGACAAGGGGAAGCCGAAGGGCGTGATTCCCAACCAGCTCGGCTTCAACGACGAGATCGGGGGGCCCGCGCCCACCTGGCTCGGCAGGCCCGGTCTGGGCGGCGGCGCCAACTGGCCGGACTATCTTTTCTACCTGAACAACCTGCTCCTCAACGCCTATCGCATCACCGGCGACCGCAAGTACATCGCACCGTTCGAGGAGATGCAGGCGATCGCGGCGCGGCATCGCAACGCGCAGGGCGGCTACACGCCGGCGGCCGGCGCCAAGGAGGGAACCGAGGCCTGGGTCTACAACCACATGCTGCGCGACCAGCATTTCTCGGACGCCTTCCAGGTGGCGCGCGACCTGACGGGCGACAAGCGCTGGGACGATTTTCTGCTGAAGGCGGGAACGCCGTACGCGCGATTCCGCCTCACCGGCGACCGCTCGATCGTGGCCGACGACATGCAGCGCACCGTGAACTCGCGCGTCCGCCAGCGCTGGCCGCACATGACCCACGAGGGCGTCATGACGGACCGCATCGGCTATCTCCCGCAAGCGGTCGCTTATATGATGGGCGCGCCCGCGCAGGCCGGCTACGCTGGCATCCCCATCCACGCCGTCACCTACGAGGGCGCCGGCCGCGACTTCGCCGCGCTGGTGGAGGATTCGTCGGAACAAAAGCTGCGCATTGTGTTTTACTCCTTCGCCGACCGCCCGCGGCCCGTCGGCGTGCGCCCCTGGCGATTGCAGACCGGGGCGCGCTACCAGGTGAAGACGCCCGCCGGCGCCACCGAGGTGACGCTCGCCGAACGCGGTCAGATCGTGCCGGTCACGGTGCCGCCGAACCGTGAGTTCACGATCGAGTTCACGCAGACCGCCCCGGGCGCGCCCGCACGCCACGCCGATCTCGCGGTGAGCGCCGGCGACCTGCGTTGGAACACGGAGACCGACCAGATCGAGGCCACCATAACCAACATCGGCGGGGCGGAGGCGCACAACGTCGAGCTGGCGTTCTATCACGTCGCGGGTCCGGAGCGGAAGCTTCTGGAGCGCGCGGTCATCTCGCGGCTCGGGCCGCCCGACGAACTGCACCTGGAGCGCGTGACGGTGGGCACCTGGAACCATCGCGACACGATGCGCGAGGGCGACGACGTGCTGGTGGTCGTCGATCCGGACAACAAGCAGCGCGAGATCGCGAAATCGAACAACAGCGCCCGCTTCCGGCTGGCGCTCGATCCGGCGCATCGCGAAGCGCTCTACACCAAGCGCCTGACGTCCATCGACCGGCGGATCCTGGGCGCCAGGATGACGACCTCGACGCGGCCCAAGGTCCGCTACCTCTCCGACGTCGTCTACGGCGCCGACGACCCGCGCCAGCGCGTCGACGCGTTCCTGATCGAGGGCGCCAAGCCGGCGCCGGTGATCATCGAGTTTCACGGCGGCGGCTGGCGCAACGGGCAGAAGGGCGATCTGGACCAATACGGCGGCCTGCTGCGAAAGCTGATCGACGAGGGCTACTCGCTGGTATCGGCGGGCTACCGGCTGACGCCGAAGTGGACGTGGCCGGCGCAGGGCGACGACACGCTGGCGGTGGTGCGCTTCGTGCGGTCGAAGGCGAAGGAGTGGAACATCGACCCGGAGCGCGTGGTGCTGCTGGGCGGATCGGCAGGCGCGCACCTGGCGCTATGGGCGGGCTTGCAGAATCTGGCGGACGCGCGGGTGGCGGCGATCGTCGACCTGTGGGGTCCGAGCGACCTGGCGATGATCAGCCCGCGCGTGGCGCGCGGCGAGGCGCTGACGGCGCTATTCAACACGACCGTCGAGGCGTACGAATCGGGCGCGATCAAGGAGCGCCTGGCGCAGGCGTCGCCGGTGACGTACGTGAAGAAATCCTCGCCGCCGGTGTTTATCACGCACCAGGGTCCGGCGGACGCGACGTCGGCGGAGGACCCGCGGATATCGGGACGCAACATGGGGGTGCACTCGGCGGCCTTCGGGCTGCGGCTGGCGGAGAGGCTGCGCGCCGCCGGGGTGGCGCACGAGGTGCTGATTACGCCGGAGCCGGAGGCGTTTGTGCGGCGCGCGGTGGAGTTCGTGAAGAAGCACGCGCCGGGGAGAAGATAATTAGCCGCAGATGAACACAGGCCGGATAGATTAGCCGCAGATGAACGCAGATAAACGCAGATAAGGAAACGAAAGAATTATCGATTTGTTTTGTTGTTTTATCTGCGTTCATCTGTGGCTAATAATGCCTTACGCCCGCCGTGGCTAATAATGCCTTACGCTCGCCGACGGGCCTTCACCACCAGCGAGAGGCCTCGCCAGGGAATCAGCGGGTCCAGACGGCGCCAAAGCCAGACGGTCTTGTCGAAGATCTTCAGGAACGGCCTGCTGATGATCGTGCGTCCGAGCACGCGCGAGGTGAACCACCACGCCGGCGCGGAGATCTTGTTCAACTGGCGGACCCGGACGACCTCGAATCCCGCGGCCTCCAGCATCTGGCGCAGTTCTCCGGCCCGGAACCGCCGGCGGATACCGAGGCGCCGGTCCATGGCGCCCATCAGCGACGGCCCTTGCGGCGCCAGCAGCAACAGGCTTCCGCCCGGTTGAAGGACGCCCCGCAGCCGCTCCAGTGCCTGCCGCGGATCGTCGAGGTATTCGAGCACGTTGAGGCAGAGCGCGGTGTCGAACTGACCGTCGAGTTTGACGAAGTCCGCGGACTCGCCGGGGTCCAGGCGCAGCACTTCGACGTTGGGGGTCCGCAGGAAGCGGTTCGCGAGCGCGTGCAGATAGAGCGGATCGCGATCGGTGGCGACGTAGCGCAGCCGCCGTCCCATGAGCCTTCCCGTCACGTTGCCGATGCCCGCCCACAGCTCCAGCACGGTGTCGCCCAGATCGGGCCGCAACAGCGCGGTGATCCAGTTGATGTATTGCGGCGTGCCGGTGAGATTGTTCAGAAAGGCGCGTCCGTAGGTCTCCTCGTAGAGGTCGTCGACGACCCAGTAATAAAGGATCACCGCGAGCGCCTTGGGCCCGTCCTTCCAGCCGATCTTCTTGCCCTCCTCGTAGGTGCGCCCGTGATAGTTGATGGGCACCTCGTAGATGCGCAGCTTGCGCTTGGCGCACTTCATGGTGATCTCGGGTTCGATGCCGAAGCGGTTCGACCGGATCGGAATGCTCTTGAGGAGATCGGTGCGGAAAGCCTTGTAGCAGGTCTCCATGTCCGTGAGGTGGAGATTGCAGAACATGTTGCTGATGGTGGTGAGGGTCTTGTTGATCAGCGAGTGCCAGAAGGGCAGCACGCGCGTCTGGGCGGCGGCCAGGTAGCGCGAGCCGAAGACGGCGTCGGCGTGACCGTCCAGGAGCGGCTGCATGAGCTTGGGGTAGTCGGAGGGGTCGTATTCGAGGTCGGCATCCTGGATGAGGCAGAAATCGCCGGTCGCGTTGCGGATGGCGGTGCGCACGGCGGCGCCCTTGCCCTGGTTGACGGCGTGGCGATGGAGGCGGATGGCGGGCTCGCGGGCGGCCAGGCGGTCGAGGATGGCCGAGGTGCCGTCGGTGGAGCAGTCGTCGACGACCACCACCTCGCGCTCCATGTTTTCCGGCAGCGGGGCGGCGAGCACCTGGCCGAGGCTCTTCTCCACCAGCGTCCGCTCGTTGTAGACGGGCACCAGGATGGAGAGCTTCATGCGGGAATCACCAGTATAATGAAGTCGAACTTATTCATCGGCGGAACGCCGCACAAGGAGCAGGCTCATGCAGCCCAAAACATCCCGTAGAGATTTTGTATCGGCCACCGGCGCCGGACTTCTCATCGCAGCGCCGGGGACGGCGCTGGGCTACCAGGCCAACTCGGCGCTCTCGCTGGGCCTGATCGGCTGCGGCGGGCGCGGCATGTACGTCAGCGGCATTTTCGCGCGCGACGAGTTCCTGAAAGTCACGGCCGTCTGCGACATCTACCAGGACAAGCTCGACGAAGCGTCGAAGAAATACTCGGCGGCCCGCCAGTACAAGAACTTCAAGGATCTGCTGGCCAGCGACATCGACGCCGTGCTGATCGCCACGCCGGCCGCCCTGCACCCGGAGCACTTCGAGGCCGCCGTCGCGGCGCGCAAGCACATCTTCCTGGAGAAGCCCGCGGCGGTGAACGCCGAGGGATGCCGGCGCGTGCTGGCGGCGGCGCGCAAGGCCGACCCCACCAAGCGCATCACGGTGGACTTCCAGCAGCGCTACGGCAAGGACTACCGCCGCGTGCACCAGGTGGTGACGTCGGGCGAGATCGGCGCCATTAAGATGATCCGGGCGGCGTGGATGGGCGGCGGTCCGCCGCTGCGCACCGGGCATCCGGCGAGCGAGGAGAAGATTCGCAACTGGTTTTACTATCGCGACATGTCGGGCGACATCCTGATCGAGCAGGACTGCCACAACATCGACGTCGTGAACTGGTTCATGGGGACGCACCCGGTGCGTGTGAACGGCTACGGGAGCCGGCAGATTCGCCTCTACGGCGACATCTTCGACAATCTGGCCTGCACCTTCCAGTTCTCCGACGGGCGCATCTTCAGCTACAGCGCCAACCAGTTCCGCACGCCCTCGTTCCAGGACGTCTCGGAGACCTTCGTCTGCGAGAAGGGCGCGGTGAACGTGTCGCGGCGCGGCTACACGATCTGGCGCGACAAGCAGGCGCCGGAGACGGCGGTCACCAAGCACGACATCACCGAGGACGCCGTGCGCGAGTTCATCGAGGGCGCGCGCACCGGCAAGATCGAGAACGCCGCGTTTCATGCCGCCGAGAGCACGCTGACGGCGGTGATGGCGCTGGAGGCGCTCGTCAAAGGCAGGGAGATGACCTGGGACGAGGTCTCGCGCGGGTGATTCACAGCGCCATCGTTCCCGTGGCGGGCCACGGCACGCGCCTGCTGCCGGCCACCAAGTCGCAGCCGAAAGAGATGCTGCCGGTGGCGCGCAAGCCGATCGTGCAGTACGTCGCCGAGGAGCTCATCGCCAACGGGCTGCAACAGATCCTGTTCGTCACCGGCCGCAACAAGACGTCGATCGAGAACCACTTCGACAGCGACCCCGAGCTCACGCGCGTTCTGAGCGCCGGCAACAAGCTCGACCTGCTCGAGCAGATTCAGTTCGAGGACCACAACGCGCACTTCTTCTACACCCGGCAGCGCATGCAGAAGGGCCTGGGCGACGCCGTGCTGTGCGGCGAGAACTTCGCCGGCGAGCAGCCTTTCGTGGTGGCGCTGGGCGATTCCATCCTCGGCATGCACGCCGGATCGAAGTGCGTGGCGCGCATGACGGAGGCCTTCGAGGCGCGCCGCGCCAGTTGCGTGGTGGCGGTGGAGGAGGTGCCGCCCGAGGACACGGCGCACTACGGCATCGTCGAGATCGGCGACGCCGAGGGTGATTCCCTGCGGGTCCGCAGGCTGGTGGAGAAGCCGCCGCCCGACCAGGCCCCGAGCAACCTGGCGATCGCCGGCCGCTATGTGTTCTCGCCGATCATCTTCGACATGATCCGCCAGATCGGGCCGGACCATCGCGGCGAGGTCCAGTTGACCGACGCCATCGAGCGGCTCTGCGCCGAAGGCAAGCGCGTGCTGGCGGTGAAGCTGCCGCCCGGCGAAAAGCGCTACGATATCGGGAATTTCCCCAGTTATTTCGAGACATTCGTGGAATTCGCCCTGGCTGATCCGGAATTCGGCCCCGACCTGCGCCGGACGCTCCAGCGCCTGCTCGACTCATGAGCCCGCGCGCGGCGGCCGCGGCGATCGCGGCCGCACTGGTCGCCACGCGGCTGGCGCACGCCGGCCTCATCTGGATCGAGGAGGCATACCCGGCGGCGGCGGCGCTCCAGATTCTCGACGGCAAGGTCCCCTACCGCGACTTCTTTTTCGACAAGCCGCCCCTTCCGGCGATCCTCTATCTGCTGTGGGGCGCCTGGGACGGCGTCCCGCTGCGCCTGGCCGGAGCCGCCTTCGCCGCGCTGATCTCGTGGATCGCCTACCGCTTCGCCGACGACGCCTGGGGGCCGCGCGAGGGCGTCATCGCGGCCTCGCTGACGGCGTTTTCGCTGACGTTCTGGATTCCGTCGGCGGTGATTCCGCTGGCGCCCGACCTGCTGATGATCGCGCCGCACCTGGCCGCGGTGTATTTCGCCTGGAGCGGGCGGCCGTTCTGGAGCGGCGCGCTGGCCGGGGTCGCCGTGCTGGTGCACGCCAAGGGGATCGTCGTGCTCGGGGCGGTGCTTCTGTGGCAGGCGCGCGCACCGGCGATGGCGCTGGCGGGCTTCGCGGTCCCGGTGGCGGCCGCGGCCGGAGGCCTGGCGGCGTTCGGCGCCTTGGGCGCGCATTGGGAGCAGGTCTGGTGGTGGGGATCGCGCTATACCGCCGATACATTTCTCGATAATGCACTGGGGACCGCCATCGAAAAGACCGGCAATTGGGCGGCGTTCCACGTCACGATTGTCGTCGCCGCCGTGTGGTTCTGGCGCAACAGTTATTCGGAGGACAGCCGGCGCATGACCGTCTGGGCCGTGGTCGCCCTGCTCTCGGTCGCGGCCGGGTGGCGATTCTTTCCCCGCTACTACTTCGCCCTGCTGCCGCCGCTGGCGATGGCCGCCGCCCGCGGCCTGGCGCTGATGAATCCGCGTCACGCGCTCATCGTCGCCGCGCTGCTCGCGATTCCATTGGCGCGTTTCGGCCCACGTTACTTCACCCTGGCCTCGGGCGGCGACCCGGGTTGGAGCGACATCGCCATGCACGCCGACAGCCGGCGCGCCTCGGCCATCGTGCGCGAACGCGCTCGGCGGGGCGACACGCTGCTGGTGTGGGGTTATCGCCCCGACGTCTTCGTGCTCACGCGCCTCGCCGCGGGCACGCCGTTTCTCGATTCGCAGCCGCTCACCGGCGTGCTCGCCGACCGCCACCTCGCATCGTCGCAGCCGACCTTTCCGGAGCTGGCGGCCGGGAATCGCCGAAAGCTGGCCGCGACGCGGCCCACCTGGATCGTCGACGGGCTGGGGCCGTACAATCCGGCGCTGGCGCTCGCTGCGTATTCGGATCTGGCGCCATGGCTCGCGGGTTACGAGATCGCCGGAAAAACAGCGGGGAGCGTGGTGTATCGGCGAAAGTGAGCCTGTGGTACCTTCGTACCGTCAACCGGACGGCGGAAGGGACGTCCTTATGGTCATGAAGACGACAATCATCGCGGTACTGACACTCGCCACGCTGTGGGCGGACGTTCGCGTCGGCATACGGCTGGGCGCCGGCCATCCCGTTCGCCGGCAAAAGACGGTGGTGGTGCGCCGGGCGCCGGTGGTGACCACCCGGACCGTGGTCTACTCGCCGGTGGTTTCCTGGTCGCGCGCGACCGTGGTGCTGCCGCCGAAGAACCGGCTGGTCTTCGAGGACAGCGAGACGCTGGCGCGCCGCGAGGACTGGGTGGATTCCTTCCTTCCGGTGAACAATACCGGCGACGCGCTCTTCCTGCGCGTGCAGGGGCGCGTCGAGGTCGATTTCGCCGAGGTGCATTTCCGCAACGGCCCGGTGCAGGTGGTCGACTTCAATGAGGCCGACCTCGCCGCCGGGACCTACCGCCTGCACGATTTCCCCGACGGGCGCTACGTGGAGCACGTGCGCCTGGTGGCGCGGGCGCGCTCGCAGCGGGCCACGGTCGGCGTCCTGATGAAGAAGTAGGCGGGCGCAAACGCCGCGCCCTCGGCGCGCTCAGCGGCGCAGCACCCGCTGGCGGCTGGCCTCGTAAAGGATGATCCCGGCCGCCATGGCCGCGTTCAGCGACTCGACGCCGCGCACCGGAATGCGCAGATCGACGGCGCCCTCGCGCAATCGCGCGCTCACCCCGCGCGCCTCGCCGCCGATCACCAGCGCGAAGCGGCGCGAAAGGTCGGCATCGGCGAGCAGCTTGCCTTCCCTGGGCGCCGCGGCGTAGACGTCGACGCGCCGCTGCTCGAGGGTCGCCTTGGCGAGCGCGGCGTCGACCCCGGCCACCAGCGGCACGCGGAACGCCGACCCCGCCGAGGCGCGCAGCGTCTTGGGATGATGCGCTCCGGCGGCGCCCTTGAGGAACATGGCGCCGGTGGCGCCGAAGGCCTCAGCCGCGCGCAGGATGGCGCCGGCGTTGCCAGGGTCCTGCACGCCGTCGACCACCACCACCATGGAGCGTCCCCGAAAGAGCTGTTCCATGGTCCACACCGGCGGCTCGACCAACGCGATGACGCCCTGCGTGGTTTCGGTCGACGAGATCTCGGCGAAGGCGGCGTCCTCGATGACGGTGACGCGCACGCCGCGCAGTCCCTTGACGTGGCGCTCGACGGTGGCGCGCACCGACGCCGCCGCCAGCACGGTCCGCACGCGGCAGTCGCTGCGGAGCGCTTCTTCGAGGAGGTGAAACGACTCGGCCACGCAGCAGCCGTCGGCGGTGAGCGTGCCGCGCACCACCGCGCGGCGGATGTCCTTGAGCAGCGGATTGCGCGCGCTGGCGATGGCGGCGGTCATTTTCGAGGCGGCTGTCCAGTGGCCATTGCTAGACTAGCGTACTATGCGGCGCTGGCTGCGGCTCGCGGCGATCGGCGTGGCCGCCGTGGTGCTGACGCGCCTGGGGTGGCTCACGGTGGAAGTGCGCCGGCAGTCGCGCATCGACGAGGCTCGGCCGGCCGACGTGATCGTCGTGCTGGGGGCGGCGGAGTATCGCGGGCGGCCGTCGCCGGTGCTGCGGGCGCGGCTGGACCACGCGCTGGAACTGTACAATCGGAAGCTCGCCGCGCGGATCATCACCACGGGGGGAGCGGGCGGCGACCCCATCTTCACCGAAGGCGACGTCGGACGCGCCTACCTGATGAGCCGCAACGTGCCGGCGGAGGCCATCACGGTGGAGCCGGAGGGATCGTCGACCATCGAGTCGGCGGCCTCCACCGCGGAGATCATGCGGCGCATGAATCTGCGGTCGTGCGTGGTGGTGAGCGACGGCTATCACGTGTTCCGGGTGAAGAAGATTCTCGAGGGCTTCGGAATGCGCGCCTACGGATCGCCGCGCCCGTCGCGGACTGCGGCGGTGGCCGATTGGTGGCCGTGCTTCCGGCAGGCGGCGGCCTACCTGTTGTGGTCGGTGGGCGTGGGGATATAAAGGGCCGCTCCCTTCGGCTTCAGAGCCGCGACCACAGGGAGCGGTCCTGTACCGCTGCGCTACCGCTGCGCTACCGCGCCGCCGGCCCGCCGAACCGGCCCCGCCGTCCGCCCATCCCCGGCCGCGGACCTCCCGGACGCATCCCTTCCGGCGCCGCGAGCAGATTCGCCGCGCGCGCCTGCCGCGTCAGAGTCTCCTTGCCGGCCGCCTCCTCCAGCGCCGCCAGCTTCGCCTTCTGATCCGCCGTCAGCAGCGCCGTCGCCTCGGCCTGCGCGGCCTCGTGCTTCGACCGCAACTGCTTGTGCAGCGCATCCATTTCGATGGCCAGCCGCCCGGCCGCCTCCGCCGAACCCGCGTCGACCTGATCGCGCATCGCGCGCCGCTTCTCCGCCATCTCGCGCATCAGCGGCCGGGTTGATTCGCGGAACGACCGGTTCGCCTGCCGCAACTGGTCCGCCTGCGTGTCGCTCAGCCCCAGGTAGCTCTTCAGCTCGTCCATCGGCGGCGGTCCCATCGGCCGCGGACCGCGCGGGCCTTGCGCCGCCAGCGCACCCGCGAGCATCGTCATCGCCAGGAATCTCATCGTTTCGTCCTCCTGCCGCTTACGACGAGACCGCTCGAGATTGGATTACCGCGCGCGCCGCGTCGCGCTCCAGCATTCGCGCCAGGTCGTCCACCGACGCCGGCCGGTCCAGCATCAGCCGGCGCGCGAACCGCCGCACCCGCGTGCGCGTCTCCTCGGTCAAGTACTCGGCCGGCGACTTGCCGTCGATGCGCGCCAGCAGGAGCCCCGCGAGATGCTCCAGCGCCGCCGCTTCGAACCACCCCGTCCGCCGCGGCATCTCGGCCCGCAGCGTCTCCCAGAATCGCCGCATCAGCCGCGCCATCGCCGCCGCCCCCGCCGGCCGGTGGAACGATTTCAGCGTCAGGTGATTCAGCAGGAACGCGGCGTCGAACGACGGGTCGCCGTAATGAATCACTTCGTAGTCGATCGCCATGACTTCGCCGCCCGCCACCAGGAAGTTCTTCGGACTCCAGTCGCCATGCGTCAGCGCGCATCGCCGCGACAGGCAGGATTCGATCAGCGCCGCGAACCGCGGCCCCAGGTCGGGATGCCGCTCCGCCGTCGCGCGATAGTACGGGTCCAGCCGAAGCTGTTCGAAGTTGGTGCAGTCGCCGAAGCGCGCGGCCCATTCCGGCGACTCCCAGCTCGCGCGCATCTGGGCCGCCAGCAGCGACCCCACTCGTCCAGCGACCTCCTCGCGCGCCTCTCCCTCCAGCAGTCTCGACTTCCAGTCGCGAGCTTCGGCCGGCGCCGCGCTCATCGCGAACAGGAAGTTGTCCGGATCGTCCCACAGGACCTCCGGCAGCGATCCCGCGGGCATCGCCGCCGCCAGCCCGCGCAGGGCCGCGCACTCCCGGTGAATCCGCTCGCGCGCCGCCAGCCACTCCCGCTCCACCCGCAGCTTCGCCAGCGACTGTTTCAGCACGAATCGCCGCGACGGCGCCTCCACCAGCAGCACGACGTTCGAGACGCCGCCCCCCAGCTCCCGGATCGACCACGGACCCGGCGGCGCCTCCGGCCGCGCGGCGAGGTATTCGGCGGCGGTCCCGGTGCTCAATTCGAAGTCGCTCATGCGATAGTCACCATCATAGCCGTGGGCCGCGACGGCGCTCTCCCAGCCGGTAGTCACTAGCACAGCCGCGGGTCGCACCCGCGCCCTAACCCCCCGCGATTCCCCGCTTTACCCCAAGGCTCCTCCTTTTCAGAGTAATTGCCGCCGAATTCCTGCGTTATCCTGTGATACGATGCCTCGGAAACGCAGCCTCGGAATGTTCCACGTGGAACATGAGTAACTTCAGGCACGCAATTCGGACTTTGTTGTCGCGCCCCGGCTTCTTCCTGACCGCGGTGGCGACCCTGGCGCTTGGGGTCGGCGCCAACGCCGCCATCTTCGGCGCCTTCCACGCCATCCTGATCCGGCCGCTTCCGTTCGCCGATCCGGATCGCCTCGCCGCCCTCTGGCAAGTGAATCCGGAGGGCCGGAAGAACCCCGTGTCGCCGCGCGCCTTCTTTCACTGGCGGTCCCGCTCCCGCTCCTTCGAGCAGTTGTCGATGATGGCCGGATGGTTTTACACCGTCACGGGAGGCGATTCCGCCGAACAGGTGCTCGGCTCGCGCGTCTCCGCCAATTTCTTCCCGATGCTCGGACGCGAACCCGTTCTCGGACGCGGCTTCGCCGACGGCGAAGACCAGCCCGGCGCGCCGGCGGTGGCGATCCTGAGCCACGACCTCTGGCAGCGGCGCTTCGCGGGCGATCGCGGCGTTCTGGGCCGGTCCATTTCCCTCCATGGCGTGCCGCACCAGGTGATCGGCGTGATGCCGCCCGGCTTCCGCATATTCGCCGCGCCGGTCGAGGTCTGGACCCCGGCGGTGATCGAGGGGCAGTTCGGCCTCGACGGCCATCGCAGCGTGGTCCTCGGACGCCTGCGCCCCGGGGTCGCCTTCGAGCGGGCGCGCCGCGAGATGGACGCCATCGCCGCCGGCTTCGCCGCCGATTTCCCCAACATGAAGGGCTGGGGCGCGCGCACGATCGCGCTTCAGGAAGAACTGGCGGGCGCCACCGGGCCCGCGCTCTGGTCGCTGCTCGGCGCTGCCGGACTGGTCTTCCTGATCGCCTGCGCCAATGTGGCGAACCTGCTGCTGGCGCGCGCCGCCGATCGTGGACGCGAGGTCGCGATTCGAACCGCGTTGGGCGCCGGACGCTGGCGCTTGGCCGGACAACTGCTCGCCGAAAGCCTGGTGCTGAGCCTCGCGGGCGCGGCCGCGGCTCTGGCCGTGGCCTGGGTCGGACTGCGCGCGCTGCGGTCGGCCGACCCGTCCTGGCTCCCGCGCGTCGCCGAGATCGGCGTCGATCCCGCGGTGATGGGCTTCACCCTGCTGCTGGCGGCGGCCGCCACCGCCGTCTTCACGCTGGCGCCGTTGCGCGTGGCCGCGAGAACCGACCTGCTTCCCGCGCTCCAGCGAGGCTCGCGCGGATCTCGCCCGGATGGACTGGGCCGCCGCGGCCGCCAGGCGCTGGTGATCGGCGAGGTGGCGCTCTCGCTGATGCTCATGATCGGCGCGGGCCTGCTCGTGAAAAACCTGATGCGGCTCGAGTCCATGGACCGCGGATGGAATCCCGAGGGGCTGCTCACGTTCCAGACCAGTTTGCCGCCCGGCCGCTACCCGACGCCCGCGACGCTCGCGGCCATGCAGCAGCGCATCGTCGGGCGGCTCGCGTCGCTTCCCGGCGTGCTCGAGGCCGGCGCTACCACCAGCATCCCGCTCGACGGCCAGCGCGTGGTCGGCATGTTCTATAACGTGGAAGGCCGCCCCGAGGGCTCCGCGCAGCAACGCCCCGTCGCGCCGACCCACCTGGTCAGTCCCGGCTACCTCCGCGCCGCCGGGCTGCGCCTCATCGCCGGACGCGCCTTCACGGAACGCGACGACCGCGAGGCGCCGCTGGTTGTGCTCGTCAGCCGCAGTCTCGAACGCCGGCATTGGCCGGGCGAGAGCGCCATCGGACGACGCCTGGTGCTTGGGCAGCCGGCGCCGGCCAGCCGCGAGGCGGGCGGACGCGAGATCGTGGGCGTCGTCGACGATGTTCAGTATCCGACCAAGGCGCCCGAGGATTCCGTGGAAATCTACGTGCCGTACCCGCAGAATACCTGGCGCAATTTCTACGTGCTCATGCGCACGCACGGCGATCCCATGGCCATGGCGCGGGCGGCGCGCGCCGAGATTCGCGACCTGGATCCGGAGCTGGCCCTCTACGACCTGCTGCCCATGCGCGATCTGCTGGCGCGCATCAACGGACGCTCGCGATGGAACGGCGCGCTGTTCGCCGTCTTCGCGCTGGTGGCCGCGGCGCTGGCGGTGGTGGGGATCTACGGGGTGGTCTCCTATAGCGTGGGCCAGCGCGTGCAGGAAATCGGCGTGCGCATGGCGCTGGGCGCCGAGCCGCGCGCGATTCTGCGCCGATTCCTGGGGCAGGGCGCGGCGCTGGCGGCGATCGGCGTGGCGCTGGGGCTGGTCGGCTACGCCGCCGTCGCCCGCCTGCTCGCGACCCTGCTCCACGGCGTCAGCCCGCTCGACCCGGTCGGCATCGCGGGCGCCTCGGTGTTGGTCGCCGCCGTCGCGCTCGCGGCCGTGTATGTGCCGTCGCGCCGGGCGACGCGCGTGAATCCCGTGGTCGCGCTGCGGGCCGAGTAGCCGGCGCGCGCCGGACCGCTAGAATAAATCTTCCTGCCGGTCGGCCATGCGCGATGTGACGATCCTCATCAAGACCTTCGAGCGTCCCGGCTCGCTGCGGCGGCTCCTCAAGTCCATTCACGGCGCCGGCCACGCCGGACCCGTGCTGATCGCCGACGACAGCCGTGCGCCGTCCGCCGAAGCGGCGCAGAGCGAGTTCCCGGATCTGATCGCCGGCTTCGTGGCGCTGCCCTTCAACTCCGGCGTCTCGGCGGGGCGCAATGCTCTTCTACCGATCGTTCGGACGCCCTACTTCGTGCTGTGCGACGACGACTTCGTTTTCGACGAGCGCACCGATCTGACCCGCATGCGGCGGTTGCTCGACGAATCCGGCCTCGACCTGCTGGGCGGCGAGTGCTACGACGTCGCGCCGTTCTCCGGCGGAGACCTCGCGCGCAGCCTCATCAGGCTGGATTGGCTGAGGTGCCTCGCGATGCTGGGAGTGGAGGTCCCCAGGGATATCCATTCCAACTTCACGCCCACCGGCACGGGAGCGATCCGGGTGGTTCCGGCGCCCTACGTCCCGCCGGTGATTTCCTGCGATTTCGTCTGCAATTTCTTTATCGCCAGGACCGACCGCTTTCTGGCGACCGTGGGGGGCTGGGACGACCGCAAGGTCGCCGAGCATCGGGCCTTCTTTCTCAAAGCCAAAGAGCGCGGCCTGAAGGTCGGCTTTACCGCCGAAGTCGGCGTCACGCATTTCCGCGACCTGCCGGGTGAGTATGTCGAGCAGCGCAGCAGAAACAAGCGGCTGCCTCCGGAAGGCTTCGCCGTACCCGGCGTCTTCGATCGCGCGAGCGCCGCGCTGGCCGGCCTGGGCCGCACGTACCGGCACTATCGGCTCGGACGCCGGCCGTCTTCGCAGTCCTGAAACCGCCCTCAGGCGATCGAAATCAGAGCGGGATGGTCCCGTGCTTCTTGCGCGGATTCTCCCGCACCTTGTTTTCCAGGCTCGCCAGCGCGCGAATCAGCTTCGGCCGCGTCTGGCGCGGCTCGATCACGTCGTCGATGAAGCCGTGCTCGGCGGCGATGAACGGATTCGCGAAGCGCTGCCGGAACTCCGCCACCTTCTCGCGCCGCAGCGCCTCGCCATCGGCAGCCGCCGCCAGCTCGCGCCGGTAGACGATGTTCACCGCGCCCTCCGGCCCCATCACCGCGATCTCGGCCGACGGCCAGGCATAGTTGACGTCCGTCCGCAGGTGCTTCGACCCCATCACGCAGTACGCGCCGCCATACGCCTTGCGGGTGATCACGGTGATCTTCGGCACGGTCGCCTCCGCGTACGCATAGAGAAGCTTCGCGCCGTGCCGGATAATTCCGCCGAATTCCTGCGCCGTTCCGGGCAGAAATCCGGGGACATCCTCGAAAGTAACGATCGGAATATGGAACGCGTCGCAGAAGCGCACGAAACGTGCGCCCTTCACCGACGAGTCGATGTCCAGGCACCCCGCCAGGAACGCCGGCTGATTCGCCACCACGCCCACCGGTGCACCGTCCAGGCGCGCGAACCCCACCACGATGTTCTTCGCCCAGTGCTCGTGCACCTCCAGAAACTCGCCGTCGTCGACCACCGCCAGAATCGCGCGCTTCATATCGTAGGGCTGGTTCGACTCCTCCGGCACCAGCCCGTCGAGCGACGCCTCCTCGCGCCCGGCCGCGTCGGTCGCCGCGCGCCGCGGCGGACCGTCGAGGTTGTTCTGCGGCAGAAACTCCAGCAGCCGCCGGATGGCGCGCAGACACTCCTCGTCGTTCGACGCCAGAAAGTGCGCCACGCCCGAGGTCGAGTTGTGCGTGCGCGCGCCGCCCAGCGTTTCCTTGTCCACCTCCTCGTGCGTCACCGTCCGGATGACGTCCGGACCGGTGACGAACATGTAGCTGGAGCGGTCGACCATGAACGTGAAGTCGGTGATGGCGGGCGAGTAGACGGCGCCGCCGGCGCAGGGCCCGAGGATCGCCGAGATCTGCGGGACCACGCCGCTGGCGAGCGTGTTGCGCAGGAAGATGTCGGCGTATCCGCCGAGCGACTCGACGCCCTCCT
>CAZEVY010000089.1:0-21930 GCA_964515555.1 uncultured Solibacteraceae bacterium | reverse complement strand
CCCAAGAGGACCCTGCTGGCGGCCAGCGCCCTGGTATTGGTGCTGATGCCGCTCTGGCGGCTCCTCTACAGCTCCATGGTGGTGAGCGCGCTTTCGGCGCGTCGCGTCCTATTTCTAGGGGCCAGCGACGTGTCCCGGAAGATCGCGAATCGCATCCGGGATCGTCCGGAGCTGGGGCTGGCGGCCGTCGGTTTCGTGGACGACGACGCGCCGGATGAGGGCGACCTGCGCGCTCCGGTGCTCGGTCCGCTGGCGTCCTTTACGCAGGTGATCCGAGAGACTCAGCCCGATCTGATTGTCGTCGGGATGTCGGAGAGGCGCCAGCGCCTTCCCGTCGAAGAACTGCTCGACCTGCGCTTCAGCGGAATCCGGATCGAGGAGGCGGCGGCGACCTACGAGGCGGCCTTCGGTCGCGTCTGCCTCACCGAGATCCGCCCTTCGCAACTGGTTTTTTCGGCCGAGATGGGGCCGAGGCCGAACATCATCCGCCTTCAGTCGATGTACTCGACGGCGATCGCCCTGGTGGGCCTGGTGGGATCGGCGCCGGTGATGATCGCGATCGCGATCCTGGTGAGGCTCACCTCGCGCGGCCCGATCCTTTACCGGCAGCGGCGCGTCGGGCTGAACGGCGCCGTGTTCACCCTGATCAAGTTCCGCTCCATGCGGCAGGACGCCGAAGCCGAGTCGGGCGCCGTCTGGGCGGCCGAGGACGACCCCCGGGTGACCCGGCTGGGAAGATGGCTGCGCCGCCTGCGGCTGGACGAGCTGCCGCAGTTGTTCAACATCCTGAAGGGCGAGATGTCGATCGTCGGGCCGCGCCCGGAGCGGCCGGAGTTCGTCGAGGCGCTTTCGTCGCAGATACCGTTCTACCGGCAACGGCTATGCGTGAAGCCCGGCCTGACCGGCTGGGCCCAGATCAACCACATCTACGCCGGCAACGTGGAGGACACCAGCGTCAAGCTGGAGTACGACCTCTACTACATCAAGAACCTGACACCGGCGCTGGACGCCTACATCGTCTTGCAGACCCTTAAAGTGATGCTGCTGACGCGCGGCGCGCGATAGGCGGCCGCGGCGGCTCGGTAACGTACTGGATTTGCGGAGCCGCGAGCGTAAGCGAGCGGTCTGGCTTAAAACGCTCGCGGGACGTCAGCTTTCGCGCCGCGTGATGAGGTCGGCCACAGTGTGCAGGGCGCGCTGGAAGGGCGATTCGGGAAAGCCGGCGATCAAACCGCGAGCCTTGTCCGTGAAAGCTCGCGCACGTTCCCGGGCGCGGGCCAGCCCGCCGCGCCGCTCGATGAGGTCGAAGACCTCGGCGAACGCCACGCTCCCGTAGCCGCGCTCGGCGAGCACGGTCTCCACCAGGCGCCGCTCGGAGGCGGAGGCGTCTGCCAGGGCGTAGATCAGCGGCAGCGTCACCTTGCCCTCGCGGAGATCGTTACCCACCGGTTTGCCGAGCACACTCTCGTCGGCGGTGAAGTCCAGAATGTCGTCTGTGAGCTGGAAGGCCATGCCGAGATTCCACCCGAAGTCGGCCAGGTCCGCCTCCTGGGTGTCGCTCGCGCCCGCCACCAGCGCGCCGAGGCGCGTGCAGGCGGCGAAGAGGCTGGCCGTCTTGCGGTCGACCAGCTCCATGTAGTCGGTCTCTGAGACGCCGATGCGGCCGATGCGCTCCAGTTGGATGAGCTCGCCCTCGACCATGCGCTGCGTGAGCGAGATCAGGATGTCGAGAATCGCGAAGTTGCGCTCGCGCAGGGCGATCTGGAAGGCCTGCATGTAGAGCCAGTCGCCGGCGAGCACGCAGATGTGATTCCCCCAGACGGCGTTGGCGGAGGGCTTTCCGCGGCGCGTCTCGGCATAGTCGATCACGTCGTCGTGGACCAGGGTGGCGGCATGGATCATCTCGACCACGGCCGCCAGGCGAACGGCCGCGGGCGAAGGATCGCCGGCCATGCGCGCGGTGAGGAGCAAGAGCGTGGGGCGCAGGCGCTTGCCGCCGTTCGATTGCAGGTACTGGCTGATGGCGGTGACGGCGTCGGCGGAGGCCACCGATTCCAGATTGATCTCGCGCTCCACCTGGGCGAGGTCCTCGCGAACCAGGTCGCGGATTTCCAGCGCTGTAGCGAGACCGGCCCTGCCTGAAGCCATGCGGAGGTTTCAGTTTACCGCAATCGGCGGGCAAAGCCGCGGAGCGCGCGGCGCGCGATCCGTGTCAGTGAGGCCGTCTGCAAGCCGCCCTTGGACGCGTGCGCCGTTTGCTGGTATTCTGTTCGAGGCGGCGCGAGTCTCCGAGGAGAGCATGTCCACAGCCGAAGCGACCAAGTCATCGCTCAAAGAAAAAGGAATCCGGTTGACGCGGCAGCGCCAGATTCTGCTGGACCTGATCGACCAGTCCGGGCAGCATCTGGACGCCGAGCGGCTCTTTCGAATGGCCAAGGAGAAGGATCCCAAACTCAACCGCGTCACCGTGTATCGCACGCTGAAGCTGCTGAAGGAGGGAGGCCTGGTCGACGAGCTGGACCTCATGCACTTCTCGGGCGATCAGCATTTCTACGAGACGCGCACCAAGCAGGAGCACGCCCACGTCATCTGCCTGCGCTGCGGGAAAGTCGAGGAGTTCTTCGGCGACCC
Source organism: uncultured Solibacteraceae bacterium (assembly GCA_964515555.1). Taxonomy (GTDB): domain Bacteria; phylum Acidobacteriota; class Terriglobia; order Bryobacterales; family Bryobacteraceae; genus CAZEVY01. Next base: position 19,299 of record CAZEVY010000089.1, on the reverse strand, counting down.
GCTGCAACGCCTGCGCCGGCAGATCGAATCGGTCCTCGGTTTCCAGATCCTCATCGCGCGCACGGAGGTCGGCGGATACTGCGCGCATTGCCAGGTGCTGCGCACCCAGGAGATGCAGCAGGCGGCGGAGGCCGAGCCGGCCAGTCCCCGCCTGGTCCGGAGAGCGTGATGGCGACCGCGCAGGCGACCGCCGCTCGTCCGGCGGCGGTTATGGTGGTGAATCCCAGCGGACAGAAATCGCGCGTACCTATCGACAGCGTGCCGTTCATCATCGGCCGCCAGTCGGAGAACCAGCTGGTGCTGCGCGACAACCGCATTTCGCGCGTGCACGCCCGCATCCTGGGCGAGGACGGCGCCTATGTGCTGGTCGACCAGCAGAGCCGCCACGGCATCTACGTCAACGGCGAGCGCATCACCCGGCACACGCTCCAGAACGGCGACACCGTCACCTTCGGATTCCCCGATTCCTACCAGCTGATCTTCAGCCAGGAAGAGGCCGATCTCAATAAGCTCCTGGACCACCTCTCGCCGCCGAGCAGCTCGTCGTCGTCGGCCGTGGGCGGAAATCTCGCCAAGCTGCGCGCGCTGGTCGAGGTGGCCCGCGCGCTCCAGAGCTCGCTCTCGACCGGGGAGGTGCTGGACGCCGTGGTCGACGCGGCGCTTACCGTCACCGGCTCCGAGCGCGGCTTCCTGCTGTTGCGGACCGAGGAGGACCTCAACATCCGGGTGGCCCGCGACCGCCGCGGCATGCCACTCGCCAAGTCCGAGCTCAAGGTTCCCACCAAGCTCATCGGGCGCGCGCTCAAGCAGCGCCGCGAGCTGCTCTCGATGAACTTCGACCCGGAGGGCGAGGGTGCGGCGCGCGGCGACATGTCGGTGGCCAACCTGGAGCTGCGCAGCGTGGTCTGCGTTCCGCTGGTGCGCGTGCGCACCGGCGTGAGCCAGGAGACCATGCACACCTCGATGAACGAGACCGTCGGGCTGCTCTACATGGACTCGCGCCTGGGCGCCGCCGACATGTCGACCGGCAACCGCGAGCTGCTCCAGACTCTCGCGCTCGAGGCCTCCACCATCCTGGAGAACGCGCGGCTTCTCGACGAGGAGCGCGCCAAGCAGCGCATGGAGGAGGAGCTCAAGATCGCCCGCGTCATCCAGCAGGGCATGCTGCCGCGCGATCTGCCCAAGACGGGCTGGTTCCGCGTGGCCGGATCGAGCCTGGCCTCGCACCAGGTGGGCGGCGATTACTTCGACGTGATTCAGATTCACCCGGAGTGCTGGACGCTGGTGGTCGCCGACGTGAGCGGCAAGGGCGTCAGCTCGGCGCTGCTGGCCGGGCTGTTGCAGGGCGCGTTCCTGCGCTCCGCCGAATCCGCCGAGCAGATCCAGGAGATGCTGACGAGCATCAACAAGTTCCTCAACGAACGCACCCAGGGCGAGAAGTACGCGACCCTGTTCTACGGCTCGCTCGACGCCGACGGCCTGCTGCGCTGGAGCAACGCCGGCCACTGCCCGCCCTTCCTGGTGCATCCCGACGGCCGCCTGGAGATGCTGGAAGCCACCGGCATCCCGGTGGGCCTGCTGGATTTCTCCACCTACGAGGTGCAGACCTCGCGCCTCGGCCCGGGCGACAAGCTGGTGATCTACAGCGACGGCCTCTCGGAGGCCGACAACCGCGCCGGCGACTTCTTCGAGCTGGACCGGCTGCGCGCCGTGCTGGAAGCCAACGCCGCCGCCGACTGCTCGCAGATGCACGCCGCCATCATGCGCGCCGTCGAGGACTTCACCGGGGGCGCCGAGCAGCGCGACGACGTGACGCTGGTGGTCGCGGAGTATAATCCGTAGTCTCGATGAACAAGCCGACGCTCGCCGCCGAGCTGATCGCGGAGTTTCTCGGAACGCTCGTCCTGATTCTGCTGGGCGTGGGCGTGGTCGCGATGGTGGTGCTGTTTCCCACCGGCGTTCCCGGCGAGGTCGTCAAGGGCGGCTACACCAACATCACGCTGGGCTGGGGACTCGGCGTGACCATGGGAATCTACGTCGCCGGCCGCGTCAGCGGCGCGCACCTGAACCCGGCGGTGACCATCGCGCTGGCGGCGTTTCGCGGATTCCCGTGGCGCAAGGTGATTCCCTACTCCATCGCCCAGACGCTGGGCGCCTTCGCGGCGTCGGCGATCGTCTACTGGAACTACCGGCCGGCGTTCCTGGTGGTGGACCCCAAGTTCGAAAAGACCGCGGGCGTATTCACGACCTTTCCGGCGTTTCCGGAAATGCCCATGGCGGGACTGTTCGACCAGGTGGTCGGCACCGCGTTGCTGATGATGTTGATCCTGGCGATCACCGACGAGCGGAACCAGCCGCCGGCGAGCTTCGGTCCCGTGGCGATCGGCCTGGTGGTGGTGGCGATCGGCATGTCGTTCGGCGGCATGCACGGCTACGCCATCAACCCGGCGCGCGATTTTGGCCCGCGCCTGTTCACGGTGGTCGCGGGATTCCGGAACAACGGGTTGACCGACGGCACCGCGGTCTTCTGGATACCCCTCGCGGGGCCGATTGTGGGAGCTCTGTTGGGCGCGCTGGCGTTCGACCACGGCATTCGCCGATTTCTCCCGGAGAGATGACGCGAAGTCTTGCGCTGACCTTCGCCCTGTGCGCCTTCGCGCAGGACCCGGCGGATGCCGTGCGCGAGGCCGCGCTCGGCTGGACTTCAGCCGCCGTCAAACAGGAGCTCGACCGCTGGCTCGCCGACGACCTCACGTACTCGCACGCCAACGGCCGCACGCAGACGAAGGCTGAGTACATCGGCGCGGTGACCGCCGGCCCGGCGCGTTACGAATCCTTCGGATTCAGCGATCTGAAGATTCGCATCTACGGCGAGACGGCGGTGCTCACCGGCTTCGTCGATGTCAAGCTGGTGCGCGCCGGACCGTTCCGCGTGCGGACGCTGCAAGTCTACACGCGGCACGAAGGGCGCTGGCGGATGGCGGCGAACCAGTCGGCGCGCCTGGGGAATTGAAGCGTCACAGGCCCGCAATCGGGTCGACCGTCTGAGACTTCCGCCACAGGTCGCGGTACGTCTCGCGTACGCTCGGGTCGAGCCGGTCGCCGAATTCCAGGGGCAGTGTCACGTTGCGGATGAGATCCTGGATGTCGGCGAGGTCGCGCATCCGGTGTGACGCCGTCATCCCGGAGGCGAGCTTCAGCTCGACGAATCTCTCCAGCCGAACGACGCGAATTCCATCGATTTCGACGGAGGCCTCGGAGGGATCGGGAAAGCGAACTGGCTTCGGCTTGCCGTCACCCGGATACTCGCCCGTCGTGATCACGTCTATGCGAACGCCAGTATCGGCGGCCCGAAACGATTTCGCGGCGCCCGGAAACGCTGGAACGTATCCGCGTCCTTCGTAGCGCGATCGGAACGCGTCCAGGCCCTCCCGGGTCAATAGGAGATCGATGTCGACCGTCAGCCGCGGCATGCCGTGACGCCCCAGCGCCAAGGCTCCGACGAGAGCGTACGGGATACCCGCCTCGTCTAAGTCGCGAGCCAGGCGGCGTAGGGTGTCCTTGACGTCCCCTCGATCCATGAAGAATGCACCGGCCTCGCCGAGCAGACGGTCGAAACTGACACTGACCGTCGACTCGTAGGGCACGACGGCCACGGCTACTGCAACTCCAGCGTCTCGACCTGGATGACTTCGCCGTCGAGCTTGCCGGCGACCTTCACCTTCAGGTCCTTGTCCTTGGCCGACTTCTTCAGGGCCTGGAGCGCGCGCGCGTTGCCGCTCTCGTCGAACTTGAGGAACTTGCCGTCGGCCAGCACCACGCCATAGCCGCCCTTGGCGCAATTGACGGCGCACTCGCGCGTGTGCGACGCCAGGTCGCGTCCCTTGCACATCACGTCGACGATGGTGCCCGTCCAGTTCTCGGCGAAGGCCGCGGCACAGAAAGCGGCGGCGAGGAAGAAGCGTTTCACGATGACCTCCACGTGCCCAGTATACGCGCGCGCGGCTTCCGACGTGATCTAGCGCGCCGTCGCCCCGCCGTCGGCGACGAACGTCTGTCCCGTCACGAAGCTCGATTCGTCCGACGCCAGGTAGAGCGCCAGGCCGGCGATCTCCTCGGGCTGCCCGACGCGCGGGATCGGCTGCGTCTTCCGGAGCCGCGAGAGGTGCTCGTCGTTCGACCAGAAGTAGCTGCTGAACTCGGTCTGAATCAGCCCCGGCGCGATCGCGTTGACGCGCACGCCGTGCTTTCCGAACTCGACCGCCCACACGCGCGTCATCATGATGAGCCCGGCCTTGGTGAAGCTGTACACCAGTCCGCCGTCCTGCGGGCGCAGTCCCGCGATCGACGCCATGTTGACGATGGAGCCGCCGCGCCCGCGTTCGATCATCTTCGGGACGATCATCCGGATCAGACGATGTGCGGCGAGGACGTTCACTTCCATGGTCTTCAGCAGCGCTTCGTCGGTGACCTCGAGCGCGGGGCCCTGTCCGATATTGGTCGCGCTGTTGTTGACCAGGATGTCGACCGGCCCGGCCTTGGCCTCCGTCTCGCGGACCAGGTATTCGAGCTGCTCCTTGCGGCCCACGTGGCACACCACGGGAATCACCTTCCCGGGCATCGAGGCGCATTCGCCCGCGGTCGCCTCCAGGTTTTCGAGCTTGCGGCTCCCGATGACCACGGTCGCCCCGGCCTCGGCGTAGCGCTTGGCGACGGCCTTGCCAATGCCGCGCCCGCCGCCGGTCACCAGGGCGACTTTGCCTCTCAGATCAATCGATACGCTCACGCAGTCTCCTCATTCCTTTCAACCATCTGTCGTAATCCGCCGCCTTTCGTCGAAAATACGCAGCCACTTCCGGATGCGGCAGAATCAGGAACCGCTCCGCCGCCAGTCCCTCGACGACGATGTCGGCCACCTGCTCCGGCGCCAGCGATCCCTCCAACAGCAGGTCGCGGCCGAGCCGCCCGGATTCGAGCAGCATGTCCGTTCGCACGCCCTGCGGACACAGCGCCGACACCTTGATGCCGCGATCGCCGTAGCTTACCGCGAGCCACTCGGCGAACGCCAGAGCCGCGTGCTTGGTCACCGAATACGGAGCGGATCCGATCGCCGTCAGCAGTCCCGCCGCCGAGACCGTCTGCAGCAAGTATCCCGATCCGCGCTCCAGCATCGCGGGCAGCACCGCGCGCGCGGCGTAGATGTGCGCCTGGACGTTGACGCCCCAGATGCGCGTCCAATCGCCGTCCGGAACCTCCTCGCCGCCGCCGATCGAGATGCCCGCGTTGGAGCAGAACAGGTCGATGGCGCCGAAGCGCTCCATCGCCAGCGCGGCCACGCCGCGCACATCCTCTTCACTCGCGACATCGGCGCCCACGCCGATCCCGCCGCAATCGGCCGCCGTCGCCCGCGCGCCGGCCGCGTCCAGGTCGGCGACCACGATCCCGCGCGGCGATTCGCGTGCGAACCGCAGACACAGGGCGCGCCCGATTCCTTTGGCGCCTCCCGTGACGACGACAACGCGGCCGCGGAGATCCATCCTTACTTCCCGGTGAACCGCGGCGGGCGCTTTTCGAGAAAATGCGCGACTCCCTCGCGGAAATCGTCGCACTGAAGACTCGATATCATTTCGACCAGCGCGGCGTCGAAGCTGGCGGGGAAGGCCGCCGCCTGCGCCTCCCAGATTTGCCGCTTCATCACGCGCAGCGAGCGCGGCGATACCGACGACGCCAGTTCGGCCGCGAACGCCTGCGCCGAGGCGGCAAAATCCTCCTCGGGAAACACGCGCGTCGCCAGGCCGATTCGCAGCGCCTCGGCGGCGTCGATGGTGCGCGCGGTGAACAGCAGGTCGACGGCCTGCGGCAGCCCCACGATGCGCGGCAGCATCCACGCCATCCCGTACTCGGCGACCAGTCCGCGCCGCGCGAAGACCGTCGAGAATCGCGCCGCCGCTGAGGCGACGCGGATGTCGCAGTAGAGCGGCACGATGAAGCCCAGGCCGACGGCCGGGCCGTTGATCGCGGCGACGACCGGCTTGGGAAGCCCGAGCAGCCAGGCGTACTTGCGGCGGAACGCCTCCGGAATGCCGTCGGGGAACGGCGCGTCGCCGGTAATGCGATTGGGGTCGGCGCCGCCCGCGCGCGCCGCCGCGTCGAGGATGCTCATGTCGGCGCCCGCGCAGAAGCCGCGGCCCGCGCCGGTGAGCACGATCACGCGGACGTTGTCGTCGGCTGCCGCCTCGCCGATAGCCGACGAGACTTCGCTCTCCATCCTCGAGGTCCAGGCGTTGAGCTTCTCGGGGCGGTTCAGGGTGACGGTGGCGACGCTGTCGGCGACGGCGTACAGAATCTGCTCATTGGGCATGCGCGCCTCCAGGCTCGGGACGAAACGGGTAGATCGTATGGGCCAGGTAGTTTTCGGGGACCGGGTTGCCGGCGATTCCGTAGACCGACGGCCACTCCTTGCCGGGCAGAAGGTACGTCCCGAACAGGCGGTCGAGCCACGGCAGGTGAATCGCGAAATTCCTGTCGATGGCGCGCGGTTCGGCGCCGTGGTGCCAGTGGTGAAAGCGCGGCGTCGCGATCCAGCGCTCCAGACGCCCGAAATCGAAGCTCACGTTGGCGTGAATGAAAATGGCGTGGAAGGAAACGAAGACGAGATACGCGAACACGGGGCCGCTCGCAAAGCCGAGCAGATAGAGCGGCACGAACGTCAGGGCGCGCGTCACCGCGATATCGACCAGGTGAAGGCGCGCCGACGCCAGCCAGTCCATGCGCTCGCAGGAATGATGCACGGCGTGGAATCGCCACAGCCAGGGCACGCGATGAAAGGCCCGATGCACCCAGTACTCGGCCAGGTCGGCGACCAGGACGATTTCGAGAAACTGCAGCGCGTAGGGCTGCGCGGCGACCGCCGTCTGAAGCCGCGCGCTTACCGCCCAGGCGAAGAAAACCTTCGCCGGCATCAAGGTGAGGAACACCGAGACCTGCACCAGAAGATGGCTGACGAAAAAGTGGACCGCGTCGGTACGCCATCCGGCGCGGAAGATCCCCTGGTCGCGCAGTCGCGCGAAGAGGCGCTCCATGGGCACGAAGATGAGCGAGAGCGCCAGCAGGTTCAGCAGAAACCAGTCGAGGCCGACGTATCCCGCTTCGCGAACCGGCCCTTCGATGGGCACGTCCCAACCGCCGAGCAGGACTGCCAGAGTCGACAGACCGAGTCCGGCGAGGCCGAGCGCCTTGCTGCGGCGTAGCACGATGCTGACGAGTGCGGCGGTGAACGACGCGATCAGGATGAAGTGGATCAGCCCGCGCATGACGGGCACCGGGTAGAGCTCGCGCAGCGACGGCGTCGTCAGGCGCTCGGGAAAGAGCAGGCAGAGCACGCCGCCCACTCCCAGCACGCCGAGGACGATGGAAAGAACGCCGCTGATCCAGCCATGACCGAAGCCGGCCGGCTCCGGCGGGTTCACGCCGGCGATCTCCGTCCGGCGCGCGGCACACCGAGCGCAGCGAGCGCGCGCTCGCTCCAGTCGAAGAAACCCATGCGGTCGAGCGGCCCGTTCAGCCAGCCGAGCGTGATGCAGTAGGCGGTGGATCCGGTGGCGTGGTGCAGGGCGTGGCCGTTGGGCGAGAGGATCAGACCCCGGCGCTGCATCCACAGCGCGGCGCGGGGCGGCGCCACCGAGTGCGCCCAGCGGTGGATTTCGTTGGTGACCAGCACGGCGACCGCAAGAAACAGCAGCACCGAGGCGCCGAAAATCTCGAGCGTCGATCCCGCCGCCGGCCACTCCGCCCACCAGGCGCCGCCGAGCGGCGGCACCGCGGCGAGACTCGAATTCCCGTTGCGCTCCAGGAATCCGTGACGCGTGAGCGCCATCGGATCGCGGTGATGCTCGCGGAACGGGGCGATGAAGATGCGTCCGGCGGCGCTGTCCTCTTCGAAGAAGGTGTCGCAGAACCAGTGCACCATGCCGGAGGCGAGGTCGGCGAGCAGAAATGCGATCGGGACGGAAATCGCGATCACCCACCAGGATTCGACGCCGGCCGTTGTCCACAGACGCCACCCCAGGCTGGCGGCAAGGGCGGCGAAGAGAGCGATCGCCGAGGCCTCCAGGACAGGGAGCCAACGCGGACGCGCCGGTTGAGGCATGAACGGTACCATGTTACCTGAGAAGGCCGGGCCGCGGGGTTACTGACAGTCGACCACGGTCGCGCCCTCCGACAGTTTCAGCCGCAGCGCCGGGCGGCCGCTGAAGCGCTCTATCGCCGAGGCCAGCTCCGGGGAGTGCGTCGTGATCCATAACTGCGTGTCGCGGGCGCGCGTCATCAACCTCGCGAGCGGTGCAATCAGATCCGGATGCATGCTCGTCTCCGGCTCGTTTAATGCGAGCAGTGAAGGCGGCCGTGGCGACAGCAGCGCCGCGACCAGGCACAAGTAGCGCAGGGTGCCGTCGGAAAGCTCCGCCGCTTCGAGCGGCCGCAACACGCCCGGCGTGCGCAACATCACGCCGAACCGCGTATGATCGTCGTCGACCGAGATTTCGAGCCGCCCTCCGGGAAAGGCGCGATCGATGGCGCCGTGCAGGCCTTCCGCGTCGCCGATTTCGAGGATGGTCTGAAGGGCTGCGGCGAGGTCGGCCCCGTCGTGACCCAGGACCGGCGTCAACACTCCGGTTTGCGGATGCCGTAGCGGCGACGCCGGGTCCGTCCGGAAGTGATGGTAGAAACGCCAGCGGCGCATCTCTTCGCGGAGGGCGGAGAGCTCGGGGTAGAGATGCGGCTCGTGAATCTGAGCCAGTACCGATTCCGACGAGTACAACGCGATCGGATACTTGACCATGTGTCCCCCGGCGTCGCGGATGGTCGCTGACGCACCGGAGCGTTGCATCAGCACGGCGCGCCGTGCCGAGGGGTCGGCGAGCCAAACGGATTCTTCCTTGATTTCCGGGTCGCGTCGAAAAGCCGACGGGCTCTCGGGGCTGCTCGGCGGCAATCCGCACTCCAGCCGGAAGCCGAACAAGTCCAGCGTCGCTTCCAGGACCACGCGGACCGGTTCGCGTTTGGCGCGAAGTTTCTTGCGAGCGCCAGCCCACAGGACCGACGGCATACCGCCCTCCTCGGCGAGCGCCGGCGCGAATCCTCCCGACGCCGCGCGTGCCAGCAAGAGGACCGACTTGTAGAGGTTGCTCTTCCCGCAGCCGTTCGCGCCCGTGAGCACGTTCACCGGGCCGAGTTCCAGCCGCAGCTCGCGAATCGACCGGTAACCGGCGACGCGCAACTCCCGGATCGCCATTACGAAGTGGCGCGCGGCCGCCGCACCAGCGACGCCACCACGCCCGCGGCGACCGCGAAGCCCGCTAGAGTCGTGTACATCGTGTTGTAGCCCGAGGCCAGATCGCCCGACTGGCGCGCGGCGTCCATGATGGTGGCGAAGTAGGCCGGTACGAAGAAGCCGCCCAGTCCGTAGGCCGAGAACAGAATCCCGTAGTTGGCGCCGACGTTCTTCGGGCCGAAGAAGTCCGCCGTCAGCGCCGGCATGATCGCCAGGAATCCGCCGAAGCACAGCCCGACCAGACACAGTCCGGCGAGCACCGGCGGAAACGACGTCGCGCCGCGCAGCAATCCCAGGAAGGCCGCGACGTAGATGGCGCACATCGCCAGCAGCGCGCGGTTGCGCCCCACGCGATCCGACACCGCGCCCCACATCAGCCGCCCCAGGCCGTTGAACAGCGACATCACGCCGAGCGCCGCGCCGCCGCTCAGGAACGCGCCCGACCGCGCCAGGTCGCGCACCAGCGGAGCGGATTCGCCGATCGCCGTCAGACCGACCGACGCGCCCAGGAAGTAGAGCACCCACAGGCCGTAGATCTGCGGCGTCCGCATCATCTCGCCGGACGTGAAGTCGACGCGCGCGCCCGCGGCGGCGGCAGGCGGACTCCAGCCCGCGGGCCGCCAGCCCGCCGCAGGAACGCGATAGAACTGCGCCGCGCCGATGACGAAGACGAAGAACACGGCGGCAAGGACAAGGAAGGTTCGCGGGATGGTGGTCGCGTAGTGCGCCGGGTCGCTTCCGATCAGCGCTTCGAGCAGCGGCGCGAAGATCAGCGATCCGGCGCCGAAGCCCATGACGGCGACGCCGACAATCATGCCGCGCTTGTCGGGAAACCACTTGATGCAGGTCGCGATGGGCGTGACGTAACACAGTCCGACGCCGAAGCCGCCCACGACCCCGTAGGCGAAGATCAGTCCCGCGGGCGTGCCGCCGATGAAGGCGGCGAGCAGGCAGCCGGCCGAGACCATCAGTCCGCCGACGGTCGCCACCACGCGCGGGCCTTGGCGATCCTGCCAGAATCCGCCGAGAATCATGGCGACGGTGAAGGCCAGCAGCGAGTAGCGGAACGGCGCGATGGTGGTGCTGCGCGGCCAGCCATAAAGCTGCGCGAGCGGCCCGCGGAACACCGCCCAGGAGTAGAGAACTCCCAGGCAGAGCTGCATGACGACGGCGGCGGCGGCGAATCGCCAGCGCGCCGGGCTCGGCGACGGGGCCGGTTGCATCGGGGCATTGTATCGCAGGCGGTCCTCGTTACCGCGCCGACGGCGCGGGCTACCGCACGTCCGGCGCGGCTTCGGCGTAGGGAGCGAGCGGCGGCGACTGCTGCGGCGACGCCATCCAGACGCGCCGCGAGGGGTAATAGGCGATCAGCTCGCGATTGCGCTGCGGCCCCATGTCGCGCGCCCACACGATGGGCGCGGCGTCGATGCCGGCCGCGTTGTAGACCCACTCGGTCGCGATGTCGCGCATCGCGCCATAGCGGACGAAGACCAGGTGCTGGCCGCCGGCGTCGCGCAATCGCGCCTCGACCGCCGATCGCCGCGGGCCCCCGGGCGCGCGCATCGCGCCGCTCGCCTGCTGATAGAAGTTCCAGATGAGAACCGGCGCGACCAGCCCAAGAATCAGAGTCGCGGCGATCCTCCGCCGCCGGCGCAGTGCGTTCAGGTATCGCAGCGGCTGGATCGCCAGTGCGACGAACGCTCCGGCGGCCGGCGCCGCGTAGTGGTTCTGGTAATACGCCGCCAGCGACACCGCGACGATGACGGCCCCGCCGGCGATCGCCAGGAATCGCGTCTTGCGGCACCGCCGCAACAGCAGGACTCCGGGAATCGGCAGAAACAGCAGGGGTCCGAGATAGAACGCGCCCATGGCGCGGAGCCGGACCATCGCGGCGCGCGCCGCGCCCGGCGGCGTCCGGTATTCGAGTGCTTCAGCGCGCTGCGCGACGAAGAAGTCCTCCAGCGTCGAATGCCGGTAGGCCGGCACGGGCGGCTGGTCCTGCCACAGAAAAGTCGCCGACGCGCCGTACTGTTCGACGTACTCCTGCTGCGGGAGCTTCCAGAATCTCCCCGTTACGCGCGAGAAGTAGAATCCCATCGCGGCGAGATTCACGGCGAGTATCGCCGCGGGCCAGCCCACGAAGCGCCGCCATGAGACACGCCGCGATACCAGGAACCCGAGCGCGGCGACGCCCAGGAACAGGCCCTCCCACGGGCGGCTGTTGGCGAGGATCGCCAGGCCGATCGCCAGCGCGATCGCGTCGCGCCAGCGGCCTCGCGCCATTCGCGGTAACGCTCCCAGCACCAGCGCTCCGCCTGACGCCGCGTGCGCGCCGCCCCAGAAGCTGTTCATCCAGTAGCTCGCCGGACCCAGCTGCAACGCCGCGAACAGCGAACCCGCCAGCGCCCATCGCGCCGGGAGCCAGCCTTGCAGCATCCAGCAGATCGCGCCGCTCATAATGGCGATGGCGATGCAGACGCCGAACCAGGGATCGCCCAACATGAGCCTGCCCGCGGCGAGCAGGGCGCCCTGCGCGACCGGATAGACCGACGAGTAGGTCGGCTGATGCAGGACGAAAATCGTCTCGAAGTGGACCCACATCGGGTGCGTGGGATTGGCGAGGCGGCCCGAGGCGAATGTGTCGGCCATGAGCAGGTAGCTGAACTCGTCGGGGACCGCGGGTTCGGGCGCCGGAATCCAGGGCGAGAGCAGGGCGCGTATTACGAGTGGCGCGACCGCGGAAAGGAAGATCGCCGCGGCCGGGCGTGAGGCAAGGGAGCGGATCATTCGCGCGGCTTTCGACCAGGGTATGCTACCATCGCCCGTTTCAGGGGGACCACGTTTTGCTTCGTAGCAAACTCGACCGCCACTCGTTCGCCCAGTTGACGATCGCCGCGGCCGCGGGCGCGCTTCTCATCCTTGGAACGCGCGTTTCGAGTGTTCACGGACAGGGCGGTGGCTGCCCGGTCGGAGGCTTCGCCCTTACGCCCACCAATGCCGCGGCTCCGGCCGCGGGCGCCTCGGGCAACGTCGCCTGGACGATTAACCCGGTGGGCCAGTGCCCATCGAACGCGGCGTCGCTCGATGCCTTCGTCGGGCTCACGTCGGCGGCGCAGTTTCCCACGGGCGCGGGGAACGTCAACTACACGATCGCGTCCAACGCCGGTGCGAATCCGCGGAACGGGCGCATTCGCATCACCAACGTGGTGGGCGCCTACGGGGTCGGGTCCACCACGATCTTCACGATCAACCAGGCCTCGGTGCAGGGACTCTCGGTCGGCGCCGCGTCGCTGAACTTCACGTTCACGCCGGGCGTGCAGACGCTGACGCAGAGCATCCCGGTCGCGAGCACCGCCGGGGTGCTGAACTTCACGGCCACCGCCACCCAACCCTGGCTGAACGTTACCCCGGCCGCCGGCGCGACCCCCGCGAACCTGACCGTGTCCGTGAATCCCAGCGCGCTGGTGCCGGGCACCTACACGGGGTCGATCAACATCAACGCGCCCAACGGGACGCCGCCCTCGGTGACGATCGGCGTGACGCTGCGGGTCAACGCGGCCGCGCCCTCGCTCGCTGTCGACCAGGCGTCGCTGGCGTTCGGCCTCACCTCGTCGAGCCCCCGCGACTCGCGGCGGCTGACGATCCGCAACGCCGGCGGCGGACAACTTCCCTTCACCGCGACCGCGACGACTCAGGTAGGCTCCTGGCTGTCGCTCTCGGCGAACGGCGGCACGGCCGCCGGAACGGCGATCTCGCTGCTGGCGTCCGCCGATTCGGCCGGACTGGCTCCGGGAACCTACACCGGTACGATTACCATTCGCAGCGCCGCCGGCGACGTCAACATCAACGTGACGATGTCGTTCGCCTCGGCCCCGGTATTCCTCGTGTTGTCGCCGGCGGGACTCACGTTCCGCGCGATCGCGGGCGGCCCCGCGCCTCCGGCTCAGAGCTTCGCCGTCGCCGTGCAAGGAGCGGGCAGCATCAATTACGCGGCGGCGACGACCACGGTCTCGGGCGGGAACTGGCTCACCGTCGCCCCCAACGGCGGCTCCGCCACCGACGCCGCGCCGGGCACTCTCACCGTTCGCGCCGACCCGGCGGGACTCGCCGCCGGCGACTACTACGGACAAGTCGACGTGGTCGCCCCCGGCGTCGTCAATTCGCCGCAATCGGTGCTGGTAGTGCTGTCGGTCGCCGCGCCGACGGGCGCACCCTCGGCGGCGGTCTCGCCGACAGGGCTAATCTTCGTCGGCAGACCGGGAGGGGCGGCCCCGGCGTCGAAGAACGTGGCCATCGCCAACACCGGCTTGCAGGCGCTGCAATTCACCGCCACGGCGGAATTCTTCGGGGGACGCGCCTGGTTCACGCTGCCGGTCGGCGGCGGCGTCATCGCCTCCGGTCAGACGACGCAGCTTGAGGTTCGTCCGGCGATCGCGGGACTGGCCGCCAGCATCTATATCGGCGAGGTGCGCATCCAGATCGTCGGGGAAAGCTCCGTGCGGCGAATCGCGGGGGTGCTGGTGCTGGCGCCCGACGCCGTCACCTCCGTGAGCGGTCTCCCGGCGCGCTCGGCGGGCGCGTGCGTTCCGACACGGCTCCAGCCCGTCTTCACGCTGCTCGGCGCCGATTTCCAGACCGCCGCCTCGTGGCCGACGCCCATCGAAGTGCAGGTGGTCGACGACTGCGGCGACCCGATGCGCACCGGCAGCGTCGTGGCCAGTTTCTCCAACGGCGATCCGGTGATTCCGTTGCTGCACCTGCGCGACGGGCGATGGTCGGGCACCTGGCCGGCGCGCAACACCCGCTCCGCGATCTCCATTGAGGCGCTGGCGCAGACCGCGGCGCCGGCCCTGACGGGAACGGCGACGATCGGCGGCGCGGTGCAGCCGAATCCGAGCGTGCCGCAGATCGCGGCCGGCGGCATCTACAACTCGGCGAGCTTCGCGCCGAACACTCCGTTGGCGCCGGGCAGTTTCATCACCATATTCGGCGCCGGACTGGCGAACTCCGCCACAGTCGCCGAAAGCCTTCCGCTGCCGAGCTCGCTCGGCGGCGCGCAGGGCGTGGTCGGCGGGTTGCGACTTTCGTTGTTCTACGCCAGCGACGGCCAGTTGAACGCCATCCTTCCGTTCGGACTGGCGCCGAACGTCCCGCACCAGTTGATCCTCCGCCGCGGCTCCGCTGTTTCCGCGCCCGAGACCGTGATGATCGCCGAGGCGCAGCCGGGCGTATTCACCAGGGACCAGTCGGGCGGCGGACAGGGCGTGGTGGTGGCCGCGCGCGCCGACGGGTCGACATTCTTCCCGGAGCCGGGGACGCCGGCGTCGGCCGGCAATGTGCTGGTGATCTACTGCACGGGCCTCGGCGCGGTGAATCCTCCGGTTCGCGCGGGCGAGGCCGCGCCGTTCGACACTCTCTCGCCGACAGTGCGCAATGTCGCGGTGACGATCGGCGGAGTCGCGGCGGATGTCGCGTTCGCAGGCGTGACACCGGGGTTCGCGGGACTCTATCAGGTGAACGTCACGGTACCCGCCGGAGTCGCGCCCGGCGACGACGTGCCGGTCGTGCTCACTTCGGCGAATCAAGTCAGCCGGACGGTCACCATCGCGGTCCGATAGGCGCGTCCGCCCGCTCCCGGATGTGTCCCGCCCGCCGGCGCGGGCGTCCCGCCTGGCGATTTCCGCTCGGCGGCCCGGCCATCGCACTCCATACTGTTAGCAGCCCGTATCGAAAACCGCTCCCTCACGGTCGCGGCTCGGTATCGCTGATCTGCTGAGCCGCGCGCGTCAGCAAGCGGTCCGGAGTTACCTTCGACACGGGCCGTTAGGCGATGCGACTGCTCTCCGCTATCCTCGTTTTCGCGCTCGCGGCCGCCGCTCAGGACGGCCGCATCCGCGGCCAGGTGACGATGAAGGCCGGCGGCGAGGCGATTCACAACGCCACCGTGGTCGTCCCCCAGCTCGGCCGATCGACGGAAACCGACGGCGCGGGGCGCTTCGAATTCGCGCGCGTGCCGCCGGGAGTCTACGACGTGGTGGCGCACATGCACCACCTGAGCGACGAGCGCAAACGCATCGACGTCGCCGCGGGCGGAATGGCCGAGGTGGTCTTCGCGCTGGAGCTGGCCGCGATTCGGCAGGAGGTGACCGTCACCGCGTCGGGAAAGGAAGAAACCACGCTGGAGGCGTTCCAGACCGTCACCACGGTGGAGGGATTTGACCTGACGACACGCGCTGCCGCGTCGTCGCTCGGCGAGCTGTTGGACAACCAGACGGGCGTCGCCAAGCGCAGCTTCGGACCAGGCACGAGCCGCCCGGTGGTGCGCGGCTTCGACGGGGATCGCGTCCTGGTGCTGGAGGACGGCGTGCGGACCGGCACGCTCTCGTCGCAGTCGGGCGATCACGGCGAGCCGGTCGCGCCGTCGAGCATCGAGCGCGTGGAGGTGGTGCGCGGGCCGGCGACGCTGCTCTACGGCTCCAACGCCATCGGCGGCGTGGTCAACACGGTGAGCTCGCATCACATGATCCACGAGCATCCGCATCCCGGACTGCGCGGCCGCGTGACGGGCTTCGCCGGAACCAACAACGACCTCGGCGGCGGAAGCGCTCACTTCGAGTACGGATCGAAGGCATGGCTGCTGTGGGGCGGCGGCGGCGGGCAAAACACCAACGACTACCGCACGCCGGAGGGCAAGATCGACAACTCGGGATCGTACATCAAGCACGCCGACGTGGGTTTCGGCCGCTACGGCGAAAAGGCCGGCTTCGCCTTCAGCTACGGAGTCAACGACGGGCGCTACGGCGTGCCCTTCGCCGCCGAGGCCGCTGGCGAGGAAGGCGGCCCCATCGAGCTCGCCTACCGGCGCCAGTCGGCGCGGTTCACCGGGTCGGTGAATAATCCGGCGCGGGGCATCGACTCGTTCCGGCTTCGGTTGAATTACACCGACTGGAATCACAGGGAGCTCAAGGGCGAGGAAATCGGCACAGAATTCTTCAATAAGCAGTTCATTTATCGCGGCGACTTCCAGCAGCGGCAGACCGGTCGCTGGTCGGGTAGCTTCGGTTTCTGGGGAATGCGTCGCGACTACGAGGCCCAGGGTGCAGAGGCGCTCTCGCCGCCGGTGGATCAGAACGCCTTCGCGCTCTACGCGCTCGAGCAGGTGGACGTCAACCGCGTGCGGTTCCAGTTCGGCGGCCGCATGGAGTACAACGGCTACCGCCCCGAGGGATTGCGCGACCGCTCCTTCACCGGATTCTCGGGCGGCGCGGGCGTCCACGTGCCGGCCTGGCGCGGGGGCGCGGTCGTCGCCAACTTCGTGCATTCCTATCGCGCGCCGGCGCTGGAAGAGCTGTACAATCGCGGACCGCACGCCGGCAACGTGGCGTTCGAGGTGGGGCGCGACGATCTCGACCACGAGACGGGCGACGGCGTCGACCTCTCGTTGCGGCACCAGTCGTCGAAAGTGCGCGCCGACTTCAACTTCTTCTACTACCGGCTCGGCAGGTTCATGTACTTCGAGCGGACCGGCGAAATCGAAGACGGGCTTCCGGAGGCCGTAGTGGCGCAGAACGACGCCCGCTTCCTGGGGGCCGAAGCGCGCTTACAGGCCGCGCTGCAACGGAACGTCTGGCTCCATCTCAGCTTCGACATGGTCGACGCGCAGCTCACGGCGAGCAAGGCACCGCTGCCCCGGATTCCGCCGGTGCGCGGGCGCGTCGCGGTCGACGTGCGCGCGGGCGCATTGAGCGTGCGGCCGGAACTGACGCTTTCGAACCGGCAGTCGGCGCTTGCCGGCGAGGAGACGGCGACGGCGGGCTACGCGACCGCGGGTCTGACGGCGAATTATACGCTGACGAGCAAACACGTCATGCACGTCTTCGGCGTCAACGCGTTCAACCTGGGCGACCGGTTGTACCGGAATCACCTCTCCTACATCAAGGATTTCGCGCCGGAGATCGGGCGCGGCGTGCGGTTCAGCTACACGATGCACCTGTTCTAACGCTTCGGCAGCACGGCCTTGGGAATGCGCAGTCCCACCGACCCGGCGACGGTGATGATGTCGTACTTCCCCTGATAGCCGATCAGCAGATGCGCCGCGAAGGGCTCCATCCCGTACTCGCGGGCGAGCCAGCTGGCCATGTCGGAGGTGGCGATCTTGAGCGTGTGGTCGAGCGCGCCGACGAACTCCGGCTGGCTCCCGATGCTGATGATGTAGTCGGCGTTCTCCAGGCGCGGATTGCCGAGATTGGCCTTCTTGCGGAGGCTGACGGTGAACTGGACGTCCATCGACGTTTCGACGCCGGTGCCGGTGGGCTCGCCGTCGGCCTGGAGCGCGTGGCCATCGCCGAGGTAGAGCAGCGCGCCGGGGTGGTAGACGGGCAGGAAGACGGTCGCCCCCTCGACGATCTCGTTATAGTCCATATTCCCGCCGTACGGTCCGGAAATCCCGGAATTAGGAGAAAAATCGCCCGCGGCCGCGACGCCGACGCAGCCGAGCATGGGGCGCGCGGCGAATTCCATGGGATGCACCTTGCTGACCGGCTCGCGCAGCTTCACGCTCTTGCGCGCCAGGTCGATGTCCCAGGGGATCCGATTGGGGCGGCCCGGATGCACGAGACCCTCTTTGTAGCGGTCCGGGTAGAGGCTCTCGATGGAGTTCGGGTTCAACGAGAACAGACCGAGGCGGTAGGCGCTCCAGCCGGAGTTGCGATTCATGCGAATCCTGTCGAAGCGCACCACCAGCGCGTCGCCGGGCTCGGCGCCCTCGATAAAGAACGGGCCGGTGAGCGGATTCGGCGGCTGGGCGCGCGTCTGGCCGCGCTCGTCGGCGCCCCAGGCGTCGATGGTCTTGGTGACGACGGTGTCGCCGGGCCGGATCTTGAGGAGCACGGGATAGAACCGCGAGAAGGTGTTGTAGTAGGTGGTCGCGACGACCTGGTGGGTCTCCGCGGCCAGGGTGGCGGCAAACAGCAGCAGCGCGGCGGTTTTCATGAAGGGCCTCCATCGAGAGCTTTTTCGAGCAGCGCGCGGCCGCGCGCCGAGTAATCGAGCGAGAGCGCGAGGCGCCTGCCTTCGGCGCTCATCTTGCGCAGGGTCTTGCGAGTGACGTCGACGATCTTGTCGTCGCCAAGCTGGGCGGCGAGAGCGTCGTACTGGGTTTCGAGGAAGACGAGGCAGAGGGCGTCCTCGAGGGTCTGGACATCGGGGTCATGCGCGAGGTCGAGTTTGCGGATGATCTCGCCGGTGCGCGCGACGACGTCGGCGTCATAGCCTTCGGCCTCGAGGATACGGGCGGTCTCGGCGGCGTGGAAGTCGTGGAGGGCGCGGCGCCAGCGCAGGTATCCGGTGCGGCCGTCGGGGTAGGATGCGCGGGGAATTTGCCATCGGCGGATGTGATGGGCGCGCGCGGCCAGCAGGAGGGGCTCGCCGGCGTCGGGCCGCAGGCGGCCGACGTATTCGGTGACCAGTTCGGCGTGGACGAGTTCCTTGGGCCGGGTGGCGCCGCGGGCGGTGATGACGTTGGGGTCGGCGGCGTTGGCGGCGTCGATGGCTTGGATGGCGCGGTGGAAGCGGCTGTCCACGGGGCGATCTTAGCATTCGCGGTAGAATTGGTGCAGTCGGGGCGTAGCGCAGCCTGGTAGCGCACCTGCCTTGGGCGCAGCGCGGCCGTTTCCAAAGCTTCCTTAGATTCACCTCCACTTTCAAGATTTTCAACAACTTGGGGAATCTGCTTTTCGCTCAAGGACAACCCAAGTCAGCTCAACGGGAGGGGTTTTGTCACGGTTTTGCCACGGTCTACCACGATCTACCCGTGAGATCAGGTGGCCCGACCCGATCCCAAGTGATCGGTCTGGAATGTGAGATGCGGAAAAATAGGTATCCAGTCCTTCGATGGTGAGTGACGCCAGACAGACTGCCCGAAACTTCCGGATTTGCCGAATACAAGACTCTGCTTGTCCAGACACCGC
>CAZEVY010000088.1:0-21994 GCA_964515555.1 uncultured Solibacteraceae bacterium | reverse complement strand
CGGATGCGGCGCGCGCCCGCGCGGCCCATCAGGTGGACGGTCGCGCCGATGACGTCGGGGTGCGTCCAGTGCGCCAGCTCCGCCGGCGCGTGGCCGAGGCGATACGCCGGCGCGCCCGTCAGGTTGATCTTGATGGCGACGGTCTTGCCCTTGACGATCTTCCCGAGTCCGCCGAGCTGGTCGAACATGCGGCCTAGCACAGCGGTCAGGTTGCGGTCGTAGGCTTTGTGCTTCGCCACGGCGACCGGGGCCGTCGGCGCGGCTTTCAAATTCGGGAGGACGGTCGCGCCGGCGGCGGCGGCGAGGCCTCCCCGGAGAAACGTTCGGCGATTCAGTCGGCCAGGACACATGGCGTTATGACTCCAGTTCAATTGCAGCATAGGCGCCGAAGGGCGGCAAGCCGACCTCCGTGCCGTAGCGCGTCGACTCCACCGCCAGTGCGGCGGGCTTCGGCGACTCCAGCGTGTAGAGGCGCGCCGAGCGGTATCGCCGCGCGGTCGCCAGCGTCACCGGGTGCGACCCGGGCCGCAGCGAATAATTCAGCAGGTGCGCGACGGCGCGTTTCCCGTCGGGCGGGGCTGCGTAGTGGCAGTTCATCGACGTGGCGTTGTAGATGCGGAAGGCGTCGTGCTCGCGGCCCACCAGAAAATGCGCGTCGTTGACCACCAGGTACGGATCGACCCATTTCGACGGCGGCTGCACGATCTCGCCGCGCCCCGTCTGGAACGAGTGATAACCGAGCCGCATCTCGCCCGACACCGCGGTGAAGAACCCGGCGGGCGCGATCACCAGTCCGCCGCCCTCGGCGAACTTCGTCATCTTCTGGCGAAGGGCGTCGCTCACCGCGCCCATCTCGATCACGACGATCGCCCGCAGCGCGCCCGGCGCCGGCGGTTCAGTGAGAATGCGGCAGGCGAGCGGGCGGCGGGCGGCGAGATTCAGGAATTCGGTCGCGAGGAAGCGGTTCGGGCCCGCGAAGTCGGAGACCACGCCGAGCGCGGCGACGGTGGTCCAGTCGCGCCAGGCTGGGTGATCGGCGAAGTATTCGAGTGTCTCGACGATGCGGGTTGCGTCGGGCGCGGCGGGCGGCAGAATCCAGTGCGCGCCGTAGGCTTCGGCCTCGGCGGCGGCGAGCAGGTAGGCTTCCCCTCGCGCCTGCGCGGGCGGCGCGAAATCGAGCCAGACTTCGCGCGAAGGCTCCAGCACGCGGGCCAGTTGGACGATCCAGCCGTTGCCGTCGACCCAGGGACGGCCCGTGGGGCCGGCGTCGGCCTGCGCCTCGCGGCCTGTGCGGATCGAGGGCCAGTGGCCCGGGCGGACCACGACGTTCGGCGGCGGGGCGCCGCCCCGGAAATCGACGAACGAGAGGCGCGAGGAGCGATAGGCCGCTGCGGATCGCGCCGGGTGAGGCGTATCTACTCGCTCAACTGGAACGTGCCGACGTAGGCGCTGGGACGGCCGGGAGCGCTCCAGTTCGTATCGAGTCCCTTGCCGCGGAAGTAGTTGGCGACCGCCGTCGCGCCCATGGCGTGATCGAGCTTGGTGAGCGGCTGGTAGAAGGCCTCGGTGTTGGCGCAATAGTGATCGCCGGCGGCCATGGCGCGCGTCTCGATGCGAACGATGTCGGCGGCGGTGAGCGTCGCGTTGGAGCTGTGCACGCTGCCGCGGATGTCGAAGTTCACCGGCATGTAGTCGACGCGAACGACGTCCTGGAGCAGGTCGCCGCCCATGCGCTGCGCGAAGCTCTTCAGCGCGATGCGCTGGGAGGCGCTGGCGCGCTCGTCGACGATCAGCACCGAGCGAACCGGGAACGATGAGTTCGAGGCATCGCCGAGCGCCGATTTGGCACGAATCACGGCGACGACGCTGAGGCCGTCGAGGCTAACGCCCTGCCAGGCGCCCGAGGAGATCCTCCAGCCCATGATCGCCATGTTGCCGGCCGAGCCGATCTCGGCGTTGGCGAAGCAGGAGCCGACAAAGACGTCGGCGTTGCGGGCTTCGATGTACTCACCTTGCACGCCGGCCGCGGCCATCGCCGCCACGCAAAGTGACACCAGGATCAGGGTCGTGAGTCGTTTCATCCCAGGAATGCCTCCTGCTGAATAATCTACCACAAGTACGGGGCGGCTAGAAGTGGCTGTGTATGCCAAGAGCAGGTTTCGAATCGGCGTGCTGCCGATAGGACGGGGCTACGCCAGAGTGGTGGCGGTGGCGTTGATCTGGCGCAGTTCCCGGTTGAACCGCCGGCTGGCGCGCTCGCTGATCATGTCGGCGACCTTGGTGAGCAACCCCGGGATGTCCTGCGGCTCGATCAGCACCGGGCGGCTGTTCTTTTTCAGCGCTGGAGCCGAGCCCCCGCTCTGGTACTTGGTGATGAGCGCAGTCGCCGGACGGCAATCGGACATGCGTGCGTGGGCCAGCACCGACAGCCCGGCCTCCGGCGATTCCAGCGCCAAGTCGCTCAGAACCAGCTCGTAATCGCCTTCTTCCAGCTTTCGTACCGCTTCGGCGGCCGACGCCGCACAATCGACGCGATACCCGCTGGCCTGGAGTACGGTTTTCAAGGTCAATCGGGAGGTGGGGTCGTCGTCCACCAGCAGGACCCGTGCCAGCTCCATTGCCGAGCTACGGGGCGCCCGCACTGCCTTAACCATGTTGAGGCTCCATTGATTGCTCTAAGGTCAGCTTAACCGAAACATGGGGATTTTCAATGAGGTATTTGGGCCATGCCTATGACATCTCGTAGGGGTCGTCCAGGGCATTGGATTTATGTGCTTCCCGGACAGCGTGTTACCGATTCCGGTAGCCACTGGTTGACATGGTTATGTCATAGGCGCCATAATGACATATGCCGATTCGCACGACCGTCGATATTCCCGAGCTTCTGCACCAGGTCCTCCGCGATCGGTCGCATGCCATGGGGGTCTCGATGCGCTCGCTGATCGTGAGAGCGATCGAGCAGGCCTATATCGAATCGAAGAAGGGGCGGTACCTGACCGGCCCGATCATCAAGGGCACCGGCAAGCGTGGACCGCTTTTTCCGGTTGACGAAAACCCTCATGATCTCATTCTTCCCTGACGTGAACGTCTGGATCGCTCTCGCCGACGCAACCCACCGGCACCGGGAAGCGGCATGGACCTGGCTTTCGCTCCTGCCCGCGGGGGCGCGGCTGGTTTTTTGCCGGTACACGCAACTCGGGCTACTACGGCTGCTCACGAATCCCTCGGTAATGGGAGATGAGGTTCTGACTCTGGAACAGGCCTGGAGCGTCTACGACGATCTGCTGATGGACCCGCGCGTGGCGTTTCGTCCGGAGTCGCCGGCGCTCGATTCCGAATTCCGCGCCGCCACATCCTCGGTCGCGCAGCAGAACGCCGACAAGGCCATCGGCGACCTTTATTTGCTGGCGTTCGCCATCAGCAGCGGCAGCACGCTGGTCACATTCGACCAGTCGCTCGCCGGCCTCGCGCGCCAGCGGAGCCGGCCGGTGGTGATCCCGCAGTAACGGCCCGCAAGCGGCCGCGACGCCCGCCGTGCACTACAATGTAGTGCATGAAGACCGAAGTCTACAGTTGGCGGGTCGACGCCGAGGTCAAGTCGGATCTCAAGCGAGAGGCCCGGCTGCGAAAGGTGTCAATGTCAGCGCTGCTGGATACGGTGGTCCGCGATTGGCTGAAGCGAAACAACGAAGCGAGCGATGCCCAGCAGAGGCGGATACGCAAGGCTGTGGAGAAATACGCCGGCGTTCTCTCGGACGTCAACCTGCCCCGTTCCGACAGGGTTCGCGAAGCGGTCCGGGAGCGCCTGCGCCAGCGATATGGCCGATAGGGCCTTGATCGACACGGGCGCGATCCTGGCGATCCTGAATCGACTCGATCCGTGGCATGATGCTTGCGCTGAGGTGTTTCGCAATGCCCCGCTTCCCCTTCTTACGTCGGAAGCGGTTCTGACGGAGTTATTTCATCTCATCCACCGGCGGATAGATGCAGCGTCAACGTGGGGCTTCATTCGCTCCGGCGCTATCGTCATGGCGACAATCGAGGACGCGGAACTGCCGGACGTGCATGCCTTGATGTCGAGGTATTCGGACCGCCCGATGGACTTCGCCGACGCTACGCTCGTTCACCTCGCCCGGCGCGAGTCGTTGGACACCGTCTTTACAGTCGACCGCGCGGATTTCGAGACCTACCGCATCGGCGGCAACCGAAGATTCCGAATCATGCCCGCACAATTGTCGCGACAGTAGCATCTACCCGTCCGCGCCCGGCGACGCCGTGCGGATGCGCGGCGTCTCGAATCGCGGCGTGAGCGGATCGTATTCGGTCTGAAGGAACTGGCCGAGGAAGGCCAGAAAGCGCGTGCGCGCACGCCACTGTACGAGATGGTCCCCGGTTCCGGTGATCTGCATCGAGAGCAGGAAGCCCGCGAAGTTGCCGATGGCCGCGAGATTCTCGAACGTGCGGAATTTCAGGTAGCCCGCTCCCGCCGCCGCGCCGCCGACCGTCACCTTGGCGTAGAGCGTCGTGAAGTCGTCGAGCGCCTCCTGGGGACCGCGCCCGCTGCCCACCGGGCGATCCTTCTGCATGAACTTCGTGCCGGTCAACACAACCTCCTTCCCGCCGGCGTTGAAGACCAGGCGATAGCGGATCTCGGCCTCCTTGGTCGCGCGGTTGACGATGAACAGGTTGAAGATGCTGCTCCGCTCGTCGATCGGGAAGGTCGCGTTCGCCTGCCCGGCGAAGCTGCCGAAAGTGATCGACCCCGTCAGCCGCGCCTCGTGCTCCACGCCGTCGACGAACTCGTTCACGTCGGCGATATTCATCTTCAGCTTGAAGCTGCAATCGACCGCGCCGGAAGGCCGCGCGCCGTCGGCGGGCGACGCTGCAAGTCCTGCCGCGTACCAGCCGTCCATCGACTCCTCGAACTTCATCCCGACTCCGTCCGGCAGCCGAATGTCGAGCAACGGACCGACCAGCGAGTTCTCCGCCATCTCCCGCGCCGTCGAGCGCGTCAGCAGGTAGTAGAAGCCGAACCGCTTGCCGGCCGGCCCATCCGGCTCCGTGTGGAAAATGCCGATCGAGCCGACCGGGAACAGCGCCGCGAAGGTGTCGGGCACGTCCATGATCCACTTGCCGATCAGGAGGTTGTCGTCGAGCTTGCGGATCTCGTCGTGGAAGGGCGTGAAGTCGTCCAGCCGGAAGTGATCCCGCGCGAACTCGGGCAGGACGAGCCCTTCGAGCAGCCCCATTAACTGGTAGCGCGACTCGATGCGCCCGTCGGGCTTGTTCTCGAACTTGAGCCAGGCCATGCCGGCCGCTTGGTTGGCGTTGGCGATCACGTCCATGCGCCAGGCGCCTTCCAGCTCCTGTTTGGTCGGCTTGGCGGCGCCCGCCCACAGGTCGGCGTGATCGAGCGCGGTCATCTGGTCGAAGGCGTAGCTGCGCGTCATGATGCCGCTGAACATGCGGAAGCCGTTGGGGAACTTCCCGGCGCAGACCTGGAGCGTGAGCAGGTTGTCGTTGACCACGCGGATCAGGTCGTAGAAGTTCTGCCAGGGCGGATCCGGGTACTTCAGCAGGATGTAGTCGCCGGGATCGTGGACGCCCCGGGACTCCTTGAGGTGGATCGTCTCCAGCGTGTTGCGCGCCTGCAGCATGTTGTCGGAGGACTGGGTCCTTCCGGCGATCTTGTTCCCTTCGCGGAAGAAGCGCTTGGTGTAGCCGGTGTAGAGACGCGCCGCCAGCTCGCCGATGGGCAGGCCCTTCGGGAAGAATCCCTTCCAGTGCGTGTCGTTGAAGATGCGCTTGCTGGCCAGGTCGACGCGCCGCTCGCCGGTGTTGATGAGCTTCTCGATGGGCAGCGTCGTGACGCGGCGGAAGAGGCGATCGACCTGCGAATCGCTGGCGCCGATGTAGTCGGAGGAGTCGATGCCCGCCATGCTGATCATCTTCGCGGGGGCCTCGTACGGCTTCCCCTTCAGCTCCTCGACCTTGCGCTCGGCGATGCGCTCGGCCAGCGCCGATATGGTCAGGAACGGATTCACGCCCAGCGCCGAGGGCAGCAGCGCCCCGTCGGCGACCAGCAGCCCGTCGTGCACCGCGCCGTCGCCGGCGAAGACGCGGCCCCACTGGTCGACGGCGCCGTGCAGGTAGTCCTCGCCGACCGGACAGCCGCCCAGCGGATGCGCCGTGATGAGCCTTCGCAGGTCGAAAGCGCTCCAGATGGGATTCTCGACGAAGCGCGCGCCCAGCGCCCGCGCGTGACGGCGTAGCTCGCCGTTGATCACCTTGAAGATCTGCTGGCGGCCGCCGTTGTCCCAGACGACGCGCATGCGGCCGTCGGACTCCCAGAAGGGCGCGTCGAACTCCATGCGCCCGCGGGCGTTGTCGAAGGCCGTCACCAGGTAGAGCATCGAGTGCGTGAGCGCGCCCTCGCGCGAATAGACGTCGAGGCCGAGGTCGGTGACGCGGCGGCGCTCCTCGGCGGCCTCGTCGCCTGTGTCGGTGTCCTCGCCGCGGAAGGCCGCAAATCCCAGTCGCGCCAGGGGCGCGAAGGCCTTCGGGAACGAGAGGTCCTCGACCAGGAACTGCTCCATCAGCGGCCGCGCGCCGTTGTAGCGCACCACGCCGGTGATGGTGGGGCCGGGCGGCGTGGCGCTGCCCGGACCGTTCGGATGATTGCCGAAGCCCAGCGTTTGCAGGTAGTGGTCGCCGTTGTAGCTGATGGCGAAGAAATCGCCGTTGCCGCTGAAGTTCGACCCGATGCGCGGCGACAGCTTCAACCCTTTCATCTCGGATCGCATGAGAATCTCGGTGGAGTTGATGGACCCGGCGGCGAGCACGACGTTCTTCGCGTCGAGGGTGAACTTGTCGGAGTCGTGCTGGTTCTTGTAGTGACGCCCGTGGATGCGCCAGCCTCCCGAGGCCAGCTTCTCGACGTACTCGACCTTGGTCTGTGTATAGATCTCCGCACCGGCCGTGGCCGCCATCGGCAGGTAGTTCATGTAGAGCGTGTTCTTGGCGCCGACGTTGCAGCCGGTGACGCAGTCGCCGCAATTGGTGCAGGCCGCCTGGTCCACGCCGTGCGGATTCTTGCCGTTGATCGTGAAGTTCACCGCGATGTCGAGCAGCTCGACGCTAGTCCCGAGCTCTTCGGCGCGCTTCTGTAGCGACATCAACTTGACGAGCTTCTTGGGCTCGGGGTGCACGCCCGCCGCCAGCACGCCCTTGGCGCGCAGGTAATAGGGCATCAGCGTGTCGCGCGTAAGCGCCGCCGGCCAGCCGGTCAGCCCGAACGTACGCGCATCGGGCACGATGGCAACGTTGGCGTTCACCAGCGATGTCCCGCCGAGTCCGTTGCCCTTGATGACCGAGATGTCGTTGTAGTTGAGCATCTCGTAGAGGCCGAGCGGATTGGCGTCGCTGCGAACTTCGGCCGCGTAGGCCGGGAAGGTATCGGGAAACTTACCGACGGGCCACTCCTTGCCGCGCTCGAGGATGCAGACCGAGGGCTTCGGGTTCACATCGGCGGCGGCGATGCGGGCGGCGTTGATGGCGCCGCCGTAGCCGGAGCCGACGACCACGAAGTCGTAGGCGGTCTTCCTGTGGTTCCAATCGCGGGCAAGTGGCATGGGACCTCCTTGATGTGGCTAGCTGAACGGAGCGGGCTCGAAGACGGACAGGATCTCGCGGACCATCTCGTCGCGTGAGGCGAAGCGGCTCTCCTCGTAGCAGCCGAGCGGATTCTCGAGCACGTTGAACAGGCACTTGTTGCAGTAGGTGCACGGCCTGGCGGGACGGTCCTCGCCGCTCCGGAACATCTCCACCAGGCCGTTGTTGGCGACCAGGGGCCGCGCGATGCTCACCGCGTCGCAGGCGCCCGATGTGATGGCCTCGCGGATCACCGAAGCGGTCTGGAATCCGCCCGTGCAGATCACCGGAATCCCCACCGCTTGCTTGATCGCCCGCGAATCCGGCAGGTTGATGCCTTCGATGGTCTCGCCGCGCGCGCGCACCCAGTTGAACTGGTAGACCTTGGCGAGCGGTCCGGTGCGCAGCATCAGGTAGTTCTGCAAGCCGCGATCGCCGCTCGAGATCATGGTGTCGTAGGTCTGTGTGGCGACGTCGACCGGGAAGTCGCCCGGCGGGTTCTTGGGATGCGGAAACGAGCTGCCCGCCGACACGTGAATGGCGTCGACGCCGGCGGCTTCGAGCCGGCGGCACACCTCGACGGAGTCCTGAATCGTGTTACCGGGCGGATCGAAGGGGTTGAGCGCGTTGTAGAATTCCGTCGCGCTGATCTTCATCTGCAAGTGATAGTCGCGGCCCACCTCGCGGCGGATGGCCGCGACGATCTCCAGCACGAAGCGCGCTCGATTGGCGAGGACGCCGCCGTACTCGTCGTCGCGGTCGTTGATCGCCGAGCTGAGGAATTGCGTGATGAGATAGCCGTTGGCCCCGTGCAGCTCGACGCCGTCGAGTCCGGCGTCGCGCGCGCGCCGCGCCCCTTGGGCGAAGGCCTCGACTGTCTCCTTGATCTGCGCCGTCGTCATGCGCTCGCAGGCGAAGCCGTTGAGCGGCTCGGCCTTGGCGGTCGAGCTGAGGCCTTTCTCGAACTCGATGCCGCCGATGTCGCGCTGGCGCCCGCCGTGGCTCAGTTGCAGGATGTACTTGCAGTCGTGCTGGTGGACCTGGCGGCCCAGTTCGCGCCAGAAGGGGATGCGCGAGTCCTTCTCGATAGTCGCGTAGTTGGGAAGGATGCGGCCGCGGATGGCGACGGAGCAGAACGACGAGATAATCGCGCTCACGCCGTTCCGGGCGAACTTCAACTCCCAGTTGATCCGCGCCTGGTTCCCCGATCCGTCGTAGTTGTCAAAACGACCGGATATGTTCGACCGGAAAATACGGTTCTTAACCGTCAGATTCCGGAACGCGAGGGGCTGGAACAATACATCGCCCGGCATACCGCCTCCGAAGACGCTCCTCGATAATACGCGGAAAGCCGAGGGGTTACAAGGGGGCGGACACCCGATTTCTAATTATCCCGCGGCAGACCGGCCCCCTCATTCCGTCTCGGATCCAGGCTGCCGACCGGTCCCGAGAAAGGTTACCGCTTCAGCAGCGACGGCCAGTTGATCAGCAGCGAGAGCGCCTCCGCCTGATCGCGTGAGACGGGCGCGAGCACCAGGAAGCGGCCGTCCGGAGCCACGTCGATGGGGTTGATCCCCAAGGCCGCCGAGCGGCTCAGCGAGAACAACGCCTGCGGCTTGCCCGCGCTGAACGAGCCGCCGCGCGTCTCGACGGCGATCGCGGTGAGCCTTCCGCTCTCGGTCACGTAGAAAAGCTCGCGCCCGTCGTGGCTCCACTGCGGATAGGCCGCGCCCTCCTGCGTCACCTGCCATTTCGACCCGTCCGGCGGGAACGGCTGCACGAACACTTCGAAGCGTCCCGTCTCCTCCGCCATGTAGGCGATCCAGCGTCCGTCGGGCGAGAAGCGGCCGTTGCGCGCGTCGAAGGGTCCGATGGCGACGGCTATCGGCTTGCCTCCCGCAGCGGGAATCGCCATCACGTCGCGACGGCCACCCTCGTCGAGGGTCGTGTAAACTACGTTGCGCCCGTCGCGCGACCAGTCGGAAATCATGCCGGCGGCTTCCTGGCTCAGCAGCTTCGGCTGTCCCGCGCCCGAGACGTCCTTCATGACGATCGGCGAGGTAAGGCCGCCCGAGTAAGCGACGTACTTTCCGTCGGCCGACCAGGCCGGGAAGAACTCGAGCTCCGGCGAAAAGGTGAGCCGCCGGTCGACACCACGCTCCGGGTCGGCGATCCATATGTCACTGCCGTTGTTTTCGTCGCGATTGAGTGCGATGCGGCGGCCGTCGGGCGAGACGCGCGGCGACGAGAACGAGGACGCCTTGCCGGCTTCGGCGAGTTCCTTCCCCGCGCGGTCCATCCACACCATCCGCAGGCTCCCCGAGGACGCCGCGCCGAAGCTCAGCGCGCCCGTGCGCGACAGCGAGAAGTTCGCGGCGCCCAGAATCGCGAAGGTGTCCACGTCGCGCAGCAGAGTGACGGCGTCGCCCGACAACGCATTGCCAGAGATGCGCTGCGCGAGCAGCGACTTTCCGCGCACCCACAGGAGCACCTCGCCGCCGCCGGCGGCCGCCGCCTCCGCTTTGTAAGAGGCCGACGTAAGACGCGTGGCGCCCTCCGGCTTTTCGATGTCGGCCAGATAGACGCCGTCGTTCTCCGACCGCGGGTTCATGGCGGTGTAGAGGAACCGCCGCCCGTCGGCGAGCCAGTGGGGCCAGTAGTGCGCGCGGTCCCGGCGGCTGGAGTCGAGCTTGGTGACTGGCTCCGGAACGCCGCCGGCCGCAGACACTCGATGAATCCCACCTGCCGGGCGAGGGCTGATCAGAATGACGCCCTTTG
Source organism: uncultured Solibacteraceae bacterium (assembly GCA_964515555.1). Lineage (GTDB taxonomy): Bacteria > Acidobacteriota > Terriglobia > Bryobacterales > Bryobacteraceae > CAZEVY01. Next base: position 11,566 of record CAZEVY010000088.1, on the reverse strand, counting down.
TGTTCCACGATCCGCCACGCGCGGCGCCGACATCGCAAATAATCGCGGGCGCCCCGCCGGCGGTGTCGACGCGCTTGAGTTTTCCGGCCGCGAAGAACGCGACGGTGCGGCTGTCGGGCGACCAGAAAGGATTGTAGGCGTTGTCGGTGCCGGCCAGCTCCACCGAGTCGGGCGAATCCAGGCGTCGAAGCCAGAGCCGGGGCGGGCCGTCGGCCGCGGCGACAAAGGCCAGCGTGTTTCCATCGGGCGAGATCGCCTGTCCGCCGACGCTGTTGCCCCACTGGAAACTGGCGCCCGGCGGCATGGGTACGGCGAGGCGCAGAAGCTGTCCTTCGCCCGGAAGCGACAGCCGCCACAACACCACGCCCGCCGCGATGAGAAAGAAGAACGAGACCGCGATCGCCTCGCGCCAGAGCCTCCGTTGCGGCGGAGGCGGCGGGGGAGGCGGCGGCGCGGCTTCCTGGGCCGACTCGCACACCAGACGCGCGGCGGCCATGACGTCGCCCGCCGATTGCCAGCGATCCTCCGGCTCCTTGGCAAGCGCCCGGCGGACCACCTTGTCAAGCGCCGGCGGCGCGATCGGTTGCAGTTCGGTGAGCGCGCGCGGCTCGGCGGCCAGCACCGAGGCGATGACGCTCGCCGGGTTCGTCCCGTCAAAGGCGCGCTTGCCGGTGAGCATCTCGTAGAGCAGACAGCCGAAGGAAAAGACGTCGCCGCGGGCGTCGGAGTCGCGCCCCTGGATCTGCTCGGGCGACATGTATTGCGGCGTGCCGAGGATGGTGCCGTGACCGGTGAGCGCCTGCACGGCGGCCTCGTCGCCGCCCTCCATGCGGACGGGCCGCGACTTGGCGAGTCCGAAGTCGAGGAGCTTGGCGCCGTCGCGGGTGATCATGACGTTGGCGGGCTTGAGGTCGCGGTGCAGGACGCCGTTGCGATGCGCGCGGTCGAGAGCGGAGGCGATCTCGCCGCCAAAGTGCATGGCCTCGGCGACGGACAGGGCCCCACGGGACACGCGATGGGCGAGCGTCTCCCCGTCGAGGAACTCCATGACGATGTAGTCGAGGTCGCGCTCGCGGCCGATGTCGAAAAGCGTACAGATGTGCGGATGGTTGAGGCTGGAGACGGCGCGCGCCTCGCGCTCGAACCGGCGGCGGGCTTCGGGCTGCGCGGCGATGTGCGGGGGCAGGACCTTGATGGCGACGGTGCGGTCGAGCCGTGTGTCGCGCGCCTTGTAGACGACTCCCATGCCTCCGGCGCCGATGGTCGAGAGGATCTCGTAGGGACCGAGGCGCTCGCCGGGATCGAGCTTCATGGTGCGCTTACCGTCCACCAGTTAAGCAGAATTGTGAGACTCCCGCCGGCCTGCTCCGAGGGGCGGATCACGACGAAGCTCTTTCCGTCGGAAGCGGCGTCGTAGGAATAGTTCGCGGTGCTCGAATAGCCCGGGAACGGAAATAGCGGCGCGGGCTGCGCTTCGGCGACAAACGCCGATCCATCGGTGCGCACCGGCGCCGCCATCAGCCGGGAATCCTCGGAAACGTAGAACAGCTCGCGGCCGCTTGCCGACCACAGCGGCAGTCCGCCGCCCGCGGCCGACACCTGCCAGCGTCCGGCGTTCGCCGGAAACGCCCGCACGTAGACTTCGTGCCGCCCGGATTCGTTCGACACGTAGGCGAGAAAGCGCCCGTTCGGCGAAAGCTGGCCGTCGCGCTCGTCGAACGCCGAGGCGAGCAGTGCGGCGGGCTTCGAATCGCCCGCGAGCGGCAGCATCCCCAGGTCGAAATCGGTGCGGCCGGCGGCGCGCGAGTTGAGCAGCAGAAACTTCCCGTCGCGCGACCAGTCGGTGATCGTCGCCTCGCCGGCCTCGGCGAGTACCTGCTCTCCGTCAGCGCCGGCGGCGCTCTTGACGAGAATCCCCGGGCGCGGCGGGCCGCGCGTAAAGGCGATGCGGGCGCCATCGGGCGACCACACCGGGCTGAACTCCGGCGGGCGGTCGAAGGTGAATCGAGTCGCCAGCGAGCGCTTGAGGTCTGTGATCCACAGGTCGCGGCCCGCGGAGACTTCCGCCTTGGCATAGGCGATGCGCGCGCCCTCGGGCGAGAAGCGCGGCGAACCGTAGGCTCCGGCCGGTCCGACGATCTGCGTCTCGCGTCCGTCGCGATCCCACCGGGCGAGCACCTGGTCGGCGAGGCCGGGCAATGCGAACAGAACCGCGCCGGTAGTCGCCACCGAGAAGTCGCCGGCGGCGGCGCCCGGACCGCTGCCCATGCCTTCGGCGAGCGGGATCGTCTCGCCGGAAAGCTTCAAAGAGGCCTCGTCGAACGCCTGCGCCACCAGCGCTCCGTCGCGTACCCACACCAGGAAAGCGCCGCGATCCGCCGACGCCGGTATGAGTCGGGCCCGAAACTGAGGTCCCGCAACCACCGTGCCCGCGGCAGGATCGGCGAGGCTCGTCACGCGAATCGACCCTCCCACGGAGGCCCGGTGCCAGTAGAGGAAACGCCTGCCGTCGGAGAGAAACTGCGGCCATTGATGGGACGGTCCCGGCACTTTCGGGTCGGGTGCGACCACCGCGGCCGCCTCGCCGCCAGCGGCCGGCACGCGGAAGACCCCGCGCGCGGAGAACAGGATCACGCCGTCGACGTTCCAGCTCCCGCCGGACGGCCGCAACGCATCGCAAAGGACGCGCGGCGGCGCGCCGCCCGAGATGTCGACGCGCTTCAGCTTGGCCTCGGCGAAGAAGCCGATCGATTTCCCGTCCGGCGACCAAAACGGCATCGTGGCGTCCTCGGTCCCGGGAATCAGGCGCGACTGCCCGGAGTCGAGGGCGCGCACCCATAGCGCCGAGCGTCCGTCGGTCACCGCTACGAACGCCAGCGTCCTGCCGTCGCGCGAGAACGCCATGCCGCCGGTGGGCCCGCCGCCGTACCGGAATCGGCTGCCGGCCGGGGGCGTCAGGTTCAGCCGATACGGCTGGCCGGCGGCGGCCGGTTCGCGCCGCGACATCGCCACCCCGAGCGCGACCACGGCTACCGCCAGAACGGCCGCGGCGACGGCCCACGGAAGGGTTCGCGACGGCGCGGCGGCCGCTCCCGTCTCCGCCTCGTCCAGCGCCTCGAGCAGCAACTGAACGTCGCGCGCCGACTGCCAGCGATCGTCGGGCTCCTTGGCGAGACAGGTGGCGATGAGGCGCCGCAGCGCCGCCGGCGTCGACGGCTGGATCTCGCCGATCGGCGGCGGCTCGGCGGCGACGATGGCGGCGATCACGGTCGCGGGGTTCTTCTGATCGAAGGCGCGGCGGCCGGCGATCATCTCGTAGAGCACGCAGCCGAGGCCGAAGATGTCGCTGCGCGCGTCTGCGTCCATCCCCTGCAACTGCTCGGGCGACATGTATTGCGGCGTCCCCAGCAGCGTGCCCTGGCCGGTGAGCGCCTGGCTGAGCGTGTCGTCGGCGGGACCGATCTTCGCCGGGCGCGACTTGGCGATGCCGAAGTCGAGCAGCTTCACGCCGTCCTTGGTCAGCATGATGTTGGCGGGCTTGAGATCGCGGTGCACGACGCCCTGGCGGTGCGCGCGATCGACGGCGTCGGCGGTCTCGGCGGCGATCTTGCGCGCGTGCGGGATGGGGAGAGCGCCGCGCATCAGACGCTGCGCCAGTGTCTCGCCCTCGAGGAACTCCATGACGATGTAGTCGACCGCGCCCTCGCGGCCGATGTCGTAGAGCGCGCAAATGTGCGGGTGGTTCAGGCTGGAGACGGCGCGGGCCTCGCGTTCGAACCGCGCGCGGGCCTCGGGCTGCTGCGCGATGTGCGGAGGCAGTACCTTGATCGCGACCGTGCGGTCGAGCCGCGTGTCGCGCGCGCGATAGACTTCGCCCATGCCGCCCGATCCCGCCGTGGCGAGGATCTCGTAGGGGCCGAGGCGGGAGCCGATGGCGAGGGGCATTCAGGCGGGCTCACGGTAATGATAGCAGCGGTCGGTGTCGTGACTTGTGCCTCGGGGCGGCCGGCGAGAACCGGGCTGGGCCGCGAGATACAGTGAAACTGTGAGGAACATCACAGTCTCATTGTCCGATGAGGCCTAGATCCGCGCGCGGCCATCCTTCGTATAATCTCCAGCAGTGCTGCACGACCTGGTGGTAGAAAACTACGCCGTCATCGAGCGGATCCAAGTTCGCTTCCACGGCGGGCTCAACCTGCTGACGGGCGAGACCGGCAGCGGCAAGTCGATCGTCGTGGACGCGCTCGCGCTGCTGCTCGGCGGACGCGCTTCGCCCGGCATGGTGCGCACCGGCGCCGACCGCGCGCGAATATCGGGCATCTTCGACGTGCCCGCCGCCGCGCGGGCCGCGCTCGAAGAGGCCGGCGTCGAGTGGGAGGACGGCGAGCTGCTCATCGTCCGCGAGGTTCTGGCCGGAGGCAAGTCGCGCGCCTTCATCGGCAGCCGCCCGGTGACGGCGGCCCTGCTGCGAAGCATCTCCGGCGCCTTGGGCGACATCCACGGCCAACACGACCAGCAGCGCCTGTTCTCCGCCGATTCGCAGCTCGAGACGCTCGACCAGTTCGGTGGCGCCGGCGAGTTGGCCGCCGCGACCGCCGCCGCCTTCGGGCGCTGGCGCGAGTGCGAGCGCCTGATCGCCGAACTCGACGCGCGCGAGCAGGAGAAGTTCCGCCTGGCCGACCTCTGGAGTTTTCAGAAGAACGAGATCGAGGCCGCCGCCCTGCGCGCCGGCGAGGACGCCGCGCTCGACGCCGAGCGCCGCGTTCTTCAGAACGTCGCGCGCATCGAGGAGAATGCGCGGCTGGCGTTTCAGGCGCTCTACGAGGCTCCGGCGGCGGCGGCGGCGCAGCTACGGCAGGCCCGCAAGCGGCTCGACGAGATCGCGCGGTTCGACGCCAGTCTCTCCGCAACTCTCGATACGCTCAGTCCCGCCGAGGCCGCCGTCGAGGAAGCCGCGTTTCAACTGCGCTCCTACCTCGGCAAGCTCGAGGCCGACCCTGCCCGCCTCGATGCCATCGAGACTCGCCTGGCCGCGCTCGACAAGCTGAAGCGCAAGTACGGTCCGGGCATCGAACAGACGCTGGCGTACCTCGAGGAGGTGCGGGCCAATCTCGCGGCGCTCGAGCAGTCCGGCGAGCGGCGCGCGGAACTGGAGGCTGCGCGCGAGGAACTGGGCGACGCCTTCCGCGCGGCGGCGGCGAAGCTCTCGGCGCGGAGGCAGGAGGCGGCGCGAAGGCTGGAAAAGCGCGTGGCCGCCGAGTTGCGGCAGCTCGCCATGGAGCGCGCCGTGTTCCGGATCGAGATGGCGGCCGTGGAGGCGTCGGCGCGAGGCGTCGAAACCGTCCGGTTCCTGATCTCGGCCAACGCCGGCGAAGCGCCGCGGCCGCTCGAGGAAATCGCCTCGGGCGGCGAGCTCTCGCGCATGGCGCTGGCGCTGAAGACCTGCGCGCTCGAGTCCGCGCGGGAAGGTCCGCCGGAAGCGGGCCGCACCCTGGTCTTCGACGAGGTCGACGCCGGCATCGGCGGCGCCACCGCCGAGACGGTCGGCCGCCGTTTAAAGGGGATCGCCGCCTCCAACCAGGTCCTGTGCGTGACGCACCTGGCGCAGATCGCCAGCTTCGCCGACCATCACTATCGCGTCGAGAAGGCGGAGTCGCGTGGCCGCACCATGGCGTCGATCCGCGAGCTTTCCGGCGATGAGCGCAAGCGCGAGATCGGCAGGATGCTCAGCGGCCAGCGGCTGACGCCCGAAGCGCTGCGGCACGCCGAACAATTGATGAAACTCGGCGTACAATAGCCGGATGAAGGAAGACATTTTCAGCCTGCTGCCCAGCGAAGACCTGGACCGCCGCCGCTTCGTTATGACCAAGCTCGCCGCCGGATTCGCCGCCGCCGTTTCGCCGGTCTCGGCACAGACCGTCGTCACCGACAGCGCCGGAATCGAGGCCGGCGAAGTGAAGATCCCCGTCTCCGGGGGCGAAATCCCCGCCTACCGCGCCGTCCCCTCGCGCGCCGGACGATACCCGGTGGTGCTGGTGGTACAGGAGATCTTCGGCGTCCACGAGCACATCAAGGACGTCTGCCGCCGTTTCGCCAAGCTCGGACACCTGGCCGTGGCGCCGGAGATGTACGCGCGCGAGGGCGACGTCTCCAAGATGACCAACATCGGCGAGATCATCGCCAAAGTGGTCTCGCGCGTGCCCGATTCCCAGGTGATGTCCGACCTCGACGCCGCCGTCGATTGGGCCGCGAAGTCCGGCAAAGGCGACGCCACCAGGCTGGCGGTCACCGGCTTCTGCTGGGGCGGCCGCGTCACCTGGCTCTACGCGGCGCACAATCCGCGCGTGAAGGCCGGCGGCGCCTGGTACGGGCGGCTCGTGGGGCAGGCGTCGCAGAACACGCCGAGACATCCGGTCGACCTGGCCGGCGACCTCAAGGCGCCGGTGCTCGGTCTTTACGGCGGCAGGGACCAGGGCATCCCCCTCGACACCGTCGAGAAGATGCGCGCGGCGCTGAAGGCGGCCGGCAGGAACTCCGAGATCGTCGTCTATCCCGACGCCGACCACGGCTTTCACGCCGACTACCGCCCGACCTACGACAAGGCCGCGGCCGCCGACGCCTGGGAGAAGTTGCAAGCCTGGTTCAGGAAGCACGGCGCGGCCTAGCGCCAGTTACGCCGAACGCAACGAGCCCGACCGCACGGAGCGGTCAATCGACTCACACGATCGGCTTCGGAGCGGCGGGCTTTGGCGGCGGTGTCTGCTGCTGCTGGTCCACCTGCGGCCGGCGGAAGCGCGGAGCGCGCGGCACCGGCTTGGCGCTCACGAGTTCGACGTAGGTCTTGACGATGCGCTCCTTCTGCGCCGGATCGAGTATCAGGTGCCGGTGCTTCCCATCCGCCGACGGCGTGAACCGCGTGCGTCCGTCATCCAGCACCGTAATCCGGCCCGGCTCCGACAGCTTGAAGTAATTCTCCTGCGGGCGGATCGCGTGGAGCACGGCGGTTAGGTCCCAGGTCGGCGTATCGTAGGGCATTTTCTGGTACGCGCGATAAGCGTCCACGACCGGATGATCCGGCGCCCACGCGAAATCCTTCTCGATGCTGGCGCCCGGATACAGCAGCTCCGCGCCAACCTCGAAGCCCGAGACGGCGATCGGCGTCGGCCACTCGGCGAACACCTTCTTGGCAGCGGCGATGTCGGCCTTGATGTTGAATTCCGGCTCGCCGCCGGCGAAGTTGCCGCCCATCACCGTGAGGTGTTTCACCTTGCGCTCGATCCAGCCCTTCGAATCGGGAAGCGCCATCACCGCCGCCAGGTTCGTCAGCGGACCCACGGCGATCACCATCGAGTTCTGATCCTGCTGCGACGTCAAGGCGTTGCGGATCAGCGCCGGACACTCGGCCGTGTCGGTGAGCTTCTGGATGCCGTGGTTGTAGACCGGCGCTCCGTCGGCGTTCTTCTTCGCCAGCGGCGCCGTCAGCATCGGCGTGTCGGCCGGGTCGCCCTTGAGCGCCATGCCGACCGGGAGCGTCCGCCCCACCGCTCCGAATGCGCCAGAAGCCGCCCCTGCGTAGAAGCGCGCGATGACCTCGCAAAGCGCCGCCGACTTCAGGTTCGGCTTGCTGGTCGAGACGGAGACGACGCGCACCTCGCCCTTGCCGTCGAGCGCATAGAGCAGCGCCATCGCCAGCGCATCGTCGATCGCGGCGCCCATGTCGCAGTCGAAGATCACGCCCACCGGCGGGCGGCCCATGCCTGGAAACTGCATCGGTTCTCCTCGATTGAGGATATGCGATGCCGGGTCCCGCGTCCACCGCGAGCGTCCACTACCATCCAGGTATGGACTACCCGATGCGCATCGGCGGCCAGCCGGTGACGACGCCCGACCGCCAGGTGGTGGAGCTTCCCTACGACGGCGCCGAAGTGGGCTGCGTGTTCCGCGCCGCGCGCGAGCAGGTGGAGGCCGCCGTCGACAGCGCCCGTGCCGCAGCTCCCGTCATGCGCGAGCTCACACGCGACGAGCGCGCCACCATCCTGAGGCGCGCCTCCGAGCAGGCCGCAGCGCGCAAGGACGAACTGGCGCTGGCTGTCAGCTCCGAGTGCGGCAAGCCCATCCGGGAAGCGCGCCTCGAAGTCGACCGCTCCGCGCAGACGCTGGCGTTCTCCGCCGAGGAAGCCCATCGCCTCGCCGGCGAGGTGGTGCCGATGGACGCGGCCCCGGCCGGCAAGGGCCGCTGGGCGATGACAGTGCGCGAGCCGCTCGGCGTGGTCGCCGCCATCACGCCGTTCAACTTTCCGCTGAATCTCGCGATGCACAAGATCGGCCCGGCCATCGCCGGCGGGAACGCGGTGATTCACAAACCCGCCTCGGCGACTCCCATCAGCGCCGTGCTGATGGCGGAGATTTTCGAGGGCTGCGGCCTGCCGCGCGGCGCGCTCAACGTCGTCACCGGCCCCGGCGGCGCCATCGGCGACCTGCTGACGTTCCATCGCGACATCGCGATGATCACGTTCACCGGGAGCGCCGAGGTCGGCCTGCGCATCCGGAACCTGGCGGGGATGAAGCGCGTGACATTGGAGCTCGGCAGCAACTCGGCGGTGATCGTCGAGGATGACGCCGATCTCGACGAGGCCGTGCCGCGTTGTGTCACCGGCAGCTTCGCCCACTCCGGCCAGGTCTGCATCTCCGTGCAGCGCATATACGTGCACCGGCGGATTCGCGAGGCGTTCGTGGAGCGCTTCGTGGAGACGGCGCGGCGCCTGCGCATCGGACACCCGCACGACCCGGAGACCGAAGTCAGTTCGTTGATCACGCCCGCCGAGGCGGAGCGCGTCGAGGGTTGGATTCACGAGGCCGTCGATGAGGGCGCGAAGCTCGTCGCCGGGGGCGCGCGGCGGCGTGCGACGGTGGAACCCGCGGTGCTGACCGACGTTCCACCCTCGGCCAAGCTGGCCTGCCGGGAGGCGTTCGGCCCCGTCGTCGGGATCAACTCCTACGACACCCTCGACGAGGCCATCGACCGCGTCAACGCCTCCGACTACGGCTTGCAGGCCGGCATCTACACGCGCGACCTCGCAAAGGCGTTCACCGCCGCCCGGCGCGTGCACGTCGGCGGATTCATGATCAACGAGGTCCCGCAATATCGCGTCGACCACATGCCGTATGGCGGCGTGAAGATGTCGGGTACGGGCCGCGAGGGACCGAAATACGCGATCGAGGAGATGACCGAGGCGAAGCTGGTGTGCTGGAAGGGGTAGCGGTCAGCTATCAGCTGTCAGCGGTCAGCTAGCAGCGGGACTAGCCGGCCATCCGTTTCCAGGCGTTGGCGGCGGCGATGCGCACGTTGCGGTGCGGACTCTTCAGCTTCGGAAGAATCGCGGCCGCGGCCTCGGCGGTTCCAATCTTCGCGATGCCGATAATGGCGGCGCACTGCCAGTGCTCCTCAGGGCGATCGAGAGCGGTGCGGTAGACACGCAGAGCTTCGGCGGCGGCGCCCTCGCGCGCCTGTGCGTCGGCGTAACGCAGCAGGCTGTCGATCTGGTCGACGCGTTCCCAGTCCGACAGCGTCTTCTCGTCGGGCGGGCGAATCGGCCCGATGGGGCGGCGGCCGATGCGGCCGAAGGCGCGCACGCCGGCGGCGGCGATTTCCTTGCTGGGCGATCGCATGGCCTCGACGCATAGCTCGACGGCGCCTGCGGCGCGGCGATGTCCGAGCGCGGCCAGCAGGCGCGGCTTGAAGTCGTCCTTCGCGGTCTTGTACGCGGCGATGAGCGCGGCGTTCGAAGCTTCGCCCGGAATTCGTTCGATGGCGTAGACGGCCTCCTCGCGGAGATCGGCATCGGCGAGCGTCTTGGCGATCCCCGGGACTTCACGCTCGCCCGCTACGACGGAGAGCAGACGCAGGGCGTGCGCGCGCACCGCGAACGGACCTTCCGCGGCGAGTCCCATCAGGCCGTGCACGACGGGCCCGCGGCGCGGTGCGGACGGGTCCTTGCCGACAGAATGCACCATGGTGGTGAGCGCCTCGCGCGCCGCCTTGGCGACGCCGGGTTTCGCGGAGGCGGCGAGTTTGCCGAGTTGCGGGATGACCGCCGGCGAGACTTCGCCCGCCAGGCGCCAGGCGCCGAACCTGGTTTCGGGGACGTCGCTTTCGAGGTCGAGGAGAAACTGCTTGTCGTCGGCCATGTCAACACCTCACAAGTGCCAGGGCCCGCGGCCCGGCCGGCTCAACATGCGATTGGCCTCGTCGTCGGCGACGAAGCGTTCGTTGACCGCATCCCATTCCAGCTTCCGCTGCAATTGGAACGCGATATTGCCGAGAATGCACAGCGACGCGACGCGATGTCCGGCCTCCATGTGCATGATAGGTTTCTCGCGCGTGCGGATGCAGTCCTCCCAGTTCTCGCTGTGGCCGGGACTGCGGAAGGCCTTGCCGCAGTCGCATTGCGCGGCGTAGTCCTTGGCCTTCTGCTCGGTGGCCGTGCCGGCGCCGTCGCCGAGGGTGACGGTCAGACGTCCCTGGTCGCCGTGATAGATGGCGCCGTAGCGCGCTTCAATCTCGGCGGAGGCGACGCCGGGCTGCGCCCACACCAGCGTCCAGTCGGGATTCCGGAATTCGTAGACGACCTCCATGGTGACGGCGGAATCGTACATGCCGTCGGAGGGCGGGGCGCCTTTGGCTTCGATGCTGACGGGGCCGGTGGCGTCGCAGTCCATGATCCAGTTGGCGATGCTCATGACGTGGGCGCCGCGGTCGCGAATCTGGCCGCCGCCGAAATCGATCATCCACCGGAAGGACCCGTGGGTGCGGCGGCTGTTGTATGGTGTCCAGCGCGCGGGGCCGACCCACATGTCGTAGTCCATGCCGGAGGGCGGCTCACCGTCGGGCGTCCAGTCGCCGGCGGGACTGGCGTAGTGCCAGCAGGTGACCTTGCTCACGCGGCCGAGGCGGCCGCCGCGGATGTAGTTGGCGGCCTGCCAGGCGGCGGTCTGTGAGCGCCCCTGCGAGCCGATCTGCACGACGCGCCCGTAACGGTCGGCGGCGGCGACCATGGCGCGTCCCTCCTCGATGGTGTTCGAGGCGGGCTTTTCGCAATACACGTCCTTGCCAGCCTGGCAGGACATGATGGTCATGAGCGCGTGCCAGTGGTCGGGCGAAGCGATGTACACAGCGTCGACGTCCTTGTCTTCGAGGAGCCGCCGGAAGTCCTTGTAGAGTTTCGGGCGCCCGCCGGTCTGAGTGGCGGCCTGGTCGAGGCGCGCGGGATCGACGTCGCAGAGGGCGACGGAGCGGCCGGGTCGCAGCATGCGCGTGCCGTCGCCACCGAGATTGGGCGACGCCGGAACCTGCTGTCCCACGTTGGCTTCGCGGCGGAGGAATCCGCGGCCCCGGCCGCCGATGCCGATGTGGCCGAAGTTTACGGTGTCGCTGGGCGGCGTTTGTCCCTGGAGTCCGAGAACGCGCGAGGGGACGACGTCGAGCAGGAAGACGCCGCCGGCGCCCGCCTGGATGAACTTGCGTCGTGTGGCCGGCATGGGAACAGCATACATAATTGGGGGCGGA
>CAZEVY010000087.1:0-22267 GCA_964515555.1 uncultured Solibacteraceae bacterium | reverse complement strand
TGGCGGCCGCTGGCGAAGTCGTGGAAATAGAGGATTTGGCGGTCGAAGGACTGACGGTCCGTTCCCAGGAAGTAGACGCCGTCGCGCGTCAGCGCCCAACAGCTCGTGCAGCCGGGAATCAGGCCGTCGAGCACCTTGGAGATCGCGCCGCTGGAGAGCGTCAGGCGCCACAGCGAGGTATCGTTCGGCTCGCGGACGAAGTAGAGCGCCTGGCCGTCGGCGGCGACGTCGAGCGACAGGCCCGGACTCTTCGCCAGCGGCTCAGCGGCGCCGCCCGGCGCCGGGATGCGCTTCAGGCCGTCGAGTCCGCCGGCGTAGATCCAGGCGCCGTCGGGCGAGAAGACCGGGTGCACGCCGCTGGCGCCCGCCTTGCGCACCGTCCAGCCGCCGTCGCCTTGGGTGGCGAGAAACAGATCGTGCGTCATCGGATTGTTGAAGACGATCGAGCGGCCGTCGGGCGACCAGCGTCCCACCGAGGGCCGCTCGGCTCCGCGCGTGACCTGCACGGCGGCGTTCCCGGCGGCGGCCACGATCCAGAGCTGCTCCTGGCCCGAACGGTCGGATCGAAACGCGATGCGGTCGCCGGAGGGCGAGTATTGCGGCGAGGCGTCCTGTCCGCTGGAGGCGACCAGGCGCTTCCACGACCGGTCCTTCAGGTCGAGCCGCCAGATGTTGCGGTCCTGGTGCAGCATGGAGTAGACCAGCGCGGGGGCGCCGCGGGCGATCGAAAGCTGAATCGGGAACTCGCCGTAGACGCCGATGGGCGAGAGCGCGCCGGCCTCGCCGGCGGCGTCCAGGCGCATGCGCCAGAGGCGGAAGTCGCCGCCGCGCGTGGAGGCCAAGACGAGCTCGCGGCCGTCGCGGGTCCAGTCGACGCCGCTGATCTGCGCGGCATCGCGCGTCAGTTGCCGGGTTGCGCCGCCCGAGACGGGAACGGCGAACAGCTCCTGGTGGAGGCGGTGAAACATGCGCACGAAGACGACGGTCGTGCCGTCGGGCGAGAAGCGCGGATCGAAATCCCCGGCGATTTCCTGGGCGGGATCGGTTACCGCGCGCCTTTCTCCGGTAATCGCGGAAACCAGCAATAATCCCGGCGGCTTTTCCGGCGCCGCCGAGTGGCTCACCACCAGCCAGGCGCCGTCGCGCGACCAGTCGAGCAGGCGGCTGTCGAAGCCGTAGTTGGGAGGCTCCAGGCGCGCCAGCGAGCGCTCGCGCGAGCCGTCGGCGCCGGCGATGACCACCTCGGTGAAGGAAGGGCCGATGCGCAGGAAGGCCAGGCTCCGGCCGTCGGGCGACCAGGCCGGGCTGCTGTGGTGGCCGGGGGCCTGCGAGAGGGCGCGCGGCGCGGCGTCCCGGGAGTCCTTGATCCAGACGGCGGGCGGAGCGGCGCCGTCCTGGCTCCACAGGAAGGCGATGCGCGAGCCGTCCGGCGAAATCGCCGGATGGTACTCCTTGCCGGGCATGCGCGTGACGGCGGCGACGCGGAAGGTCTCCCGGGCGGGAGCGTCCTTGCGCGTAAGGGTCCAGGCCAGGGCGGAGACCAGCGCCACGATCACGATCGCAGCGCCGATGCGCCAGTATCCGCGGGCGGGAGCGGGAGGGGTCGGGGGCGAGGCGGCCGGGTCCGGTGCGGCGGCGGCGTGCGCGGCGGCGGTCACGGGGCCTTCGATGCGGTAGCCGCGGCCAGGGAAGGTCTCGATGTGCGCGGGATCGCCGGGCCCGGCCGCGAGCACGCGCCGGATCATGGCGATGTTCTGCGCCAGGTTGGCCTCGTCGACGATGCGGTCTGTCCAGACCGCCGTCATGATCTCCTGCCTGGTCACCACCTGGCCGGCGTTCTCGACCAGCACCAGCAGGGTTTCGACGGCCTTGCGGGTGAGGTGGACGGGGTGCCCTTCCTTGAACAGCACCTTGGCGGTGGCGTCCAGAGAAAAATCGCCGAACTGGTAGACTGCGCGGTCCTTCAACGGCCTAATCCAAAGCTCAGGAAGGTTTTAGATTTTTCTCATCGGGTCCCCATTGATTCCGGCCCGCGTGGAAACGTAGAGTAGCCTCGATGAGAGCAGTGTATCATCGGGCCGCCGTTGCGGTGGGGGTGGCGGGAGCCGTGATTGCGCTGGCGTGCGCGCTGTGGGCCTCGACGCCGGACGATCTCGCCGGTCTGCGCAAGGCCTTTCAGCAGCCGCCCGACGACGCCCGGATCATGATGCGCTGGTGGTGGTTCGGCCCGTCGGTGGCCAAGCCGCAACTGGAGCGCGAGATGCGGCTGATGAAGGCGGGCGGCATCGGCGGCTTCGAGGTGCAGCCGGTGTATCCGCTGGCGCTCGACGAGCCGGCGGCTGGGATTCGCAACTTCGATTACCTCTCGGAGGAGTTTCTGGACGCGCTGCGCTTCACGGCGGCGAAGGCGAAGGAACTGGGTCTGCGCATGGACCTGACGCTCGGCAGCGGATGGCCGTATGGCGGACCGCACATTCCCGTGACGCAGGCGGCGGGACGGCTGCGCTGGGAACGGGTGAAAGTGACCTCGGCGCGCGTTCCGGTTCCGGCGATGACGGGCGGCGAGAAGCTGATCGCGGCTTTCGCGGGCGGAACCCGGCGGATTTTGGACGATATCCGCGACGGGATTCTCACACTGCGTCCGGGTGAAGAGCGTCCCGCCGAAGTCTGGTTCTTCATTTCGAGCCGCACCGGAATGATGGTGAAGCGGCCCGCTTCGGGTGCCGAGGGCTTCGTGCTCGATCACTACGACCGCGCCGCGCTGGCGAATCATCTCGCCAATGTCGCCGATCCGATGATGCGCAAGCTCGGCGACCTGCGCCCGTACGCCATATTCTGCGACAGTCTCGAAGTTTTCGGATCGGACTGGACCGGCGATTTCCTGGAAGAATTCGCCCGCCGCCGCGGCTACGACCTGAAGCCCTACCTGCCGGCGCTGGTGGCGGAGATGCCCGAATCGTCCGCGGCGCGGCACGACTGGGGACGCACCATGACGGAGCTGGTGGAGGAGCGCTTCTACGCGCCCCTGCGCGACTGGTCGCGCGCGAATAAGACGCTGTTCCGCATTCAGGGCTACGGCATCCCGCCGGCGACCATGGCCAGCTACTCGCTCGCCGATCTGCCCGAGGGCGAGGGTGCGCGCTGGAAGCTGCTGCAATCGACGCGCTGGGCGGCGTCGGCGGCGCACATCTTCGGGAAGGCGCAGTCGTCGTCGGAGACCTGGACCTGGCTGCACTCGCCGAGCTTTCGCGCGACGCCGCTCGACATGAAGGTGGAGGGCGACCTGCATTTTCTTCAGGGCGTGACGCAGTTGATCGGGCACGGCTGGCCGTACACGCCCGAGGGGGTCGAGTATCCCGGCTGGCGGTTCTACGCGGCGGCGGTGTTCAACGACAAGAATCCCTGGTGGATCGCGATGCCGGACGTGGCGGCGTACTTTCAGCGTGCGTCGTTCCTGCTGCGCCAGGGCAGGCCGGCCAACGATGTCGCGCTCTACCTGCCGGTGAGCGACGCCTGGAGTCACCTGGGGCGGCGCAACAACCTTCTGGAGACGCTGCGCGACCGGTTGGGCGGCGCGATCGCGGGCGTGATCGAGGCGGGTTACGGCTTCGACGTGTTCGACGACGGCGCGCTGGAGCGCGCGGGGCGCGTGGAGAAGGACGCGCTGACGCTGGGCGGTAACCGCTATCGCATCGTCATGCTGCCGGCGTTGGAGACCATCCCGCTCGCGGCGCTGCGGCGCTTCGAGGAGTTCGCGCGCGCCGGCGGTATTCTCGCCGCCACGCGGCGGCTGCCTTCGAGCGCGCCGGGCCGCATGGCGACCGAGGGCGATCACGCCGAGGTGCGCGCCATCGTGGAGCGGCTGTTCGAGGGACCGTCGGCGCCGGGCGCGTTCGTCGCCGAGGAGAGCGGGCTGGCGCGCGCGCTGGCCGCGAAGCTGCGCCCGGACGCCGCGTTCTCCCCGGCAATGCCCGAGGTCGGCGTGGTGCACCGGACGACGCCGTTCGCCGAGATCTACTTCGTCGCCAACACGACCAACGCGAAGCAGACGGGGTCGGGGGAGTTTCGGGTGCAGGGTCTCGATGCGGAGTGGTGGGACGCCAAGACCGGCGCGCCGTCACCGGCCGTGGTGGCTGCGCGCGGCGATCGGACGACCACCGTGGAGATGTCGCTCGAACCGTACGAGTCGCGATTCCTGGTGTTCTCGCGCGGTCCGGGCGGAGCGGCGGCGGCGTCGAATCACGCCGCGGCTCCGGCGGCGGTCGACATCAGCGCGGGGTGGACGGTGAGCGCCGGCGGGAAGGCGTCGGCGATGGAGAAGCTGCGGTCGTGGACCGACGACGAGGCGACGCGGTACTACTCCGGGGTCGCGACTTACACCAAGGAGGTCGCGCTGACGCCGGGATTCGCGTCGCGGCGCGTGCGGATCGACTTCGGCGAGGGCAGGCCGGTGGCGGCGGCTCGCCTGCGCAACGGCATGCGGGCCTGGCTCGATGCGCCGGTGCGGGAGGCGGCGGTGGTGTACGTGAACGGCCAGCGCGCGGGCGCGGTGTGGTCGCCGCCGTACACGCTGGACGTGACGAAGCTGGTGAAGGCGGGAAACAACACCATTCGCGTCGACGTCGGGAACCTGGCGCTCAATCACATGGCGGGTCGCCCGCTGCCCGATTACAAACTGCTGAACCTGCGCTATGGGGTCCGGTTCGAGGCGCAGGATATGGATAAGGTCGAGCCGATTCCGTCGGGGCTGCTGGGGCCGGTCCGGCTGATTGCGGGGAACTGAGGCGACCTGTCCGAGGCGTACCCTCGTCTCGGCGGGAGTAACGAGTCGCCGCGATCCTTGCCGGGTAGACGGAGCTCGGGTCCTACTTGCTACAATACGGCGTCGGGAGGAGAGTTGACGCTCGAGTCCGTATTCATCAACGCCGAAGCCGAAAAGCAGTGGCCGATGTCGGAAGGCATCGCCACGCCGCGCAAGAAGCGGCCCAAGGAGCTGGCGGTCATCACCGAGTGCTGCACGGGCTGCGCCGGGTCGCCGGCCTGCGTGCCGTATTGCCCGGTCGCCGAGTGCATGTATTGGATCGAGGATCCGGATCATCCTCCGTTCGGACACATCGAGGTGGACCCGCGGCTATGCATCGGCTGCAAGAAGTGCGTCAGCAAAGGCCCCGACGGCGCCTTCCTGGACGGCTGCCCCTGGGACGCCATCGAGATGGTCCCGACCGAGGCGGTCGAGGAGATGATTGGGTTCAAGATGGCGGTTTAGCTGTCAGCGGTCAGCTTTCAGCTACAGCACCGAGGTAACCCTCTTAGCTGACTGCTGAAAGCTGAGAGCTTACTGCGAGAGGTCGATCCCCAGCTTCTTCAACTCCTCGGCGTAGTAGCGGCGCAGCAGCAGGTCCCACTCCTCGGTGCCTTCGGGAATCTCGCGTTTCTGCGAGCGGATCTTGGTGCGCGCGGCGCGGTCGACGCGGTCCTCCACCTGCAGAATCTCGGTGATGAGGCGGACCATTTCCAGGCGAGCGTCGTTGGGATCGCGCTTCATGCGGAACTCGCGCGACTTGCGGAACATGGCCAGGAGCTTGTGCGAGAGGTCGTTGATCTTGTCGCGCGAGAGCTTCATCGAGTCGCCGGAGTCGCGTCCCGACGCCCGGATCACCTTGCGCTGCGCGATCAGGGTGTTCTTGATCTTGCGGAACATCTCCTGATAGCTGACGCCCTCGTTGCGCATGTAGTCGGAGTACTGCGAGAGGATCTCGCGGACCTCGTCGTTGAGCTTGTCCTCGACCATGAGCTCGTCGACGATGAGCGCGGCGACCAGCTCCACGGCCGTCTGCGGGTTGGCGGCCTCGACGACCTGCGGGCTTAATCTCTTGACCAGATGACGCGAGAGGTAGGCGACGAATTCCTTGGGCAGCAGCATCGTTGCCGCGATTGCGACGCGGCTTCTCCGCTAGTGTACTACAGGGGCGGGGGGCAGGTGTCAGGCGTTACTGCGACGCGTCACCGCGGTGGTTGTCGAGGAACTCGCGGTCGATCTCGCGGCGCCCGCGGAAGCCCTCCTCGCCGTGCCAGAACTCGATGCGCTGCTCGCCGAACTTCCAGCACAGGTAGACCTCCTGGCCGCGGTACAGGGTCGGGAAATCGACCAGGCCGGCGCGGTGGTCCTTGATCTGGCAGCCGTAGCCGTGGATGGATTCGACGGTCTCCTTGAGGCGCATCAGCAGCGCGTCGCGCCGCGTGCGCATGGCGACCAGCTTGTCGCGATCGACGACCATGCCGCCCATCATGGCGACGCGCCCGGCGACGGCCTCGATCTCCTCCTCGGCCTTGCGATGCTCCTCGCCCAAATGAATCATCTGCCGCACTTCCGGGACGAGGCTTCCGAGCAGCTTCTCCGCCTCATCGCGGGTGAAGTGGCGCGGCATCGCGGCGATCAAACGCCCGAGACCTGCACGGCCAGGGAGCGGTTGCGGGGACCGTCGAACTCGGCCAGGATGATGCTCTGCCAGGTGCCGAGCAGCACCTTGGCGTTGCGCACCTGGAGGCACAGCGTCTGGCCCATGAGCATGCCGCGCATGTGGGAGTCGGCGTTCTGGCGCTCGCAGTCGGAAAAGCGGGGATCGTTGTGGTGGTAGTAGCGCTGGCGGTCGACGATCTCGTCGAAGAAGGTCTTGACGTCCTCGAGCAGCGCGTCCTGCCACTCGTTCATGAATACCGAAGTGGTGGTGTGCAGCGACTGAAGGTGCACGATGCCCTCGCGGATGCCGCTCTTGCGCACGATGTCGTTAATACGGTCGGTGATGTTGAGCATCTGCATGCGGTCGCTGGTGATCCAGTCGACCACGCGGCTGAACACCTTAAAGCCGGCAGCCGGCGCCGCGGCGGCCTCCGTTTCCGGTTCGTCCTGCCGGGCGATCGCCAACTGCGTGTTGGACAAGCTCATCGAGAGGCCTCCTGAGGGTCGGGGTCAGGCAAACGTCCCGATTATAGCAGGATGGAGCGTTCGGGCCGGGCCAGGCGTCGAAAAAAGCCCCGCCCCGGGCCGAATGTCCCCGTGAGCCGACATTTTTCAAAAGTCAACGCACCCTGAACGCGGATTGGTGTATACTGCGCCTACGGGTGCCTTTGGATGGGAATCCACGGGTCGTTACGGCCGCGGGTCTGGCCGGAACGGTTAGAAACGCGCGGAGATGCTTCGCCGCGCGCAAGGGGCATCTCGCGAATTGTGATCGGCACGAAGGAGTATTCCATGAAGAAAGCCTGCGTCCTGTTTGTATTTCTCCTGCTGGCGGCGATTCCGCTGCTGGCCCAGTCCGATAACTCCTACCTCACGGGAATCGTCAAGGACCAGTCGGCGTCGGTGGTGGCCAACGCTACGGTCACGGTGCGGAACGAAGGCACCGGGTTTTCCCGCGTGATCAGGACCAACGAGTCCGGCCTCTATATCGCGACCAACCTGCCGCCGGGCTACTACACGGTGACGGTGGAGGCGCCGGGCTTCAAGAAATCCGAGACGACGCGTAATAAGCTGGACGCCGGCGTCCCACTGAGCGTCAACGTCGACCTGGCGGTCGGCGCAGTGACCGAGACCATCAACGTCGAGGCCAGCACCGCGGTGCTCCAGACCGAGACGGCGACAGTCGGCAAGACGGTGGAGCGCGCCCAGATCGAGAATCTATCGCTCAACGGGCGCAACCCGATCTTCCTCGCCCTGCTGAAACCCGGCGTGCGAGGCGGCGCTTTGAACGGCTTCAGCTTCGGGCTGACCTCGGGCGGATTCTCGATCAATGGCGGCCGTTCGCAGGACTCGGTGATCACCTATGACGGCGCGGTCGGCATCCGCACCCGCACCAACGGCACTTCGATCGGCGCCGCCGACGTCGAGACCGTCCAGGAGGTCCAGATCCTCACGGCCAACTACGGCGCCGAGTACGGCCGCTCCAACAATGGTCAGGTACGCGTCGTCACCCGGTCAGGCGGCCGCGACCTGCACCTGGCGCTGTACGAGTACTTCCGCAACGACAAGCTGGACGCCAACACCTGGGCGCAGAACCGCAACAACACTCCTCGTCCGGCGCGCCGCTTCAACCAGTTCGGGTACGTGATCGACGGACCGGTGACGATTCCCGGGAAGTTCAACACCAACCGCGACAAGCTGTTCTTCCTATGGAGCCAGGAATGGGTTCGCTTCCGGCAGAACAGCAGCTCGACGCAGACGGTGCCGACCGAGTTGATGCGCACCGGAAACTTCAGCGAGTTGCTGACGCCGTCGTCGGGCTTTTTCAACACCGCGCGCGTGGTCAACGATCCCACCAACGGCCAGCCCTTCGCCGGCAACATCATTCCGGCCGGGCGCCTCAGTGCCAACGGCATCGCGTTCCTGCGGACCTACCCGCTGCCGACTCCCGGCTTCCGCCAGGGTACGGCCAACTTCTTCCAGATCCGGCCGAATCCGCAGAACCAGCGGAAAGACACGGTGAGCATCGACTACAACATGACCGAGAAGCAGGTGCTTCGTTTCCGGCACGCGGTCTACAACTGGAAGGCGCTGGACGCCTTCCGTGGCGGCTTCGACTATGCCATCACCGACTGGAGCCGTCCCAACAAGACAGCGTCGCTCAACCACGTCTGGACCCTTAGCCCGACAATGATCAACGAGTTGCTGCTAGCCACTTCGATCGACCGGGTCTATATCGGCATCGACCGCGCGGGCGAGCGCTACCTGCGCTCCACGCGCGGCATCAACTATCCGTACCTGTTCCGCGAGCCCAAGGAAATCAACGATAAGGTCCCGACCATCGAGATCTCCAACTTCGCCACCATCGACGGCGGCCCCTACCCGGCCCAGTCGACCGGACCGATTTACCAGATCTCGAACAACTTCACCAAGATTCACGGCAACCACCAGTTCAAGTTCGGCGGCTACTTCGAGCGCGCCGGCCAGAACGACTTCGACCAGATCAATGTGACCGGCGTCCCCGGCGGCACCAACAACCAGAACGGCCGGTTCATTTTCCAGGACACTCGTAGCGGCGCTTCGACCACCGGCGTGGCGCTGAGCAACGCCGCCATGGGCCTGTTCTCGACCTACGCCGAGATCGGACCGCGTTCCTACACCCCCTACCGCGGACACATGTTCGAGTTCTTCGGTTCGGATTCCTGGAAGGTGACCCCGGCCCTGAAGCTGGAGCTGGGCTTCCGCGGAACGTGGACGAACGGCTACTTCAAGTCGCTGTGGGGCAACATGGCGGTCTTCGACCCGGCGCTGTACGATCCGTCGAAGGCCGCGGTACTCGACCGCGCCACCGGCAACGTGCTCAGCGGCGAGCGCTATAACGGCGTCTACATCCCCGGAACTTCGTTCCCGGCCGCCGGCAGGGGCCGCGTTCCGGCCATCGATTCCGGACAGTTCGATCGGCTCCTCCGCGGCGGCCGGTATCCGTCCCAAGGTCACCTGAATGTCGTTCCGCGGCTCGGTCTCGCCTACCAGGTGGCGGGCAAGCACGTGCTGCGCGCCGGCTTCGGCGGTTTCATTTCGCGTTACGGCGTGTACGATTCGGTGTTCCTGGGCGGCAATCCGCCGTTCCAGCCGATGGGATCGGTCGCCAACGGCCTGGCCGACAATCCGGGCGGCGCCACGGCGGTGGCCTTCCCGCAGTTCTTCATGACCATCGATCCCGTCCTGAAGCTGCCAAAGGCCTACAACTGGAACGTCAGCTTCCAGACGCGGCTGGCCCACGAGACCACCATCGAGGTGGGCTTCGTCGGAGCAGCCGGCAATCACCTCTCCCGCGAGCGCGACCTGAACCAGTTGCCGCGCGGGACCACCTTCCAGCCGGCCAACGCCGGCGCCAACGTGAACTTCCTGCGGCCTTACAAGGGCTTCGCGTTCATCCCGATGCTGGAGCACGCCGGACGCAGCGAGTACAAGGGCCTGCAAGTCGAGATGCAACGGCGCTACCGGGGCGGCGTTTCCTACGGAGTCGCCTACACCTTCTCGCGCTCGATGGACCACGCTTCCGGTCCACGCGACCGCCTCTACGATTCCTTCGACGATTTCAATATCTGGGGACGGTCGAGCTTCGACACGCCGCACATCGTCGTCGCGAACTTTATCTGGGATCTGCCGTTCTTCCGCAACTCCAGCGGCGTCGTGAAGACCGCGCTGGGCGGCTGGCAGGTCAACGGCGTGGCGCAGTTCCAGTCGGGCACGCCCTTCACGGTGGGCCGCGGCGAGGACGTCTACGGGATCGGGTCGCCCAACTTCGTTCCGTACAACCTGACCGCCAGCACAACCGACCGGCCGAAGCAGTTCAGCGAATCGACGGCCGACTCGAACTTCTTCTTCAACCCGCGTCCCGGCGGCCAGCCTTGGGCGACGCGCCCGGCCAACGGCACCTACGGCAACCAGAACCGCAACTCGATCGACTTCGTGAACGTCGGCTTCCAGAACTGGAACGCCGCGCTGTTCAAGACGTTCGCGTTCGCCGAGCGGCACAAGATCGTGTTCCGCGCGGAGTTCTTCAACTTCCCGAATCACCCGAACTGGAACGGCTTTAATACCGACCCGACCTCGGCCTCGTTCGGAAAGGTGACCGGCAAGGGCAGCGAGCGCAACGTCCAGCTCGTTCTGCGGTACAACTTCTAGCGGTCCGCTTTCAGCAGTCAGCCTTCAGCCAAGGGCGGCGCTCCGGCGCCGCCCTTGTTGTCTGGCCCGATACCTACCGCAGCACCCGCACCCGGTGCGCCTCGCTGTCGCCGACGTAGACCGCGCCCCGCCGATCCACAAAGACGCCGTGCGGGCGAGCCATGCGGCAGGCGAGCGGGTCGCCGTCCGGGCCGTCACCGCGCGCGCCGCTGCCGGCGACCGTCTCGATGATCCCCTTCCGCAAGTCGATCCGCCGGACAGTGTGGCTCTCCGTATCGGCGATGTAGAGGCTCCCGTCGGGCGCGTAGGCGATTCCCTTCGGACCGCTCAGCTTGGCGAGTTTGGCGAGACCGCCGTCGCCGGCATAGCCCTGCTCGCCGGTGCCGGCGAGGTGATGGTAGCGGTTCGACTTGGGATTGATCATGAAGACCGCGTTGCCCTCGCGCAAGGCCAGGTAAACGTTCCCCTGCGGGTCCAGGTCGATGGCGCGTGGACCGTTCACCGGCGTCCCGGCGACGGGCGCGCCGTCGGGCGTCGGCTTGCGCTCCCCGGTGCCAAGCCAGGTCTCGATGAGGCCGCTCCGCGGATCGACGCGCCGCACCCGGTGATTGCCGATGTCGCAGATCAGCAGCCGGCCCTGCGGGTCGAAGGCGATGCTGTGCGGCTGCCGAAGCTGCGCCTTCACGGCGGGGCCGCTGTCGCCCGAGAATCCGGGAGTGCCGACGCCGGCGACCGTGGTGATGACCCGGGTCCGCTTGTCGACGCGCCGCACCAGGTGGTTCTGCATCTCGACGAAGTACATGTTCCCCGCGCGGTCGAACCGCACCTCGTAGGGCTGGTTGAGCGAGGCTTCGAGCGCCGGACCGCCGTCGCCGGAGTAGCCGCGGCGCGCGTTGCCGGCGACCGTCGTGATGCGGCCGGACTTCAGGTCGAGCCTGCGGATCACGTGGTTGTCGACCTCGCAGATGTAGAGGTCGCCGTCGGGTCCGATGACCAGTCCGTAGGGATTGCTGACCTGCGCCTTGACGCCCGGACCGCCGTCGCCAGAGTAGCCGGCCTGGCCGGTTCCGGTCAACGTCACGATCTTGCGGGCGGGCGCCGTCGAAGTCGGCAGCGCCAGGAGCAACACGAGCGGGAGCAGCCGGCACATTAAGGTTTACTTAGCATAGCATCGACCGCCGCTTCCACCGCTTCGACCGGGATATCCTCGACCTGGCGGCCGGACCGCACGACGTGCACCCGCCCGCGCGGCGCCCACACCGCCGGGTCGGTCGGGCCGAAGAGTGCGACCACGGGTGCGCCGGCGGCGGCGGCCAGGTGCGTGATCCCGGAATCGTTGCCGACGTAGACCTGGGCGCCCGCGAGCCAGCGGGCGAGATCGTAGAGGTCCTGAATGCGGGTCGCGTCCTTGAGTTTCTCGTGCGGACCGGCGCACAAGCGGACCGGCAGGCGCCGGGCCAGGCGTTCGGCCAGGGCCTGAAAGCGGTCGAGCGGCCAGTCCTTGGCCGGGCTTCCGGAAAACGGGTGGATGACCGCGAAATTCCCCGGCGCGGGCGAGAGCGGGGAGGCGGCGATCCGGGGGATGGCGCCGGGCGGCGCGCCCACCTGGGAGAGGTAGAAATCGGCGGCGTGCATTCCGGGCCGGTCCGGCAGCGCCGCCAGGAAACGGAACGGCAGCCCGGCGACGGCCTCGCGAAACTCCGGGCGCGCCGACCCGTACCAGGAGACGATCTCTTGAAAACCGCGCAGATCGGCCAGGACGCGTTCGGGGGATTGGCCGGGAATGCCAACCAGGTCGAGCCCGGTGTCGCCGATGGTGCGCGCCCGATCGGCGAAGCACGCCAGCGTCACGTTCGGCCGCGTGCACCAGACCTCGGTGTAGTCGGCCTTCAGGGATTCCATGGCCGGCAGCGAGACGATGAAGTCGCCGATGGCGCCGGGCCGGATGAGAAGCCGCCTCACTGGATTCCGTAGAGCTTCGCGGCGTTTCCGCGCATGACCAGGCGGGCCACTTCGACGGCGCGCTCGCGGGTGATGTCGCCGTCCTCGATCATCCCGGTCAGCGCCATGCCGAGGGCGCGGCGGCCGGTGGTGACGGTCAGCCAGCCGGTCTCCTCCCAGTTGATGTGGGGATAGAACGGCTCGACATCGCCGCCGTAGAGCACGCGCTCCGGGACGAAGGAAATCCACTTGCGCAGAATTTCGCTCAATTCGCGAGGATACAACACGAAGTTCATGGCCGACATGTCGGCATACACGTTCGGCTTGCCGAGCAGGAACCCGACCATGTCGGTGTAGGGCCAGCCGCCGTGCACCAGGACGAAGTTGGTCTTGCGGAGCGAGGGATCGCTGAAGACCGAATCGAGCAGTCCGGGGTTGGTGCCGCCCAATTTGTAATAGCCGCCGGCGCCGCCGCAGGAATGGATGTGCACCGCCAGGCCGAGCCGTCCCGCTTCCCGCGCGATGTGCCGGAAGACGTGATCCTGGACGGCCTTGTAGGCGGAGCGGGGAGGCTCGCCGCCACGGACGAACTGCGCGTAGACACCCTCGGCGGAGCCGTCGGGCCGGTCGAAGTCGAGCGCCCGCAGATAGGCGGCCTCGAATTTCACGGCGACGGCGCCGCGCCGCTTCTGATGCTCGAGTGTGGGCGTGACGATGTGTTCCTCGTATCCCTTGAGCGTCGGCGGAAAGGCGCTGGTGCCGCTCTCGACCAGATAGCGCTCGAGCAGGCGCTCCTGCGCCTTGTAGAAGGCCAGGTAGTCGGGGTTCTCGCGCTTGGCGGCGCCGTTGTTGAGCGGGAACATCAGCGGGTCGACGTAGCTGACCCAGCGGAAGCGCGGCGCCGTCAGCCCGCGGCCCATGGCGACGCGGTTGGCGAGCAGCACGTCGATGCCCAGCCGGTCGAGCACCCAGGCGGGATAGCCGTCGCCCTTCTCTCGCATGAAGCGCGCCTTGGTCTTCATGAGCTCGTCGATGTGGGGCTTCGACATGTCGTCGTGCGGATATCCCCACAGCAGCTTCCAGGCCTGGATGTATTCGCGGTTGTCCTCGCGGATGCGCACCGGCGCCGGCGCGGGCTCCATGGTCTCGAAGGTGAGGGCGTCGTACTCGTCGTCGGGCGGGTCGCCATCGAGGGTCAGGCGCAGGGGGTGACCGTGATTGTCGATGGCCTTAATGGCGGCGATCTCGCGGGCCAGCGCTTCGTCGACGCCGCCGGGCTTCGCGGGGCCTCCGCATCCCATCGCGAGCAGCGCCGCAAGGGTCGCCGACGCCTTGGCCGCACGGCATGAGTTCAGCACAGGTAGCAAGTCTATCAGGGAAACAGCCGCGCGAAGTTGCCGCCGAAAATCGCGCGCGCGTCCTCCGCGCCGGCGCCGATCTCCGCCAGAGCGCGCACCTGCTCGTCGAATACGCCCGCCTGCCAGCCTCGCGGGAAAAACGACGAGTCCGTTCCGAACAGCAGCCGCCGCGGCCCGGCGACCGCCAGCGCCCGCGCGAACACCGACGCCAGCGTGCAGCCGGGCTCGAGATACCGCATCCAGGAGTTCGAGCTGGAGGTGTCGAGATGCACGTTGGGGCACAGATCGCACATCATCAGCGCCTCGCGCAGGAAGCCCGCGCCGAAATGCGGGATTACGAACGGCAGCTTCGGAAACCGCAGCGCCAGCGCGTGGACGTCAAGCGGATTCGAGAAGCGCATGTCGAACGGCGACGGAAGGCCCAGCTTCCGGCGAACCCCGACCGTCAGCACTCCGCAGTGCACGAACACCGCCGCTCCCGGATGCGCGGCGGCTATCTCGACGATGGCCGCGGCGCGGTCGTCCGCCATCGAATAGCGATGCATGGCCGGAAACAGGCAGGGGCAGCGCAGGCCGCGGCCGAGCGCGGCGCGAGTGCGATCCGCGGCGTCGCCGGCGGCTGCGTTGACCATGAAGAGACCCGTGAATCTCTCCGGATGGGCCGCGACCGCCGCGGCCACGGACTCTTCGTCTCCGGGGAGGCTGGCGATCAACGACGCGCGCGCCACGCCGTGGCGGTCGAGTTCGGCGGCCCAGCGCGCCGCCAGCTCCCAGGGATCGGCGGGCGGCGTCTCCCAGCCGAGCTCGGGCAGGATCGTCTCGATCGTGGAGTTCTTCTGCGCGGCGAGCAGCGAGAAGAAGCGGTGCGAGAAAAAGTGAACGTGCGCGTCGGCGACTTCGATCTCGCCCCAGGGGGTCGTCATTCTTCGGCCGCGGCGCGCGTGTGCGCCCCGGAGATGCCGGTGGAAACGGCCAGTTGGGTGAGTCCGGCGACGTTGTTCAACCCCAGCTTCCGCATCATCGTCTTGCGGTAGCTGCGCACGGTTTGCAGGCCGAGGTCGAGCATCACGGCGATTTCCTTGCTGGTCTTTCCGTCGGCGACCAGGCGCATCACCTGCAGCTCGCGCCGCGAGAGCCCCTGCAAGGCGGTCGGCAGCGGGCGCGTCTCGAAGCTGCCCGTCTGGATGCGGTGCAACAGTTTGTCGGAGACCTGCGGGCTGAGATACGTCCCGCCCTGGACGACGGCGCGCATGGCGTCCACCAGGTCGCCCAGCGAGGCCTTCTTCAGCACGAAACCGCGCGCTCCGGCGCGCAGGGCGCCGACCACCGACTCCTCGTCGTCGAGCATGGAGACAATGACGATCTTCGTCTCCGGCGCGTAGCGCAGAATCTCGGCGGTGGCCTCGACGCCGTTGAGTCCGGGCAGCCCGACGTCCATGAGGACCAGGTGAGGCCTGGTCTTCTTGCAAAACTGAATCGCGTCCACGGCGGAATCCGTTTCCCCCGTCACCCGGAAGTCGGCCTGGCGCTCGAGGATCGCCTTGATGCCGTCGCGCACAATGCGATGGTCCTCGACGAGTAGCACGTCGTAGGGCATGAGCGATATGTTATTGGTCCCCTATTCTACTCCTTCTACTCCGTCGCGCAAGCGGCGGCTCAACTCCCGTACCGAAGTCATGGCCGTGTCGAGCGAGCGCTGGATCTCCTCGACGCGCGGGGCCACCTCGGGATGGTCCATCCGCAGAAGATCGAGCTGAAGCGCGACCGCGGTGAGCGAGCCGCCGATCTGGTCGTGCAGGAAGCGGGCGGCGCGCTCCCGTTTGTTCATCGGCGTTGCTTGCGGGCGAGCGCGCGCCGCGCGGCGGCGACGACTTCCCGCGAGACCAGGCCGTACTTTTCGAGCAGGCCCTCGGGCGTGCCCGATTCGGCGTAGGTTTCGCGGATGCCGACGAATTCCATCACGCACGGCTCGGTCTCGGCGGCCGCCTGCGCGACCCGCACGCCGAGGCCGCTGTCAGTGAGATGCTCCTCGGCGACAACGATCGCGCCGGTCTCGGCGGCGGCCCTGCGAACGGCGTCGCGATCGAGCGGCTTGATCGTGTGCATGTCGATGACGCGCGCCGACACGCCCTCGGCGTCGAGCGCGTCGGAGGCGCGGATGGCTTCGGCGACCATGAGGCCGTGCGCGACGATGGTCACGTCGGAGCCGTCGATCAGCTCGATGGCGCGGCCGATCTCGAACTTCCGGTCCGCCGCGTGTACCACGGGAACCTTGACGCGGCCCGCGCGCAGGAAGACCGGGCCGGGCCAGGCGGCGGCCTCGCGCACCAGCGCGCTCATCGCGACTTCATCGGCGGGCGAGATCACGGCGAAGCCCGGCAGCGCGCCCGCCAGCGCCAGATCCTCGACGCTCATCTGCGAGGGGCCGTCCTCGCCGATGGAGATGCCGCTGTGGGTGCCGACCACCTTGAGCGGAACCTGCGCGTAAGCGGCCGTCACGCGGAGCTGTTCGAAGCCCTTGTTCAGCACGAAGCACGAGAAGCTGGAGACGAACGCGATCTTGCCGCTCGACGCCAGCCCGGCGCCGATGGCCACCATGTTCGCTTCGGCGATGCCGCAGGAGAAAAAGCGCTCTGGAAACTCCTTGGCGAAGAGGTGGGTGAAGGTGGACTTCGACAGGTCGGCGTCGCAGACCACGACGTTCGGGTTCTCGCGGCCCAGCTCGACCAGCGTTTTGCCGAACGCCTCGCGCGTGGCGGCGCCCGGCTTGAGATCGAACTTCGGCCGCGCGCTCACGGGCGTCACGCGAGCTCCTCGATCGCGCGCGCGACCTCGTCGGCCGTCGGCGCCACGCCATGAAACTTGGGGTTGTTCTCCATGAAACTGACGCCCTTGCCCTTGACGGTGTGCGCGAGGATGGCCGTGGGCGCGCCCTTGGTGCGTTCGGCCTCGGCGAAGGCGGCGAAGACCTCCGGGAAGCTGTGCCCGTCGATCTCGATGGTGTGCCAGCCGAAGCCGCGCCATTTGGCGGCCAGCGGCTCCAGTTCCATGATGTCCTTGACGAAGCCGTCGAGCTGAATCTTGTTGTAGTCGACGATGGCGACGGCGTTATCGACCTTATGATAGGCGCCGAACATGGCGGCTTCCCAGATCTGCCCTTCCTGAATCTCGCCGTCGCCGAGCACGACGTAGGCGCGCGAAGGCCGCCGGTCGAGCCGCGCGGCGAGCGCCATGCCGATCGCGAGCGAGAGGCCCTGGCCAAGCGAGCCGGTCGACGCTTCGAGCGCGGGAATGAAGCGGCGGTCGGGGTGGCCCTGGTAGATCGAGCCGAGCTTGCGGAGCGTGTTGAGCTGGTCGACGGGCGTGTAGCCGGCCTCGGCCATCACGGCGTAGAGTACCGGACAGGCGTGGCCCTTGGAGAGGATGAAGCGGTCGCGGTCGGGCCATTGCGGATTCCGCGGGTCGTGCCGCAGGATTCCGCCGAAATACAAGGCGACGAGCAGCTCGACCGCCGAGAGCGACCCGCCCGGATGGCCGGATTTCGCGGCGCCGGTCATCTCGACGATGTGGCGCCGGATGCGCTTCGCGATGTCGCGCAACTCGCGCTCGCGGGCGGCGTCGAGGGTGGGGGATTCCTTCGTCGGCGTCATGGAAAGAACTAATGTAGCATGCGGCTCGGGCCGCGCTCGACGAATCGGGAATCCCCCTCGGCAGGCGCTTACCGCCTGTGCCGCCCCTCGTCGAAGGCGCTCGCAATCTGGGCGGCGCTGAGTGCGACCGACCAGATGCGGACCTCGTCGAGCACTCCCTTGAGAGGCTGATTGTTGATCCGCCGATTGGTTCCGAGATAGACGGCCTGATCCTGCTGCTGGGGCGTGGGATTCCCGGCGGCCGCGGCACCAAAGGCGACGCCATCCTCGTAAACGGTCATGTTTCCGGTGGCCGCGTCGAAGGTGCAGGCCAGGTGCACGAATCGCCCGGTTGTAATGGGGCGGACCGAGAGGACGGACTCGTCGGATCCGGACGTGCTCTCGAACCCGCACGCCAGCCGTCCATCGCCGATGACCTCCAGCGAATAGTTGTCGTTCACGAACGAATCCTCGCCGTTGCCGCCCTTGACCACGAGCTTTTGGGGGCTGCCGATGGCATCGACCTTCACCCACAGGTCGATGGTGAAGCTGGTGACGTCCAGGTCGTCGTCGATATCGGGCGCTTCGACAAAGCTGCGCACGCCGTCGAACACCCAGCCGCGCCCGAACAGGGCGGGGGCGGCCGTGGTGTAGCCGGTGATTCCGTGGTTCTCCTTGCCGCTGTGGTCGGCGAGGAACACGTGCGGAGTTTCGTTGAATCGCCAGTGCGCGGCGAGCTGGGCGCGGGCGGCGGGCGCCGTCCCATGGAGGCAGGCTGCCAGGTACGCGGCTGCGGTGAAGAGTCCACCTTTGCCGAAAGCGGAGAAACGATTGTCCATAGTTGGACCTCCTTTCTCTCCCTTTTGCGGGTGGATTGCGAAAGGGGCAAGCGAAAAAGGACGATATCGCCGTTTTTCGCGCGGCGGAATTCGGTTATGATGCAGTCCATGGACTCCTGGAGGGAGGAGCCACACCCCGCCGATCCGGATCCAGACCTGCTCGTGGGCTGGAAGGAGATCGCCGCGTACTTCCGGCGAGATAAACGCACAGTCCAGATGTGGGAGTCCCGGGGGTTCCCGGTGCGCCGGAATCCAGCCGGGGGAGTCTACATGCACCGGCGGGAGGCTCGCGAATGGCTGGATTCCGAGAACGGCGCCGCCATCACCATCGAGCCCCATCGCCGGGGCTCGTGGGTAGCGGGCGTGAGCGTCATCGCCGGCGCCATCCTGATCGCGACGATGCTATTGGGCCGGGCCCGCGTGCCAGCCGAACACCACCTCACGTCCCAGGCTCTCGAAGTAACCGACAGGTCCGGACGGTTGACCTGGCGCCACGAATTCCCCCTGGGCTTTCACGCGAACCGCTACGAAGTGCATCGGAACGCCGTGCCGTCCCCCTTCAAGATCCTGCATCTGCCCGGTCGTAATGAAGTCAATGCGTACTTCGTCTATGATCCACGCCCGCTGGAAAGCACGGGGAGTACGCTGTATTGTTTCGATGCCCGCGGCGGAATCGATTGGACGTTTCGGCCGGGGCGGGAGGTTCGGAGCCCACACGAACGAAGTCCGGGCGTGTTTGTGGTTTCCGATTTCGTCACCGCGCCGGCGTCCGACGGCCGCCGGCCGTGGATTCTGGTGAACTCTCACCATCTCACTACGTTCCCGAATCAACTGGTTTCACTGGACCATCGGGGGACAGTCGTCGAGGAGTACTGGCATTCCGGGCACCTGGAACACATGCTCACCGCGGACCTCGACAACGACGGCGCCCCGGAGATCCTTCTGGGCGGCGTAAACAACGGGTACGAAGCCGCTGTGCTGGTTGTGCTGCCGGGCAGCGGTTTCGGTGGGGCGTCGCGGCAGCGTCGCGGCCGGGAGTTTCAGATTCTCTCGTTCCCGGAGGCCAGGGAGAAGGCCGTGGTCGTTTTTCCGAGAAGCTGCCTGAATCTCGCGGAGACGTTCAGCAAGGTCCGGCTCCTCGGTTTCCCGGCCGGCAACATCAAAGTCAACGTACAGCACATGGAAGGCGACGACCAATGCGAAGTCGTCTATATGCTGGACCGCCACCTGCGTCTCATCAGCGCTTACCCTTCCAACCGCTTCCATTACCACCACCGCGAACTCGAGTCCCAAGGTGCGATCGACCACAGCCTGGCCGACGAACGCAAGCGCCTGGAGCAGATCGAGGTCTGGCGGTAGCGTAATGTCAGTCATTCCGTTCGGTGGTCGCTGCGCCGGGGAGTGTTACACTTCAGGTGTCGATAGGCCCCCTGTAATACGAGTCGCGCATGGGAAGCATCCAGGTCTCTCCCAAGTTCCAAGACTTCGCGCGGGCGCCCGGAGTTAAGTTCTTTCCCACAAAGTAGATACCGTGAGCCGCGACGAGAGCCTCGCCAGCCTTCGCGAAAGGATTCTGGCCTTCGCGGCATCTCGTATCGGGAAGGACAAGGCGGAGGACCTGGCGCAGGAAGTACTCATCCTCCTGGAGACCAAGTATCCTCACGTCACCGCCGCGGAAGAGCTGCTCCCGCTGTCGCTCGAGATTCTGCGCTTCAAGATCCGCGGCGAGGTGCGCAAGAGCCTCCGCCGGGGAGAATATAATCAGGCGACGGTGGACGAAGTCCGCCTCGCCGACCCGGGCGAGGACCCGGAGTCGTACGCCGAACGAAGGGAGATGGAAGCGCGCGTGGCGGCGGCGCTGGCGAAGCTGGACGGGCGCTGTCGCGAGCTGTTCCGGATGAAGCTCGACGGAATGAGCTTCGCGGAAATACAGAAGGAATTCCAGGCGGCGGCGATCAACACCGTCTACACCTGGGACTTCCGGTGCCGGAAGCGGCTGCTGGAGCTGCTCGGCGGATCGTGGGAGAAACGATGAAGCGCGACGAAGCGGAAAAGCTGCTCGGCGGATACGCCACAGGCACGCTTACCGCCGAGGAGCGCCGCGCGTTGGCAGAGGCCGCGCTCGGCGATCAGCAGCTCTTCGAGGCGCTGGCCGATGAGGACGCTCTCCGCGATCTTCTCGCCCAGCCCGGCGCGCGGGCGCGATTGCGCGAGGCGGTCGCCGGCAGGGCCGGATGGTGGTCACGCGCGGCCGCATGGCTCATGCGCCCCGCGCCGATGGGAACGCTCGCCGGACTGGCGGCGGCGGCCATCGCCGTGGCCGTGTTTCTTCCGCGGCCCGATCGTCCGCAGCCCGTGGAAGTCGCGGTCGCCAAGCCGATCGCGGCGCCCGATGCGGCCTCGGCGATGCAGTCGGAGGCGGCGCCGGCCGGCCCCATCTCGAGTGACCGGTACCGCAACGTACCCACCGAGCGCCGCGTGGCGCAGTCCGCTCCCCAAGCTAAGGTCCTGCTCGATCGCCTCGAGGAGCGTGAGAAGTCCGTCGCCGCAGTCCCCCAGCCCGCCGCGGCCGGCGGCGTGATTGGCGGGATCATCGCCCCGGCGCCGCAGTCGACCCCGCCGCCTCCTCCACCCGCGCGTGCCGAAGCGCCGCAAGCCGCGCCACCGCGCGCCGCACTCGAAGGAGCGGCCGACCTCGGGCGCGCGCGCACGGCATCGCTCTCCAAGGCCGACGCGCCGGTGCAGGCCAAGAAGGAAATCGCGGTTCCGGTGCGCTATCGGCTCGAACGCCTGGCGGCGGACGGAAACTACGTGGCGGTGACGCCCGCGTCGAACTTCGTCGAGGGGGAATCCGTGCGGCTGATCGTCGAGCCGCTCGCCGAGGGGTGGCTGCTGGTGCAGCTGCGAGAAGGCACGTCGACACGCAGCCTGCTGGTGACGCCCGCGACTCCGGGCCGCACCTACATCGCGCCGCCGAGCGGAGCGCTGCCCTCCGGCGCGGGCGACCGCAGTCTCCTGGTGATGCTGATGGCCGATGCGCCAGGCGTCGGCCAGACGTCGAGCTCGTTCCGCGCGCCGGCGTCGCCGGGCGCGGCGGGAGTCCGCCAGGGCGCCGCCGCCGTTCGCCAGAACGAGGCCGACGAGATGAAGGCCGTCCGCCGCGACGACCGCCTCCCGGTGACCATCGAAATCCCGCTCTCCTACAAGTAAGACGCCGGCGTGAAGACCATCATCGAGCCGTTCCGCATCAAGTCCGTCGAGCCGATCCGGCAGACGACGCCGGCCGAGCGCGAGCGAATCCTCGAGAGCGCCGGGTACAACCTGTTCCTCATCGCGGCCGAGGACATTCTCATCGACCTGCTGACCGATTCCGGCACCAGCGCCATGTCGACCGCGCAATGGGCGGCCATGATGCGCGGCGACGAGTCCTACGCCGGCAGCCCGAGCTTCTATCGCCTGGAACGCACCGTGCGCGACCTGACGGGCTTCCGCCACGTGATCCCCACGCACCAGGGCCGCGCGGCCGAACGCATTCTGTTCTCGATTCTGTGCCGCCCCGGCCACGTCGTGCCCAACAACTCGCACTTCGACACCACGCGCGCCAACATCGAATGCAACGGGGCTCGCGCCGCCGACCTGCCCATCCCCGAGGCCGCCGACACGCAGGCGCGGCACGACTTCAAGGGCAACCTGGACGTGGCCGCGCTCGAAGCGCTGGTCGCCGAAACCGGCGCCGGCAACATTCCGCTCGCCATGGTCACCGTCACCAACAACACCGGCGGCGGCCAGCCGGTTTCGATGGCGAACCTGCGCGCGGTGCGCGACGTCTGCCGCCGCCACGCGATTCCG
>CAZEVY010000086.1:0-22493 GCA_964515555.1 uncultured Solibacteraceae bacterium | reverse complement strand
TCTCCTCGAACACCCCGCCGGGCGTCTCGTTAACGCGGCGCCCGGCGCGGACGGCCTGACACCTGTCTCGGATCGCCTCTGCGCCGGAGGCGCCATGGCCCGCGCAAGCGGCGTAGTGTCTCTCCACCCATGTATCCTTAAACGATGCCCGCCCCGCTGAAGCTCGCGGCGCCCCTCCCACTCCTCGCCGCCGCCGCAATTCTCGTCTCCCAATCCACCCCCGGCATCGAACGCCCCGGCCCGCGCGCCGACGGCAGCACCATGCTCGTCAGCGGCTGGCGCATCCGCCCCGCCGGACGACAGGTCGCGCTCGACACCTTCCCCATGGCCTCGCTCCTCACCCCCGGCGGCCGCTACCTGATCGTCCTCAACGGCGGCTACAACCCGCCCTCCATCGCCGTCCTCGACGCGAAATCCGAAAAGGAAGTCAGCCGCATCCCCGTCGCCGACGCCTGGCTCGGCATGGCCCTCACCCCCGACGGCCGCACCCTCTACGTCGGCGGAGGATCGCAGGCCGCCGTCTTCGAATTCGCCCTCGGCGCCGACGGTGTGCTCAAACCCGCGCGGCGCTTCGACGTCGTCCCCGCCGCCGAGCGCACGCATCGCCACTTCATCGGCGATGTCGCCCTCCACGACCGCCTCATCTACGCCGCCGACCTCTTCCAGGACCAGGTCGTCGTCATCAACCCCAGCTCCGGCCGCGTCATCGACCGCTTCAAGACCGGCCGCCGCCCCTACCGCATCCTGTTTCACCCCGACGGCAAGTCGTACTTCGTGACCAGTTGGGCCGACGGTTCGATCTACCATCACGAGACCGCCAACGGAAACCCGCTCGCCACCCTGCGGCTCGGCCCGCAACCCATGGATATGGCATGGAGCGACCGAAAGCCCAAGGTCGACGAGGACGACGAGGAGGAAAAGAAGGCCGACGTCGCCTGGGCCGCGCGACTGTTCGTGGCCGCGGCCAACACCAACCGGGTCTTCGTCGTCGGTGTCACGGCGAGCAAGGAGCTGCGCCTGCTCGAGACCATCAACGTCGCCATGACGCCGCGGCAGCCTCTCGGCATGACGCCGAGCGCCCTGGCGTTGAACGCCGACCAGTCGCGCCTCTACGTCGTCTGCTCGGACGCCAACGCCGTCGCCGTCGCCGACATCACCGGTCCGCGGGCGCGTGTCACCGGCTTCGTGCCGAGCGCCTGGTACCCGATCGCCGCGCGAGCCCTCCCCGGCGGACGCCTGGCGATCTTCAACGGCCGCGGCGCGCGCAGTTTCCCGAATCCCGACGGCCCGAATCCGTCGGTGCGTCCAGCGCCCGTCCACCTCGGCGGGCGTCTTCCCGCCTACGTCGGGCGATTGCAGACCGGCAGCGTCTCCATCGTCGACCCCTTCAACGACGAGCAGCTCGACCGCTACTCGCTCACCGTGCTCGCGAACTCCCCCTATCGCGACGAGCTGCTCGACAACATCGCGATTCCGCGCGGCAATCCCATTCCGCCCGCGCCCGGCGAGCCGTCGCCCATCCGCTACGTGCTCTACGTCGTCAAGGAGAATCGCACCTACGACCAGGTCTTCGGCGCGCTCGGCAAGGGCAACGGCGACCCCTCGCTGGTGCTGTTCGGCGAGGACGTGACGCCCAACCATCACAAGCTGGCGCGCGAGTTCGTGCTGTTCGACAACTTCTACGTGAGCGCCGACGTCAGCGCCGACGGGCATAACTGGTCGACCGCCGCCATCGCGCCGGCCTACGTCCAGCGCATGTGGCCCAACAGCTACGGCAGCCGGCGGCGCCACTACGACTACGAGGGCGGCGAGCCGGCCGCCACCCCGCCCGCCGGCTACCTGTGGACCAATGCCGCCGCCGCCGGCGTCACCATGCGCAACTACGGGTATTTCGTGACCAACACCAAAGGCGCCGCGCCGACCGGAGAGATACAGGTCGACGCGGTGCGCGACGCGATTCTCGCCAAGGTGACCAACCGCAAGCTTCGCGGCTTCGACATGGACTACCCGGACGTCGACCGCGCGCGCGTGATCCTCGACGATGTCAAGGAGTGGGAGGCCGCCGGCGAGATGCCGAGGCTCCTCATCATCCGCCTCGGCAACGACCATACGTCGGGCACCTCGCCCGGCCGCATCGCGCCGCGGTCTGCCGTGGCCGATAACGACTTCGCTCTGGGGATGCTGGTCGAGGGCTTCTCGAAGAGCCGCTTCTGGCCGCAAATGGCCATCTTCGTTCTGGAGGACGACGCGCAGAACGGGCCCGACCATGTCGACAGCCACCGCGCGCCGGCCTTCGTGCTCTCCCCCTACACGCGCACGGGCGCCATCGACAGCACCATGTACAACACCACCTCGATGCTGCGCACCATGGAACTGATCCTCGGCATGCATCCGATGACGCACTTCGACGCGGCCTCGCGTCCCATGTTCGCGGCGTTCTCCCCCAAGCCCGACCCGCGGCCCTACGCCGCCGAGAAGCCTCGCATCCGCCTGGACGAGCGCAACCCGGCCGCGAATCCGACAGCCGCGCGGTCGCTGCGGCTCGACTTCAGCGAGGCCGATCGCATCGACGACGACGAGCTCAACGACATCCTCTGGCGCGCGCTGCGCAGGGATGAGCCGCCGCCTCCCGTAAGAAGCTACTTCGGCCGATGAGCGCGCCCGCAGGCTCGCCGCGCATTCACCTGTGCTTTCTCTGGCACATGCATCAGCCCTTCTACAAGGACCTGATCAGCGGCGAATACAAGCTCCCCTGGACCCGCCTGCACGCCCTCAAGGACTACTACGGCATGGTCGCGATCCTGCGCGAGTTCCCGCGGATCCGGCAGACGTTCAACCTCGTCCCGTCGCTGATGGTGCAGGTGGAGGAGTACGCCGCCGGCGCCGCCGCCGATCCCTTCCTGCGCTGCGCCCTCAAGCCCGCCGAGGAGCTCACCGAGTCCGAGCAGGCCTTCGCGCTGCATTATTTCTTCCAGGCCAACGTCGGGCGCATGATCCGGCGCTATCCGCGCTACGGCGAGCTCTACGACGCCTGGCAGGCCGCCGACCGCAACCCCCGCCGCGCCCGTCATTACTTCGGAGCGCAGGCCATGCGCGACCTTCAGGTGCTCTCGCAGCTTGCCTGGTTCGACGAGGAGTTTCAGGCCGGCGACGACGGCGTCCGCGCGCTCATCGAGAAGGGCCACGGCTACAGCGCCGCCGACCAGGCGCTGATGGGCCACAAGCAGCTCGAGATTCTCAATCGCGTGCTGCCCGTCTACCAGGAGTTCGCCTCGCGCGGCCAGGTCGAAGTCTCCACGACCCCCTACTACCACCCGATTCTGCCGCTGCTGTGCGACACCTCCATCGCCGGCGTCGCGCATCCTTATGTGCCGCTGCCCTCGCGCTTCCAGTATCCCGGCGACGCCCTCCACCAGATGGAGAAGGCGCGAGCTTATCACCATCGCCTGTTCGGCGCGTGGCCCGGCGGTATGTGGCCCTCGGAAGGCTCGGTCTCCGATGAAGTGCTGGGACTCGCCGCCGGCCTCGGCTTCCGCTGGATCGCGACCGATAACGGCGTCCTCACGCGCACCCTGAACCAGTTGGCCGACGTCGATCTCACCTATCGCCCCTACGTGTGGCGCCGCGAGGGGCGTTCGATCAAGGTCGTCTTCCGCGATCACTACCTGAGCGACCTGATCGGCTTCGTCTACGCGCGCATGGGCGCGGCCGAAGCGGCGGGACACTTCCTCGACCGCGTGCGCGAAAACTGCCAGCCCATCCTCGACGCCGGGCGCGAAGCGCTGGTGCCCGTGATCCTCGACGGCGAGAACGCCTGGGAATACTACGAGGAGGGCGCGCGGCCGTTCTTCCGCGAGCTGTACGGACGCATCTCCGCCGACCCGGAGATCGAGGCCTGCACCATCTCCGAGGCGCTCGACAGGATCGCGCCGCACGCCATCGACCACATCTTTCCGGGCTCGTGGATCAACGCCAACTTCGACATCTGGATCGGCGCCGAGGAGGACAATCGCGCCTGGGAGTACCTGCTGCGGGCGCGGCAGACCTACGACCGCGTGATGGAAGGTCCCGGCGCGGCATCGATTTCCGAGCAGAACCGGCAGCTCGCGCGCGAGGAGCTGCTCATCGCCGAGGGCAGCGACTGGTGCTGGTGGTACGGACCGGAGCATTTTTCGAGCAATCGCGCGGAATTCGATCACCTTTTCCGCACCCACCTGGCGAACGTCTACCGCGCGCTGGGCCTTCCACCGCCCGACGAGCTCTCGCGCCCGATCGTCAAGGCGGAGGCGCCGGCCATGCACGAGCCGCCCTCGGCCCCGATCCGCCCGGCGATCGACGGCGAGGTGACTTCGTATTTCGAGTGGCTGGGTGCGGGGCTGTACCGCATCGACGGCCGCTCGGGTTCGATGCACGGGCAGCGCTTCTTCATCCGCGAACTGTATTACGGCTCCGACGGGCGCACGCTGTATCTGCGCCTCGATTTCCTCGAAGCTTCGCCGGCCGATATGGAGGGAGTCGAGGTCCGGCTCAACGTGCATCGCACGGCGATTCTGTTGCGGCTCGGCGCGGGCGGAGTCCAGGTGGTGGAGGCGCCGGAGGGCGTCGAGTCGGCCTTCCGCACCGTGCTCGAAGTGGGGGTGCCGGCAACTGCCTTGGGCGTCGCGCCGGGCGATACCGTGCGGGTCCAGCTTTCGCTCTGGCGGAGCGGACTGCCGGTCGACGCGCTGCCCTATGACGGATGGCTGGAGATATCGACGGCGGAACCGCGGGACTGGCCGGGCTGAGACCGCATCAAATGGACCGAATGAAGCTTCTTCGTGTCACAGAATCCGACGGTGATCCTCGCGATGCCGGGGTGTGTATCCCTCGTCGTCAACGACGCTCATAGGAACGATCACTCGCGGACGTTAGCAGCGTCCGCGGGCCAATCGGGCAAGTGGTGTGGAGTCAGATTTCCCGGCGCGTTTAGCGAGGCAGGGGGTCTTCCAAGGCCCTCTCCGTCACCGCGCTCCATCGATGATCTGCCGTCTTGCGCCCGGCGGGCATGGGAGGGGCTTCGCTGCGGCTATGGTCATCGGCAGGGATGCCCAACGTCGCATAGAAGACAAACAGCAGTAACGCCTCACCGAACACCCTCATTAAAACCCGCGTCATCACATGCCGGCCAGTTTCAATGCCCAAATCTCGGCTGTGCGCTCCGAAACGCGTACCGCCATCCGGCGGTTATCCGGGTGAACTCTCAACCATTCCAGAATCGATCCCTTCCAATGACGAGTCAGGCTGCGGGCCGGTCCGCCGTCTCTCGGAATCTGCCACACCTCGAATGCGCCGTCTCGCATCAGGATCGAGCGGCTGTCCGCCGTCCAGGAAAGCGGCACCAAAGCCCCGGGAGTGCTGCCCGATTTCAGGACTTTGGCGGGGCCGCGATCGGCGGATACCACGACAAGCTCCCACGTAGAGTTCCTTTGGCGCCGGAACGTGACCCAGGCCCCGTCTGGCGAGGCAAGCGCAAAACCTCCGGTTACGGATCCCTCGGCGGCATTGTGCAGATCCCGTTCTCTGCCGCTTTTCATATCACGCAGATAGACGCGGGATGCGCCATCCCGGAAGTCCATACACACGATTTCGTCCTTCTTCCCCAACCACACCGGATGAATGCAGGGTCCCGACCACTGGCTTCGGTCAACGTTAATGACGAGCCGCGCATCGCCGCTGGCGGCATCGACAAGAAAGACACCCGCCCGCTGGTTCCAATCCTCGGCGGCGATCAGAAATCGGCGCCCGTCGGCAGACCATTCTGCTGCCCAGCGTACCTGACGGAATCCGGGATACAGGACTCGCTCTTTGCCCGTACCCAGGTCACGAATCACAATTCCGGCTCCGTGCGCGGCCTCATTTCTGATCAGTGTGCTCAACTTCGTCCCGTCCCTCGACCAAGCCAGCGAACCCGAGGCCATAAACCTCTCGCGTAACAGCTGCGGCTCGCCCACAAGCTTCCCTTGCGTGAAATCCGCTTCCGCCAGATACAGTCCGTGTCTGCCGGTATTGGCGCCGACTAAGATCGCTCCCTCAGAGCCGATCCCGACGAGCGTCCCTCGATCCAAGCCCGACTTGAGCAGCCGTGGCGGCCCCGCCGGACGGTCACCCGACATGGGTAGCATCCAAACTCCGGCGGTCGTTCCCCGATCGCTGATGAAAGCGATGCCGCGGCCATCAGGCATCCAGATCGCCGAGTGATCGTTCGAAGGATCTTTAATGAGCGCAGTCTCATCGCCGCTCTCGATCCTCAGCAGG
This sequence comes from uncultured Solibacteraceae bacterium, assembly GCA_964515555.1. Taxonomy (GTDB): domain Bacteria; phylum Acidobacteriota; class Terriglobia; order Bryobacterales; family Bryobacteraceae; genus CAZEVY01. The sequence goes on along the minus strand of CAZEVY010000086.1, from coordinate 16,199 downwards.
AAGATATCGCGCTCAGGCGCACCGAGTCGAGTGGGCGCATCGTAGATTACGTACCGGGAGTCCGGGGACAAACTGGCGCGGCGGGGGTGCAGTCCCTGGGGAGATTTCAAAGCCTGAAGTTTGCCGTCGGGATATGAGACAAGCGCAAGCTGGCTGGAGCGATCGCTTCGTTTCAAGGCGATCAATATGCGCCGGCCGTCCGCAGTCCAGTCGAAGGCTTGCAGGTAGGAAGATTCAGGATTCGACAGCAGTGCGTCTCCGGCCCCTCCCGAAACGGGCGCGACTCTCAACTCCTCCTTGTTGCCGGCCGCCCAGGTAAACGCGATACGGGAACCGTCGGGAGAAGGCACTGGGCTGTGGCCATAGTCTCCGGAGTTCCATCCGTCTTGCTTCCGCGTAATGACTTGTCTTGCGCCCGTGGACGTGTCCAAAGACACGATGTTGCCTGTGTACCAGTCGGTATCGAAGATTACAGATCCGCGTACCCGGCCATTGAGCAAAATGCTTGCGTCATTCTCCGTCCCGGACCAGAGCCTTCTGGCAATGACGTCTTCGGCCGCCGCCTCCACCAGCGGCCTGAGCAGGCGGCTGCCGGCGCCTCGCCACAAAAGCACCGCGGCTGCCAGGGCGCAAGTGGTTAGCGCCACTACCGCCGCTTTGCGGACGAAGAGGTGTGCAGCCTCGCGTGGAGGGTTTGCAGCCCGCGCCGCTTGCCAACTGTCGATCTCCCTGGGGTAAGCGTAAACGCTCGACCGGATCTTGTGCGAATGGCGGTGGACGGGAAGCCCCTCTTCCTTCTCCCACCGCCGAACGGTTGCCTCGTTGCGACAGAGATACGCCCCGATCTCCTTCCATGATCTGAGTATGTCCTCACTGGCCTTCATGCGGTCGCGTCCTCCTGGCTCGTACAGAGTACACAAAACCTGGCACTTTCGATCCGCTCATTAGCGGGTGCTCGACGCCGGCGCGCAGATTAACGCTCACCCTGCGCTCGTGCCGGCCGGGAAGCCAGCGCCGAGGATCCCTTCGGTCAGTGCTCGCCACCGCGCCGGTCAACCTCTCATCGCTCACCCAGTCCGGGCGAAGCGGCACTGAACAGCGTCGCCCGGCATTCGGGCGACCCTCTGCCCGCCCCTCCCGCTATCATACGGGGATGTATCCGCGATGGTGTCTCCCCGCGTTGCTGGTTTGCTCGCTCCACGCGCAAGACGACCTAGCGCGCGCCCGCCGCATTCACGCCACCGCCATCGGCGTTGACAGCCACATCGATACGCTGCAATGGGTCGCCAACGCAGGCGTCGACCTGAGCAGCCGGCAGAGCCGAGGCCATGTCGACTTTCCGCGGCTGCGCGACGGCGGCATGCGCGCGCCTTTCTTCGCACTGTGGGTCCCGACTTACTACACCGGCGCCGAGGCCGTGCGCCGCACGCTCCAGTTGCGCGACGCCATGCAGTCGGTCTTCGACGCCCATCCCGGCGAGATTGAGATGGCGGTGACGGCGTCCGATGTCGAGCGAATCGTGCGGGCCGGGCGCATCGCGGCCGTGCTGACGATCGAGGGCGGCCACCAGATCGCCGACGACCTGGGGGTGCTGCGCGAATACCACCGCCGCGGCATCCGCTCGATGACCCTCACCCATTTCCGTAACAACAACTGGGCGGATGCTTCCACCGACGCGCCGCGCCATAACGGCCTCGCCGATTTCGGCCGGTCGGTGGTGCGCGAGATGAACCGCATCGGCATGATCGCCGATATCTCGCATGTCTCCGACAAGACGTTCTTCGACACGCTGGCGGTCACGTCGAAGCCCGTCATCGCGTCGCACTCCTCCTGCCGCGCGCTGGCCGACGTGCCGCGCAATATGAGCGACGACCAGATTCGCGCCATGAAGGCGAACGGCGGCGTCATCGGCGTCAATTTCGGAGCCGGCTTCCTGAACAGGAAGGACGCCGACGATCTCAAGCGCCGCATCGGCCAGCGCGTCGCCGACCAGCCGAAGCTCACCGGTAGGGACCTCGACGAATACGCCGCCCGGGATTACCTGGCGAGCTACGGCCGGATGGCTCCGGCGGCTGCGACGCTGGACGACGTGGTGGCGCACATCGACCGCATCGTGAGGCTGGCGGGAATCGACCACGTGGGCATCGGGTCGGATTACGACGGGATCCCGAACGTGCCCGCGGGACTGGAGGACATCTCAAAGATGCCGGCGCTGACGGCGGCGCTGCTGAGGCGCGGCTACCGCGAGGTCGACGTGCGAAAGATCCTCGGCGAGAACTTTCTGCGCGTGCTGCGGGAGGTCACCGGAAGGTAGCCGCCGCGGCGCCACGAATGGGGCGGCCGCTTACAGCAGCCGGAAGTTGACTTCGATCTGCGCGTGCACCGGCACGGGGCTGCCGTTGAGGTAACCCGGACGGAAGCGCCACTTCAGCACGGCTTCGATGGCCTTCTCATCCAGGCCCAGGCCGACCGCGCGAATCACGCGAACGTCCTTCGGCAGACCCTTCTCGTCGACCACCAGCGCCAGTACGACCGTTCCCATGAACTTCGCCTTGCGCGCTTCCTCGGAGTACTCCGGCTCCACCCGCGAGATCGGAATCGGCGAGCTGACGCCGCCGCCGATTCGATAGGCGCCGCCGCCGAAACCGCCGCCGCGGCCAGGTCCGACGCCAGGCCCGTCACCGGAGCCGACGCCGCCGCCGCGGCCGTTGCCGATGCCGCCACCCGAGCCGGTGCCGTTCGACGGCGGCCCGACCTTGGCGAAGGGGTCGCCCCAGTTCGGCATGTTGACATTGGGGATGGGCGCGTCGGCCTGCGCGATGATGGTGGGCTCCATCAGGAGCTTGGGATTCTCGTTGTGAACGACCGCCGCCGGCGGCACGAACTGCCTCGGCGCGATCTTGGGGAGCCTGCCCTTGCTGGCGGGCATCGGGGAACGGTCGCCGCCACCGCCGCCGCCGCCCATATCCTTCGGCTTGGGCTGCGCCGCGGGCTTGTAGGCTTCGATATCGGGCGCGATCAGCGTGATGGTCTCGCGGACCTTCTTCTGGACTACCTCGTTGGTGCCAAGCGCGAACATCAACGTGATGACGCTGGCGTGAATCAGCATCGAGGAGGCGCCGGCGCGGCTTCCCTGTCCGCCGCTGAAGCCCCAGATGCTCTTGACGGCGACCGGCTTGGAGGTCACCTGAAGAGGCGGCAGCTTGGCCGGCGCGATGGATTCCCTGAGGTTTTCCAGCAGACTGGCGAAGAACGACTTCTGCGTTTCCGTCGTGAGGAGTCTACCCAGATGAACTTCCGGGTCGGCGTCGTTGAGCGGGACTTTTGGTTCGTTTGCTTCCGGCATTTCGATCGCCTACGCTATCCTGACACTTGCGGGCGTACACCAACGGTACGCGCGCACGCCTCCGTTAGATCTGACGCCGGGAAGGATGATTCGGTTTCCCGTAGTCGGATCAACTTCCTCTACCAAAAAGTGTATCACGCCCGGTCAACGCCGATTCCCGCGCACGAACGCCGGGAGAGAATTAACAAGGTGGGAAGGTGCGGCGTTATTCCGCAACCACATGGGGGCGCCGCGACCGGGGAGTGACGCCGCCTCCTCCCGCCACCTGCTAGACTATGTATCGATCGCCCGACTCCTCCGCCGGAGGTGCAAACTCATGTTTCGACTCGACGCCGACCGCCCGGTCACCTTCTGCGACGGCATGCGACGCCGCGACTTCCTGCACGCCGGCACGCTGCCGTTGCTCGGCCTGAGCCTCTCGAACTTCCTGGCGATGCGCGCCGCCGGGGCGGTCGACAAGAAGAAGGACGTCAACTGCATCCTGCTCATGCTGGTCGGCGGGCCCAGCCAGCTCGACACCTGGGACATGAAGCCCAACGCGCCCATCGAGATCCGCGGGCCGTACAAGCCGATCAAGACCAACGTGGCCGGCATCGAAGTGTCGGAGAACTTCCCGCGCATGGCGCGCCAGGCCGACAAGTTCTCGCTGATCCGCAGCGTCTACCACACCGCCGCCGCCGTGCACGACACCGGACATCAAATGATGCAGACCGGGCGCCTGTTTCAGGGCGGCGTCGAGCATCCGCACGTCGGCTGCGTGCTCGGCAAGCTGCGCGGCCCCAAGGGCGACGTGCCGCCGCACGTGCTTCTGCCGCGCCCCATCGGCAACACCGGCGGCAACATGCCGCACGGCCAGAATGCGGGCTTCCTCGGCAAGACCCACGACCCGTTCGTGCTGAACTCGGATCCCTCCGACCCGAACTTCCGCGTGCCCGACCTGCTGCCGCCCGACTATCTCACGGCGCTGCGCGTCGACCGCCGGCGCAACTGGCGCGAGATGGTGGACCGCTCGGTGAGCAAGTTCGAGACGTCGCAGGACGCGCGGCTGCTCGATTCCACGTTCCAGCAGGCCTACACGCTGATGTCGTCGGAGAAGGCGCGCGCGGCCTTCGAGCTGCATCGCGAGCCCGAGAAGGTGCGCGAGAAGTACGGCATGAACCGCTTCGGCCAGAGCTGTCTGCTGGCGCGGCGGCTGATCGAGGCGGGCGTGCGCTTCGTGACGGTCAACATGTTCGAGACGGTGTTCGACGAGATCACCTGGGACATCCACGGCTCGCGGCCCTTCAGCCCCATCTCGTGCTACCGCGACCTGGTAGGTCCGATGTTCGACATGGCCTACTCGTCGCTGCTCGAGGACCTTGCCGGGCGCGGCCTGTTGAGCGAGACCATGGTGTTCGGCTTCGGCGAATTCGGGCGCACGCCGAAGGTCAACCCGGCGGGCGGGCGCGACCACTGGCCGCAGTGCTGGACGGTGCTGGCCGGCGGCGGACCGCTGAAGAACGGAGTCGTGGTGGGCGCCTCGGACGAGATCGGCGGGTATCCAAAGGATCGGCCGGTGACGCCGTCGCAACTGGCGGCGACGATTTACCGGGGCCTCGGCATCGATCTGGAGACGGAGCTGCCCGGGGCGCAGGGTCGTCCGATTCCAGTGGTCGACCGGGGGAGCGAGCCGGTTCACGAGCTGTTCGCGTAAGGACGGGCGCTCTCGCCTGCCCGACGAGCGGCGCCCGGGAAGGCGTCATGGTGGGCCCTGTTGGATTCGAACCAACGACCAACGGATTATGAGTCCGCTGCTCTAACCGGCTGAGCTAAGGGCCCGCGCGACTCCATGCTATCATCCCCGTCGATGAGCGACGTCTTCGACCGTATGCGCCGCGACTGGGACAACCGCGCCCGCGAGGACGCCGGCTACTACGTCGCCTTCGGACGCCGCCGCCAGTCCGACGACGAGTTCTTCGCCACCGCCTCCGACGTCGTGCGCGCCCTCCTCGCCGAACTGCCGCATCCGAGCGTGACTCTCATCCAATGTGCGAATCTTCTCACCGCACGGCGATTGTCACCGGAGGGCTGGCAATGTCGCCGACGGTCAGCACCACGGGAACCTGATCGCCTGCCCGGACTCCTTGCGGCATTACGATGTTCACCTGGTACAAGCCGGTGAAGCCGGGGGTTAGACCAGCGAAGTCCACGCGGGCTGAGACGCCACCCACGGTTACCGTGACCGGGTTTGTCGTGCGCCTCAAGACATCGCCCGGGACTGCGGCGCCGGCCTCCACCGGTGGCGCTACCTGGCCGAGCCCGGCGCAGTAGAGGACCATGAAATCACCGGCGCGAGCCGGGTTGGCGGCGTCGGCGAGGACCTGCTCCGTCGCGCTGGGGAACACGTAGACATGTCCCTGTCCGCGACCGGACAGATCCCTGCTGAAGATGGCCGGCTGCGACGCCTTGATGGTGATCGGCTCTGGAACCGAGATGCGATTCCCCCGGCGCGATATCAACTGGTATGTCTCACCGGAGGTCAGGTCATAGGGGACCATCGCGTTCAGTTGTCCCTCACTGGTGAATACCAGCGGCAGCACCCGGCCACCCAGTGTGAGAATGGCCCCTTGCAATGAAGCTGGCAATGGCAATGCGGCGGCCTGCCCGATTCCGTCCGCCAGTTTCTTGCCGAACACGGATACCAGTTCGCCGGGCGAAGGCGCGGCAGTAGCCGCGTAGCTGGCCGCGCTGACCATTCCGCGCGCATTCACAGCCGGGACCTCCACGTTCTCGGCCACGGTGCCGCCGCCGACCTCCACCGTTGCAGTCAGGTTGCCCGCCGGCTGGTGCGCCGTGAGAGTTACCGTAGTGGCCGTGTTCCGCGGATTGCGGGGATTCCAGGTGCCCGACCATCGGCTGGTCCTGTCGGACAGGAGCGGGAGAGGTGGGTCGCCGTTGGAGAAGCTGGCGATGACGGAGCCGTTTCGCAACAGAGCGCCACAATCGTCGACGACGATTGCCTCGATCGGCACAGGCCAGCTCACGGGAGAGTTGAAATTGCGGCCAAGCAACGTGGACACCGGCAGCAGGCGGGTCGCCTGACAGCCGTGGCTGGTTGTCCTCTGAGACGCATCCTGTTTCTCGGCGGCCGGGGGAAGAGTGGAAACGACCACCAGCAACAGATCGACAACGCGGCTGGTGGCGTCTTGGGGGAAGTCGATTGGCAACGCCCCCCGATAGACGCCGGAGGCCAGCCCTGCATTGGGACTAACCTGGATGGCGACCGGTTGTCCAGGCGCCACATTACCCGTCACCGGACCAGCCGTGTACCAGTTCTGCGTGCCGGCGAAAGACGGCGTCGCCACAAACGCGGTGGGACGGCTGGTCAGGTTGGTGATGCGGGTGGTCTGCGGCGATGGCGCAGCTCCGCCGGCAACTCCGACGAACACCAGTCCCGTCGGCTCGACGACGGGGCCGGGATTCACGTTCGGCGCCACGACGTTGAGGACCACGGTCACGCTCTGCGGTGAGTTGGGCGCCGGAGGCGCCACTTGCACTTGGCCGTAGTAGTCGCCTCGGGCAAGATTGGCTGGGTTGACGCTGACGTCGATGGTGGGTGGAGCTTGTGATGGGTCGCTGGAGCCACTGACCGGCGAAACGCTGAGCCATGCGCCTCCGGAAACGGTGCTGGCAGTGACCGTGAACGGCAGAGGCGCGGCCGTGCCGTTTAACACGCGAAAACTGCGGGGGGAGGGAGCGCCGCCTCCCTGCACGGCCTGAAACGTGAAGCCAGATTGCGTGAGTGCCAGCAGTCTCGGTTCCGGCGTGGCGACCGCGGTGAAAGTTGTGGTTCCCGTGGCGATAGGTGGTGCTGTGAAGAGGAGGGTGCCGCGAGTCGTCGCGAAGGTCGCGTTTGGATCTGGCGCGCTGGAACCTCCTGTGCCGGTAACCGGTCCGAGTGAGCTCCGAAGATCGTAACCGAAAAGGACAGGGCCTTGTTGTGCCAATACGCCCGTACCGTCGGTTAGTTCTAAGATAAGTACCGCCGGGACACCGAAGAACATCGGGCTAGGTTCATTGAATGTTGAGAGCATCACCATGGAGCCAGTGAACGTAGCTGTCCCTAAACCCGAGATGCTCACCGTCGCAGTTCCGGGGTTCGCTAACCAACCGCTGGGTAGCCGGTCAGTAACGTCGATTGGACCGGGATCAGACGTTATGTTGGATGTGTCTCCCGTGAGCGTCACGGTCACCAACGCATTCGTAAATGTCGATGCGCCAAGCCTGCCGCTGGCCGTCGTCGAAAGTGAGTAAGTAATCGGGGCTGCCTGGACCTGGGTGACCGTGCAAAACGCGGCAGTCGCCAAGAGCGCGATTCCAGTTCGCGTCATGCGTCCTCCTCGAGTCCGCTGCTCTAACCGGCTGAGCTAAGGGCCCGCGCGACTCCATGCTATCATCCCCGTCGATGAGCGACGTCTTCGACCGTATGCGCCGCGACTGGGACAACCGCGCCCGCGAGGACGCCGGCTACTACGTCGCCTTCGGACGCCGCCGCCAGTCCGACGACGAGTTCTTCGCCACCGCCTCCGACGTCGTGCGCGCCCTCCTCGCCGAACTGAAGCGCCTGCCCCCGGCGCCACCCGGTGCGCGCCGCGCCCTCGAAATCGGCTGCGGACCGGGACGCCTCATGCGGCCCCTCGCCGCGCACTTCGGCGAAATCCACGGCGTCGACATCTCCGAAGAGATGATCCGCCGCGCCCGCGAGAATCTGCGCGGCATCCCACACGCGCACCCGCACGCCGCGCCGCGTTCCGATCTCGCCGCCTTCCCCGGCGAGTCCTTCGATTTCGTCTATTCCTACGCCGTCTTCCAGCACATCCCCAGCCACGAGGTCGTCTGGAACTACCTCGAGGAGGCGCGCCGCGTGCTCAAACCCGGCGGCGTCCTGCGCTGCCAGATCAACGGCCTCCCGGAAACCGCGCGGCGATTCGACACCTGGAGCGGCGTTCGCATCCCCGCCGCCGACGTCGCCCGATTCGCCCGCGAACGCGGCCTCCACCTGCTCGCGCTCGAAGGAATCGGCACGCAGTACATGTGGGCCACCTGCCGCAAACCCTCGGGCGTTCTCTCGCCGCCGTCCGGCCCCGCGCGCATCCGCCGCATCACCAACGCGCACTCCTCCGAGCCGCTCGCGCCCGTCGCCGGACGCTTTTCCTCCCTCTCGCTGTGGGTCGAGAATCTGCCGGATGGCGCCGATCTCAACTCGCTCGAAGTGCGCATCGGCGGGCGGCCGGCCTTCGTATCCTACCTGGGGCCTGCCGAGCCGGACAGCCTGCAACAACTCAACGCCTATCTTCCCGAGGGCCTGCCGACCGGTCTGCAACCCGTCGAAATCGGAATGAGCGGCGCGGCCCTCGCCGGGCCCGCGGCGATTCGCCTGATCCCCCCGCCGCCCGCCGTGCCCCGCATCGTCTCGGTCACCGACGGCGTCGACCTGTGCGGCGGCGCGCGCATCTCCACACGGTCGGTCAAGGTGACCGTCGAGGAATGCGCCGCGCCCGAGGACTTCTCGGCCACCGTCGACAATGCGCCCGTCGAAGGACTGGAGTTCTTCCGGACCGACCCGCGGCTGCCTGCCTACGAGATTAACTTCCGTTTGCCGGATTCGGTCGCCGCCGGCGCACGGACGCTGGTGTGCCGCCTCGGGCGGCGCGTGTTCGCGCCTTCGACGCTGGAAGTCGCGGACTGAACCGCGCTACAACAGCTCGCGCAGCTTGCGCGCGGCGATCAGCAGCGGATCCCACACCGGCGCGAAGGGCGGCGCGTAGGCGAGGTCGAGCTGCTCCAGGTCCTCAACAGTCATGCGCCGCGCCAGCGCCGTCGCCACGACGTTGACGCGACCCGCGACGCCCTCCTCGCCCACCACGAGCGCTCCGAGCAGTCGCCCCGAGCGGCGATCGCCGACCAGCTCGACCGTCGTCGGTCTCCCCCGGAAATAACGCGCCCGATCGCGCGCCTCAACGCGCCCGGCGACGGCGTCGAATCCCTCGCCCCGGGCCTGCTCCAGCGAGAGGCCGGTCGCGCCGACGCCCAGCCCGCACACGCGCACGATCGACGTTCCGGCGACGCCCGCGAAGCGCTCGCGCGCGCCCGCGGCGCAGGCTCCGGCGACGCGTCCCATCTTGTTGGCGGTGGTCCCCAGCGGAATCCACACCGCGCGCCCGGTGACGGCGTGCGTGGTCTCGGCGCAGTCGCCCGCGGCGTACACGCCCGCCAGGCTGGTCTCCATGCGATCCGACACGGCGATCGCGCCGGTCGCGCCGATGGCGGCGCCCGCTTCTTCCGCCAATGCGACGTTGGGGCGCATGCCGGTCGCCAGCACCACCAGGTCGCAGGCGATGTCGCCGGCGCGATCGGCGGTGATCCCCCGCAGCGCCGATGTCCGCACGTCCACGCGGAAGCGCTCGAGATGCGCGGCCAGCAGGCGGGTCAACTCCGTGTCGCTGCGGCCCAGCATGCCGGCGCCGCCGGTCATCAGCGTCACCGCAAGGCCGTGCGCGCGCAGCGCCTCCACCGCCTCCAGTCCGATATAGCCCGCGCCGGCGACCACGGCGCGCCTCGGCTTGCGGTCGCGCAGAAAGTCACGCAGGCGGACGCCGTCGGCCAGCGTGTGCAGCGTAAACACGTGCGGCTGATGCGCGCCCTCGATGCCGGCGGTGTCGGGCCGCGCCCCCGTGGCGACCACCAGGCGGTCGTAGCGCAGCCGGTCGCCCGAGCGCAGACGAACTTCGCGGCGCGGGTGCTCGATCGACACCGCCTCCGTCGAAACGCGCACGTCGATGTTGCGCTCGCGGCGGAAGTATTCGGCGCTGTGTACCACCAGGTCGCCGGCGTCGCGCACGCGGCCCTCGACCAGATACGGCAGGCCGCAGGCGGCGTAGGAAACGTCCGGTCCCTTTTCGACGACGGTGATTTCGAGCGACGGGTCGATGCGGCGCGCGCGCGAGGCGGCGCTCAGTCCCGCGGCCACGCCCCCGATGACGACCAGTCGCACGGCGGCAGGCGGGTCTAACCCTCGCCCTTATGACTTTGCACGAAGTCGAGGATATCGAAGCGCTTGATCTCGCGATCCGGGAAGAAGCTGTTGACCGAATCCTGCTCGTCGTTGTGCATCTCGAAGACGGTGGACAGCTTCGTCAGGATGAGCAGCTCGATGGTGCGCTTGCTGAGGTGGAGAAGCTTCACCGAGCCGCCGGCCTTCTTGATGGTGTTGAAACACATCACCAGGCACCCGAGGCCGGTGCTGTCGATGTAATCGACGTCCTTGAGGTTGAGGACGACATTGACCTGCCCGGATGTGGACATTTCCTGCAATCTCTCGCGCAGGCTGCTGGCTTCCTGCCCGACGGTGAGGCGTCCCTTGAGGTCGAGAATCTGAACGCCTTCCTGTTCGCGCTGTCGGATATCGAGGCTCATGGCTGTTCTCTATTGTAGCCCCGGCTGGCACCTGACACCTGCCACCCGACACCTGTGCTAGCCTGACCTAACCATGAAGCTCCCGATTGCCGCCCTCGCCGCCGCTTCCATCTGCCCGGCACAGCTCCCGCCGCCGAACGACGCCGGCGTCGCCATGGGGCACCTGCACCTCACCGTCTCCGACGTCGACGCCCACCGCAAGCTCTGGGTCGACGTGCTCGGCGCAACTCCCGTCAAGGCCGGACCCCTCGAGGCGCTGCGCTTTCCGGGCGTCATCGTGATCCTGTCCAAACGCGCGCCCTCGGCCGGAACCGACGGGTCGGTGGTCAATCACCTGGGCTTCAAGGTGAAGGACCTCAAGGGCACCGTCGCCAGGCTCACCGCGGCGGGCGCGAAGTTCGAGCGCGAACTGCCCGAGACGCGGCAGGCGTTCATCCTGTTCCCGGACGGCGTGCGGATCGAGTTCACCGAGGACGCCGCGCAGGCCGAACCCGTCGTGCACCATCACATTCATTTCTTCACGCACCAGGTGGAGGAGATGCGCGCCTGGTATGTGAAGCACTTTGGCGCCAAACCCGGACGCCGCGCGCGCTTCGAGGCCGCCGACGTACCCGGCGTGAACCTGACGTTCTCACCGGCGGAAGCGCCGACGGCCCCCACGCGCGGCCGCGGCGTCGATCACATCGGCTTCGAGGTGCGGAATCTGGAGGCCTTCTGCAAGAAGCTCGCGGACGATGGCATGACGTTCAACGTGCCGTATCGCGCCGTGCCCGCGCTGGGCCTGTCGATCGCCTTCCTTACGGATCCCTGGGGGACCTACATCGAGCTCACCGAGGGTCTCGGCAAACTGTAAGGTCCTTAGAGCGCGTTCAAGCGACTTGCGGATGCGCAAGCCGCGGTCCGGCTGTTCAGCGTCGTCGTGCTGCCGGCGCCGACGATTGGCCCGTCAGATGTTCGACCTCGCGTCGCTCCCGAAGATGTTTCCGAGCCGCCGCGAGCAGTTCTTCATCCTCCAGATCCCAAATCGCCTCGTTCGTCGGTCCCTTGGCCAGAAAGGAGAGGTTGGCGATCAACTGCCCGAACCGGACGTCGGGGCAGCACTCGCTCAGCTCGGAAAGGACGTGCAAAATCTCCCCTCGAACCTGGGTGGTCATGACGAGTAATCTCCTATGGTCGCCAGCTGGCCGCATGGGGCCGGCAGATCGCCAACGATCTCGACGCGGATCAGGGTCCCTGGAGCAGTTTAGCAGCGCGGCTCGCGCGTGTCACGCCATCGTAAATCATCAACCTCCCGTCTGAACCGCGATACACCCACAGGATCGGCATTCCTCTTATCGACGATCCGAATTGAGCGATTTGCCGCGCTAATTTTGCGGGGTCGGCGCCAGAGGCACGACTCGGTGGTAGATGCAGAGTGCGTGGATCGACGTCGAGGTACTCGGGCAAACGCATCGTTCCGAATCATGTTACCAGCCAACCCAGCTAAGACTGCGTCGGCCGAGCCCGGACACAGGCGCGCCCCACGCGCGCCGCACGCCGGAGCCGGATTGCGATACTCTATTGCGTTTCCCCCATGTTCAACCCCCAGGAGTTGCGCGCCCTGCGCCGCCTCAAGTCCCCGGCCCTCGTCCAGCGATTCCTCGACGAGCTGCCCTACAACCCGCGCTCCACCTGCCGATCCCCCCGCCGCGTCCTGCGCGACGGCGCCGCTCATTGCATGGAGGGCGCCCTGCTGGCGGCTGCCGCGCTCCGCGTCGGCGGATTCGAGCCCCTGCTGGTCGACCTGGAAGCCGTCGACGACGACGACCACGTCCTCGCCGTATACCGCGTCCACGGCCACTGGGGCGCGATCGCCAAGTCCAATTACTCGGGACTGCGCTTCCGCGAGCCCGTCTATCGCACGCTCCGCGAGCTGGTGATGTCGTATTTCGAGCACTACTTCAATCGGCGCGGTCGCAAGACCCTGCGTACTTTCTCGCGGCCCGTCAACTTGCGGCGCTTCGACCGCATCGGCTGGATGGTCGCTGAAGGCGACCTCTGGGAGATTCCCGAGTACCTGGCCGGCGTCGGACACCGCCCCGTGCTGACCAAAGCGATGGAAGTGCGGCTGTGCCGCATGGACCGGCGCTTGTATGCCGCCGGGCGCCTGGGCGCCGTCGATTAAGTCAGCCTCGCGAGTCGCCGCGAGTCGCGCTCATCCCCAGCGCCCGCCGGCGAACCGACTCCATCCAGCGCTCCACCACCGCCGACATCTCCTCGTAGCTCACCGGCTTGCTGATGTAGTCGTCCATGCCCGCCCGCAGGCACTTCTCGCGATCCCCCTGCATGGCGTTGGCCGTCATCGCGACGATGGGCGTGTGGCGGTCGCTGCCCTCCATTCCGCGAATCGCCGCCGTGGCGGCGTAGCCGTCCATGGCAGGCATCTGGCAGTCCATCAGGATCAGGTCGTAGCTCCGCGTCAGCAGCGCGTCGATGGCCTGCTCGCCGGTGGAAACGGCATCGGCCAGGTACCCCATGCGCTCCACCAGGCGGCGCGCCACCACCTGGTTCACCGGATTGTCCTCGGCGATCAGAATCCGCCCCGCCGACGGTTTCGTCACGCCCCGGTGCAGACTGCCGAGCTCGGCCGGCATCCATGGCTCGGCGGTCCCCAGCAGGCGGCTGAGGTCGGATCCGCGGACCGGCTTGTGGAGCACGCCGAACACGCGCTCGGGCAGCGCGTCGATTTCGGTTCCCCGCCGGCTGAACGGCTCCAGCAGAATGATCCTGCTCTCTTCCAGGAAAGGATCGGCCAGAATCGCGCGCGCCAGCGGCAGCCCGGCCAGGCGCGGCATCTCGTAGTCGACCACCACCAGGTGGAACGGCGCGCCGGCCGTCGACGCTTCGCGAAGCTGCTCCAGCGCCGCCGGTCCGTCCTCGGCCCCGGCCACTTCCATCCCCATCGCCGCCAGCTGCTCCAGCAGCACGCCCCGCGCCGAAGCCACGTCGTCGATCACCAGTACGCGCGCGCCCGACCAATGCGGCTCCGCCGCCGCGGCCGACTCCGGCGTTTCCTGCTTGCCCATCCGCACCGTGAACCAGAACAGCGATCCCTGCCCGGGTTCGCTCTCCACGCCGATCTGTCCGCCCATGCGCTCCACCAGTTGCCGGCTGATCGCCAGCCCCAGGCCCGTGCCGCCGAACCGGCGCGTCATCGATTCGTCCACTTGCGAGAAGGGCTGGAACAGCCGGCCGAACGCCTCCGGCGGAATCCCCAGCCCGGTGTCTTCCACCTGGCAGCGCAGCAGCACGCCGTCGGTGGCGTCGTGCAACTGGGAAACCGTGACCACCACCTCGCCCGAGGCGGTGAACTTGATGGCGTTGCCCACCAGGTTGGTCACCACCTGGCGCAGGCGGAGCGGGTCGCCCCGCAGAGCGTCGGGCACGTCGCGCTTGACGGCCAGCACCAGCTCCAGACCCTTGCTTTCGGCCGGCTCGGCCAGCAGGCTCACCACTTCCTCGAGCGTGTGCCGCAGCGAGAACTCGGCGCTGTCCAACTCGATGCGCCCGGCCTCGATCTTCGAGAAATCGAGAATGTCGTTGATGATCTCGAGCAGATAGTTGGCCGAACGGTTCACCGTCTCGGCGAACTCTCGCTGCGCGCCGTTGAGCGGCGTGTCCAGCAGCAGCTCCGTCATGCCGATCACGCCGTTCATCGGCGTCCGGATCTCGTGGCTGACGTTGGCCAGGAACTCCGATTTCATGCGCGAGGCCTGAAGCGCCGTGTCGCGCGCCTCGGCCAGCTCGAAGGATTGCTCGAGGAGCTGGCGCGCCTGTTCCTCCAGCAGCCGCCGCGCCTCCTCCACCTGCTTGGTGTAGCTCAGCAGCTCCCGCTCCTGGCGCTTGCGCTCCGTGATCTCGGTGAGCGTCCCCTCGTAGTACAGCACCTTCCCGTCCGGACCCCGGATGGCGCGCGCGTTTTCGAGAACGTCGATGAGCTCGCCGTCGCGCCGCTTCAGCCGCAGTTCCGCGTTTCGCAGGATTCCCTCGCGCTCCAGCCGCTGCGTCCAGACCTTCCGTTCCTCGGGACTGACGTAGAGATCGCGCCCGATGTCCACCTGGCTGAGCTCCTCCAGCGACTCGAAGCCCAGCATCTTCAGGAGCGCCGAGTTGGCCGCCACGATCCGCCCGTCGACGCTGGTCTGATAGACGCCCTCCAGAACGTTCTCGAACAGGCCCCGAAACCGCGCCTCCGACGTCCGAAGCGCGTCTTCCACGCGCAGACGCTCGTGCAGCTCGCGCTGGTAGACGCGTTGCAGGATGATGGGAACCGCCGCCAGCAGGCAGGCGATGGCCGCCAGTATGCGCACGCTGTGGTCGCCGGGCCGCCCCTGGTCCATCGAGACCACAATCCCGATCCCGAGGATCACGCACACACCCGCCAACGGCATGGTGATCCACGTCCAAAGCCGGGATTTCAGGCTGAGATCCATGCGAACCGTGAGCGATTTCCCCCTGTTTTGATCGGCCCTTACAGGAGAAAACATTAGTATACGGCAGGTTCTCGACGTTCTTGGGGTGGGGCGGCTTTAGAGGGGCGGCGCGGAGCCTCCCGGCCCCGCCGTTCGGGCGGTTGAGCGTGATCGCGCTACATCTTTAGTTTATAGCTGCCGTCGGGAAGCCGCTCCCGATACACCTTATGGCAGGCCTGGCAGGAGGCGCCCATGACCTTGCTGGCGGCGGCGATGCCCTCGGCGTTATCGGCGGCGAAGGCGGCGGCCAGGTCGGTGGCGCCCTTGTGCCCCTGTTGCGACCATTCCACCGCGTCGGTCTTGCCGTTCTTGACCCAGAAGGCTTCGGAATCTTTCAGAAGCTTGGCGATCACCTGGGCGTCCTTGGCCTTCGAGCTGTTGTCGGGGCCTTTCTTGACCCCACCGTTAGCCTTGCCCACGTCCTTCATGAGCGCGTCCAGCTCGCTCTCGGATTGCCCGAAGGCGAAGAAGGCCGCCAGCAGGACGGCCGCGATGACGATTCGCAATGTCACGTGTGCTCCTCCAATGAGAATGTGCCCCGCAGGGGACCGCCTGAAACCGGCTATTCTACTATAGATCGCCCCGCCGATGCGCATCCCTTTCGTCAACTTGCGACCGGCTATCGAAGCCGCGCGCGCCTCCTGGCAATCGAACCTCGACCGGCTCTTCGAGCGCTCCCATTTCATTCTCGGCGAGGAGGTGGCCGCCTTCGAGCGCGAGCTGGCCGCGGCTTTCGGCGCGCGCCGCGCCATCGGCGTGGGCACCGGGACCGCGGCTATCGAACTGGCGCTGCGCGAAGCGGGAGTGAGCGGCGAGGTGGTGGTCCCCGCGCTGACCGCGCCCTTCACCGGCGTCGCCGTGCTCGCCGCGGGGGCCAGGCTCCGGTT
>CAZEVY010000085.1:10384-22916 GCA_964515555.1 uncultured Solibacteraceae bacterium | reverse complement strand
ACAGGACTCGAACCTGTGACCTCCTGCGTGTGAAGCAGGCGCTCTAACCAACTGAGCTACGCGCCCTCGACGATCCTCATTATATCAGCCGACCTCTTCGTTCGCCCTCCGCAACAGCGCGCGGATATAGGCGACACAATACGCCGTGCCACCGCGCTGGAACGAGTCGTCGCCGGCCAGGCGGGGCACGTGGTCGGGCACCAGCATGCCGTCGAAGCGGACCTTGCGGAGCGCCTTCATTACCTCGTACATATCCATGTAGCCATCGTCGGGGAAGGTCTCGACGAAGTGCGGCAGCGGGCCGGTGACGTTGCGAAAGTGAATCTCCAGGATCTTGCCGCGCGCGCCGAAGTCGGCGATCATTCCGAAAACGTCCTTGCCCATTCTGTCGCCGCCCTCCGACCAGGTGCCGACGCAGAATGTCAGGCCCCAGTTCCTGCTGCCGGCCGAGATCTGCTCGGCGCGGCGGTAGCCGTCGTAGTGCACCAGCACCTTGGCGACGCCGTTCATCTTCGCGATCGGCGGGTCGTCGGGGTGGAGCGCGAGTTTCACGCCCGCCTCCTCCGCCACCGGAAGCACGGCCTTCACGAAATACGTGTAGTGCGACCAGATCTCCTCGGCCTCATACTCGCGATCGAAGGCCTGCTTCTCGACTTTCTTGCGAAAACCGTCCAGATTAAACTCGCGCGCCCGATAGCCCCGGCGTTCGACCGTCGCGGTCGTGTAGGTGTTGGCGGGGTGAAAGTCGTAGCTCGCGATCGGGATGCCCAGCTTGCCGCAGTTGCGCAGGAAGCGCCGGTAGACTTCGATGTCCTGGTCGCGCCCGGGCTGCCCGAGCTGAATCTTCAGCGATCGGTAGGCGTACTGCACGCCCGACCAGATGCCGAGGCCGTGCGCCGCAAAGCGCTTCTGGACGGCGGCGAGCTGGTCGAGTGAAAGGTCGGCGCTTCCGAACTCGACGCGCGCCCAGCGCATGCCGATCTGCTTGAGGAACAGAATGTCGTCGTCCTTGATGTTGGCGCTGACGCGGTGAGCGATCTTGACGTTCCGCGCGTCGTGCTCCTCGATGCGGGGCTTGCCCGCAAGCGACACCGTGGGAAGAGCGGCGGACATCGCTACGAAATCGCGCCTGGTTGCCGGCATGCGAACTCTCCTGTCGTTTCGTGCTTCAGGCCGACCAGCCGCGCCGCGCCGCGACTTCGGCGACCGGCCCCTGGTCGATGATACGCCCTTTCTCGAAGAACACGGCGCGAGCCGCGAGCGCGGCAGCGAAGCGCGTATCGTGCGTGGCGATCACCTTGGCCTGAGGCAGGCCGGCGAGCACATCGAGCAGCCCGCGCTGTCCGGGCGGGTCAAGCCACGTGGTCGGCTCGTCGAGCACCAGGATCTCGGGAGTCATCGCGAGAACGCCGGCGATCGCCACGCGGCGCTTTTCGCCGGCACTCAGGTGATACGGCGCGCGATCGCGGGCGGCCTCCATGCCGACGCGCGCCAGAGATTCGCGCGCACGCGCGGCGGCCTCCTCCGGCACGAGACCCATGTTGAGCGGCCCGAAGGCGACATCCTCGATGACAGTCGGCATGAAAAGCTGCTCGTCGGGGTCCTGAAACACGATGCCGATCTTCCTCCGCACGGCGATGTAATTCTCCTCGACGACGTCGAGGCCGCAGACGTGGACCGTGCCCTCACCCCGGAGCAGCCCGTTCAGGTGCAGCACGAAGGTGGTCTTCCCGGACCCGTTCGCGCCCAGTAAGGCGACGGTCTCGCCGGCGTGAAGCTCGAAGTCGACGCCGTCGAGCGCCTGCGTGCCGTCGTCGTAGCGGTAGCGCAGGCCGCACACTTCGATGAGCGGCGTCATGAGTGCCGCCTGTACCAGGGCATGGCCTGGGCCGCCGAGGCCGCGAGTCCGGACGCCAGACAAAGCCAGGCGAACCAGTCGCCGTGGCGCGTGTAGAGGGTCGTCGACGATTCGGGAGAGTACCGCAGCCGGCCCGAGCGCTCGGCGAACGACGGCCATTGCCCGGCGATGCGTCCCGCGGGATCGATCGACGCCGTGATGCCGTCGTTAGCCGGGCGGACGATCCACCGGCGATTCTCGACGGCCCGCATCCGCGCCAGCAGCAAGTGCTGCTCGCGGGCGGCGGTGGGGCCGAAGTATCCGTCGTTGGTGAGATTGAAAAGCACGGTCGCGCCGCGTGCGGCGAACTGGCGGACATGATCCGGGAAGGCCGACTCGTAGCAGATGAACGCGCCGACGCGCTCGCCGCCCACCGGGAACAAAACGATCTCGCGTCCCGGCGAGAAATCGCCGGCCTCCTGGGTAATTCTCTGGATAAATCCGAACAATGGCGGGATGAATTCGCCGAACGGCACGAGGCGCATCTTGTCGTAGCGGCCCGCCGGTTCACCCACGGGCGTAAGCATCTGCGCCGAGTTAAGAGGCGCCTTATCGCCGGTATAGGCGACCGTCCCGAACAGGAACGGCGCGCGGGCGAGCCGCGCGACTTGCCGGGCCTGATCGGCGAACTTCGGGTCCGTCTCGAAATAGATGGGCGCGGGCGTTTCCGGCCACACCAGCACGTTCGCCGGCGGCTCGCCCGCTGCCAGTGCGGCGTCGAGCGACAGCCGCGCCAGCCGATCGTGCATCTCGCGCATGGTGGTTTCGGTCCAGGTGGCGTGCATCGGCAGATTCGGCTGCACCACCGCCGCCGATCTCGTTCCCCGCTCCGGCGCGGGCAGTCCCGGCAGCGCGAACAGCAGCGGGAGGGCGAGCAGCCACGCCAGTTCGCGCCTCGGCCGGCGCAGCAGCGCCAACGCCACCGCGGCGCTCATCATCGCCAGCAGGAACGACGCGCCATAAACACCGGTCCAGGGTGCGACCCGCGCCAGCGCGCCCATGTCGATGGCGGCGTTGCCGAGCGCCAGCCATGCGAAGCCGAGTGGGCCGTGCGTGCGCTCGATGCCCGTCCACAGCGCGGCGATCGCCGGGATCGCGTACCAGCGGCCGACGAGCGGTCCGGCGAGCGTGGCGAAGACTCCCATGTGCACAGCCTTGGCGGCGCAGAACAACAGGAAAGCACCCCAGGCGCCCGCGCCCGCGAGTCCTCCGTAGGCGTCGAGGACATTGCGAATCCAATAACAGAGTCCGAACCAGGAGACGACTCCCGCCAGCCAGCCTGCGAGGAACCGGCGCGATGCCCGTGGTTGCGCGGCGGACGCCACCAGGAGCGGCGCAAGGCAGACCGGCGCCAGCATCGCGACATCGAATCGCGGAAAGACGAGAATCAGCAGCACCGCCGAGAGTATCGCGAGCGGGATTTCGCGGCGCGCCGTCACGGCCGCTGCCCGTAGAGATGATCCGCCATGTAGGACGACCGCACGAACGGCCCGCTGAACACCATCTTCAGGCCGATCGAGAGGCCGTAGTCGCGATACTCGTCAAAGCGCCCCGGCGCGACGTATTCGGCGACCGGCAGATTCCATCGCGACGGCTGAAGATACTGTCCGATGGTGGCCGCGTCGACCGAGGCATCGAGGAGATCGCGCAGCACGGCGTGTACCTCCTCGGGCCGCTCGCCGAGGCCAGCCATCACGCCGGACTTCAAGAGCACATCGGGACGATGGCGCCGCGCGAAGCTCAGCACATCGAGCGACTGGCGGTAATCGGCCTGGGGGCGCACGCGGCGATAGAGGCGTGGCACGGTCTCGACGTTGTGATTGAAAACGTCGGGCCCGGCGTCCAGCACGCGGGCGAGGGCGTCAAGCGAACCGCAGAAATCCGGCGTGAGCACTTCGACGCGCGCCGAGGGGAGGCGGCGCCGCACCTCGCGAACGGTTTCGGCAAAGTGATGAGAACCGCCGTCGGCGAGATCATCGCGATTGACGCTGGTGATGACGACGTAGCGGAGCGACATGGCCGCGGCCATTTCGGCGACGTGCCGCGGCTCATCCGGGTCCAGCGCGAAGTCGTGCTTGCCGGGCACGCCCTTCGGGACCGAGCAGAAGCCGCAGCCGCGCGTGCACAGGTTGCCGAGGATCATGAAGGTCGCCTGCCCGCGGTCGAAGCACTCGTGCAGGTTGGGACACCGCGCCGACTCGCAGACGGTGTGGAGATTTCGTTCGCGCAGCCCGCGTTTCAGCGCCGTCACGGAAGAGAAGTGATTCTGCGGCTTGCGGAGCCAGGCGGGCAGTCGCGGGCCGGGCGCGGCGATGTGGACGAGAGTCGTGTGCGGAGAGGACACGCTCCGCTCCCTACGGTCGCGGCTCGGAACGGCGCGGCACTAGAACTTCCGCACCATCGGCTTGAAGCCGATGGCCTCCAGATCCGTTCGCGCCTTGCCGATGGCGTCTGCGCCGAGCGGCCCCACCAGCACGCGCAGCAGCGCCTGCCCTGGCACGGGCGTCGTCGTCGCGCGGAAGCCCTTCTTGCCGAGGACTTCGACCAGCAGGTCGGCCTCGTTTTTCTTGGTCGCCGCGATCTGGAGGAACGTCGTCCCGGCGGGCGGATCGCCTGCCGAGGCGGTGACCGGCGGCGGCTTCGGTGTCTCGACCGGAGGTTTCGCGGCCGGCACAGGCTTTTTGGTTTCGGGCGCCTTGGTTTCGGCCGGCGGCTTGGTTTCCGCGGGTTTGACCGGCGTCGGCTGCTTGGTCTCGGGCCGCTTGGTTTCCGACGGCGGCGGCACGGGATCGGGAGACTTCGCCGCCGGCGCGGGAGGCGCGCCTCCGGCCGGCTCCACGACGATCGGATTCCTTCGCGCGACGTCGGCCGAGGTCCGCTGGTCGGCGAACTGCGGCACGGTGTTGCGTCCCACGATGTAGCCCATCGTGAAGAACACACCGAGCAGCACCACCACGATGAAAAACACGCTCAGCAACTGCCGGTTGCCGAGAACGAGTTCGAATTCCCCGTCGTCGTTACGAGCCATTTCACTCCGCTGCGGGCGACCCTGGCTTCGATTCTCCGGAGAGCCGGTCCAGGGCGCGGCCTAAGGACGAGAGTATATCGATAGGCAGCGGAAACACAACTGTCGTGTTCTTCTCGGCGCCGATCTCGATCAGCGTTTGCAGGTAGCGCAACTGGATGGTGAGGGGCTGGCTCTGCATGGTCTGAGCGGCCTTGGCGAGATTCTCCGCGGCGGCGTACTCTCCGGCCGAGTGGATGATCTTGGCGCGGCGCTCGCGTTCGGCCTCGGCCTGGCGCGCGATGGCGCGGATCATGCTCTCCGGCAGGTCGACCTGCTTCACCTCGACCAGCGTCACCTTCACGCCCCACGGCCCGGTGTGCTGATCGAGCACGGCCTGCAACCGCACGTTGAGTTTCTCGCGCTCGCTAAGCAGCTCGTCGAGCTCCACTTCGCCGAGCACGCTGCGCAGCGTCGTCTGCGCGAGCTGGCTGGTGGCGTAGAGGTAGTTCGCCACCTCGATGATGGCCTTGATGGGCTCGACGATGCGGAAGTAGATCACCGCGTTCACCTTGACGGTGACGTTGTCGCGCGTGACCACGTCCTGCGCGGGAACCTCCATGGTCTCGATGCGCAGTGAGGTGCGGACGATGCGATCGATGGGCGCAAAGACGAGAATCACGCCCGGGCCCTTGGGCTGCGCGAGCACGCGCCCGAGGCGGAAGATCACGCCGCGCTCGTATTCGGCCAGAATCTTGATCGACGAAATCAGGTAAAGGACGACGATGATGACGGCGATCGTCGTGAAGTCAAGCATTCCGATCATGGGCTGTCTCCTGTGCGGGCGCCGATGGGTTCCACACGCAATTCGAGTCCCTCGACCGCGGTGACCCGTACGCGCGAGCCGGTTACCGCCGGCGCCGACGATACGGCGTCCCAGTATTCGCCGTGGACGAACACCTTCCCCCTGGGCTTGAGCGCGGTGCGGGCCTCCCCGAGCTCGCCGACCATTCCTTCCACTCCGGTCACCACCTTGGCGGCACGCGCGCGCATGACCAGCGAGAGCAGGAACATCGTGATGCCCGCGAACGGCAGCGCCGCCGCCAGCGCGATCGACCAGCGGATGCGCAGCTCCGGCGGCCCGTCGATCAGCAGCACCGCGCCCAGCACCATGGCGACGGCGCCTCCGCCGCCGAGAATCCCGTGCGAGGCGAACTTGGCTTCGAGCACGAACAGCGCCAGCGCCAGGACGATCAGGGCCGCGCCCAGCCAGTTGATCGGCAGCACGGCCAGCGCCGAGAGTCCGAGCAGCGCCAGGATGGCGCCGGCGACGCCGGGCAGAATCAGGCCGGGCGACGAGAATTCGATATAGACGCCGAGCGCTCCGAGAATCAGCAGCACGAACGCGAGGTTGGGATTGCTGATCGCGCTGAGGATGCGCTCACGGACGGTCTCCTGGTAGTCAACGACCTGCGTCGAGGCGAGCCGAAGAGTCTGGCGTGCGCCGTTGAGCCGCACGATCTCGCGTCCTTCGACCTGCCGGAACAGGTCGGCCTCGTCCTTGGCGATAATCTCGATGAGCTTGCTGTCGAGCGCTTCTTTCTCGGTGAACGCTTTGGCTTCGTAAACGGTCTTCTCGGCGAGCGCGCTGTTGCGCCCGCGTTTTTCGACGAGCGACCGCAACGCCGCGGCGGCGTCGTTCTCGGCCTTGCGGCGCAGTACCGGGTCCATCTGCTGGCCGAGCAGAATCGGGCTGGCCGCGCCGGTGTTGGTGCCCGGCGCCATTGCGGCGATGTCGCCGGCTTCGAGCAGGAAGAAGCCCGCCGAGGCCGCACGCCCGCCGCTCGGCGTGACGTAGGTGACCACCGGGACCGGCGACGCCACGATCGCCTCGATGGCCTCGCGCGTGGCTTCGAGCAGCCCGCCCGGCGTGTTGAGGCGGATCAGCACCAGCTCGGCGTTCTCGCGGCGGGCCTGATCGAGGGCGTGCTTGAGGATTTCGACGGTGACGGGGTGGACGACGTGGTCGACGCGGACGGCGAGGATTCCTGGAAATGCGGGGATTGAAGAGCACGCCAGCAGCGCCGCGGTCGGGAGCAGTCGCCGCATGTGTTGTACCTGACTTAAAGATAGCAGGCGGGATGCCGGGCTGCTGTGGCGTTCGACGGAACCCCGTACTCGCGCCGACCGTAGTTTCCTCTGTGAGAACTCTCGCCGCCGACGTCCGCCACGCCGTTCGACTGCTCGCGAAGAGTCCCGGATTCGCCGCCATCGCGATCCTGGCGCTCGCCATCGGCATCGGCGCCAACACCGCGATATTCTCCGTCATCGACCGCGTGCTGCTGCGCCCGCTACCCTATCCCGATTCCGAGCGCATCGTCCGCGTCCAGCGCCAGTATCCCGGCGGCTTCGGCCCGTCGACCTCGATCCCGAAGTTCGTGTTCTGGAGCAAGGCGAAAGCGTTCCAGTCGATCGCCGCCCACGACTTCGGCGGCCTCAGCCTCAACCTCGGCGACGCCGAGCGGCCCGACCCGGTCATCGCGATCCACGTTTCGCGCGGATTCTTCGACGTCTTCGGCGTCGCGCCCGCTGTCGGACGCGCCTTCGCTCCCAACGAGGACCTCCCAGGCGCGGGGCGGTTCGCCGTGCTCACGCACGGCCTCTGGATGCGGCGTTTCGGCGGCGACCGCGCCATCGCCGGCCGGCCCATCAAGCTGAACTCTGAGCCGTACGTCGTCGTCGGCGTGCTGCCCGAGGGATTCGTCGCCGACCCGCCCACCGACCTCTACCTTCCCTTGCAGGCCGATCCCAACAGCGCCAACCAGGGGCATTACCTGTTCGTCGCCGCGCGGCTGCGGCGCGGCGTGGCCATCGAAGCGGCGCGCGCCGAACTGAAGGTTATCGCCGAGCAGGTGCGCGGCGTTTATCCGGACACGATGGACAAGACCGAGACCGCCGGCGCCATCCCGCTGCGCGAGGCCATCGGCGGCGAGGTGCGGCTGCCGCTGTTGATTCTCGGCGGCGCCGTCGCCTTCGTGCTGCTGATGGCGTGCGCCAACGTGGCGAACCTGTTGCTGGCGCGCGCAACGGGCCGCCTGCGCGAGGTCGCCATTCGCACGGCGATCGGGGCCAGCCGCGCGCGAGTCGTCCGCCAGTTGCTGACTGAGAGCCTGGTGCTGGCGCTGGCGGGCGGCGCCGCCGGTCTGGCGATCGGTGCGCTTGGCGTTAAGGCGCTGCTGGCGGCGAGTCCCGGAAACATCCCGCGCATCAACGACCCGGGCCACGCGGCGGCCGCGGTGTCGATGCTCGACTGGCGGATCGGCGCGTTTCTGCTGGCGGTCTCGCTGCTCACCGGCCTGTTGTTCGGCCTGGCGCCGGCGATCCAGGTTTCCCGCCAGGAGCTCAATTCGTTTCTCAAGGACTCCGGCGGGCGCACAGGTTCGGGCCTCCGCCACAACCGCCTGCGAAGCGTGCTGGTGATCGGCGAGATGGCGCTGGCGGTGGTGCTCCTCGTGGGCGCGGCGCTGATGATTCGCACGTTCCAGGGCCTGCGCGCGGTCAACCCGGGCTTCGACGCAACCAACGTGCTGACGCTGAAGACGTCGCTCACCGGCGCGCGCTACAACTCCACCGCGCAGGTCGACCTGATGGTAAGGCAGGTGGTCGAGCGAGTTGAGGCGTTGCCGGGCGTGACGGTGGCGTCGAGCGCCGTGATTCTGCCGGTGGAGGGCGGCATCGACCTGCCGTTCACGATCGAGGGCCAGGCGCCGCCGGGCGGCTCGAAATGGAATGCGTCGGAGCAGTGGCGCTTCGTATCGCCGCACTATTTCGACGCGCTCCGCATTCCCGTTCGGCGCGGGCGCGTCTTCGACCGGCGCGACACCGGCGGCTCGCCCCTGGTGGCGGTGGTGAACGAGGCATTCGTGAAGAAGCACTGGCCGAAGGGCGACGCCATCGGCGCGCGCATCGTTATCGGAAAGGGCATCGGGCCGGAGTTCGAGGAGCCGCCGCGCGAGATCGTGGGCGTGGTGGGGAGCGTCCACGAGGTCGGCCTGAGCCAGGGGGCGCAGCCGGTGATGTACGTGCCCGTCTCGCAGGTAACCGATGGGTTGACCAGGCTGGCGCGCAACGTGATCCCGCTGAGCTGGGTCGTGCGCGCGCGCGGAGAGCCGATGGCGCTGCGCTCGGCGGTGGAGCGCGAGATTCTGGCGGTCGACGGCCAGCTCGCGCCGTCGCGCTTCCGCACCATGGAGCAGGTGATGGCGGAATCGCAGGCACGGACAAACTTCAGCACGCTGCTCCTGACGGTCTTCGCCGCGGTGGCGCTGGTGCTGGCGGCGATCGGAATTTACGGCGTGATGGCCTACGCGGTGGAGCAGCGCACGCGCGAGATCGGCGTTCGGATGGCGCTGGGCGCGGCGCCGTCACGCGTGCTCGGGATGGTGCTGCGGCAGGGGGCGGTGCTGACCGGGGTGGGCGTGGCGATCGGGCTTGCGGCAGCCTACGGGCTCACGCGCGTGCTCTCGCGGCTGCTGTTCGGCGTGGAGGCGCGCGATCCGATGGCGTTTGCCGCGGTGGTGGCGATCCTGGCGATGGTGTCGCTGGCGGCGGCGCTGATTCCAGCGCGCCGGGCGACGCGGGTCGACCCGGTCCACGCGCTGCGGATGGATTAGGCGCCTATCGCGCCAGAGCCTCGCGCGTCGCCCGAAGCGTGTTCGTCAGCGACTCCTTGGGAAGTTCGCGGATGATCGGCGTGATCAGCATGCCCAGGCCGAACGGCACGTTGCGCGTCAGCGACACTGCCTGGCACTCGACGAACACCCCGCCGTCGCGCTCGTCGAAGCGCCAGTAGGAGTACAGCCGCCACAGAAACCCATGGTCGTTACCGACCGGCTTTTCGCGTTCCGAGGCCGTGCCGGCGTCGGCGACTTCGGCGATCCTGGTCGTGTACGACCGGCTGTGCGCGCGCGTCGCGCTCACCGGGAAGTAGCGCACGTCGTGCTCGGTGTTGAGAACCGCGGTGATCACCTTCTTCTTCATCAGCCGCAGGTAGATCTTGTAGTCGTTGCCTTCGTGCCGCAGCGTGCGCGACTCCATCACCTCGGGCTTGTAGACGTTCTTGTGGTTGTCGTAATTCTGCACGAGCGCCAGCGCCTGGGCGAGCGTCGCGCCGGGGATGAAGATCGACCCGATCCAGTCGTGGATCAGTCCGCTCTTGACTTCGCGCTCGCCTTTCCCCGACACGGGCTGCACGACGACCTCGCCCGACTTCACGCGCCGCAGCCGATCGGGATCGCTCTCGGCCCACAGGAACGCGCGTCCCGGCTCCAGCCGGTCGGCCACGCGCGACTCGGTGGCGCGGATGTGGCGCTCGAAATCGTCGAGCGTTTCTCGCTTTAATTCAGCGGTGGCGACGTCGGGAGGGGCGGCCAGCGCCCAGGCAAGGCACAACGACGACACCGCGAATCTGCTGATAGGATGAGTCGGGAACACCATCTCCATTATGCAAAAACCCGGATTCCAGGAGGCGGGACGCGCGCAGATGAGCCTGCTCGCGCCGCTCGAGAAGCGCGCGCTGGTGTGGATGGCGTCGCGCATGCCCGCCTCGATCCAACCCGACCATCTCACCGCGCTGGGGTTTGTGTCGCTGGCCGGCGCCGGGCTCTGCTACTGGTGGGCGAGCTGGAATCCGGGGGCGCTTCTCGGCGTGGTGGCGTGCCTGGCGGTGAACTGGTTCGGCGACAGTCTCGACGGCACGCTGGCCCGCGTGCGCGACCGCCAGCGTCCGCGCTACGGCTTCTACGTCGACCACGTGGTCGACGCCCTGGGGACGTCGTGCCTGATCGCCGGACTGAGCCGCTCCGGCTACATGAGCGAACGGCTCGCCCTCTACCTGCTGATCCTCTATCTTGTGGTCTCCATCGAGGTCTACCTGACCACCTACACGATCGGCACGTTTCACCTTTCGTTCTGGAAGTTCAGCCCCACCGAGCTGCGCGTATTGCTGGCCGTGGGATGCGTGACGGCACTCTTCCGTCCGGACGTGAAACTGGCGGGCGCGACCTACAAGCTCTTCGACGTCGGCGGCGCCGTGGCGCTGCTGGTGCTGGCGGCGGTGCTCGCGACCTCGGTCGTCCGCCACACGACGGCGCTCTGGCGCGCCGAGCGCCTTCCGTGACGGCGATTCTCCGGCGCGCCGCGAAGTTCTATGCGGTCGGCGGCGCGGGGATCGTCGTGCAACTGGCGGCGCTGGCGGCGCTGAAGTCAGCCGCCGGATTGCACTACCTGGTGGCGACGGCGCTGGCGGTGGAGATCGCGGTGTTGCACAATTTCGTCTGGCACGAGCGCTGGACCTGGCGCGACCGCACGCACGGTGGCGGGATCTTCGCGCGGCTGGTGCGCTTTCACCTTTCGAACGGACTGCTCTCGCTTGCCGGCAACCTGGTGTTCATGCGCGTGCTGGCGGGCGCCTGCGGCGTTCCGTACCTGGCGGCAAACGCCGTCAGCATCGCACTGTGCGCGGCCTTAAACTTCGCCGCGAGCGAGTGGTTTGTCTTTCGAGCGCACAGCGCCGGGCGCGATCCTTGACTCCGTTCGTCCCCCGCACCCCGCGGCGTTGTGCGCGATGCCGACGGGGAGCGGCGCGGCCAGGCTATAGCCGGCTCTCGAGCAGCTTGCGGATCTCGCCGTCGCCGAACATTCCCTCGGTCCGTAGCGCGTAGGCGCAGTGCATTTCGAGGACGCCGTTTTCGAAGGACATTCTCATGGCGGCCTTGTCCTTGACGTTCTTCAGCCGGATCAGCTTAAGCCCGTCGCGCACCGCGGCCTTGCCCATGTCGTCGACACAGATGGTGCGCAGCGCCATGTTCAGCCGGTGGCAGGATATGTTGTCGATGAAGTTGAGCCCTTCGGCGTCGTCGGCGAGGCTTTCCCAGTCGACCTCGTAGGGAATGGGCGCGCCGCAGATTTCCTCGATTTCCTTCACACGCCCGGGAAAGGTGGTTTCCTGAAGCTCCTTGATCTTTCGCCGCTCGTTCAGTCCCATTCGGTTCTCCTTCGGCCGCGCGCCTCCGCGAGTCCTATTGTATCGGCAGGTCGGACCGCGCGGCGCGTCACACGGGAATGAAACAGTCGATCCAGAAGTCGCCGCGTGAGAAGCCGCGGGGCAGTCGCGCCAGAGCCGGACCGCGCGGGGCCTTCTTGACCGGAATCGAGTCGCTTCGGACAGCCGCAGCCGCGCGCGCGGAGAGCGCCTTCATGAGCTTCGGCATCGGAATCGTCGGCCAGGGCTGGTTCTGCGTCGACACCATGGCGGCGAATCCCTTCGAGGGCATCGAGTCCAGCGCGCTTCTGGGCGTCGCGTTGTAACTGCCGTGATGCGCCACCTTGAGGAAGTCGAGGCCGGCGAGCAACTCGCGCGTATCTTCGTCGTCGATCCATTTCTGCCAGTTGCCGTACTGCGCGTCGCCGGGAAACAGCAGGCTCTTCCCGCGAAAATCGAAGAGCGACACGATGCTGGTGTTGTTCACCACCTGGTCCATCGCGAACGCCACTCCCTCGATGTCGCTGGCGGCCACCGCCAGCTTGTTCTTCTCGCGCTCGTCGCCGGCGATCAACTGGTAGTAGGGGTA
>CAZEVY010000085.1:0-10284 GCA_964515555.1 uncultured Solibacteraceae bacterium | reverse complement strand
TCGACGCCCAGTCCCTTCTTGAGAAGATGCAGAGCCTTGGCGTTCCCCTTCAGGTTGGCGAGGGCGGCGTCGATCACGGCCCGCGCCTTCCCGGCGGCCGGGCGCGCCGCAAAATGCCGCTCGACCATCCCGAGCAGCGCCATGCGTCGCGCTTCGAGCCGCGCAGCGGTTCTGTCCTTCGGGTCTTCCGTCCACGGCAGCCAGACCTCGCCGACCCGGAATCGCCGGAACGCCTCCGACTCCGACGCGAATCCGGAGATGTGATCCTGATGCGCGTGCGTGGCGACGATCAGCGCGATCTCGCCCCCGGTCTCGCTTTCGATGTCGGCCACCGCCGCCTTCAGGGTTCCAATGTCGCCGCGCGAATGCACGCCGCAGTCGATCAGCACGTGCCGCGCACCCCCTTTGGCCGGAAACGTCGCCAGGAAGCAATCCCCGAAGCCGACCCGGTACATGCGGATGCGGATCGAAGGCGACGGGCTCTTCGCCATCGTCAGAACCCCCGGTGGAGGATCCGGAACTTCAGATCCTGCTCGATCGCCGGTCCGAGATAGGCGGCCGCCGGCGGGAGGTGCGACTGCCGCAACAGGAACTCACGATGCTGGGCGAGCCGCTGCTTTCCGACGTCGCGCGTCAGGTCGATGGTCTTCTCGATGACGTAGCGCACCTCGCCCCGGCTGTTGAATATCAACGTCGTGCCGCCGCGGAAATCGAAC
The DNA here is from genome assembly GCA_964515555.1 of uncultured Solibacteraceae bacterium. Taxonomy (GTDB): domain Bacteria; phylum Acidobacteriota; class Terriglobia; order Bryobacterales; family Bryobacteraceae; genus CAZEVY01. Next base: position 9,568 of record CAZEVY010000085.1, on the reverse strand, counting down.
GGCCCCAGCTCGGGCTGCTCAGGGTCGAGCTGCTCCTTGCGCTCCTGGAGGAACTCGGCGACGAAGTCCACCACCAGCCTTCCGCTCGGCGCGATGCGATGAATCGGATGGTAGGAATGCACCCGCACCTTCGCGGCGGGATCGAGTCCCAGATTGTAGGCGTTTTTTACCGCGAACCGGCTCAACACCACGGCATTGCTGGTGAAGCGCTTCTTGCGGTCGTCCTCGGACTCCTCTCCTTGCCCCTCGATGCGATAGTCGAGGCCTTTGCAAGGCTCGACGGGATACCCGGTATCGGCTGGGCCCAGCCAACGCAGGGATTCCTCCGAGTACGAGACGCCGGGAGGCAGAGGGACTCCTCGCGAGCGGAAAGCTCGAATCAGCTCGGAGCGAATCGCGAGCGAATCGTCGGGAACCAGGTCAGCGTCGGCGGTGATCAGCGCCCGGAGGAACTCGCCGAAGTTCACGTCGAGCGGAGGCAGGTAGTCGAGCGCCCGAATGCAGATGTTAAGGATCAGCGAGGCGGTCTTGGATGCCTCGGCCGCCAGAAGCTCCACCAGGTCCGCATCGAGCTCGCCGGGACGGGGAGAAGCGCCGCCGGCGCGGGCGATGCGCATCAGGTCGCGGGTCCGGCGGATGTAGACCGTGAAGAAGGCGTCGAAGACGGCCGCCACCAGGATCGCCCCGCGCTGGTGGCACTCGGTCAAGGTCTCGAGCAGGCGCGAGTTGGGCTTCGCCCCCAGCGCGGATCGCAGGGCGGCCCGGGTGGTGGTGGCTTGTCCGAACTGCTGGGCCAGTTCCACGAGCGGGTTTGGCTCCTCGAGTTCGGCCGCGATCTCGGCGTCGCCGTCCGGCTGCACCAGAGGATCGAGATGCCGGCGGTGGATCAGGCCGCCGGTCCGCTGGATGGCTTCGTTCAGCGAATCCTTATAGGTGAAATGCTGGAAGAGCGCCACGATGTCCGCGAAAGCCTCGTGAAACGCGGCTGCGTCCGGGCCGGTGGCGGCCGTGAGATACTCGCGCTGGCCGTCGACCAGGGCGTGCGTCATCTCGTGCGCGACGATGTCGTGCGACAGGCAGGTGAAGACGGTCTGGCCCGGAAGCGCGGCGCCGCCACTGTCGGGGGGTGCGGCGAAATAGCCGAACAGCACCGCCCGCAGCTCGGGATGGTAGAAGGCGTTGGCGCCCTGGAAGGCGTGTGGGAGGATTCGCAACCGCGTGTGGAAGGGATGGTCGCGGCGCGACCCGGACGGCCGCCGCCATCGGATCGGTCGCCCGAGCGCGTGCTCGAACCGCCGGATGGTGTCGCAGGCGATGGCGTAGACCATCTGCTGATGAAAGCGGGGATCGGACTCCGCCGGTTCGATCCCGTGCCGCATCAGGACCAGCGGATCGTCGAGGTTGACGGGTTCGTAGAAGAGCTCGTTGCTCGCGTCGTAGTCGATGACAGCGATGTTTTGGCCGACCGGTCCCGGCTCCAGCGGCTCGTACGGCACCTGGAGGGTGGTGTACTTCAGACCGCTGGTGACGCCGGGATCGAACGCGTACACACGCAGCGGCCGGTACCTGGGGAGGCCGTACTCGGCGCCCACAGCCGGCCGCTCAGCCTCCGCTCGAGGAGGCGCCGGCTGAGGAGCCCGATTTGCCCTTGTCCTTGGAGGTCGCCGCCGACCGCGTCCGCTTGGCGTAGATGCGGCCCATAAAGGCGTAGTCGGTAGCCGTGATGTCGGTTCCGCCCGGTATCGGACGGCCGTCCTTGGTGATACTGCCGGGAAGCTGGTAGCACATAATCGAGCGCCCCTCGGCGTCGGAGGTGCCGAGCAGCGACGAGTCCTCCAGCGGCGTCAGCACCTGCGCGCGCGTCTCGGCCGGGCTCCAGCCCTGAGTGCGCTGAAAATAGGCGATGGCCTTGGCCGGGTCGATCTTGGCGACCAGTTGACGCCGCATGTGCTCGTGTGGGCAGCCCAGCGTGTGCCCGGTCTCGTGCCGCACCACGCGATAGAACTCCGAGTCCCGCGTGTTCATCGTGAAGCCCTCGAGGTTCATGGTCTGCTCGTTCTTTGGAATCGACAGCACATCGGTTCCCAGGTACGACCAGTAGCCGCCGTCGGCGCCGCCCTCGCGCGCGATGCGCACCTGCGGGTCGGTCGACGTTTCGGTGAACTTCACGTTGGCCGTGCGCGACCAGGCGTTCATGTGCGAGAGAATCCGGCGGCGCAGATTCGCCGGCGGATTGTCCATGAAGCCGACCGTGAGCTTCACGCCGGCCGGTCCCCAGTACTTGGTGGTCAGCACCGCGATGCGCTCCGGCGTGGGCATGAAGCCCTTCATGACGCTGGCGAGGCGCTCCACGGGCGCTCGGTTCACCGGGTTGATCTCGACGGCCTTCTGCGCGGCGGCAATCAATCGGTTCCGCGGCAGCCGTTTCGGCGTACAGACGATGATCGTGTCCATAGTTGCCTTCTCCGGGGCGCCTTTCCCGCTGTCGAACGGATCCGCGTCCCTTGGACAGCGCGAACCAAATCGTAAATCAATTCAATTGAAAAAGCAAGCGGAATTTGCTGTATTTCTGGGAACTTAATGCCTCAACCCGCCCGCCGTTTGACAGCCGCGGCCTCGCAGTAGGACGCCGCCAGCCGGGCGGTGATGGCCTGCATGCTCCGCCGGGTCTCCACCTCCCGGCGCGCGCGCCGCGCCATGGCCTCGGCCTCCTCGGGCCTCTCGAACATGCGGAGGATCCGGACGGCGAACTCTTCGGGTGAATCGGCGATCGCGCACAGCACGCCGTCCTCGGACGCCAGTCCCTCGGCGCCCAGTCGAGTCGAGACCACCGGGATCCCCGCCGCGAACGCCTCCAGCAGCTTCACACGCACGCCGGAGCCGCCCAGGATAGGACAAACGAAGACGGCGCAGCGCGCCAGCGGCTCGCGCACGTCCTCGACGAAGCCGCGCAGCTCGATCGAGTCGCCGAGATCGGGCAGCGAGTGCCGCGGCGGCGGGTCGCTGCCGATGACGATCAGCTTCGCCCGCGGCTCGCGCGCGAACACGCGCGGAGCTACTTCGCGGACGAACCAGCTCAGTGCGTGCTGGTTGGGGATGTGGCGGAAGCTGCCGAGGAACAGCATCGTATAGCGATCGCGGCCCTGCGGCCGGAAATCGTAGCGCGACGGGTCGATGCCGGCGCGCAGGTCGTCGTCGATGCGGCCGCGAAGGGCGGGAAGGAACGACGCCAGGTAGTCGCGGTTGTCGGCGCTGCACACCTGGATGCGGTCGAATCGCGGCAGAAGCCGCAGTTCGTAGCGTACGGCGCGAAGGTACTCGAATGCGGCCTTGGTCCTGCGGAAAACGCCCAGCAGGTTCGGCATCGATCGCGCGATCGACTGGAAGTAGATGTCGTGCTCGAACAGCACGGTGACGATCCGCCGGAAATCGGCCCCGTACTGCCCCATCGGAAGGTATTCGAGCTGCACGACGTCGATCCGGTGGAGGCAGCAGGTCCGGTGAATCGCCCACTCGAGGTCGGCGCTCGCGAACTCGCGCACGGCAAACGGCACCATGGAGCCGAACTGCTTCGGCTGGCCCTCGAGGCGGACGAGAAACCCGGCCGATGCGCAGCGCGCGGCCAGGTCCTCGTGTGCGCTCTCTTCGTGCGCCGCGTCGAGCAGCACCAGCAGGTGCAGGCGGCACAGCGGCGCGAGGCGCTCGATAGTCTGGAGCATGAAGACGCCGCCGCCGTGCACCGGCGGGCAGATCGGATAGGGCGAGACGAACAGGACGGCGGGGGTTGCGGGCGCGTTCTCCATTTCATGGAAGCGGTCGCGGAAGTATCCGCCCAGGGGACGCCGGAAGGCTTCCGTGTCGGAAACCGCGGCCAGGTTTCGCGCGCGCCATCGCGATCGAACGGCGCCGGGCAGCTGGTGGAAGGCGCGCCACAGGGCCTCGCCCTTGATCCAGTCGCCGAAGGGAAGTCCCAGGGCCGCGCCCGCAAATAGAAATGCGAAATGAGAAATCAGGCGCCGCCATTCGTGGATATTCTTCCAGGCGAACAACACGAAATTCTTATGCAGCACCGCCTCGATCTGCTCCGGCGTGAAGCGCTTCCCAATGGTTCCGCGATGCTCGTGCCAGACCACGCTGCGCGGCTCGTAGAGCACCTTCCAGCCGCGCTTCCAGGCCTGGAAGCCGAGGTCGGTGTCTTCGAGATAGAAGGGAGCGAGCAGCCCGTCAAAACCGCCGAGCTCGAAAAACTTGCGCCGGTCGAAAGCGCAGGAGCCGCCGCCTCCGTAGAAGCAGGGGAAGGCGACGCTCACCTTGTCGTCGATTCGATGGCGCACGCGCAGCGAACCGTTCTCCCACCAGCCTTGCGTCAGGCCGGTCTCCTCGCGCAGGCGCTCGGGATCGGAGAAAAAGATCTGGCAGGAGACGGCAAAGACTTTCTCGTCGCTGAAGCCCTCGACGAGCGGAGCCAGGAACCCGGCGTCGACGCGCATGTCGTTGTTGAGCAGCACGACGACGTCGTGGCGCGCCGCGCGAAAGCCGGCGTTCGATCCGCCGCCGAATCCGAGATTCCGTTCCATGCGGAGCACGCGGACCTCGGGAAAACGCGCGGCCAGCATCTCGGCGGTGCCGTCGGCCGAAGCGTTGTCGACGACCAGGATTTCACTGGACGGAATGGCAGCGGCGGCGGCGGCCACCGAGCGAAGGTGCGTCTCCAGGTGATGGCGGCCGTTCCAGGTCGGGATGACGATCGACACGCCGTCGAGACGCGGCCGTGTGTCCGCCGGCGGGCGGCGGCGGCCGAAGACCAGCCACAGCAGATCGGCGGCCGCCAGCGTCAGCATCGGGAGCCCCGCCAGGATCGGCGAGAACACGAACTGCGGAACCGCGCGCAGTACGCGTGCCAGCGAGCGGAGGGTCACGGCTTGGCCGGCGGTCCCAGTCCGACCACGCGGCCGACGCGCAACCAGCGCGAAGCTTCGAACATCGCCAGCCGCTGCTCGAGCTCGGCCTTCTCGCGCTGCTCGGCCTGCGCCCAGCGTGTGCGCTCGACGACCGTGGCCTCGGCCTTGTCGAGCAGCTCGACACAGCGGGCGAGCTCCCGCGAGCGCTCGTCGACCTCGGCGGAAAGGCGCGCCTCAACGTCGCGCGCCCAATCGGCGCGACGGCGATTCTCGGCGTCGAGCTCGGCCACCTTAGCCTCGTAGCCCGCAGCCGTTTCGCGCCCGGCGGCCTGCTCGCGGGTGAGTTCCTCCTGCAACGCGGCGACGCGCGCGGCGGTCTCCTCCAGCTCGCGATTGAGCTGCCCCGCCCAGCGGTTGCGCGCCTCCAGTTCCGCCGTCTGCGCGCGGTGCTCCTCGACCAGTTGCGCGTGCTCGCGCCGCGCCTCGTCGAGCCAGCGGTTCTTCTCCGCCAGCTCGGCCTCCAGCAGCGCGACGTGCCGCTCGCGCTCGCGCAGGACATTGGCGGCCGAGGGGAGATAGACGAAGGTCGGCGCACCCGTCTGGGGCGTCAAGGCGCAGAAGGCGAGAAAGAAGTGCGCCTCTTCGGGATTCACCTGCTGGCGCTCGAACCGGAAATCGAACCCCGACGCGCCGTTCGACGGCTGGAACGCGACCGTCGCCGCGTGGTTCTGCACGAACAGCGTAACCTCAGGGAAGACCTCGCCGAGCGCCGCCGAGAATTCCTCGAACGTGAATTCGTGCGCGTGAAACGGATTCGGACCACTCGTGCCGCGCGCGGCTTCGTAATACGACTTGTTCGGCGTGGAGACCACCAGCTGTCCGCCGGGTCCGAGCACGCGCCGCGCCTCGGCCAGCAACTTCGGCCATTCGGCGACGTGCTCGATCACCTCGAAGGCCGTCACCAGGTCGAAGGCCGCGTCGCGGAACGGCAGCGCGACGGCGTCGGCGCGAAGAAAGCGCAGGTTCGGCGAAGCGTAGGCGCTGCACGCCTGCGCGATGGCCTCGACCGACGGATCGACGCCCGCCACCAGCACCGCCGACCGCGCCAGTTCGGCCGCACCGTAGCCCGAGCCGCAGCCGATGTCGAGGACCGTCTTGCGGCGGCACAGGCGGCCGGCGAACAAGTAGCGCGCGTAATGTTCGTTCCACAGGTCGGCGTCGACCTGTCCGGGAACCACGCGCTCGCCGGTGAACTCCGCCGCGCTCACCGGGCCTGCTCCACGGCCTCGGCGGGCGTGGCCCCCAGGCGCGCGTTCACCTCGACGCGGCAGGCCAGGCGCATGTAGCCGTAGATCGGCCCGTCGGCGTGCCCCATCTGCACGGTGACGGCGTTGTCGATCCAGTCGCACATGCGGTAGCTCATCAGCGAGCCGTCGGCGATGGCGGGCGAGAAGGAGAAGTGCGACGGGTAGAGCGTCGGGAGGCCGACATGAAAGTCGACCGTCACCACGTCGCCCGGCTCCATCGGCGCGAGCTGGTGCCCCTCTCGCAGCGTGTTGGTGCCGGAAAAATCCAGTCCCATGTGATTGCGCAGCATGAAGCCGACGTTGGGCCGGGCGATCGCCTCGCGCGCCCGCGCGCTGATTCGCACCACGATGGCCGACCCCGGCTCCACCAACTGGAGAGCGCGCCCGCGCGCGTCCATCACGGCGATGCCGATGATCTCGGCGCGCCCGTCGCCGTGGCGATGGTCGATGTTGGGGATGGTGTCGACGATCTCGGGAGGCCTGCCGGCACGCTCGCCGGCGGCGCGCGGATCTTTCAGGTCGAGGTAGGCGGAGTCTTTCTCGACCATCGCCGCGAGGTACTTGCCGACGACGGCGTCGGTCGGGCCGATCTCGCGCACGCGCCCGGAGTCGAGCCACAGGGCGCGGTCGCCGATGGCCTTGACGTCGCCCATGGAGTGCGAGACGAACAGGATGGTGATGCCGCGGTCGCGCAGCTCGTGCACTTTGCGCATGCAGCGCTGGCGGAAGTAGATGTCGCCGACCGCCAGGGCTTCGTCGACCAGCAGGATGTCGGGGTCCACGTGGATGGCGACGGCGAAGGCGAGTCGCACGACCATGCCGCTCGAATAGGTGCGCACGGGCTGGTGGATGAAGTCGCCGATCTCGGCGAAGGCTTCGATGGCGGGATACTTGCGGTCCATTTCGGCGGTCGAGAAGCCGAGGATGGCGCCGTTGAGGTAGACGTTGTCGCGTCCGGTGAACTCAGGGTTGAAGCCAGCGCCGAGCTCGAGGAGCGCCGACACGCGCCCGTCGACGCGGGCGTCGCCGGAGGTCGGCGCCAGGATGCCGGCGACGATCTGGAGCAGGGTGCTCTTGCCGGAGCCGTTCTCTCCGACGATGCAGAAGGTCTCGCCGCGCCGGACCTCGAAGGCGACGTCGCGCAGCGCCCAGAAGTCTCTGTGGAATCGCAGGCGATTGAGGCTGAGCAGCTCGGCGAGCCGGTGGCCGGGCTTCTCGTAGATCGGGTAGCTCTTGGAGACTTCCTGGAACTGGATCACCGCGGAGTGCGCTCTGTTGTTGAGGTTATCGGAGGCTGCCGGGTGTGTCAATGAGAGGTGCGTGCGGACCCCTCACCTAATGATCACAGCCCCATTGCTTACGGACATAGTAGACGTACCGATCGTAACCCACTTTGATTAGTCGGTACTTGGAGTCCGCCGCGACGCTTCCCCCGGACTCGAAGAACCCCGACTCGAGTAGCCGCGCCACCTTCTGAGGATATGGCTGCCCGGCGACCAGTTCGGTTTCGTCCTGAATGGAGTGTCGACCCCACGCACAATTCCACCCAAATCGTCCGACCGGCCCGAAAACCTCGAATCCCGGGCATTTCTCCATCTCTGCGATCCACTCTCGATGGGTCCGCCTTTGATCGCCCCAAGCCAGGCCGAGCACGTACTCGAACCAATTGAACGTCGCCTCGTAGTCGCTGTCCGAAGGTAGATACTCGTACAGCACTGGCCGAAGTCTTTCGAAAAGCCGGTCGTTCACCGGAGTTCGATGGTCAGATGTGCTTGCCACCGCCTGCAATGCGAGGGCTGCCGAGGCCACCACGGTCTGCTCAGCAGACAAGTTTGCTGAGAGAAGGGTTCTGAGGAAATGGTACTTGTCGCGGCAAATCGATGTCATCCCCAGCGCGTAAACCAGAAGCAGACTTGGATAACGGTAGCCTATGTATGTCGATTTAGCGGCTACTGCCTCCTGACGAGTTGCGAGACGCTTGAACGAGCTCATGAGGAGATCCTCCTGCTCGGGTTCGGCCCAATACGTTCCACACACGAGCGCGGACGAGAGGGTATTAAGAGCAGCCTCGTATCCTGAAAACCGCCCGTCAATCGACTCCGGCACCGGATTCGACTCCACTTTGGCGAGGGCATCGAGGGCCCGCTCAGTTTCGCAGTGCACCAGATCGTGGAGCCTGATCCTGTGCACGGGATCCGCGAGATACTTTTTCATTCGCTCCACAGCGATCTTCGCCGTGAGCGGCGGCTGGGAAAAACTGTCCAGGGCTTCGATCCTCTCGGCGAACTCATCGAAAAACGCGTCCGCTCCCGCGATCGGCACGACGACGGCACCCCGGTGGTTCACCAGCGCAAGACTCTGGTCGTCGAGATCCGTGTAACGAGTCCAGTAGGTCGAGAACCGCCGATTCGGGCACCGCTGGATCGCAGTACGTAAGGCAGCGTCCCACCTTGCCGACCATCCGCAAACGATCAGACCGTACTCGTCGAACACCTGATCCAACAGCTTTTCAATTGCCGGGTCGTAGGCGGCGAGTTCGCCAGTCGTGTTCCTGAGGCCCGTGTCGATGTAATCGCCGTTGACCTTGAGAATTGTGCATCGGCTGTGCGCGAGCGGTAACGCACCGGCCGCTTCCGAGGGCGTGCTGATAACCTTCGGCTGAATGCCGGCATCGACGAGCGCGACTTCGAGAAGTCTGTCAAAGTTCGTGGTTACGATGACTCGAACCCAGCCGCCCGCAACGAGACGTGCCACGGCGCGATGAGCTTGGGACGGCGTCTTGCGGCCGTGCTCGGCATCGTCGGCATCGGGCTCGATGTATTTCCTCAACAGGTTCATCCGGTCGGCGCTCGAAGGCGCCACCTCGGCCAGTATCCTCGAATAATCCGGGTCGACGCCGGTCTTGGAGCGGTACCAGGAAACGGGATCTTCAATCGACTGCCCGCCCTGAACCCGAGCCAGTCTTCCGATCAGATCCAGGACGATCTCCCACCCAGTCGGAATTCCCGACGACCGCGACACGCCTGAGCCGAGCAGCAGTGCATACAAGCCGGGGCTGCTGTGAATCGAGAACGCCAGTGATATTAGTGGCTCGATCACGACTCCGGATCCCGGTTCCGAACCACACTTTGCACGGTGTCCCTCATGACCACAATCAGGCCCGGCCAGTCGCTGGCCTGAAACTGCCCGAGGGCATTGAGAACCCGGCTATGAATCTTCATTCGGTTCGGCTGCCGAAGACGAACGACCAGGATGCCGTTGTGTCGCGTGCCGCGGAGCCGGACGAAACCCTTGTCGGTAGTAATCAATGTCCGCCCCTCCGAAATTGCCAGCCGGAGGAGCTCTGTGTCATCGCAGCCC
>CAZEVY010000084.1:0-23278 GCA_964515555.1 uncultured Solibacteraceae bacterium | reverse complement strand
GCTACAGCCGCCTGGTTGCCCTCATAGTCCAACCTGTTGTATAACAGTCCGGTTGATCCATTAATAGACCTTAACCGACGGGTGATCTGGGGTGATCTGAGAAGCGGGTGGTCTGAACGCACGCGGGCGCGCGCCATGCTGGTAGTTGACGCGCGCGCCCCGCTGCATTGTGCGCGATGTTCAGTGTATAGGCGGGGAGGAAAACGTGTCCTACAGGGATAAGAGGGTCCTGATCACGGGTGGATTGGGATTCATAGGAAGCAACCTGGCGATCCGGCTCGCGAACGAGGGAGCGCGCATTGCAATCGTCGATCCCGTCGTGTCCGGATGCGGCGGCAACCTCTTTAACATCGAGCCGATCCGCGACCGCGTCAAACTCATCGCGGCCGACATCTCCGAGACGGACGCCATCCTCGACGACATCCGCTCGAGCGACGTCATCTTCAACCTGGCCGGCGAGATCAGCCATATCCACAGCATGCAATTTCCGGAGCGCGACCTCGCCATCAACACGCTCTCCCAGATGCGATTCCTGATGGCGTGCCGCGACCACGCACCCGGCGTGCGCATCGTCTACGCCGGGACCCGGCAGATCTACGGCGTCCCGGAGTATCTTCCCGTGGACGAATCGCACCCCGTGAACCCGGTCGACTTCAACGGCGTCCACAAGTACGCCGCCACCATGTACCACCTCATGCTCAGCCGCAGCGGCGAGCTCGATTCCGTCGTGTTGCGCCTCACCAACGTCTATGGCCCGCGCCTGGCGCTCGACGTCCCCTGCCAGGGTTTCATCAGCACCTTCCTGCGAAAGGCGCTCTGCGGCAGGCCCCTCGAAGTCTTCGGCGACGGACGCCAGTTGCGCGACCCGCTCTTTGTGGGCGACGCCGTAGAGGCGCTGCTCCTGGCCGGTCGCGCGCCGCGTCTGTCCGCGCGCGCCTATAACGTCGGTGGACCCGCCGGCCTGACGCTGCTCGAAATCGCAGCCGTCATCGCGCGGCAGGGAGGCGTGGGCGAACCCGGCCTCACGCCCTTCCCGGAGGACCGCAAGCCCATCGACATCGGCAGCTATTACACCGACTCCAGCCGAATCGCCGCCGACCTCGGCTGGAAAGCGGCGACGCCCTTCGAGGAAGGCATCCGCGTCACGTTCGACTATTACGTGCGGCACGGCGGCCACTACTTCGACGCCGCGCAGGCCGATCCTCCCTGCAAGCTCGGGCACGGCGACGCCGTCCGAAGGAAAATGGTGCTCGCCACCGTATGATGAACCCGGCCGAGTTCGCGAACATCGCGAAGGCCGAGGAGAGTTTCTGGTGGTACCGGGGGATGCGGCGGATCCTGTTCCGCCTGCTCGATCCGGTGGCGCGAGCCGGGCGCATCCGCGACGTACTCGAGGCCGGGTGCGGCACCGGCCACCTCGCGATCGGGCTCCAGCGCCGTTACGGATGGCGGATGTTCCCTCTCGACCTCGGCCGCGAGGGACTGGAGCATGGGCGCCGCCTGGGCGCGACACGCATGGTGCAGGCCGACGTCGCGCGGCTCCCTTTCGCCGACGCCAGCTTCGACGCCGTGCTTTCCATGGACGTGATCGTCCATTTTCCACGCGGCGCCGAGCGCGAGGCCGTGCGCGAGATGGTGCGGGTCGCGCGCCCGGCGGCTCTGATCGCCGTTCGCGTCTCGGCGCTCGATATTCTGCGCAGCCGGCATTCCGAGTTCGCCGCCGAGCGGCAGCGCTTCACCAGGCGGCGGCTGGTGGAGACGTTCGCCGCCGAGGGCGTCGGCGTCGAGCGCTGCACCTATGCCAACGCCCTATTGCTGCCGGTGGCGCTGGCGAAGTTCCGGGTGTGGGAGCCGCTGCTCGGACGGCCGCCGGCGAGCGGCGTGCAGCCCGTCGCCGGGTGGCTGGATCGCCTCTTGTACGCTCCGCTCGCGATGGAGTCGGCGTGGCTGGGGGCCGGTGGCTCGTTTCCCGTCGGCCAGTCGCTCGTGCTCATCGGCAGGAAGCGGCGATAACGCCCTTCGCATCCGCTGTTACGGAGCCGCGCGCGTCAGCAAGCGTTCCTCCGCAAACCATTACGACGCCGCCCTATCCGTTCTCCAGGCCCATCTGCGCGAGCCGGTACCGCAGCGCATTGCGCGTCAGTCCCAGCAGACGCGCCGCCTGACTCTTGTTTCCGCCCGCCCGCCGCAGCGCCTCGCGGATAATCGACTGCTCGTACTCGTCGAGCGTCATGCCGTCGGGAAGGAAGGCGGGGTCGGCCGGCGCCGCGCGTCGCGCACCCGCGCTTTCGAGCTTGATGTCGTCCGCCTCCAGGCGCTTGCCGCCGGAAAGCACCAGGCTGCGTTCGATCACGTTTTCCAGCTCGCGCACGTTCCCCGGCCAGTGATAGCTCATCAGCCGGTCCACCGCCTCGGGGCTGATTCCGCCGGCGGGATCCGGCGCGAGTTTTGCGACGAAATGCTCCGCCAGAAACGGGATATCCTCCTTGCGTTGCCTTAAAGGGGGAATATTTATCGGAATTACATTCAGACGATAGTACAAATCCTCGCGAAACGTCCCCTGTTCCAGCGCCGCCCGCAGGTCGGCATTGGTCGCCGCGATCACCCGCACGTCGATGTGGCGCGTCTTGTTCGACCCCAGCCGCTCGAACTCCCGCTCCTGGAGCACCCGCAGCAGCTTCACCTGGATCGACGCCGGCACGTCGCCGATCTCGTCGAGAAACACCGTGCCCGTGTCGGCCTGCTCGAACTTCCCCGGCTTGGGCGCCACCGCTCCGGTGAAGGCGCCTTTCTCGTAGCCGAACAGCTCGCTCTCCATCAGGTTCTCCGGCAGCGCCGTGCAGTTGATCTTCACGAACGGACGGTCGCGCCGCGGCGAGTGGTGATGGATCGCCCGCGCGATCAGGTCCTTGCCGGTGCCGCTTTCGCCCGCTAGCAGCACCGTCGCGCGCGAGGGCGCCACGCGCGTGAGAGTCCCCAGAATCTCCTGCATCGCTGCGCCCCGGCCCACGATGTTGTCGAACTGGTAACGCCGCCCCAGCTCCTCCCGCAGCATGCGGTTCTCGTCGCGCAGCGCGCGCACCTCGAGCGCCTTGCCGACCACGGCCGCCAGGTGGTCCATCGAGAAAGGCTTCGGGAGAAAATCGAATGCGCCCGCCTTCATCGCCTCCACCGCACTCTCGACCGTGCCGAACGCCGTCATCACCACCACCGGCGTCTGCGAATTCTGGCGGCGGATTTGCGCCAGCAGCTCCAGTCCGGTGATGCCCGGCAGGCGCAGGTCGGTGAGAATCAGGTCGGCGCGATCGGCCAGCCGCAGCGCCGCCTCGGCCGACCCCGCCTGGTCGACCTCGTATCCGGCCGAGCGCAGCTCCAGCTCCACTACGCGGCGCAGTTTCTCCTCGTCCTCCACGATCAGGATGCGGCGCTTCATGAGGGGATGGCCGCCGGCAGCACCACGCGAAACACGCTGCCCTGGCCCGGTTCGCTTTCGACCGCCATTGTACCGCCGTGCTCGTCGACTATCTTCGCCACGATCGCCAGGCCCAGCCCGACGCCCGTGGGCTTGGTCGTGAAGAACGGGTTGAAGATGCTCTCGCGATGCTTCGCGTCGATCCCCGAGCCGCGGTCGATCACCGCGATCTCGACGCCGCCGTGCGCCGGACGCGTCTTCACCGTCACCGCGCCGCCCGGCGGACTGGCCTCGGCGGCGTTCACCAGCAGGTTGTGGAACACGCGCTGCATCAGTTCAGCGTCGAGCGCCACCGGCGTCACGTCGGGCGAGTAGTTCTTGTAGATGGTGACGTCGAACGGCGGCCGCCGGTTCTCCATCTCCGCCACCGCCGCGTCCAGCACCTCCGAGACGTCCACCGCCGCGCGCCGCAGCTCCAGTGGCCGCGCGAAATCGAGGAAGCGCGTCACCAGCGAGTTCGTGCGGTCGACCTCGGCCGCGATATAACCCGCCAGCTCGCGCGCCACCTCGTTCTCAGCCGCGACTTTCTTGGCGAGCACCTCGGCCGAGGCTCGCATCGTCCCCAGCGGGTTGCGCAGCTCGTGCGCCAGTCCCGCCATCAACTGGCCTATCGCCGCCAGGCGTTCCGAGCGCCGCACCGCCGCTTCCGCCTCGCGCAGATCCCGCATGGCGGTCGCGAGCTGCTGGGCCGTCTCCTGGTGCCGGCGCGCCTGCGTGCGCATGGCGTCGCCGAGCTGCTGGATCAGGTAGCCGAACACCACCAGAAACAGCAGCCGCAGACACAGCTCGCGGATCTGGTCCTCGGGAATCGTCTCCGTCCGCCAGTCGACGAACAGCAGGAAGGAGAGATACGATCCCGACGCCAGCAACACGACGGCGACCGTGCCCCACACCGGCAGCGTCGTCGCCGCCGTGACCACCGGAACCAGAAGAATCAGGAAGTAGCTGCTCGATATCCCGCCCGAAACCCCCATCAGCAGCCAGCCCAGCACCAGCTTCCCGCCGATCGAGACCAGGTTGCCGCGCGGCGTCGAGAAGAACGCCAGGCGCGGCTCCGCGACCTGGAACACCGCCAGCGCGCCCAGCAGTTGGAACTCCGCCGGACTGCCCGTCGGCGACGCCACCGCCAGCGCCGAGAAAAGCAGCAGCCAGACGACATCCTGCGTTCGGACGAATCGCGGCACGCTCACCGGATCACGGGCAGAAGGTCGCGCTCGCGCAGGCCGCCGGCGGTCACGCCGCCGATTGCGACGTCCACCAGCAGGTTCGCGGGCCGCGGCGGCGCCAGCTCGACGCGCAGGTAGTTGCCGCTCAGCCCGTGATCGTCGAGCGTCACCACCGAGAGCCGTTTCCCCACGAAGCGCTCGCGGAACTCGAGGTTCTTCGCCTCCGCGATGGAGCGCAGCTCGCGCGTGCGGCGCTTGCGAACGCCCGCCGGGACCTGGGCCTCGGCGGCCGCCGGCGTCCCGGGCCGCTCCGAGTAGGTGAACACGTGCAGGTACGTGAACGGCATGCTCTCGATGAAGCGGCGGCTCTCCTCGAACTCGGCTTCGGTCTCGCCCGGGAATCCGGTCATCACGTCGGCGCCGATGGCCGCGTCGGGCATCCACCGCCGGGCTTTGGCGGCGCGATCGGCGTAGTGGCGCGCGCGATAGCGGCGCTTCATCCGCCGCAGCACCGCGTCCGAGCCCGATTGCAGCGGCGCGTGCACGAACGGCGCGATCCGCCTCGATTCGGCGACCAGTCCCAGCAGGTCGTCGGACCAGTCCATCGGCTCCACCGAGCTCAACCGGAGGCGCTCGGCATCGGTCTCCGCCAGCAGCCGCCGCAGGAGATCCGCCAGCCGCGCGCGCGGGTCGAGATCGCGGCCCCACCGTCCGAGGTTGATGCCGCTCAGCACGATCTCGCGATAACGCGCCGCCAGCGCCCGCACCCGCGCCACCACCAGGTCGGCGGGCGCGCTGCGGCTGCGGCCGCGCACCGTGGGAATAATGCAAAAGGAGCAGCGATTATTGCAGCCGTCCTGAACCTTCAGGTTCGGCCGCGTGCGGTCGCCGGCCGCCTCCACCACCGGCGCGCCGAACACCTCGCGCTCCGCGCCGATGTCGCCCACGTGGATTTCGCCGTGATACGGCGCCCGCTCGGCGACGATCTCTCCGATCCGCGCCTTGTGCGAGTTGCCCACCACCCAGCGCACTCCGGGCAGCGCCGCCAGTTCCTCCGGAGCGCGCTGCGCATAGCAGCCCGTCACCAGAATGCGCGCCTCCGGATTCTGCCGGTGTACCCGCCGCGCGATCTGCCGCGCGTCGTCGTCGGCGGTCGACGTCACCGTGCAGGTGTTCAGGATCACCAGTCCCGCTTCGGCGATTCCCGGCGCCGGCGAGAGTCCGCGCGCCGCCAGCGTCGCCGCCAGCGCCGCGCCGTCGGCCTGAGAGGCCCGGCAGCCGAAATTGTGGATGTAGAATCGCTCCACCCCTCCGATTGTATCAGCGGCCCTAACACAAACCTTCCGCCGCCGTGCTAATTTTGATGAAGTCGGGTCTCGATGGTTTCTCGGGTAGTCTTAATTCTTCTCGGCTCCAGCCTCGTCCTGGCGCAAACCGCGCCCGGACGGCAAAAGGCGACCAGTCACTACAACAAGCTATATAAGGACGGCGCGCCTTATCTGAACCTGAAGCCGAACGCCTTCGTCGTGCGCATGGTCGAGGGCCGCAAGCCGGGCCGCGCGCTTGACATCGGCATGGGGCAAGGCCGCAACGCCGTCTACCTCGCCGAAAAAGGCTGGGACGTCACCGGTACCGAGCTCGCCGCCGAAGGCATCCGCGCCGCCACCGAGGCTGCCAGGGCGAAGGGCGTGAAGCTCAATGCCGTGCTCGCCGACGCGCTGAAATTCGACTACGGCGTCGCCCAGTGGGACCTCATCGTCGCCACTTACGTGCACGGCGTCGTGACCCGCATCGGCGAGCGTCTCAAGCAGAGCCTCAAGCCGGGCGGCATGCTTGTCGTCGAAGGCTTCCACTACCGCCCCGACCAGCCCAGCGCGACCTTCGGCACGCCCTTCGGATTCCGCAGGAACGAGCTGCTGCGCACCTTCGACGCGCTTCGCGTCGTCTTCTACGAAGACACCACCGCGCCCGCCGACTGGGCCTCGCCCACCAAGCCGCAGGAGATCGTCCGCTTCGCCGCCCGCAAGGAGTAGCGCTCGATTCCCCCCGTTTACGTCTGTCGCGGCGCCGAAAAACCGGAACTACTTCTCCATATCCATGAAATAGTATCCGATCATGTGGCAAACGATCATGTGGCCGTCTTCGATCCGGCCCATGTGCGGCGTGCGGACCTGAATGTTGAGCTGCGCCAGCGGGCCGAGCTTCCCGCCGTCGCGGCCCGTGAGCGCCAGCGTGCGGCAGCCGATCGAGTTGGCGTACTCCACCGCGCGCACCACGTTCGGCGAGTTGCCCGACCCGCTGATCGCCATCACCAGGTCGCCCGCGCGCGCGAAGTTGCGCAGTTGCTCGACGAACACCGCGTCGTAGCTCACGTCGTTGGAATAGGCCGTCAGCGTCGCCATCGAATCCGTCAGCGCCTGGATGCGGAAGCGTGATTCGCGCCCGAAGCTCGCCCCCTTCACGATGTCGCAGGCGAAGTGCGAAGCCGTCGCCGCGCTGCCCCCGTTGCCGCACACGAAGATCGTGCGCCCCTGGTCGCGCGCCTCGCGAAACCAGCCGATCGCCTGCTCCACGCGCGCCAGCTCGATCGTCTCGATGGCCGCCAGCAATTCCGCTCGATACCGTTCCGGAAAACTCATTCTGCCTTCGTCAGCTCCCACGCTCCGTACAACACGCTGTCGTCTCCCAGCTCAGCGCGCGTCACGTCGACCCGCGCCCGCGACCACGCCGTCATCTGCCGCCCCAGTTCGCCCCGCAGCGGAGCGAACAGCTTCTCGCCCGCCTTGGCGATTCCCCCGCCGATCACGATTCGCGCCGGGTTCAGCAGCATGATCGCCGACTTCAGCCCCAGCGCCAGGTCCACCACGTAGCGCTCGACGAACGCCGCGTCCTCCATCAGCTCCTTCGCCGGACGCCCGTGATCGCGCCCCAGCCAGAGTCCACAGCACATCCGCTCGTAGCATCCGCGCGCCCCGCACAGGCACTCGGGCCCGTCCGGCCGGATCGTCATGTGGCCGATCTCGCCGGCGTACGAATCGGCCCCGCGATAGACGCGGCCCCCGCTTACCAGTCCGCCGCCGATGCCGGTCGACAGCGTCATGTAGAAGAGCGGATCGAACCCGCGTCCGGCGCCGTGCACGGCCTCGCCCAGCGCGCCTGCGTTCGCGTCATTATCCATGATGGCAGGGATTCCCAGCTTCCGCTCGATGAAGGCCGGCAGGTCGAAGTCGCTCCATCCGCCGGCGTGCGTCGAGAGCGCCACGCGCTGGCGGTCGAACAGCACCGGCCCGCCGAAGCCGATGCCGCACCGCGTCGCGGCGAATCGCTCGCGCAGTTCGTTCAGCCGGGAAAGCAGTCGCTCGAGCATCCAGTCGCGCCCGCCCTCCCGATCCGTCGCGTGCGACTCGCGATGCGCCATGCGGTTGCCCTCGAACACCGCGATCGTATACTTCGTCCCGCCGATGTCGATCGCCAGCGCCGTCATCGATCCGCCGCCAGCACTTCCTCGGGCGACGCCGTTCCCGTCCCCTTCTTCATGATCGTGATCGACGCCGCCAGGTTCCCCAGTCGCGCCGCCTCCACCGCCGTCGCCCCCGCCGCCAGCGCCAGCGCCCCGCCCGCCGAAAAGCTGTCGCCCGCGCCGCATATGTCGACCGGTTGCCCGACCGCCCGCGCCGCCACCCAGGTCTCGCCTCCGGCCTCCACCACCAGCGCGCCTCGATCGCCGTGCGTGACGATCAGCGGCCGCTCCCCGATCCGCGCCCGCAGCGCCGCCAAGTCGACGCGTCCGAACGCGCGCAGCGAGGCCTCCGCCGCCTCGCGATCGTTCGGCTTCACCAGCGCGCCGCGAAACAGCTCGGCGCGCCGGCGCGAGTCCACCCAGATCACCTTCGCCGGAAACCGCGCCGCCACCTCGGCGACCGCCTCGCGCACGGCGGCCGTGACCGCGCCCCCCCGCTCCGTCTCCGCCTGGTCGCTCACCAGGATCGCGTCGAACGCCTCCACCGACGCAATCAAACGCCGCGCGATCTCCTCCTCCACCTCGCGGGGCTGCGCCCCGGTGAACACGAAGTCGATCCGCGGCAGGTCCTCATCACCCGTCGCGCCGTTGAGGAGCTTTGTGTAGGTGAACGTCGGCTGTCCGCGAACCTCCACCATCAGGCCGTGCTCGATGCCGCGCGACTCCAGCGCGCGCCGCAGCTCGAAGCCGTGACCGTCGCCGCCGATCGCCCCCAGCACCGCGACGCGCCTTGCGCCCAACGCCACCAGGTTGTTGGCCACCGTGCCGCCCGCGCCCGGCGTCGTCTCCACCGCCGTCACGCCGACGCGCGGAATCCCGGTCTCGCGCGACGGCTCGGCCAGCGCGGGGTCGTACGTGCACCAGCGGTCCAGGCAGATGTCGCCCACCACCAGCGCCGCCAGGTTGCGGAATCGCGAAAGAATCTCCGCCGTCGTCATAACAGCGGCAGCAGAGCGCGCCGCAACGCCGGCAGCGTCGCCCGATGGTCGCCGCAAAAGTAGAAGCTCTCGCCGCCGTCGGCCACCGTGCGCGCCAGGATCGTCTTGTGCGGCCGGAAATAGTAGCCGGGATCGGACTTGGGCAGCTCGCGCCGCCAGTCGCCGGCGATCGGCACGATGTCGAACACCGCGGTCGTGAAGCGGCGGATCGTGCGGCCCTCCTGGTGCGCGACGTTGCGCGCCATCGCCAGCGCCTTCAGATACACCTCCGGCCCCATGATCGCCGAACCGAACGAGAGCGCCACGCCGCCTTCCAGGCGCTCCACCGCGCGCGCGAAGACCAGAAAGTCGCGATAACTCGCCTTCCCCAGCGCCGCGCCGTCGCAGTTGGGGTGCTCGTGGATGATGTCGTAGCCGACGCCGGCGTGCACGGTCGCGGGAATCGCCAGGCGCCACGCCGCCGCCAGCACGCTCAGGTCGCGATGCGGGAAGCCGCTCTCCGCGATTCGTCGCCCCACGTTTTCGCCGAGCCCCAGTTCGCACGCCGCCGCCTCGGCGATCCAGTCGTTCAGCTCACCGGTCTCGCGCCACAGCCCGAACTCGCCCGAGGCGATGTACCGCGCGACGCTCTCGGTGGTCGCGCCGATGCGCGCCAGCTCGTAGTCGTGGATCGCGCCCGCGCCGTTCATGGCGACGTGGTCGATCGCGCCGCGTTCCAACAGGTCGATCAGGTGACGGTTGACCCCCGCGCGCAGCACGTGCGCGCCCATCATCAGAATCCGTGCCGCGCCCTGCCGCCGCGCCGCCGCCAGACGCGCCGCCACCGCCGCCATGCCGGGATGGGAAAACTCCGGTGTCGCATCGTCGAGTCCCAGCCAGTGAGGGAGGTGCAGATCGTGCGCGCGCTCGGCGAGCGGCTTCAGCCGCAGCCGCGAGCGATCAAAGACTTCGTACCGCGACTTCACCGAACAGCACCTCGGTCAGCTCGTCGAGCGCCAGGAAATTCGGCACGATGAAATCGGCCCCCACGCCCGCCAGCCGCTGCCGCTTCCAGGCGTCGACGCGGAGACATTCCGGCTCCTCGCTGGCGACTCCCACGGCCACGCCCCCGACCTCCTTGACGTTCTCGATCTCCACGTAGCCGTCGCCGAACACCAGCAGTTCCTCGCCGCGCGCCTCCGCCGACGCAATAATGCGCTGCACGAGAATCGCCTTCGAGAAGCTCTTGTAGTCGTCCAGCGCGCCGTAGACGCCGCCGTCGAAGTAGCGCGCCACGTCGAGCAGGCGCGCCTCTTCCTTCATGTAAACCTCGTCCGTGCCGCTGGCGAGATACATCTTCAGCCCGCGCGCGCGCAGCGTCTCCAGCAGCTCGCGCGATCCCGGCACCAGGTAGCGCTCCGCGGACGCGCGGCCCTCGCGCAGATCCTCCACGCGGTCCTTGATGCGCTCCCAGAGCCGGTCCAGGTACATCTTCTTGTACTCCAGCGGATCGCGCGGCGTTCCCCCGCGCCGCTTCACCTGCTCGGCCAGCTCGATCATCTGGTAGATGGTCTGCTTTCCCGTGAGCCGTCCGACGAACTCCTCCACTAGAGTCCGGAGATCCCCCTCCGATTCGCCGGTGCCCAGCTCCGAGAGGAACTCGACCATCATCGGCACCATCACGTCCACCCAGCCCGACCGGATGGTCGAGAGCGTGCCGTCGAAATCGAAGAGCGCCACGCGGGCGCGCGCCGCCGATGCGCCGGGGCGCAAACGTTCCACCATTACCAGTACTCCCACTTGTCGAAGGCCATCACGTAGGCCGCCAGTGCGCCGTTGGTGACCGCGTGCGCGACGATGCAGTCTCCGAGACTCTTGGTCCGCACCATCCACCAGTTGTAGGCGACTCCGGCCAGCAGCCCGACGAACCAGAACGGCCCGTGCTCCACCGCGAACAGCCCCGCCGTCACCCAGAACGACACCGCCGTATAGGCCCCCAGCGGGATCCGCTCGAAGTCCGGCCGGATGAACCATCGCATCAGCCACGCGCGCCAGAACAGCTCCTCAATCACCGGAACCAGTACGGCCGCGCGCACCGTGCGGGACACCAGCACCATGGGGTTGCCGCGCCACTCCGCCGGAAGCGAGCTCTCCACCGCGCCGGTAAGCGCGTTCCGGAAAAGCCAGTGTTCACGCCACCCCGGCCACACCAGCTCCGGACCGATCCAGACCAGGAAGACGGCCAGGCCTAACCCGATGCTCGCCGGCAGATGCAGCGTACGCAGCGAAATCGCCCGGCGCGAGCAGATCCACAGGATCGCCGCCAGCGCCGCCGACCGCAGCGGATACTCCCAGGCCCCCAGCGAGAGCTTTGGCCCGATCGTGAGGAACAGAATCAGCGCCGCGAACGGGGCCACATAGGGAACGGGCGAGGAAGGCGAAAGCACCGATTTACCAGCCGGCCCGGGCGCTCATGCTCCGGTCTTGGAGAGCAGGTCGCGAATCTTGCCTTCCTCGTCCTTGGAAGGCCTGTTGCGCAGCGCCGTTTCCAGCTCCCGGCGCGCGCTGAGCTTGTCGCCTTTCTGGTAGAACGCCATGGCGAGGTGATAGCGCCACGTCACGTGAGCCGGGTTTCTGGTTACCAGATCCTTGAAAATCTGGATGGCGTTGTCGCTCAGATTCTTGCGAATGTAGATCCACCCCAGCGTGTCGGCGATGTCGTTGTCGTGGGGATACTTCTGCTTGGCGAGCTGCGCGTAGCCCAGCGCCCGGTCGAGGTTCTCGCCCGACTCCGCCAGCAGGTACGCGAGATTGTTGAGTGCGATCGGATTGTCGGGAGCCATCTTCAGAATCTGCTCGTAAATGGGCCGGGCCTTGGCCGGCTCCTTCATCTGCTCGTAGGTCAGCGCCAGGTTCGTGGCCGGTTCCAACCGGTTGGGTGCGGCGAGTTTCGCTTTCAGGAATGCCGCCTCGGCCTCCTGGAGCCGGCCGGCCCGAAGGTTCACCTGTCCGATCATCAGCAGCAGATCGGCCGAGTCCGGAGCCTTCGCCCGCAATTGATTCAGCTCCGTGATCGCCAGCTCGAACTGCCCGGTGGCCGCTGCGATCTTGGCCAGGGCCACCCGCAGGAAGGGAGCCTCCGGCGTTTTCTGAAGCGCCGCCTGCACCGCCTGTTGGGCCTGCGCCGTCTTCCCCTGCGCCATCAGCGTCTCCACCAGTCCGCCGATTCCCCGCGGATCGTTCAGCTCGTGCAGCCGCTCGAAGCCGCGCTCGGCCTCCGCCATCCGCCGCTCGCTCAGTTCCAGCGCCGACAGCAGATATACCGCCTGCCGGTTATTCCTGCCGGCCTTCAACAGGATGTCGAGTTCCCCGCGCGCCCTTTGTTTGTCGCCCACGCCCATCAACGACGCCACCCGCAGCAGACGGGCGTTGACGTCGCCCGGCACCACGGTCAGGATCTCGCTGGTGAGCGCCTGGGAGCGCCCGTAGTCCTTCTTGCTCAGGTAGATGCTCGCCAGCATGAATCGCGGCGCCATGTAGGTCGGCCGCAGCTTGATGGCCTCTTCCAGTTGGAGCCGCGCGGCATCCACCTCGCCTTTGGCCAGCAGCGCCTCCCCCAGCCGATGCCGCAGCGCGGGATTATCCGGAATTCGCCCGACGGCCGCCTGCAATTCCGTGGCGGCCATCTCGATTTCCTTTTTATTCCCGCTCTGGAGGCGCATCGCCGCCCGCAGCGCCCTCACTTCCATGTCGTCGCCGTGTTTCTTCTGGAGGTCGAGAACCAACTGCAGCGCCTCCTCTTTCTTGTCCTGCGCGTGGAGGCACTCCACGATTTTCTTCTGGTAGGCCAGCCGGCTCGCCGGATACTCCTCGGCGCCCCGCCGGTAGTGCTCCATCGCCCGGTCGAACATCCGCAGCCGGTAAAAGTAGTCGCCGGCCCGCATGCGCCCGTCCGGAAAATCCTTGACGTTGCCGGTCAGCCGGTCGAGGGTCTCCTTCATCTTCGGCTCGTCGCGCGTCGCCATGTAGTGGCTGGCGAGCTGGATCAGGAAATCGGCGTTCGTCGGGTTGTTGTCGGCCTTCTGGCGGAGAAGCGCCGTCGCCTCGTCATCCCGCTTCCGCGACCGGTACTGGAAATACAGAAAGTCGTAGGCCGGACCGTAGCTCTTGTCGGCGGCCAGAAACTCCTTCACCATCTTCTCGGCTTCCGGAAACGACCCCTGGGAGGCGATCGCCTGCGCCAGCACCAGCACCACGCCCCCCTGTCTGGGCTTGACGCGATTCGCCGCCTCGAAGCTCTCGATCGCCTCGTTGAGCTTGCCCTGGCCCATCAGCTGATAGCCCTTCAGGCGCAGCCCGTCGAACGACTGCGTGTTGCGCTTCAGCATCGAATCGGCCACATCGCCGAAATCGTTCAGAAGCCGCTTGTTCCTCCCCGGATTCGCCAGGTAGATCGCCAGGTACAGATCGCCCAGCTTCGAAAAGGCATCCTCGTTGTTGGGCTGCAACTCGCAGGCGCGCCGCAGCGAACGCATCGACTGCTCGATCTGACCCCGCCGTATCTGCGTCAGCCCCAGCCGGTAATGGCCTTCTCCGTACCGCGGATCCAACTGGATCGCCTTGGAGTACACCAGCGAGGCTTCCCGGTATTTACCCGCGTTGAAGTACTTGTTGCCTGTCTCCACCAGGCCGCGCTTGCGGGAATCGGTGTTGCAAGCTCCCTGCGTCAGCACGAGGGCGCCGGCGGCGACGCCGGCCAGAACGGCTATTACGACTGCTGTTTTCATGGCGATCGGGGCTTCGTTATCAGTTCAACACAACCATCGGAGGGGCGCAATCGGACGAAAGTCCCCCATCGGGCTATGGCTTCGAGCGCACAGGCGCGGGCGCGATCCGCCCGGCGGCCGCATCCCCGGCTCAGCTCCGCGCCTTCCCCTTGAACATCGCCAGGTTCGCCATGTGCGGCCCCGCCACTGCCTGCGCGGCGACCTCCACCGGACAGTTCGGCTCCTGTCGCGACCGCACGCAGTCGAGGAAATTCTGGATGTGCGATTCGGTCGGCACCGGCGCCTGCTCGCGGTAGAGCGGCTCGTTGGTCCGCTGCCACGGCTCGCCGTACACCGTGTAGCCGGCGTCGTCGAGAATCAGCGTGCCGCGATCCCCGAGAAACGTGATCGACCACCCGTTCTGGAAGGAATTGCAGTAGTCCAGCGTCCAGGTGGCGATCATGTCCGGATACTCGAACACTGCGCTGAAGACATCGGGGTGCTCCGATCCCTTCATCTTCGCCACGTAGCCGTGACAGGACGCCGACTTCGGCGGACCGTTCTTGGTGAACCACTGCACGACGTCCATCAGGTGCGTGCCCTGGTCCGTCATGTTGCCGCCGGCGTAGTCGAAGAAGTAGCGCCATCGCCGGAAGCGCATCGGCTCCAGCTCGCGCTTGCGGGCGTTGCCGAGGAAGCGCCCCCAGTCCAGTTTGCCGGGAAGCGGCGAGTTGTCCAGCTCGCGCGAAACATTCCAGTGCCATTGCGCCTTCACCGCGGTGATGCGGCCGAGCACGCCGTCGTCCACGAGTTTCTTCGCCTTGATGATCGAGGCGGCGCTGCGGCGCTGCATGCCGATCTGGACCACCTGCTTGGATTTCCGCACCGCCTGGATCATTCTCGTGCTCTCTTCGAGCGTCTTCGAAAGCGGCTTCTCCAGGTAGACGTCTTTCTTGGCGTCCAGCGCCGCCATCAGCATCGGACAGTGGTGATGGTCGGGCGAGCCGATCACCACCGCGTCCAGATCCTTCTCCTTGGCGAGCAGTTCGTGGTAGTCGCCGTAGGTCTTCACTCCCGCCGGCGAGTCCTTGACCGCCAGTTGGAGGTTCGGCTCGTAGACGTCGCACAATGCCACGCACTGCGCGCCGAGGCTCTGGAAGTTGCGGTTGAGGCCGCGCGCGCGGCCGCCGGTGGCGATGACCGCGTAGGTGATCTTGTCGTTGGCCCCGAATGCGGAGCGGGGGACGAACAGCGGCGCCGTCGTCAGGGCGGCGAGGAAATCGCGGCGTGGGGATTCCATGGAGAGCGGCTCCTTCGCCACCTATTATATGCGCGGCTCTCCGCCGATGCGCGGCCCGCCCGCCCAGTCCACAAGCCCGCCCGCCCCACGGATCCGCCCGCCCCAACGGTACTGGGAATCCGCTCCCAGGGGTACTGGCGGCGGCTGGCCCATCGGTGGGATTGTCCGAACGGCCCGCCGATGACACACTGACATTGGCCCATCCTTCGGAAAGGATGGCGTGATTTTCAAACGATGGGAGTCCGAAAATGAAGAGCCTCGCCCTTACCCTGGGTGTCATCGCCGCCGGTGCGCTCGCACAGGCCGGCCCGGTCGTCTATATTCCCGCGACCTCGAAGATCTGGCTGGCCGGCATGCCCGACGGCACGCAGGCCGGCGCCGGTGACGCCGCCCCCGCGCAAAGCCCCGTCCTGGTCACCGGACTGAACTTCGCCTCCGGCGGTAACCTGAATTTCAACGTGTGGGGTGTCGCCGCGCACGGTCCGGACAAGCTGCTGTGGGGCGCCAACGGCACCACTCTCAGCAGCCACAACTTCGGCGCCCAGTTCGGCATGAGCGACCTCGGCGCGCCGCTCTCGTCGCTGGTCGGCGTCTTCCTCACCGGCGCCCAGCCCGATCTCGCCCTTCCGCCGCCGACCCTCACCTGGGCCGACCAGAGCTTCGGCGATTACCTCACGCTCACGCCGCTGCTCCAGCAGACCTTCTTCATCGGCGACGGCTGGACCAACGTCACCCAGCAGCCTCAGTGGATCGCGATCCCCGCCGGCGCCACGCGCCTCTACCTCGGCACCCTCGACGGCCAGTCGTGGAACGACAACGTCGGCGGCTACAACGCGCACATCGTCCAGAATCCGGAGCCTTCCACCTTCGCCCTTCTCGGGACCGCGCTGCTCGCCGTGGGCCTCCTGCGCCGCCGATCGCGGCGAGGCCTCTAACGGCGCCGGGCCGCCGGCGGATTATACTCTGCAGTAGAACGGCCAAAGGGCACAGCGTGCCTGAGGCGGGCGAACAGCCCGTTCCATGACTCCTGCGCCGAAAATAGCTGGATTAGATGTTATGAGCGCGCGCGGAGGACTTGCCCTTCTGGTCGTCGCGGCCGTGCTCGTTGCCGCACACCCTCAGCAAGTCGACGCTCCCCCGAGGTTCTCGATCTGAACGAATGTAGTTGCCCTGGACGTCCTTGTCACCGATTACAGGGGAGTAACTATTCCCTTTCTCGAGATCGGCGACTTTGCAATCACCGATCAAGGGGAACCTCGTACCCCCTACGCGATCGACTATGAGACGAGTCCCCTCGACATAGTGCTCGCCCTGGACTGGAGCGGAATGCAACCGAGGATTTCCTATACCGGGTGGCCCGAGAGAATTCGGGACGTGCTTAGGTCTCTCCGCGATCAAGATCGCGTCGGCGTACTGTCGTTCGGCGTTCAGACCCAAGTTCATTCAGCATTAAGTCACGATCGCGAGGTGATTGAGGAAGGTATTCGGCGGGCGTTGCGCGGCAGGGCGAAAGCGCGCCCCTCGTCCCCACGAATTCTCGACGCACTGAAGGCGTCCCTGCTCCTTTTCGGGGCGTCCGGATCGGAGGCGCGCCGCCGAACCGTTGTTCTGATGACCCACAACCGGGAGCGGGTTGGACGAAACGCGCAGGAGCAACTCTCGGAAGTCTTCCTTCGACACGGGGTGGTCCTGCATGCGCTCGTGATTCCCTATTACGCGACCCCTCCCCCATTCGTCCTTCGTCGAATCCCCGGGCGGCCCCAATCGAATCCGCCCCCGGATGTCATCATTTCCGAGAGACGGAAGCCCCTCCCCTCCAAGCCGGGGACACCCGTTCAGGACCTCCACACTGCCGACCCCATCGCCGAAGCGACGGGAGGCGAGGTCTGGCGCGTCGCCGCCGATGGTAGTGCCGCCGCCGATGGTAGTGCCGCCGCCGATGGCAGTGCCGCCGATTGGGCCTGGGTGTTCGAGCGCATCAGCCGCCGTTACCTGGTCTCGTTCGGGGTTCCCGACACGGCGCTAGGGACGGGCCGCCGCAAGGTCCAAATCACTTTGACAGCCGCGGCGCAGAAGCGGTATCCGGGCGCGAGCATCCGGCACTCAAGCCACTACCAGGCTTCGGGCGCCGGCCCGAGGTGAGTCAACCAGCCGGGTGTCATCGCCGCCGGTGGGCTGCACGGGCGGGCCTCACGCCCCGATCCACTTCCTTATGTTGGGCAGCTGCTGGAGAAACACCACCGAGGTGATGCCCAGGTAGAACACCCCGCAGGCGAACAGGCCGATCCGCATCGGCCAGCCCGGCCGCAATTCGCGCGGCAGCAGCGTCTGCGTGACCACCAGCGTGTGAAACGCCGAGAATCCCAGCGCGAAATTCCACATCACGCCGGTCGCGATGGCGAGCACCAGCGGGTTCGGCGTGATCCGCAGCGCCACCAGCCCCCACACTCCGTACATAGCGAGGATCGTGTAGTAGACGTACTTCACCTGGTGGCCCTCCAGCCGCCGCAGGCGCGTGGAGCCGATCCACAGCACGTCCGTCCATCGCCGCGAAATATTGTCGAGCTGGCTGACCTGCGTGGGCGCCATGATCAGGAATCCGCAGAACAGCGTCAGGAACCAGAAGAACTCCCCGTGCCGGTCGGCGATGGCGCGCGCCGTCATGGCGGCGACGGCGTGCCCCTCCACGTTCTGCACGCCGCGTATGAACTCGTAGGAGAACGCCGCCGGCAGCGCCATGCCGAGGATGCAGCCCGGCCCCCACAGCCAGAGCTGGTCGCGCCGGATGTGTCGAAGCCAGCCCTTCCAGCGCTCGATGTTCTCGGCGCTCAGCACGAACACCTTGCCCTGATGCGAGAGCCGAATGGTGCGCCCGCCGACCAGGCTGGGAATCGCGCCCGCCGCCGCGCCCATGCCCCATCCCTTGTCGCGCGCGTAGTTGGAGAAGGCGCTGTTGGTGAGTCCGCCCGCGCCCGCCACGGCGGCGAAAGCGGCCAGCCGAGCCCAGCTGAAATCGCCCTCCGGCAGCGAGCCGAATCGGAAGAACCCCGCCGCGATCTCGCTCCAGGTGCTGGCGTGGACGAACAGGAGATTCATCGCGATCAGAAACGTCAGCACGATCGCCAGCTTGGTCACCATCACCCGCTCAAGCGCGTTATAGATCTTGCCGCCGAAAATCAGCGGCACGAAGGCGGAAAGAAAGATCGCGTAGCTCAGGCCTCGGACCAGCGAGTCGTCGGCGGCCGTCGGCAGGCGCCCCAGGATCACCGACGCCAGCGGTACGGCGGCGTTGGCCGATAGATACGGCCAGATGCTGCCCATGTCGCCCAGAATGTAGAACACCGTCCAGAAGCGGATGCCCGGCCGCGTGCGGAAGAAGCCCACGAAGATGGTCTCGCCCGTGTAAAGCGCGTAGCGCATCACCGAGAGGTTGTAGAAGACTTGCAGCAGAATCGCCAGGCTCGCGATCCACAACACGCGCCCGCCGTACTGCGCCGTCACCAGCGGTCCGAACAGCCACTCGCCGCCCCCGATGTTGGCGCCCACCATCACCAGGCCGGGCCCGATGAGCATCGTCCATCGGCGCGCTTCGAACTTCGGCGGATCGGCCAGCGGGGCCTGCTCCCAGGCGGGGAACGCGGCGGGCATGAGTGGTTTATGGTAACACCGGTATGGGACAATTGCCGCCGTGAAACCGCGCGTCCTGGTGACCAGGCGTATCTACGCGGAGGCCATCGCGCACCTTCGCCAGCGCTGTGAGGTCGACTATGTCGAGTCCGACGAAGTCCTCGCTCCCGAGGAGCTGCTGCGCCGCGCCGCCGGCGTGCGCGCCGTCGTCAGCCAGTTGACCGACCGCTTCGACGCCCCCGTGGTCGCCGCCCTCGATGGCGTCGCCATCCTCGCCAACGTCGCCGTCGGCTTCGACAACATCGACGTGGCGGCCGCCACCTCCCGCGGCCTGCTCGTCACCAACACCCCCGACGTCCTCAGCGAGACCACCGCCGACTTCGCCTTCGCCCTGCTGCTGGCGGCGGCGCGGCGCTTGGTCGAGGGACACCGCTTCGTGCATTCCGGGCGATGGCGGCATTGGATCATCGACCTGCTCGTCGGCCGCGATGTGCATCACCGCACGCTCGGCATTTTCGGAATGGGCCGCATCGGCCAGGCCATGGCGCGGCGCGCGCGCGGCTTCTCGATGCGCGTCCTCTACCACGACATGGTGCGCGCCGGAGCCGACGTGGAAAGCGAGCTGGGACTCGAGTTCGTCGGCGCCGATACGTTATTCCGCGAATCGGATTTCATCAGCCTGCACGTGCCGTTGATCGAGGGCACGCGGAAGCTGATCGACGCCGAATCGCTCCGGCGCATGAAGAGCACCGCCATCCTGGTGAACACCTCCCGCGGCGGCGTGGTCGACGAGGAGGCCCTGGCCGAAGCGCTCGAGCGCGGCATCATCGCCGGTGCGGGACTCGATGTCTTCGAGCGCGAACCGCGCGTTCATCCCAAGCTCCTCGCCCTCGAGAACGTGACGCTGGCGCCTCATATCGCCAGCGCCTCCGTGGACACTAGGCTGAGAATGTCGATGATGGCGGTGGAAAACGTGATCGCGGCGCTGGAGGGACGGCGCCCTCCCAATCTCGTCAACGCGAGTTTGTGGCCGCCGCCGCCGCTTTCGCGGACAGAAGCCTGAGCACCACCAGATCGGCCGGATAGAACGTCGCCTTCGGACAGTTGGACATGTCCTCCTCGCTGTCCACGATGTGACGCCGTACCAGGGCGCGCAGCTCGTCGATGGAGAGCCCCATCGCCCGTGCCGCTTCCGACTCGGAGTAGTAAGACTTGTTGATTTTGCCGGGCATGTTCATGCTTCCCCGACCTTTCCTTCGCATTGTAAGAGTTTCCGACGAGTAGCCCCAATCGGGGAGAGCGCTTAGGGAATGCACAGGTTTGTTCTGACGACAGGGTGGGAGCACCGTACTAGACTCACTCCAGAGTCAGGCTGAGAAAACAAACGTCTCACGACGCGCGACGCGCCGTCCCGATTCTCCCGAACGCGCTACGCTGAGCGCATGGCCTCGTTCGACCGCGGCGTGCTCGGCAGCACCGGCATCGAAGTCGGCCGCCTCGGCATGGCCGCCAGCTACGGCGTCCCGGCCGAAGCCGTGGAGCGCGCCTTCGACCAAGGCGTCAATTACCTGTATTGGGGCAGCTTCCGGACGAAGTCATTCGAGCGCGCCCTGAAGAACCTCGCGCCCCGCCGCGACCGCATGGTCCTCACCGTGCAGTCCTACTCGCGCATCGCATCGCTGATGGTGTGGAGCCTCGAGCGGGCCCTTCGGCGCACCGGCTACGACCGCGCCGACGTGCTGCTGCTCGGCCTGTGGAACGGACGCGTCCCGGCTCGCATTCTCGACGCCGCTCAGCGGCTCAAGGAGCGCGGACTGGTGCGCTGTCTGGCCGTCAGCACGCACCGCCGCCCGCGCGTCGCCGAGTGGGCGCCCGAGGGCGGCTTCGGCGTCTTCCACCTCCGCTACAACGCCGTCCACACCGGCGCCGAGCGCGACGTCTTCCCGCTGCTGCCGCCCGCCAATCGACCCGGCATCGTCACCTTCACCACGACATGCTGGCGCCAGCTCCTCGACCCGCGCCGCGTCCCGCCCGGCGAACGCGTTCCCTCCGCCGCCGACTGCTATCGATTCTCGATGACCAACCCGCACGTCGACGTCTGCATGAGCGGCCCGGCCACGGCGGCGCAGGCCGACGACGCCCTCCAGGCCTTGCGCCTCGGTCCGATGACCGCGGAGGAGATGGCGTGGATGCGGCGCGTCGGCGAAGCCGTCGCCGGCCGCGTCCGCCCGGGCGGCATCCTGCGGGCGCGATGAACGCGGCGGGTTGCCGGTCGCTCCGCCCGGGAAGCTGCCCAGGTTCTACAGAAGCTACCTAGGTTCTTCCCGCGCGGCCTTGTATTTTGTATAAAGAAGGTTGTGCGCTGGCGCGGGGGCGATCTCCCGCCGCGGTGGAGGCAGTCATCATGGTGAGTTGTCCGAGCTGTGACGCGTCGATCGACGTGGAAGAAGAAGAGCTGGACGAAGGCGATTCGCTGATCTGCGAAGAGTGCGGGAGCACCCTGAGCGTCGCCGGCGTGAACCCGCTTGACCTCGCGGTCGCCGAGGAGGAAGAGGACGAGGACGAGGAAGACGACGATTTCTCCGATGACGAGGAAGAGGAAGAGGAAGAGGATGAGAGCTGGCGCTGACTCCTCCCCTTGGCTGCGCCTCGCCGCGCTCCTGATCCTCTTTGCCGCGCTCGCCGTCGCCGATCGCAAGCCCGCCGCCGAGGCCGTCATCGCCGGTTCCGTCCATCGCGACACGGGTTTCGCCATGGGCGGCGCCGATGTAACCGTGGTTCCGAACCCGGAAGATCCCGCCGCGAAGAAACCGAAAGGGTCCTGGCGCACGTCTACTAATCAAAGGGGGGAATTCGCCGTGCGGGTTCCCGCGGGACGCATGCGATACAATGTCATCGTCAAGGCCGGCGGCTACCGGACCGGGGAGAAGCCGGTGATCATTGGCGCCGACGAGCGCGCCGAGCTTTCCTTCATCCTGGAACCCGCCGTGAAGCCCTAGATTGCTGTCCCGGACAAAACATTGTTGGCCACAGATAAACGCAGATGAACACAGATAAGATCAAAAAGATTCCCAGTCCTTGTTCCATCTGCGTTCATCTGCGTTCATCTGCGGCCATAATCGTTTTTCAGGCATCGTCAATGATTGGGCACACCACACCAGGAGGTTAGCCGATGCGCAGGCTTCTCACGATTCTGTTCTCTCTCGCAGTCGCGGCCGCCCTGTTTTCCCAGGGCGTCCAGCGCGACCCCGGACTCTTCCGCGGCGGCAAGAAGGAAAAGGACGACGGCACGCGCTCGGTCGCCGGCGTCGTGCGCAACGCCTCCGAGCAGCCCGTCGAGCGCGCCGTGGTGTACCTGAAGGACACCAAGACGCTGCGCGTCAAGTCGTTCATCACGCAGCAGGACGGCCAGTACCAGTTTCACGGCCTGAGCACCAACGTCGACTACGAGATCCACGCCAAGCACGAGAACGCCGCCAGCGAAGTCAAGACGCTCAGCGTGTTCGACTCCCGCAAGCAGGCCGTCATGAACCTCAAGCTGGAGGAGAAGAAGGGCGGGTCGAAGTCGTGAGACTCGCCGCGGTCGCAGTCTCTTTGGCAGCGGCCCTGTCGGCGCAGGAATTCCGCCTCGGGGGCAAGGTCGGCGATTTCACGGTGACCGGCGCCGCGGGCGATCGCGTCGAGTACTCGTCCCTCCACGGTGGCGCGACCACGGTCGTCCTGTTCGTCTCCACCGAGTGTCCGGTGTCGAACGCCTACAACGACCGCATGCAGCAGCTCTACACGGACTACCGCGCGCGCGGCGTGCGATTCGTCTTCGTCAACTCGAACCGCACCGAGAGCGCCGCCGATGTCGCCGCGCACCGGCGCTCGAACCGCTTCACGTTCGACGTCTACAAGGACCCCGGCAACGTTGTCGCCGACCGCTTCGGCGCCACGGTGACGCCCGAGGCCTACGTCATGGATAGCAAAGGCGTCATGCGCTACCACGGCGCCATCGACGACGCCCTCAACCCCGCGCGCATCAGGACGCATCATCTGGCCGCGGCCCTCGACGCTGTCCTCGCGGGTGCGTCCGTGCCGAGACACGAGGTGCGCGCCTCCGGATGCACCATCAAGCGCGTGGCGAAGAAGGCGTCATGACGCGGCGCGCCGCGCTGGCGGCGATAGCGGGATCGGCGGCCTTCGCCGCCCCGAAGCTCGAAACCTACAACGAAGCCATCCACAGGCAGGTCGTCGCCGCGCACAAAGGCAGCGTCCTGCTCCTCAATTTCTGGGCGACCTGGTGCGCGCCCTGCCGCGCCGAGATGCCCGCGCTGGTCAAACTCGACGCGCGCCTTCGACCCAGGGGCTTCCGCCTCGTCACCGTTTCCGACGACGAACCCGAGCAGGAGGCCGCGGCCCTCGCGTTCCTCGCGAAACACGCCGTGCCGGGACCGTTCTACATCCGCCGGACCGAAAACGTCGACAGCTTCGTCCGCTCGGTGGACGCCAAGTGGAGCGGCGCCCT
>CAZEVY010000083.1:0-23460 GCA_964515555.1 uncultured Solibacteraceae bacterium | reverse complement strand
ACCGGATTGGAGAAATCGAACGGCAGCCGCGCCAGCGCCACCACCACCGCGATCCCCACCCCGACGAAGATCACCATCCGGGCGGCGGACGCCAGGGCCGGGTGACGCTGAAGCATCAGTTCGAGCAATTGCAGGACGAGCAGGATGTAGAGAACCCAAAGAAACGGCTCGACGACCGCGTACGTGATCGCATACCAGCTGCGGTTGCCTCGAAGCGGCAGCAGCACCAGGGACCGGGCCAGGTCGAGCGCCAGGTAGGCGCCGAAATAGCGGTAGGTCTTGAGGATCCGTTGATGGGCGAGACGGGCCAGCAGCAACGCCGTGGCGGCCATCGAGAGGACCCATAGGGTCCATTCGACCGAGCCCAGCGAATTCATGGTATCGACGCTCGACTAAATACCAGACAATTGTAGCCGAAGTCGGTTGCGAACGTAAGGGAAAAAAGCAGGATATGTGCAGTACGATCCGCAAGCCGTGGCAGAAGCGATCACCCTCCGGTCGTGGCGAAACCCGCGTTGGTCCGCCCGACGGCCCCTGCCACGGTCTGCGATGCTTGTTTCGGCTGCCTCCCCGAGACAGCGCAGCCGGGTGCCGATCTCGACGGTCGTTCCCGGCGCCGGCCGGATGAGCTAGTTCTCGCTGGGGCAGGGCAGGCAATCGGGCCACGGCGCGTCGGCTTGGGCGACGTTCACCGAGGTCGCGAATGCGACGGTGAGCAACAGCGCGAGGGCCAGTCTCTTCAGCATGGGTGCAGTCCTTTCCATCTCTCTCTCGATTTGTCGTCGGAACGACCGGAGTTCAGGCTAGCGGAAACCCCCTATCCCCAGGCATTTTTGCGAGAGATGTTCCGGAATCAGAACAAGATTGTTTCGAGACGGGATAGTTCCGGAACGGCACCTGCCCGGGGAACTGTTGGCTCCGGCGGCGGCGCCTGCGATAGAATAAGGATCAGCCGTGGGATTTCGTAGCAGTCGAGCGCTGGAACGCGGCGCGGTCGCCGATCTTTGGCGCGTTACTTTATCGCAGATCCCGAGTGTTTACGGGCGGCTGGTGTATCTCAGTTCGCTGCGGGACACCAACAGCGGGCGCTACCGGCATCATGGCCTGGCGCAGGTGTTCGGCGAGCCGGATTCGGATCGGTGCCTCTCGAAGAGCCACGCCGAGGCGTTCCGTCAATGGCTGAGTTTTGATCTGGAACAGCAAAAGGCGGACCTGGACCTCTATGTTTCCGCACTCGAAGGAGAGCGCCGAAGGCTGCTCGACACCTGGCGGAAGCTGCGGCCTTACGAATACCTGGTCCCCGCCAACGCCACCGCCGTCGAGCGCGATCTGTACCTGGCGGACCTCCAGGCATTGCTCGGCCTGCTCATGAATGAGTGCGGGGTGGCGACACGGGATCGAGAGTCATAGCCACGGCCGTCACCCGGCCAATTACGTCGATCTCCCTCGGATACTCGTAAACCAGGGGCGTGCAGTGCGAACTGGGATGCGGTTGCAGGATGATCTGCGTTTCGGTGACGTTGCACCAGGCTACCGAATGCCCGTCGCGGTGCTCGAAAAGGTAGATCGGGCGGTCGTAATCGGTCTCCCACTCGTCCTCGGCCGGCTTGCGCTTGGTGTCGTCGAGCACCACCAGCGACCCCGGGGGAATGCGCGGCCACATGAACCAGTCCTGGGAGCCCACGAAGGCGTATCGGAGGCTCTTGGGGTCGAGTCCCGTCAGCAGCATCAGCGGGAGACTGCCCCAGCGCTGGATGAGGCGGCTCAGGTAGGTGGTCTTGCTGGGGTCGATGCCGGGATCGAGCGCCAGGGGAAACTGAATCACGCCGTGCCCGTCGGCCGAAAACGAGATAGGGTGAGTTTTTTCAACACCGGCGTCCAGGGCGTCGCTCGGCAGTTTCGAGAGGTCGATGCCATACCACTCCAGGACTTCCATGAAATTCAGCCGGTAGATGGCACATAGCGCGTAGAGCCGGAACATGTTCGGTACCATGCCCCGGTTTTCGATGTCGGCCAGGCGGCTGATGGCGAGGGTAAACTCTTCGTTTTGATAGCGTTTGGCCAGCCGCGAGCTGGCTTCCTCCACGTCGCGGAGACGCAGGTCGAGCCGCTCGCGGGAGCGCTTCAGTTTGTGTCCAGGGTCCTCCATGGTAGAATCGACTCCCGGCGTCCGCGCACGGGCAGCGAATGCCGCGCCTCGGGCAGGCTCCGCTGGATACTAGGGTTGGTCTGGTAGGCATTATACCCACGGGGCCGGATGTTGACAAGGGCGCATGGGGAGTTTTGTTCTGATTTCGGAACAGCAGGCTGTGCCATCGTGGAAATTCGGAAAAGAATTATCGTGGGAGTCTCCGGAGCCAGCGGCTCCATCTACGGCTGGCGCCTTCTTGAAAAACTCCGTGCGCGCCCCTCTGTCGAATCCCACCTCATATTGACACGCGCCGGCGAGCGCACCGCCTGGCTGGAGCTGGAGCGCAAGGCGTCGGACTTTCGCGACTTGGCCGCCCATTCCTACCCGGTCGAGGACATCGGCTGCCGTCTGGCGAGCGGCTCCTGGCCGGCCGACGGCATGGTCGTCGCGCCCTGCTCGATTCACAGCATGTCGGCCATCGCCTCGGGCGTCACTTCGAATCTGCTGCTGCGCGCCGCCGACGTAACGCTCAAAGAACGGCGGCGGCTGATCCTCATGGTCCGCGAGACGCCGCTGCATCTCGGCCACCTGCGCACCCTGACGGCGCTCGCCGAAATGGGAGCGATCATCGCGCCGCCCGTCCCCGCCTTTTATCACAGGCCCGCCACCGTGAACGAGCTGGTGGATCACAGCGTGGACCGCGTGCTGGATCTGCTCGGGCTTCCCGACCCCGGGGCCCGCCGCTGGGAGCCCGCATGAGCGCGAAACGCCGGGCCGCGTTGTCGGTCGCGTTCCAGGGCGAGCGCGGGGCCTTCAGCCAGATCGCCATTCACCAGCTTCTCGGCAAGCGCGCTCAGGCCGTCGCCTGCCAGAGATTCGACGAGGTATTCCAGGCGCTGACGGCGCGCGAGGTCGACGCCGCCGTGATTCCCATCGAGAACACCCTGCACGGATCCGTTCACGAGAACTACGACCTGCTGCTGCGCCACGATCTCGTCATCACCGCCGAGACCAACGTGCGCATCGTCCACAACCTGATCGCGCTTCCGGAGGTAAAGTTCCGCGAGATCCGCGACGTCTACTCGCACCCGGTGGCCCTCAACCAGTGCCGCGACTTCTTCGCGCGGCACCGGCAGCTCCGCAGCGTCACCTATTACGACACCGCCGGCAGCGTGAAGATGCTCGCCGAAAAGCGGCCCGCCGGCGCCGCCGCGATCGCCTCGGCGCTGGCGGCGGAGCTTTACCGCTGCCGGATACTGAAGGCCAACATCGAAGACGACCGCCGCAACTTCACCCGCTTCTTCCTGCTGCGGCGTCCCGGCGGCGCGGCCCCGATGGCGGCGCGCGAGGCCAAGACATCGCTGGTGTTCACCACCCGCGACGTACCCGGCGCGCTGTTCCGCGCCTTGAGCGCCTTCGCCCTGCGCGACCTGAGTCTCGCCAAGATCGAGTCGCGGCCGCTGCGGGGCAAGCCCTGGGAATACCTGTTCTACCTGGACCTGCATGGGCGCGTGGACGACCCGCGGGTGAAGAACGCGCTCGGGCATCTGGGAGAGCTGGCCGATTTTCTGCGCGTGCTGGGCTGTTATCCGCGCGCGCGCTAACGCGCGAGAAAACATCCGCCCCGCCCCCGTGCGCTTCGTGCGATCATCGTGGAAGGAAGGAGTCCACCAGGATGCATAAGACCCTCTTCACCGCGTTGCTCGCCGCCGGCTTCGTTTTCGCCCAGTCCGATAACGTCAAACGGCTCGACGAGGCCGCGTCGGTGCTTCAGGAGGTGATGGACATTTCCGATAAGGCCATCCCGCAGTCGCTGCTCGACAAGTCGCAGTGCATCGTGGTGGTGCCGGGCATGAAGAAAGGCGCTTTCATCATCGGTGCGAAATACGGCCGCGGATTCCTCTCGTGCCGCAAGGCCGGCGGGGCCGGCTGGAGCGGACCGGGCGCCATTCGCGTCGAAGGCGGCAGCTTCGGATTGCAGATCGGCGGATCGGAGACCGACGTCATCATGCTGGTGATGAACCAGAAGGGCGCCGAACGGCTGCTGGCGAGCAAGTTCACCCTGGGCGGCGACGCCTCGGTGGCCGCCGGTCCGGTCGGACGCACCGCGACCGCCGAGACCGACGCCATGATGACCGCCGAGATCCTCACCTGGTCGCGCTCGCGCGGCGTCTTCGCGGGCCTCTCGCTTCAGGGCGCCACGCTGCGGCAGGATCTCGACGTCAACAAGGAGATCTACGGGCGCACGCTCCAGAACAAGGAGATCGTCGTCAACGGTCCGCCCGCGCCCGGCTCCGCCTCGCGGCTGATCGGACTGCTGAACAAGTATTCCAGCCGAAAGGGAAAGTAACGCCGCCCTCGCGATGAAGGGGCGCATCGTAACGCTCACCACCGACTTCGGTGGGAGCGACCACTTCACCGGCGCCATGAAAGGCGTCATCCTGTCCCTCGCGCCGGCGGCCCGCGTCGTCGACATCACCCACGAGATCGAGCCGTTCGCCATCTCCGAGGCCGCCTTTGTCGTCAGCCAGGCCTGGCGCACGTTTCCGCGCGGCACGATTCACGTGGTGGTGGTCGACCCGGGCGTGGGCACCGCCCGCCGCCCGATTCTGGTCGAGGCCGAGGGGCAGTACTTTCTCGGTCCCGACAACGGCGTGCTGGCGATGGTCTACCTCGGGCGGCCGCACAAGGCGCGCCACGTCACGGCCTCGAAGTACTTTCGCAAGGATGTGAGCAGCACCTTCCACGGACGCGACATCTTCGCTCCCGTCGCCGCGCACCTGGCGCGCGGCACGCCGGCGCCGCGCTTCGGCAAACTCATCGACGACCACCTGCGCCCGGACTTCGGCCGCCCGGTCCGCACCGGCAAGCGCGCCTGGACCGGAACGGTCCTCAAGATCGACCGCTTCGGCAACCTGATCACGAACTTCCACATCGACGAGTTCCCGTTCGTGCGCACCGGCAAGCCCGTGATGCTGGCGGGCATCGCCATGGTGGAGCGCATGGTCGACCACTACGCCGAGGGCGGACTGGGCGAGCCCGTCATGCTGGTGGGCAGTTCCGGCTACATCGAGGTGGCCGCCAACCAGGCGTCGGCGGCGAAGGTGATGGGCGTCGGCGTCGGCGCGCCCATGGAGCTGTCGGTGTATTAGCCGGCGCGGTCCGGCGACGACGCCGGTGCTACCCTGGGGATTCCATGGCAGACCCTGTTCTTCAGGTCGTCCCGCTGGGCGGGCTCGGCGAGTTCGGCATGAACTCGCTGGCGCTGCGCTACGGCGACGACATCATCGTGCTCGACGCGGGAATGATGTTTCCCGACGACGAGCTGTTGGGCGTCGACATCGTCATCCCCGACTTCAGCTACCTCGAGGAGCACCGCGACATGGTCCGCGGCCTCATCCTGACGCACGGCCACGAGGACCACATCGGCGCGATTCCGTTCCTGCTCTCGCAGGTGAACGTGCCGGTCTACGCGACGGCGTTCACGCTCGGTCTCGTCAAGCGCCGTCTCCAGGAACACGAGATGATCGGCGAGGCCAGGCTCAACGAGGTCGCCGCCGGCGGCAAGGTCACGCTCGGACCCTTCACCGTCGAGTTCATCCGCGTCACCCACTCCATCGTCGACGCCGTGGCCCTGGCGATCACCACGCCGCTCGGCGTCGTGATCCACACCGGCGACTTCAAGGTGGACCCCACGCCCACCGACAACAAGCTCTTCGACCTGCACACGCTCGCCGAGTACGGCCGCCGCGGCGTCCTGCTGCTGCTCTCCGATTCCACCAACTCGGACCGGCCCGGCTATACCGAGAGCGAGCGCGCCGTGCGGCCGCGCCTGGAGGACATTTTCAACCGCGCCACCAGGCGCATCGTGGTGGCCTGCTTCAGCTCGTCCATCCCGCGGCTCCAGCAGATCATCGAGATCGCCGACGAGTTCAACCGCAAGGTCTGCTTCATCGGGCGCAGCATCAACGAGGTCACCGAGATCGCGCACGATCTCGACCTGCTGCACGTGCCCAACGGGCTGCTGCTGCGCTCGCAGGACATCATGCAGGCGCCGCCCGAAAACGTGGTCGTGCTGATCTCGGGAACGCAGGGCGAGCCGATGTCGGCCCTGGCGCGCGTGGCGGTCGACAACCACAAGCATCTCTCGCTCGAAGAGGGCGACACCGTGGTACTCAGCGCGCGCATCATTCCCGGCAACGAGAAGCGCATCTACCGGATGATCAACCACCTCGCCAAGCGCCGCACGGAGATCGTCTACGGATCGATGAATCCGCCGGTGCACGTCTCCGGCCACGCCTCGGCCGAGGAGCTGATTCTGATTCTGAATCTGGTGCGGCCCAAGTATTTTCTGCCGGTCCACGGCGAGTACCGCCAGATGGCGCGGCACGCCAGGCTGGCGCAGCACATGCGGCATGTCGGTCTCGAAGAGACCTTCGTGATGGAGACCGGCGAGACGCTGGTGCTCGACCGCAAGGGCGCGCGCAAGGGCGAGGCGGTGAACGTCGGGCGCGTGTGCATCGATTCGGGCACCATTGACGAGGTGGTGGAGGACATCGTCATCCGCGACCGCCGGCACCTCTCCGAGGACGGCTTCGTGCTGCCCATCATCGCTATCAACAAGCACACGGGGCGCAGCGAGGGACTGCCGGAGATCGTCAGCCGCGGCTTCATTTCCGAGGAGGGTTCGGAAGTGCTGAAGCTGGCGCGGTCGGTGGTGACCCGCACGCTCGAATCGTCCAGCGCCGAGGAGCGCGGCGACTGGAGCGTGATGCAGGAGAAGATTCGCGCCGACCTCAAGCGTTTCCTCGCCAAGGAGACCTCGCGGCGTCCGCTCATCATGCCGGTGATCCTCGAGGTCTAGCGTTGTGTCCGTGGAAAAGAATGATCGGCCACAGATGAACGCAGATAAACGCGGATGGGACAAGGCCGTGCGCGTAACAGAGCCGCGACCGGAGGGAGCGGACCGGCCCCGCCCGTGATCGTCGAGGACGCCTCCGGATTCCGCGGCGAGGCCGAGCGCGCCTTCACTCCCGCCACCGAAAACGAACTCGCCGCGATCCTCGCCGACGCCTCGCGTCATGCAATTCCCGTGACCATCGTCGGCGCCGCGACCGGCGTCACCGGGGGCGCCGCGCCCCGCGGCGGATGGTCCGTCTCGACCGCGAAACTCACGCACCTCGAAATCCACGACGGGCGCGCCATCGCCGGTGCCGGCGTGCCGCTGGCCGCGCTGCACGCCGCGGCAACCGCGACCAAGCAGCTCTACGGACCCGACCCCACCGAGACCACGGCGTCGATCGGCGGCACGGTCGCCACCAACGCCAGCGGCTCGCGCAGCTTCCGCTACGGCGACACGCGCCGCAACCTCGTCGCCCTGCGCGTGGCCACCATGGACGGCGCCGTTCGCGAGTTCCGCCGCGGCCAACCCATCGACTTCGACGTCCGCGCGATTCCCGCGCCGCGCACCACCAAGCACGCCGCCGGCTTTCCACTCGCGCCGGGAATGGATTGGGTCGACCTGTTCGCCGGCTCCGAGGGCGCTCTCGGCGTCGTCACCGAGGCGGAGATGAAGCTCGTCCCGCGTCCGGCGGCGCTGTTGAGCGGAGTCGTGTTTTTCGGCGACGAAGAGACCGCCCTCGACGCGGTCGACTCCTGGCGAGGCGTCGATCGCCTGCGCATGCTGGAGTTCTTCGACGCGGCCTCGCTGCGGCTGCTCGAGACGCCCGGCGGCGCCGCGCTGATCGTCGAGCAGGAGATGGAGCGCGAGGACGGCCCCGAGGTCGACGAATGGGCGGCGCGGCTGGAGGCGGCCGGCGCGGTCGACTCCTGGATCGCGGCGTCGGACCGCGACCGCGAGCGCTTCCGCCGGTTCCGCCATGCGCTTCCGGAAGCGGTCAACGCCGCCGTGCGCCGCAACGGATTCCTGAAGGTCGGCTCCGACTGCGCGGTTCCCGTCGCGGGCAACCGCGGGATGATGCGCTACTACCGGCGGCGCCTCGAGGCGGAGTTCCCGGGAAGGGCCGTCATCTTCGGCCACATTGGCGACGCGCACGTGCATGTCAACGTGCTGCCGTCGTCGGCCGAGGAGTTCGAGCGAGGGCAGAGGCTGATGCTGGAGTTCGCGCGCGAGGCGGTGGCGCGCGGCGGGACGGTCAGCGCCGAGCACGGGCTCGGCAAGCGGAAGGCGCACCTGCTGCGGATTCAATATGAAGAGGACGCGATCGAGGCCATGCGGGCGGTGAAGCGGCGGCTCGATCCGGGGGGGTTGCTCGGACCGGGGAATCTGCTATAGTCGGAGAGTCCAGCCCGCAGATCCGCTCAGGGGCTGAAGAACGTAATAAGGACTGGGAGGTCCCATGAAGAAGGTTTCGTTTGTCGTGATGATGATCGCGTTGTTCGCCATGACGGTTTCGGCCGCGGAGTGGACGGGCGCGATTTCGGAAGCCGGCTGCGGCCTGAAGCACGCCGAAGGCGGCGCGGGCGCCGAGAAGTGCGTTTCGGCCTGCGTGAAGAAGGGTCAGGCGCCGGTGTTCGTGTCCGACGGCAAGGTGATCAAGATCGCCAACGCCGACAAGGTTATGGATTTCCTCGGCAAGAAGGTGAAGGTCACCGGAACGCTGAAGGAAGACACGGTGACGATCCAGTCGATCGCCGCCGCCAACTAACCTACCTAAGAGAATTACCGTAACACGGCGGGGCGATTCCTGGGGATCGCCCCGCATTGTGTTATTGCCGCCCCGCCGCAGGCCCCTCGCCTCACACTTCCACGGACACGCCGCACCGCGCCCCCGATTCCGCGCTTCGATACGCCGCCTCGACTACAGCCACCGATTTCAGGTACTCGCGACCGCCGGTCTCGAAGCGCCGCGCGCCGCGCAGCTCGTCGACGAAGTGACGCTGCGCCGCCAGCACGCTGTCGCCGCGGTAGCCGGCCGCCGTCGGGTCGCGCCACACCGGCGCGCCGTCGAGCGAGACCTCGCCGGTTGCGCCGACGGTCAGCACGCCCGCCTGCCCCTCGAACCAGGCGACGCCCATCGGCGGCGATTCCTCCACCGGCCGCTCGAAGCCCGCGTGCGCGAAGCGATTCCCGTCGATTGAGCCGATCGGCCCGCCGGCGTGCGTTAGCGTGAGAATCGCCAGGTCCTCGCCGGCGATAGCGCCGTTGACGCGCCGCTTCTCGGCGTAGCAGTGCGCGACGTCGCCGAACAGGAACCGCGCCGTGTCGATCGGATGGATCAGGGTCTCGTGAATCAGCAGACGCGGCATCGTCGCGAAGTACGGCTGCGCGGCGTAGGGCGACGCACCCGCGCCGTCGCGCTTGCGCACGCGGAACGAGTACGCCACCGGCGCGCCGATCTCGCCCGCCGCGATGCGCCGCTTCACCTCGCGATACCACGGCTGCCATCGCCAGTTTTCGTGGACCATGAACGGAATCCCGGCGGCCTCGGCCACTCGCACGATCTCGACGGCTTCATCCCACGACGGCGCGAGAGGCTTCTGACAGATGACGGCGACGCCGCGCGCGGCGGCGGCGCGCACCAGCGCGAGATGCGACTCCGGGCGCGTCGCGATGTCGACGAAATCGAGCCGCTCGCGGTCGAGCATCTCCTCCAGGGAGGCGTAGGCGTTGCGCGCCGCCGAGCCGGCGCGCGCGAGATCCGGATCGGCGGCGGCGGCCAGCTCGACGTCCGGCATCCGGCGCCAGGCCTCGATCTGGAACTGCGCGAAGAAGCCGCATCCGGCCACGCCCGCGCGCAGCCGCGTCATGCGCCGGTGACTTCCTTGAGCAGCGCGAAAAACGCCTTCTTGCGGGGATGGCTGTCGAAGCGCCAGTTGACCGGCGGGCACTGGTAGCCGTCGGCGTAATCCGGGCGGCCGGGGTCGAAGTATCCCCAGCCCGCGTATTCGCCGATGGCGGCAACCATGTTGTTCACCGGCTGGTCGAAGTCGAAGTGATCGTCCTCGTTGAAGAGCACCGGCATGGCGCGATACTCGGCCAGCGCGCGCACCTCGCGAACCATCTCCGCGATGCGCGCCGGCGCTTTCACGCCGTTGCCGTGAAGCAGCACGAAATCGGACGCCTTTACGACATTACCCGTAGGCACGCGGCCGCCGTTGAAGCTTGCCGAGACCAGGAGCCGCCGGCCGTCTCGCCGGATCGACTTCACCTCCTCGATCAGCTCGCCGACCCGCGGCGCCTGGAGCAGCGGCTGATCGTACGACCGGTTGTCGCACTCATTGACGAGATCGACGATGACGTTGCGGTAGCCGCGTCCGAGTATCCACTCGGTCGCCTCTCGGGCGGCGCGGCGGACGGCGGCGTCGCCGGCGAGATGCTGGTCCTGGCCGAAGTAGAAGTAGTTGACCATGGGGACCAAGCCGAGCGCGTCGGCGCGGTCGAGGATGCGCTCCAGTCGCGCCATGTAGGCCGGCTTCAGCGACCCGTCGGCGGCGAAGGCGCTGTTGCGCCACGGCTGAAGCTTCGAGTAGCCCTCGGGGCTTCCCCCCTGCAAGCCCACGACGAAGCTCAGCAGCCCGTGCCGCTTCCAGTCCGCCATGGCGGCGGTGAACTCGCGCGTGTTCCGGTCGGCGTCCCACCGGCCGGTGTCGGGGTATTTCCACTTGGCGGCGGTTTCCGGATTCTCGTCGTCGAATATTCCCTGAATCATGCGGGAATTCATGAGCAGGCCTTCGATTTTCCGGTCCTTCCACTTCCGGCCGGGATAGGTGGGCCGCCCGTCGATGAGAAAAGCGTCGCCCCGGATGGTTACAGCGGTCGCGCCGCGCCGCTGAGCGCGCGCCGCCGCGCCGAACCCGGCTGCCGCCAGCCAACTTCGCCTGGTCATACCAGAAGCCTCCGACGCAGCATGTCGAGCGCCGTCTGAGCGGCGATGGCCCGCACGTTGGCGCGGTCGCCGGGAAAGCGGAACTGCCGCGCGGACGCACCCGACGCCGCCGCGACCCCGATGAACACGGTGCCCACCGGCGCGCGCTCCGACCCGCCGTCGGGGCCGGCGACGCCGGTCACCGAAAGCGCGTAGTCGGCGCCCGAGCGGACCCGCGCTCCCTCGGCCATGGCGACCGCGGCCGGCTCGCTGACCGCCGTGTTCTCGGCCAGGAGATCGGGGTCGACGCCGAGCAGCTCCGTCTTGAGTCGGTCGTTGTAGGTGAGGAATCCGCCGATGAAATAATCCGAGCTTCCCGCGACCGACGTCAGCCGGTCCGCCAGCCCGCCTCCCGTGCAGCTTTCGGCGACCGCCACGGTGGCGCCGCGGGCGCGCAGCAGCGAGCCGACGGTGGCCTCGAGAGGGTCGCCGTTCTCCGAGTAGATGCGGTCGCCCAGCAGCGCCCGAATCTTCGCGCCCAACTCGTCGACCAGCCGCTCGGCCTCGGCGGCGTCGGGGCAGCGCGCGCGCAGGTGCAGCTGAATGTCGCTCGGCGCCGCCAGGATGGTGGTCACCGGGTTCGTGTATTGCGAGTAGACCGGCCCGACCAGCGCGTCGACGTCGGACTCCGGCATTCCGGCGATGCGAAACTGACGCGTGCGGATCGCCAGCGGCGGTACGACGCGCTCCAGGCGCTCCCGAAGCTGGCGCTCGTACATGGCCTTCATCTCGTTGGGCGGACCCGGCAACAGCGCGACGTAGCGTCCGC
This sequence comes from uncultured Solibacteraceae bacterium, assembly GCA_964515555.1. GTDB lineage: Bacteria > Acidobacteriota > Terriglobia > Bryobacterales > Bryobacteraceae > CAZEVY01. The sequence continues at coordinate 11,672 of CAZEVY010000083.1, read as the reverse complement.
CGGCCTCGATCCACATGCCGGGCGCGGTGCCGCGTTCATTCGGGAGAATGTCGGCGCCCTCGATCGCGTACGCCTGCCGCCGGTTGATCTCCGCCATCCGGCGATTCATGCGGCGGAAGCGGGCCTCGATGGCGTCGCAGATGTCCTGCCGGAACACCAGGCCGCGGCCCAGCGCCGAGGCGGCCGCGTCGCGCGTGACGTCGTCCTCGGTGGGGCCCAGACCGCCGGTCACGATCACGATGTCGCTGCGCGAGAGCCCGGCGGAGAGCAGCGCCGCCAGGCGCGCGCGGTCGTCGCCGACGATGCTCTTCACGATGACCTCGACGCCCAGCGTATTTAGCTGCGCCGTCAGCCACAGCGAGTTGGTGTCCTGCCGTTGCGGGGTAAGGAGTTCCGATCCGGCGGCGATGATCTCCGCGTTCATCGGATGGGCAGCGGCATCCCGCGGACGCCGGTTTCCACGCGGTAGAGCGCGCCGCCGGTGGCGACGATCATCGACGAGGACGGCGTGAAGGCGAGTCCGACGACGCCCGGACCGGAGAGGAACAGCGAGGCCGAGCCGTCGGCGGCGATGCGCACCACGCCGCGCCGGCCGCCCAGCGAAGCGGCGACGTACAGCCGTCCCTCGGCGTCGAAGGCCAGCCCCTGCGGCCGCCCGAGCCCGCGATAGTGGACCGCGACCTCTCCCTCGGGAGAGATTCGATACACGCAGTCGAAGCTCGACGTCGTGGGTCCGGTGACGTAGAGATGGCCGTCGCGGCCGAAAGCCAGATGGTACGCGGCCATCGAAGGCTCCACGGTCGCGAACACGAACACCTGGCGGCCGGGACTGACTTTGAAAATCGTGCCGCTGCGATCGCCGACGTAGAGGTTTCCCTCGATGTCGAAGGCCAGGCCGGTGGCCGTGCCCATTCCCTCGACGTACACCGAGATGCTGCCGCGCGGCGTCACCTGGTAGACCACGCCGTCGTTGCGGCTGGAGACGTACAGCATTCCTTCGGCGTCGAGCGCCAGGCCGGTGGCGTTCATCAGGTCGGAGACGAACGGCCGGCGGTGATAGTTGGTATCGACCTTGAAGACCGAGACCGGCGTCTTCTGTCCGCGCTGGCCGCTCAACGTGGTGTACACGCAGCCCTCGGCGTCCACTGCCGGGTTCGCCACCGGATGCACGCCCTCGGCGATCTGCAATCCCAGATCGCACACCCACGGCGCACTCCGGTGGTTTCCGTTATGCACCACCATCTCGCCTTCGGCCGCGCCCTCGGGCACGCGCGCGACCAGGAAGGAATCCGACCCGACCACCAGCGGCGCGGGCAGCTCGCCGAGCTGGACGCGCGGCCTGCCTCCGGCGCCGAAGCCTTTACCGTGCACGTAAAAATCGCCGCCCGGTATCGCGGCGGCGGGAATCACCGAGGAAATCTGCGGTTTCGGTTCGGAGTGTTTCGCGGCCATCGGTCTCCACTGGAGCGCGCGCAACGGGCCCCGGCGGCCCCGCACGCTAATACAAATTGAACCATCCCGCCGCGTACAAGACAAGCGCCCCGTAGAGTCCCGCGGCGACGTCGTCGGCGACGATGCCGAGTCCGCCGGGCAGCTCTTCGAAGCGCCGCACCGGGAACGGCTTCCACACGTCGAAGATCCGGAACAGCGCGAAGCCCGCCAGGCATCCGATCCAGCCGAGCGAGAGCGCGCCGCCGAGGGTGATCCACTGGCCGGCCACTTCGTCGATCACCACCACCCCGGGATCGACCTGGCCGTGGCGCCGCGCGGCGACTTCCGCGGTCCAGATGGCCGGGAGAATCGTCACGATGCCGAGCACGCCGATAGCCTCGGGCCGCCATGCGAAGAGGTTGTGCAAGAGGCCGGCGGCGCCCACCGCCGCGAGCGAGCCGACGGTTCCCGGCGCGATCGGGCTGTAACCCAATCCGAAGCCGGTCGCCACCGCCACGGCGAGACGGTCGAGGGCGTCACGCGGATTCATCGTCTCCCTCCACAGGGGCCGGCGTGGTGACGACGTATTTCTCCGAGGCCCAGTTGCCGAGGTCGATGATGCGGCAGCGCTCGCTGCAAAACGGAAACTCGGGCGCGTCCTCGCCGACCGCCTTCTTGCAGATCGGGCAGGTCATTCTGAGAACGCGGGCTCGCGCGCGGGGAACGCGGGCTGGCGCGCCGTGGCGCCGCCGAATACAGGCAGCGTCCAGGCGGGCGGCTCGGGCGCCGGAGCGTCGACCAGCGCGCCGACCACGTCGTAGTCGTGGGTCTCGGCGACGCGGAGCGTCCGGAACTCGCCGGCGCGCAGCGGGTGTGCGCCGCCGTCGTTGATGTAGCAGACGCCGTCGATCTCCGGCGCCTGCGATTCCATGCGCGCCTGCCAGACCAGCGCGCTCTCGGGCGAGGGGCCTTCCACCAGCACGCGCATCTCGCGGCCCAGCATCTGGCGATGACGCCGCCGCGAAATCTTCCGCTGAATCGCCATCAGGCGGCGCTTGCGGCGATACATCGTGCGGCCGTCCACCTTGCCGTCGAGCGCGAAGCTGGCGCCGGTCTCCTCGTCGGAATACGTGAAGACGCCGAGGCGGTCGAAGCGCGCCGCCGCGACGAACGCGCACAACTCGTCGAAGTCGCGCTCGGTCTCGCCCGGGAACCCGACGATGAAGCTGGTGCGGATGGCGACGCCGGGGATGGAGCGGCGGATGCGGTCGAGCAGCTTGAGGAAGCCGTCGCCCGAACCGCCGCGCTTCATGCGCTTGAGGACCGCGGCGCTGGCGTGCTGCAAGGGCATGTCGATGTACTTCGCGAGCGAGGCGTGTTCGGCGATGGTGTCCAGCAATTTCTGGGAAATTCGATTGGGATACGCGTATAAGAAGCGAATCCATTTCTCGGCCGGGGTCTCGATGGCCGCCAGGCGCGCCAGCAGGTGAGGCAGTCCATCGGAGAGGCCGAGATCTTCGCCGTAGGAGGTGGTGTCCTGGCCGATGAGATTGATCTCGCGCACGCCCTCGCGCAGCAGGCGCCCGGCTTCGAGCACCACGGACTCGAAGCGCCGGCTTCGAAAGGCCCCGCGGAACTGCGGGATCACGCAGAAGGTGCAGGGGTGGTCGCATCCCTCGGCGATTTTGACGTAGGCGTAGTGGCGCGGCGTGGCGCGCACGCGCGGCGTGAGGTCGTGATAGAGGTACGCCTCCAGCGGGTTCGGCGCCGCCGCGCCGCCCTCGCACGCCGCCACGATGCGCTCGACTTCGTTGGTGCCGACGACGGCGTCGACCTCGGGGATCTGCGCCCGGATGTCGGCGCGGTAGCGCTCGACCAGGCACCCGGCGACGACCAGGCGGCGCGCGCGGCCGGTCTTCTTGTATTCGGCCATCTCGAGGATGGTGTTGACGGACTCTTCCTTGGCGGGGTCGATGAAGCTGCAGGTGTTGACGACGATGGCGTCGGCGAGGGCGGGGTCGGCGGTGAGCTCGTGGCCGGCGGCGGCGACGTGGCCCATCATGACCTCGGAGTCGACGAGATTCTTGGGGCAGCCGAGACTGACAAATCCGATTTTCAACAGAAAGACCCCGGGAAATTCCAGGGTAGCACGGGTAACTAGGATTCGGCCGGCTTCGGCATGAGATCGGCCCAGCGCACATTGGCGGTCGCCTGCATGGCGACGAAGAGCGTGACGATCGCTCCGACCGTGATCGTGAGTCCCGTATAGCCGGGGAAGAAGAATGCGTAGGAGAACAGCACCAGGTAAACGATCTGCGCGCCGGCGGCCTCACGGAACGCGAAGCGTGCGCCGACGATCAGCCGCAAGTAGTTCGCCACCAGCGCCACGGAGACGATGGAGCTGATCGCAAAGGCGAGGTGAATCGAGATGTGGCCGACCAGATACGCCAGGAGCAGATGAAACGCGAAGAACGACGCCGCCAGGAAGAAGTAATTCACCGGATGGAGATCGATGCCGCGCAAGGCGGCCATCAGGATCATGACGAAGAAGAAGAACAGCAGCGAGACAGGGGCGAAGTAGCTGATCCTGCCGGCGATCGGCCCCGGCTGCGGTTTCTGCGGCATCGACATGGCGACCGGCAGTCCGGTGACGAGGTTCTTGTAGGTCCATTCGAGTGTCCAGCCGTTGCCGGCGCGGCGCGCGGTCGGCGGCAGGGTGTCTTCGGGGAAGTCGATGTCGCGGAAACCGGTGCGCATTTCCAGCCGAAAGTCGCGGACCTGCGCGGGACCGTCGCCGAACTGATACTTCCACAGGTCCAGGCCCTGAGAGGCGAAGCCGACCGTGAAGGTCACGCCCGCGCCGGCGGCAAGCGTCGTTTCGACGCGAATCGCACCGGTGTCGGAGACGGAGACCGGCGCTCCATCGACGAGAACCTTCACGTCGTCATAGACGGCGTTCTTCGCCGGAAAGGCGAAGCTCAGAACGACGCGCAGTGTCTCGGCGGCGGAGTTGACGAACCGGTATTCCCCCTGAAACCGGGATCGGAAGGTGCTGTACCAGAGGAGTCCCTTGCGGCGATGTTCGAGGTCGAGGCCGATCGAGAGGCGGCTGCTCATGAGCGGCAGCACGACCTCCTCGGTGGTCTCGACCGTGCGCGTCTTCTTCACGCGCTCGACGGTCTCGGTGTTGGGCGACCTTCACCTTGGCCAGCGCGATCGCCGGTCTCTGAACGTGCGGCCCTCCCCAACTGGAGGCGACCTTGGGGCGCAGACCGTCGTCGGCGTCCTTGGTCCGGTAGGTGATGGATCCCGCGAGGATCCACCAGGCGATCGTCGTGAAGAAGTAGATAACTCCGATGGCGACGAGGCGTGTCATGGCGGCATGATACCGCACTAGCTTCGTAGTGTAAAGTACTCTGTATAGACTGGGCGCGGCGGCGGCTCCGGCTGGCAGGCCACCGCGTGGGGACGATTACCGGATCGCGATCGTCACGCCGGGCGGACTGGCGGCCCCGCCTATCGCCACCACCAGCGCCACACTGTCGCCAGGTGTGACGGTGTCCGGCACGCGGACGTTGAACTGAATCAGGCCGGCGAGAAAACCCGGAGCGCCGGCGCCGAAGAGAATGTCGGCGGGGCGTCCTCCCATGGTCACGGAGATGGGCGCGGCGGGCGCGGGAAAATCCTCGAGCCGGGAGAACTCGTTGAGCCGCCCGTTGACTCCCGGAGGATTCGTCTGCCCCTCGCCGGTCGCGAAGAAAATCACGATCGTTCCGCGCGGCGCGGGCGACGCGGGACCGTTAAGCGAGCCGTCCTGGTTCACCACAACCGCCGCGCCCGAGCCGCTGCCGTTGGCTGTGAAAATCCCCGGGGCCGCGGCGACCACCGGGATCGCCACCGGACGCGACCGGACCCCGTTGAACTCGACGACGATGCGCGTGAACGCGCGGCCGGCGACATCGTACGGCACCACGGCGCTGATCTGGCCGCGGACCACGTACACCAGCGGCGCGGCGACGTCGTCGAACAGCACGCGGGTTCCCGCGAGCAGCGTCGCGATGCGGCGCTCGGAGGTGAGCTGTGCGCCGACCAATGCCGGAGGGCCGGCGTTGGCGGGATAGATCGTGACAATCTCGCCGGGCGCGACCGGGCCGCCGCGGAAGCTGGCCGCATTCTGAATCGCCGCGCGCGTCAGCGACACATCGCCGGCGGCGACCAGCTCGAGGCTCGCGATGAGCGTATCGAACTGGCCGCCGAACTGGGCCATCATCGGCGGGCCGGCGACCGCGAGGTTGGTCGAGTTGGTCAGTCCGATCAGGATGGCATTTCCCTGCGCGTCGGCGATCGCGTCCACGCCGAAATCCGATCCACCGCCGCCGAGGTAGCTCGAATAGAGCGATCGTCCGCCCGCGTCGGCGACGAGAAGAAACAGGTCCGTCAGTCCCGCCAACTGGCGCTGCAACGCGTCCGCCGAGAGCGGGAGATTGTTCGACCCGGTGGAGCCGACCACGACGGCGTTTCCGAACGGATCGATCGAGAGTCCGCTTCCGAAATCGCCGGCCGCACCGCCGAACCAGGTCGCGTACTCGACCGCCCCGGTGGTGGCGTTGAGGCGCACGAGCATCGCGTCGGAGTCGCCGCCGCCATAGGCGGATTGCAGCGCATCGGCGGTGGGCGTGAAATTCGTGCGCGTGGAGGTGGCGAGAACCCATAGACTCGCGCCGTCCAGCGCGAGGCCGTTCGGACCCGAGCCGTCGCCGAGGTACCGCACCCAGAGAATGCGGTTGGCGGACGGGTCGATCTTGACGACGAACGGACCCGTGCCGGGCAGCGCCGGGCTGGGACCGGTGGGAAAGCTCGCGCCGGCGTTCGCGCCCGTGACGTAGACTCCGGAAGAGTCGGCGGCGACGCGCACGCCGAGCTCGTCGGCGACGGAACCGAGGTAGGTGAGATAGGTGACCGCCGTGAGCGCGCTGTTGAAGCGCGCGACGTAAATGTCCTGACCGCCGGCGGGCGCGGCTTGAATCGCACCGGCGCGTCCGGGAAATCCCGCGGTGCGGCCGGAGATCCATATGTTGCGCTGGGCGTCGAGGGCGAGACCGAAGGCGCCGGTCTCGACGGGCGCTTCGAGGACGGCGACAGCCGACAGCGCGCCGGCCGATGTCAGGCGCAGCACGCCGGTCCCGGTCACTCCGGCGCCGACGACGCTGCCGGCCGGTCGCGGAAAACTCGTCGAGGAGGTTCCGAAGGCGACGAGCAGCGTTCCGTCGGCGTCGGCGAGGAGGCGGAATGCGTTCTCGGCGGCGGGTCCTCCGAGGATGGTGAGGTAGAGCAGCTGATTCGTTGGACTGAACTTGGCGACGGCCAGGTCGAAGGAGCCCGGCGACGGCTGGCCCGCGGGAAGGCGCGGGAAGTTGGGCGAGTCGGTGAGATTGGCGACGTAGTAGTTGCCGGCGGAGTCGGTGGCGCCGCCGCCGAGTCCATCGAATCCGCTGCCGCCGTGGTAGCTCAGGTAGGTGATGCGGGGGTCGATCAGGACCGGGCGCGCCGCGTCGTAGTCGCCGAGATCGATGCCGATGGCGCGGTCGCGCAGGACGTAGCGCGCGGAGATGCGGCGGTGGCCCTGAAATACCTGGGGCGCATGCTGTCGCAGCACGCCGGCGGAGGTTTCGAGAAGCAGGTCGCCGGCCGGGTCGATCTCGATGCGCGAGAATCCGTCGTAACGAAGTTCGATGAGATCGGCGTCGGCGCCGGGGGCCAGTTCGAAGTCGAATTCGAAGTCGGGCGCGGCGCGAAAGACGAGATCGACGCCGGGGAGCATTTCGCGGTAGCGGACGCGATGGAAGGTCGGCACGCCGGTGACCCAGGCGGACGGATTGTCGCCGAGATAGTAATTGCGAATCGCCGGGGAGGGCGACTCGGCGGCAATGCCGCGCGGCTTGGCTCCGGCGAAGGTGAGCCGCGCGCGCGACGCACCCATATGGAACGCGACGCTGGTGGGTTCGAGGAGCGCCTGGAATCCGTCGGCCCGCGCGAGGAAGTGCGCCGCGGCAGGGGCCTGGCCGCGATTCGGCTCGAAGATAACGGGCAGCGTCGCGGCGTAAGCGGCCGCGGAGGCCAGCAGCGCGAGGGTAAAGGTCCGGCGCATCACAGCTTGCCGCTGGCGACTTTGCCGTCGAGGATCACGGCGAGCGGCGCGATGTCCTTAATCTCGTCGTCGGCGCAGGCGAGGTAATCGCGGTCGATGACGACCAGGTCGGCGAGCTTGCCGGCTTCGATCGAGCCGCGCGACTTCTCGGCGAACTGCATCCAGGCGCCCCAGATGGTGTACATGCGCAGCGCTTCCTGCCGCGTGACGCGCTCCTCGGGCCAGAGGACGTCGCCGCGCGCGGTTTTGCGGGTCACCGAAACCCACAAGCCGTGAAATGGATTGTAGGGATTCACGGCGCGATTCTTGTCGTGCCCGATCATGTGGTCGCTGCCGCCGGCGACGAACAGTCCGGCCTTCAGGTACGAACGCAGCGGGAAGAAGTACCGCATGCCGGCGTGCGTGAAGACCTGCTCGAGCGCCGGTCCGTCGTGATAAAGCCAGGCGGCCTGTACGTCGACCGAGACGCCCAGCTTGGCCGCGCGCGCGATGGCCTCGGGATTCGGAAAGCTCGCATGCATGAGATGCGAGCGCGACGCGGCGATGGGCTTTTGACGGTCGAGCTTCTCGAACGCGTCGAGCATGGTGTCGATGGCGCCGCCGCCCTGGCTGTGCGCCGTCAACTGCCAGCCCTGGTTGCGGGCGGCCTCGAATATCGCGAGGAGCTTGTCCGGTTCGATGAATCGCTGGCCGCGGTCGTCGGGATTGGTGAGGCCGTAAAGCTGGCGTCCGAAGGGGCCGTAGGGCGCGCGCTGGAAGGCGGTGCCGATGGTCATGCCGCCGTCGAGAGTGACCTTGAAGGCGCCGAACTTCAGCCAGTCGGCGTCGGGCCCTTCGCCGGTGCGGACGCCGGCGGCCTTGATGCGGTCGATGACGGATTCGGTGGTTCCGGAGGCGCCCAATCGCAGCGTGAGCACGGCGCGGATCGGCAGGCGCTTGCGCGCGGCCAGCTCGCGATAGAAGGTGATGTCCTCGCCGGTGACGGCGCGGTCGCTGACGGCGGTGAGGCCGGCGTCGACGTAGCGCTTGAGCTGCTGCTCGAGCGCGAGGAGCTTTTCGGGCCGGGAGAGATTCAGATCGGTGTCGAGGCGCTTGAGCAGCGAGCCGGCGTTTCGGAGGATGCCGTTGGGCTCGCCATTCGCGTCGCGGACGATCTCGCCGCCGCGGGGATTGGGCGTATCGCGCGCGATGCCGGACATCTTGAGCCCCAGCGAATTGACGACCCAGACGTAGCTGGCGTCGAACATCACCGGATGATCGGTGACGGCGTCGAGCACCTCGCGCGTCGGCATGCGCATTTCGGCCAGGCGCGTCGGAAAGGTGCGCGGGACGACGATCCACTCGCCCTTCGGCGTGCGTCTCGCCTTGTCGCGGATGTACTGCTGGATGGCGGCGAAGGAGTTGAGCGGCGGGATGGGGGCGCGGAACTCGCTCTCGCCGGCGCCGAGCGCGTGGACGTGGCTGTCGATGAGGCCGGGCAGGACGGTGCGGCCCTGAAGGTCGACGACGCGCGTCTTGGCGCCGCGCTCGGCGTTCAGGATCGCGTCGCTGGCGCCGACGGCGGCGATGCGATTGCCCTTGACGGCGACGGCCTGCGCGACGGTGAAGTTTCCGTCGACGGTAAGGATCTTGCCGTTGGTGAGGATGAGATCGGAGTCGGCGGCGTGGGCGAGGGCGGCCAGCGCGAGAAGGACGGGTCGCATACGCACACTATGATACGCTGCGCTCGAATGCGAGGCTTGTTCTTATTGGCCGCGATGGCCGCGGTCCTGGACTCCCAGCCGCTCGACGGAACGTCGCCGCTGACGCGCACGGGCGACCTGGCGGCGCGGATGGTGGAGGGCATCGACCGCTACCTCATGAAGCGGCTCGAAGCGGCGCCGGCGGGGGCGGGCGATCGCGAGACGCTGCGGCGCATCATCGGCGTGGTCGACGCGCGCGTGCCGTTCGAAGCGCCCACGCTCGACGCGACGCTCACGCGTGACGCGAAGTTCGGGGTCGCGCCGGGATACGACATGTTCGCGGTGCGCTGGCCTGTGCTCGAAGGCGTGTGGGCCGAGGGTGCGATGTACCGGCCGCGCGGGGCGCCGCGATGTCTCGTGGTCGCGCTGCCGGACGCGGATCAGGCTCCCGAGGATTTTCCATTCGCGCAACGGCTCGCGGAGAACGGATGCCTGGTGCTCGCGCCCGCGCTGATGGATCGCGACGATGCGCACTCGGGCCACCCGGCGGCGCGCATGACCAACCAGCCGCACCGCGAGTTCGTGTATCGCATGGCGTACGAGATGGGCCGCCACATCATCGGCTACGAGGTGCAGAAGGCGCTGGCGGCGGTGGACTGGTTCGCGGCGCGCACGCCGGCGCTGCCCATCGCGATGTATGGTTACGGCGAAGGCGGATTGATCGCACTGCACGCGGCGGCGCTCGACGACCGCATCGCGGCGGCGGCGGTGAGCGGCTACTTCGGGCCGCGCCATCGCGTGTGGAGCGAGCCGATCTACCGCAACATCTGGTCGCAGGCGAACGGGTATCGCGACGCGGAACTGGCGTCGATGATCTCGCCGCGCGCGCTGATCGTGGAGGCGTCGCCGCACCCCGAAGTCGACGGGCCGCCGAGGGAGCGCGACGGGAGAAGGGGAGCGGCCCCCGGACGGATCGCGACGCCGCCGATCGAGGAGGTTCGCGCCGAGGCGGCGCGGTCGGGCGTGGAGGTGAAGATCGTCGAGGGCGGACAGGGTTCGATGGAGACGCTGGGGGCGCTGCTGCGCGCTATGAAGCTGGCGGGTCCGCTGCGGGTGACGTCGGTCGCGCCGAAGGAGGCCGCCAAGCCGGTCGATGCGTTCGCGCGGCGGGAGCGGCAGTTCCGGCAGCTCGTCGAGCACGTGCAGATGCTGGTGCGGCGGTCGGATCGGGCGCGGCGGGATTACTGGTCGCGCGCGGATTTCTCGACGGTGGCGCGGATGGAGGGGACGACGGAGGAGTATCGGCGCGAACTGTGGGAAGAGGTCATCGGGCGGCTGCCGGCGGCTTCGGAGCCGATGGCGGCGGAGTCGCGGAAGATTTACGACAAGCCGAAGTTCACGGGCTACGAGGTCGCGCTGCCGGTGTGGCCGGACGTGTTCGCGTACGGGATTCTGCTGGTGCCGAAGGATCTGAAGCCCGGCGAGCGGCGGCCGGTGGTGGTCGCGCAGCACGGGCTGGAGGGGCGGCCGCAGCATTTGATCGACCCGCCGGACGATCGCACGGAGCGGGTCTATCTGCGCTACGCAGCGACGCTGGCCGAGCGCGGGTTCATCGTCTACGCGCCGCAGAATCCGTACATCGGCGGGGAGCGGTTTCGCGTGCTGCTGCGGAAGTCGCATCCGCTGAAGCTGACGCTGTTCTCGTTCATCGTGGGGCAGCACGAGCGGACGCTCGATTGGCTGGCGGCGCTGCCGTTCGTCGACGCGGAGAGGATCGGGTTTTACGGGCTGTCGTACGGGGGGAAGACGGCGATGCGGGTGCCGCCGCTGGTGAAGCGCTACGCGCTGTCCATATGTTCGGCGGATTTCAACGAGTGGATCTGGAAGATCACCAGCGCCGACCAGCCGTTCAGCTACATGTTCACGGTGGAGTACGACATGCTGGAGTTTAACCTGGGCAATACGTTTAATTACTCCGAAATGGCGTATTTAATCGCGCCGCGGCCGTTTATGGTGGAGCGCGGGCATCGCGACGGCGTGGGGATCGACGAGTGGGTGGCGTACGAGTTCGCCAAGGTGCGGCGGTTTTACACGTTCCTGGGGATCGGGGATCGAGCGGAGATCGAGTTCTTCAACGGCCCGCACGCGATTCATGGAGAGGCGACGTACGAGTTTTTGCACCGGCACCTGAGGTGGGCGAAAAAGTAGAGACACGTATCCCTGGGGAAGTGGGTAGAAGAAGCATCGGATCTCCGGCCCGCCCATCAATCGGGCACCGGCCGGAGATCGTTGAATGCCGGTTGACTCACGGGCGATTCCATACGGGAACCGCGCCGGGTCGGAACAGGTGGGTTTCACTGTTCCGGGAGTCGACTCCTTCCATGCGACACCGTCCGTATTGCAGGCAAGCC
>CAZEVY010000082.1:20068-24302 GCA_964515555.1 uncultured Solibacteraceae bacterium | reverse complement strand
CACGCGGGGCCGCTTCACCCAACCCTGCGCCATAATCGGTTAATGCCCTTCTTAAGGTTGGGAATCACCGCTCTCCTGCTCTCGGGGACGCTCCTGGCGCAATCCCGCGGACGCGCGCTCGCCATCGAAGACTACTACCGCATCGTGACTGCCGGCAATCCGCGCATCTCGCCGAACGGGAAGTGGGTCGCCTATACCGTCGCGACCCGCGTCGAGCGGGACAACAGCTCGCCCACGTCGACCTGGGTGGTCCCCGCCGACGGCTCCGCGGCGCCGCGCCGGATCCAGCACGAAGGGCGCGACGTCGCCAATCCGCGCTGGACGCCGGGCGGCGATCTGCAAGTCACTGCGAGTGGCGCGGTGTGGGTGTTCAGCGTGGAGTCGCCCGCCGTCGCTCCCGTGCGCGCCGCGGCGTCACCGCCCGGCACGGTCGCAAGTCCCGATGGCAAGTGGATCGCGCGCGTTCGCGAGACGCCCTCGCCCAAGCCCGCTCCGGTGTACGCCAGCGAGTTCGAGCGCCGACACATGGAGCGATTCAAGGGCGTGCAGTTCGACTGGATGAACTTCCAGCGCGACGGCGAGGCCTTCCCCGCCCCCGATCCCACGGCGCGGCCGGCCGCCGAGATCGTCGTCGAGCCCGCCTCCGGAGGCGAACCCCGCCCGATCACCAGCCTCGGACACCGGCCCGCGAACCTCACCTGGCATCCCGGCGGATCGGCGATCGCCTTCACGGCCGACGCCGAGTGGCGAAACGAGACGCGGTACGCGCGCGCCGATCTGTGGACCGCGACGCTCGACGGAAAGGTCGCGCGGCTCACCAACGACGGCTACGCCTACGCCAACCCCGAGTACTCGCCCGACGGCCGTTTCCTCGCCTATCAGCGCACCTTCGGCGTCGACATGATCATCCAGCAGCGGCTGAATCACGGCGGATCGAACGACCTGTTCCTCCGGGCCGCCGACGGCGGCGACACCGTGAACCTCACGGCGCAGTGGGACTACGAGCCGGCGGGAGTCCGCTGGTCGCCCGACAGCCGGCATCTGTACTTCACGGCGGGCGTGGGAGGGACGACGCACCTGTTCCGCGTCGCGGCGCGCGCCGGCGCGCCGGTCGAGCAGGTGACGCGCGGCGAGCGCCGGCTGATCGGAGTCGACTTCGACGCCGGCTTCACGAAGATCGCCTACACGGTGGGGCTCCGCGAGGTCCCCGCCGACGTATGGGTATCCCATATCGACGGCTCCGGCGAGCGCAAGCTGACCTCGCTGCACGACGACCTGCTCGCCGATGTCGCCTTCAGCAAGGCCGACCGCCTGAAGTGGAAGAGCTTCGACGGAACGGAAATCGAAGGCTGGCTGCTCTACCCGCATGGCTACAGCCGTGAGAAGGGGCCGTATCCGCTGATCGTCAACAGCCACGGCGGGCCGCACTCGGCGGTCGGGTATGTGTTCGACTTCAAGCAGCAGTACTTCGCCGCGCGCGGCTACTTCGTGCTCGACACCAACTTCCGCAGCTCCACCGGTTATGGCGACGCCTTCAAGTGGGCCACCTGGGGCGCCTGGGGAACCAAGGACGGCCAGGACGTCGTATCGGGCGTCGACCACGCCATTCGAAGCTACCCGATCGACCCGAAGCGCGTGGCGTCGATCGGCCACTCCTACGGCGGCTTCATGACCAACTGGCTGATCGCGCAGTATCCCGACCGTTTTGCCGCCGCGGCCGCCGGCGCCGGCGTTTCCAACTGGATCAGCGACTACGGCACCGCCGACATCTTCCGCACGAAGGAGACCGAATTCTTCGGCGCGCCGTGGCAGGAGGAGGCGCGCGGGCGCATGATCCTGCAATCGCCGCTGACGTACGCGGGCCGCGTGAAGACGCCGACGCTGTTCATTCACGGCGAGGTCGACCAGCGCGTGCCCTACGAGGAGGCCGAGCAGATGTACTTCGCGCTGAAGCGGCGCGGCGTCCCGGCGAAGATGATCCGCTACGCGGGCATGGCGCACGGGATCTCGGGGCACTGGAACAACGTGCACCGTACGATCAACGAGCTGGCGTGGTTCGACCGGTATCTGAAGAAGTAACGCGCAGGTCGGCGCCGAGGATTTCCTCGTCATTGCGCGCGATGGCGTGCCCGTTGGCGAACGCGGGATGCGCCCACACCACGGCGCCGAGCTCGCGGCGGCCGCCCGCGGGCGACGTCGGACGAATCAGCTTCGCGCGGGAGATCTCGCGGTAGCCGTCCGGCGACAGGCGCGCCAGCACCAGCTCACCCCGATCGTTAAAGAAGATCCAGCGATCGCCGTGCCGCACCAGGTGGGCGGTGACGTTGCGCGCTCGCTCGCGTGTCACCTCCTGCGATTCCCAGACGCGCTCCCCTGTCGAGAGCTTCAGGCAGCGGAGCTGGCCGTAGCTACAGATGCCGTACACATACTCGCCGTCGATGGCCGGCGTTCCGATGAGTGCGTGCAGGCCGTCGCTCGACGTTTCGTTCTCGCTCATTCCGCGCCACGCCAGCTCGGCGCGCGGCGCCTCGGCCGACATCCGCAGCATCCGCGACCCGTTGAAGAACTGCGAGACCAGCAAATACGGGCCGGCCGCGACCGGAGTCGCGATGGGCGTGTTCATGCGCACGCGGAACGGAAACTCCCAGTGCACCGCGCCCGTCGCCGGGTCGAGCGACGACACGCCGCCCGCGTGCCAGACGACGAACTGCCTCCGGCCGCCGGAATCCACGAGAATCGGCTGCGAGTAGCCCGGCTCGGAGTCGACCGACGAGAGAGCCCGCCACAGCTCGCGCCCCGTGCGCTTGTCGAAGGCGACCACCTTGGCGTCCGGCTTTCCCGCGGCCACGGCGATCACGCGTTCGCCGTCCACCAGCGGCGCCGCCGACATCCCCCACGCCGGAATCTCTGCGCCGAAATCGCGGCGGAAATCGTTCGACCACACGACGACACCGTCGGAGACTCGCAGACACAGCAGCGCGCCCATGGCGCCGAGTACGTAGACTCGGTCGCCATCGACCGTCGGGGTCGCGCGCGGACCGGAAGCGTAGTCCAGGCCGCGATAGTCGGCGGGCCATTCGCGAGTCCACAGAATGCGGCCGGTACGCTCATCGAGCGCGAGCGCGCGCTCGACACCCGCGGCGTAGTCGGTGACGAAGACCCGGCCCCCGGCGGCGGAAGGTCCCGAGTATCCCGCGCGAATCGGCGTGCGCCAGCGGATCGGCACGCCTTCGGCGGGAAACTTTTCGACGATGCCGGATTCGCGCCAGACGCCCAGGCGTCCGCGCCCACGCCATTCGGGCCAGTCTTCCGCGAGGCCGGAAAGAGCGAGCAGGAAGAGGATCGCGCGCCGGATCACTGGCGGGCGTAGCGATCGAGTGCGGTGCGCGGCACGGTGACCAGCGTCTTCTCCATGTCCTCGCCGGTCTCGATCATGTAGCGAATGTGGTCGCCGGCCAGCTTCATGCACCAGGGATCCGTGAGCGGCTTGCCGGCAGCCTCGCTCACGGCCAACAGATCGGGGTGCGGCAGGGCGAGCACTTTCTCGCTGCGGCGCTCGCCGTCGTGGAGGAAGAACTTCACGTCCACCGAGTCGCTGTGCCGGATGGAAACGGCCGTCTGGAGCCAGCCGAAGTCGACCGCCCAGGTCTTGCCCCAGGGATCCGGTCCCGCCGTGAAGCGGCGCAGGTCAGTTGCCTCTGCCACCGCCACCGCCGCCGCGTCCGCTGGAAGCTTCGCCCGATCGCGGGCTGGCCGCGGGGGCCGGGGCCGCCGACGGGCCGGGCGACGATGCCGCCGCGGGCGGGTTATAGCTTCGTCCGCTTTGCGTGTTGTAGCCGAGCGACGGATTGAACACCGGACCGCTCGGGCCGCCGCCGGCGAACGCGGAGGAGTACACGGGCCGCGGCTGGTAGAGGACGTACACCGTCCGCGGACTCCAGTAGTTCCAGCCGAACGGGCTGTAGATGCTCCCGGTCATCGGGACGAACGTCATCATGCCGAGGTAGGGATTCCAGAACCACGACGACCGCGTGAACGAGTACGATCCGTCGCGCACCATGCGCGCCGCCGAGATGTTCGCGGTCGCGATGTAGCCGGAGCGCCGCGAGCTCCAGCGATACAGCGAGTCGCCGATCGAAGGGTCGAACTTGCGCGCCGCCAGCACCGGCTCGTCGAGGGAAACGAAGCGGCCCCGGGTCATCATGAGCGACGACGCGCCGCGCGTCAGCTCGGC
>CAZEVY010000082.1:0-19968 GCA_964515555.1 uncultured Solibacteraceae bacterium | reverse complement strand
AGGACCTTGCCTTCCACCTTGTGGATCAGGCCCGCCTTGGCGCTGATAATCGACTGGGCGAACGCCGGGGCCGATGCGGCCGCCGCGATGGCGATCAGGAGCCGAAGCTTCACGGAACACCCCCTCAACTGTTATGGTCCTCGTCTCTGGGACGCGAGTCAAGCCCCCTCGGTTTCGAGAGCCTTTGCGCGACCGGTTCCAGGGACGAGCTGATGCAGTTGCGGACAGTCCGGAGCGTGTGCGAGAATGGGAACAACTAAGTCGTTCCCGACTTAATACCAACCGTAGCGGCGACCTCCCAGATCGCCGCTGACCCCTCTCAAAGACCCCGAGCTTCGGCTCGGGGTCTCGCTTTTCCGCCCGTTCATTCCCCTACACTGAGGGGATGCGCCGACTGATCCTGCTCGCCGCCCTGCCGCTGGCCGCCCAGACCCCGTCCCCGCCCGCGACACCCGGATTCGACCACTCCGCCGCCATGACCCGCAAGGCCATCGACGACCTCCAGTGGCGATTGCAGCTCTCCGACATCGCCGAGGTCGACCAGGTCCAATACACCAGCCTGCCTCCGGCGCGCATCCCCAACCCCACCGGACAGGGCGCCACCAATCCGGTCATCGTGCCGGCCTACACCTTCATCCCACGGAAGCTCGACCGCGCGCGACGGCATCCGCTGCTGGTGTTCGTCCACGGCGGCGTGCACGCCAACTTTTCGACCGGCTCGGCGCACATCGTCCGCGAGATGATCGAGCAGGGCTACGCCGTCCTCGCACCCGACTATCGCGGATCGACCGGTTACGGGCAGCGCTACTACGAGCTGATCGACTACGGCGGCCGCGAGAATGACGACGTGCTCGCCGGCCGAAACTGGATGCTCGAAACGCACGCGTTCATCGATCCGGCGCGCGTCGGCGTCATCGGCTGGAGCCACGGCGGCATGATCGCGCTGATGAACATCTTCGAGCATCCGGAGGCGTACGCGGTGGCCTACGCGGGAGTGCCTGTCAGCGACCTGGTGGCGCGCATGGGCTACAAGAGCGACGGCTATCGGCGGCAGTTCTCGGCGCCCTATCACATCGGACGCACGGCCGAGCAGAACGTCGAGGAGTATCTGCGGCGGTCGCCGGTGACGCACGTGGCGAAACTGCGCACGCCGCTGCTGATCCACTCGAACACAATCGACGAGGACGTGAATGTCCTCGAAGTGCGGCGCCTGATCGCCGCGCTCCAGGCCGCGGGGAAGCAGTTCGAGCACAAGATCTACGAGGCAGCGCCGGGCGGGCACGCCTTCAACCGGCTCGACACGAAACTCGCCCGTGAGTCGCGCGCGGAGATCTACCGGTTCCTCGCGCGGTATCTGAAACCGGAGGGAAAGGTCCCATGACGACGTTGATTCTCGCCCTGGCCCTGGCGCAGGAAACCGCCGGTCCGCCCGCGCCCGAGATGACGTCGCCGCTCGGCAAGGTGCTCTTCGCCGAGCCCGACGCCAAGGGCGCGGTCGCCAAAGCCGACGAGGCGCTGGCCGCCGACTCGCAGAACGTGAATCTGCTGCTCGCCGCCGCGCGCGCCCGCGACGAGGTGTGGCGCTACCGCGAGTCGATCGACCTCTATACGCGCGCCCTCGCGCTCGCGCCCGACGACTTCCGCATCCTGCGCTATCGCGGTCACCGCTACATTTCGACCAGGCAGTTCGCGCCGGCGTCGGCCGACCTGGAGCGGGCCTGGAAGCTGGCGCCGGCGAGCTTCGACGTCGCGTATCATCTCGCGCTGGCGTACTATCTCCAGGGCCGCTACGCGGCGGCGGCGGAGGTGTATGCGAAGTGCCTCGCGCAGACGGCTCCCGCGAAGCTGCCGGAGGGATTCCGGTCGTGCGCCGACTCCTCGGCCGACGACAACTCGCGCGTGGCGATGCTGGAGTGGCGGTATCGGGCGCTGCGCCGCGCGGGGCGCCACGCCGAGGCGTCGGCGCTGCTCGGGACGGTCCGCGAAGGGATGAAGGTGGGGTCGAACGAGACGTACTATCGGTCGCTGCTCCATTACAAGGGACTACGCACCGAGGTGCAGGTGCTGGAGGGCGTCACGGGGAACCAGTTCTCGACGCTGGGCTACGCGCTGGCGAATCACCACTGGATCGAGGGACGGCTGGCGGAGGCGTGCGCGCTCTATCGGAAGGTGGTGGAGGAGCGCACCTGGAGCGCGTTCGGCTACATCGCGGCGGAGGCGGAGTTGAGTCGGGGGGCGTGTCAGTAGCATGTGGCGCTATACTTAACATCGATGGCAACCGTCACAGAGATAGGCAGCTTAATCTCGCGTCGCCCAGAGATTCGCGGCGGCCGGCCGTGCATCGCGGGGACCGGAGTCACGGTTCGCCGGGTCGCACAGTGGCACAACACTGGGCTGATTCCTGAAGAAATCGCGCGCAAATTCGGCCATCTGACGCTGGCGCAGATTCATGCTGCCCTGGCTTACTACCACGCCAATCAGGAAGAAATCGACGCGGACCTGGAATCCGAGATGCGCGAAACCGCGGCACTCGAAGCACGGCACAAGCGCTGATCCTCGGATGTGAGCCAGGTCAGAATCTACATCGACGAAGACGCGATGGACAGCGACCTTGTCGCGGCGCTGCGTTCTCGTGGCGTTATTGTAATCACGGCTTTGGATGCCGGTCTCGGCGAGACATCCGACGCTGAGCACTTGGCCTTTGCCGCCGAAAACGGGTGCGTCCTATACTCGTTCAACGCCTCGGATTTCTATCGGCTTCACACGGAGTGGACCGCCGCCGGGCGGGAACACGCCGGAATCATTCTAGGGCCGCAACAGAGATTCTCGGTGGGTGAGCAGTTGCGCCGCATCTTGCATCTTCGGACGGCGATTTCCGCGGAAGGAATGCGGAACCAGGCCGAGTTCCTCAGTAATTGGGGCTGATCAAGGACACTCGTGCGAACCAGGATGAATGCGGGCGCCCCGCTCCTGCGGGCTAACCGGAATCCCGGAACGCCATTCCCGCGAAACTCACCACACTCTGCTCATCGATGTTCCATTGCTGGTACGCCAGCAAACTGCCGCGCACGCCCGGCATGGCCCGCAGGAACGTGTAGAACGGCGCCGACCCGCACCATTTCAGGTCGTCGCGATTCCGCTTGACCAGTTCCCAAAAACCCGCCGCATCGCAAGCCGCGATGCGGTCGATGCGCCCCCGATCGCGCTCCTCCACCTCGCGCATGATCCCGGCGCCGGCGCGCGCCTCGAACGGATCGCCGTAGCGCCGGCCCATGTGCGCCATGTCGACGCCGAGCACCCACATCAGGCGCCCGCGCTCCTTCGCGCCGAGTTCGCCGAGGGCGTCGAGAAAACGCCGCACGCCCTCGTCCTCCTCCGGCAGCCCGTCGCCGAACAAGCCCCGGGCGTAGGGTCCGCACAGAATCGGAAGAATGCGCACGTCGGGGCCGAACAAATGCATCAGAAACAGCACCTGAAATTCGATGGAATGCTCGGTCGAATGGCAGTAATCCTCCATCTCGACGGCGTCGCCGCCGCGCTCGGCCAGCCAGTCGACCAGGGTGGTCTCGGTACGCGCCTCGCCGATGGGCGTCGCGAAGGACTTGCGTGTCAGGCCGAAGCGGTCCGGCTCGCCGTAGTGCGAGGTGCCCAGCACGACGAAGACGCGGTCGGCGTAGTGCGCCCCCAGGCTCCGGTAGGCGGCCGCGTAGCTCTCCCATCCGCCGTCCGGACTCACGTGCGGCGCGGCGATCCCGACGACGCCGTCCTGCCGCGCGTTGATGGTGCCGAGCCGCTCGTTGAGCAGGCCGCGCAACGGCTCGGCCTCCTCCGGGTACGCCGAACCGGCATGCGCCGCCGCGCGCACCGGCGCATCGGCGAACTCGCGCCGCTTGCCGTCGCGCAGCACCAGGTAGGCGTCGTCCTCCAGGAAGCCCGCGGCGCTCAGCGTCTCGGTGAGATGACGCACCAGGTCGCCGACCGACAGGTCGCCGGTGATGCGTGCGAGAGTTTCGCGAAGGTCGAGGTCGGTGGACTCGCCGTCGAAGTGCCGCAGGCTCTCGACCAGCGGCGGCGGGATGATGAGCGTGGCGTCGGAGTAATGATAAGGATCGCGGATCAGCAGGCCGGGACGCTCGGCCACGGGGCTCGGCATGAAGTCGAGGTTGAGGCGCAGACGGGGCAGTCGCTCGGACATGCCCCTACATCATACTCGCGGCGGTGGTTGTCATATTCTGTACCTCATGGGCGATCTCAGCAGTCAACTTCGCGCACAACGCAGCGGGGCGCGAGCATCGACTGTCAGCATGGAGCGCGCCCCGCGCTGTGCGCTTGGCGGCCGCGTGGTGTTGATTACCGGCGCCAGCGGCGGGCTGGGCGTGGCGGTGACGAATGGGTTCCTCGCGGCCGGGGCGCGCGTGGCGGCGACCGCGCGGTCATGGCGCGACCAGCGCACCGCGGACCGGCTTCAGTACCTGGAGGCGGACCTCTCGGTATCCGGCGCGGCCGACGCGCTGGTGGCGCGCGTCGTGGAATCGGCCGGGCGGATCGACGCGCTCGTACACCTGGTCGGAGGGTGGGCGGGCGGCGAGACGGTCGCCTCGACGACTGACGAGGCCTGGGAGGCGATGCTCGCCGTCAATCTGCACACCGCCTTCCGCACGATTCGCGCCGCGCTGCCGGCCATGATGGAAGCCCGCCGCGGGCGCATCCTCGCGGTCGGGTCGCGCGCGGGCGAGGCGGCGCCGGCGAATTCGGCGGCTTACAACGTGTCGAAGGCGGCGCTGCACGCGCTCGTTCGGAGCGTCGCCGCCGAGGTACGCGCCCTGGGTATCACCGCCAACGCCGTGCTGCCGTCGACCATCGACACGCCCGCCAATCGCGCCGCCATGCCGAAGGCCGACCCGGCGCAGTGGGTCCCGCCCTCGCGCATCGCCTCGACGCTGGTGTGGCTGGCCTCCGACGCCGCCTCCGGCGTCAATGGAGCGCTGATTCCAATGTATGGCGGATCTTGACGCTCAGGACTGCTTCTTCGACGCCGCGGCGCCCTTGCCGGGGACGGCGGCGCCATCCTTGAGAAGCGATTCGATCATGCCGCGTACGTTGGCCTCTTCGTTGCCCTTGAAGAACGGGTCGCTGCCGGTGTATTGGCCGCGAATCACGCCCTTGCGGTCGACGAAGGCCATCATCGGCACGTACCACTGGCGCATGAAGGTGAGCTGCAGGTATCCGTAGACATCGTTGGGCGACGCGTGGCCCAAGGGAAACGACGGTCCGTACTTACGCGCGAACTCCGCCATCAGCAAGGGCGCATTCTCATTGAAGAGCGCGCCCATCACCATCGCGCCGCGCGTCGCCATCTGCGCGTGAATGCGGCTGAGCTTGGGCGTCAGCTCCTGGCAGTGGCCGCACGTCGAGGAGAGAAACGCCACCGCGACCACTTTCCCGCGGTGCTGACTGAGCGACATCTTTTTACCGTCGCCGAGCG
This sequence comes from uncultured Solibacteraceae bacterium, assembly GCA_964515555.1. Taxonomy (GTDB): domain Bacteria; phylum Acidobacteriota; class Terriglobia; order Bryobacterales; family Bryobacteraceae; genus CAZEVY01. Next base: position 14,483 of record CAZEVY010000082.1, on the reverse strand, counting down.
TGATCGTGAACTCCGGCGAGGGACGCGGAATCGGCCCCTGCGCCAGGGCGGCGCCGCCCAGCCCCAGTGCGCCGATGGCGCCGCGAGTCAGCTCTCGTCTGGTCATCTCGATTGCGGTTGCTCCTTCGATGCCATTATCGCAACAACTCCGGCGCGACAGCCATCTACTTCTTCTTCTTCGACGCCCCGCCCGCGACTCCCGTTTCCTTCAGCAGCGACTCGATCATGCCGCGCACGTTCGCTTCTTCGTTCGCCTTGAAGAACGCGTCCGTCCCCGTGAATTGCGCCCGAATCGCGCCCTTGCGGTCGATGAAGGCCATCATCGGCACGTACCATTGCCGCATGAAGGTCAGCCCGAGATAACCGTAGACCTCGGCGGGCGAGGCGTGACCCACCGGGAAAGACGGCCGGTACTTTCGCAGGAATTCCGGCAACAGGAGCGCCGCCTGCTCATTGAAAAGTACGCCGAGGATCTGCCCGCCCTTCGGACCCACCTGATTCTGTATGCCACTCAGGACCTGAGTGAGTGTTTGGCAGTGCGGTCAAGTGGAGGAGAGGAACGTCAGCGCCACCACCTTCCCGCGGTATTGGCTGAGCGACACCTTCTTACCGTCGGCAAGGGGAAACGTGTACTCGGGCGACGGCCTCGGAATCGGACCCTGCGCCAACGCGGCCCCGCCCAGTCCCAATGCGCCGATGGCGCCTCTCGTCAGTTCTCGTCTGGTCATTTCGCTTTCGCTCGCTCCTCGTATTCCATTATCGCGGCAACCAGCCCTTCTGTCGTGTACGCCCTGGCCTCGGCATCGACCGCCAGACCGTGGCGCGCCAGTACATCGCTGGTGACCGGCCCGATCGAGGCCACCCGAACGCCTTTCAGCGCGTCCCGCCCGGCCCCGGCGACGAAGTTCTTCACAGTCGATCCGCTTGTGAAGGTGACCCAGTCGGGCGGTTTCGAAAACGCCTCGCGGGCCATGGCGGCGAAGAACTCCGGGGCCTCGGTGCGATAGGCCTCCACGACGTCGACGCGGGCGCCGCGCGCGGCCAGCTCGCGCGGGATCACGTCGCGGGCCTCGGCGGCGCGAGGCAGTAGCATGCGTGCGCCGGCGAGATCGTGCGTGGCGAAAGCGCGCACCAAGCTTTCGGCGACGTACTCGGCGGGCGCCAGGTCCACCTTAAGGTGCAGGCGCTCGACGGCGGCGCGCGTCGCCGGGCCGATGGCGGCGATCTTCGCGCGCAGGCCGCGGAGGTCGGCGCGCGAGGAGTCGAGCCGCTCGAGAAAGAACCGCACGCCGTTGGCGCTGGTGAAGATCAGCCAGTCGTAATCGGCGAGGCGCGCGATGGCCCCGTCGAGCGGCGCATAGTCGCGCGCGGGGCGGATTTCGATGGCCGGAAGCTCGACCGGCGACGCGCCCAGCTCGCGGAGCATCGACGAGAGCGCCGCAGCCTGGCCCGGCGCGCGCGTGACGACGATGCGGCGTCCGGCGAGCGGCAGGCGCTCGAACCAGCCCAGCCGGCCGCCGAGCGCCGCGACATCGCCGACGATGACGGTCGCCGGCGGCCGCAGCCCGGCGGCGGCGATTCTCTCCGGGAGATCTCCGAGCGTACCGCGCACGACCTCCTGTTCGGGGCGAGTGGCCCATCGCACGGCGATCGCCGGAGTCGCCGACGCGCGCCCGGCATCGATCAACCGTCGCGCGATTTCCGGAAAGGTCGTCAGACCCATGAAGACGACCAGCGTTTCGGCGTGCCCCACGCGAGCCCAGTCGATGGCGGAGGGGTCGTGTCCGGTGACGAAGGTGACGACGCTGGTGTGCTCGCGGTGCGTAAGCGGCACGCCGCAATACGCCGCGATGCCGAGTGGCGCGGTGACGCCGGGGACCACCTCGAAATCGACGCCGGCCGCGGCCAGGGCTTCGGCCTCCTCGCCGCCGCGCCCGAAGATGAACGGGTCGCCGCCCTTGAGCCGCACGACCGCCAGGCCGCGCCGCGCGCGCTCGATCATCATGCCGCAGATCTCCTCCTGCGTGAAGGCGTGTTCGGACTTCTTCTTGCCGACGTAGATGCGCTCGGCGGCGGGCGGCGCGAGATCGAGCAGCGCTTCGCTGGCGAGGTGGTCGTAGAGAACCGCCGCGGCGCGCTCCAAGGCTCGGCGGCCCTTGATGGTGATGAGGTCGGGATCGCCGGGTCCGGCGCCGACCAGGTAGACCTTACTCATGCGCCGGCACCATCGCCGCTCATGCGCCGTACACCGCAGAGAGAATCTCGTCGGCGCCCGCCGCCAGAAGCTCCTCCGCCAGCTCGGCGCCGATTCGCTCCGCGTCGCGCGCCGGGCCCGCCCGCCGCTTCCGCACCAGCGCCCGTCCGTCGGGCGAGACCACCACCGCGTCGATCGCGAGCGACGGGCCGCTCACGCGCGCGTGCGCTCCGATGGGCACCTGGCAGCCGCCGCCGAGGCCGCGCAGCACCGCGCGCTCGGCGGTCACCGCGGCGCGTGTCTCCGGATGATCGAGCGCCTCAACCGCATCCGCGGTCTCCGCCCGTGTCTCGATGGCGAGCGCTCCCTGCCCGGCGGCGGGACACATCGTCTCGGGCGCCAGCGACTCGGCGATGCGCGAGGCGAGATCCAACCGCCGCAGACCCGCCGACGCCAGCACGATGGCGTCGTAAGCGCCTTCGTCGAGCTTCCGCAACCGCGTGTCGACGTTGCCGCGCACCGGCTCCACCACCAGGTCCGGCCGGATCGCGAGCAACTGCGCGGCGCGCCGCAGGGAACTGGTCCCGACGCGCGCGCCCTGGGCGAGATCGGCCAACCGGCGTCCGGCCAGCGCATCGCGCGGGTCTTCGCGGACCGGCACGGCGGCGATGACCAGGCCGGCCGGCAGTTCGGTCGGCACGTCTTTCATGCTGTGCACCGCGAGGTCGATTGCGCCCGCAAGCAGCGCCTCCTCGATCTCCTTGGTGAACAGGCCCTTGCCACCGACCTTCGAGAGCGCCACGCCGGTGATCTTATCGCCGGTCGTCCGGATGATCTCGATGCGGCACTCGTGGCCGAGCTCGCCGAGGCGATCGGCGGTCCAGCGCGCCTGCCACAGCGCTAGGGGCGATCCGCGCGATCCGATCCTGAGCACCCGCTATTTCTCCAGCCGGAAGACGCGGCGGATGAGATCGATCGCCGGGAAGCCGTTGGGCTGCTGCGCGTGACGCCGCAACTCGGTGATCGGCCCGTGCGCGATCTTGTTGATGAGGCCGCGCGTCAGCGCCTCGACGGCTTCCTCCTGCTCCGGTGTCAGCGCGCCGAGCTTTCCGCGCACGCGCTCCAGCTCGGCCTGCCGGAGACCTTCGAGTTGCTGCTGGAGACTGACGATGGTCGGCGTGACTTCGCGCGCGCTCAGGCGCGCCATCATGCGCTCGACCTCCTCCTCGACGATGGCCTCGGCCTCCTCGGCCTCCTTGCGGCGTCCGGCGCGGTTCGACTCGACCACCCGCTGAAGGTCGTCGATGTCGTAGAGGAAGGCGTTGTCGAGCTCGTTGACCGCGGGCTCGATGTTGCGCGGCACGGCGATATCGATCAGAAACATCGGGCGATTGCGGCGCGCGTGCAGGACGCGCCGCATCTCCTCCCGCGTGAGGATGAAGTGGGGCGCCCCGCTGGAGGCGATGAGGATATCGACCTCGCCGAGCGAATCGGCGAAGCGCGCATACTCAACGATGCGGCCGTCGAACAGGGTGGCCATCTCCGCGGCGCGCTCGCGGGTGCGGTTGGCGACCAGAATCTCGCCGCAGCCGGACCGCTTCAGGTGGCGCGCGGCCAGCTCGCTCATCTTCCCGGCTCCGACCAGGATCACCTTTCGGCCCGCCAGCGATCCGAAGATCTGGCGCGCCAGCTCCACGGCCGCGTAGCTGACCGAGACGGCGCTGTGTCCGATTTCCGTCTCCGAGCGCACGCGCTTGGCGACGTTGAAGGCGCGCGAGAAGAGGTGGTCGAGGAAGCCGGCCGAGGCGCCGGAGTCGTGCGCCAGCGTCCAGGCGGCCTTCAGCTGGCCGAGAATCTGGGGCTCGCCGACGACCATCGAGTCCAGGCTGGCGGCCACGCGGAACAGGTGGCGCACGGCGTCGCGGTCCTCGTAGTGGTAAAGATGAGGCTGCAGCCAGCCGCGCTCGACGCCGCGCGAACCGGCGAGAAAGTCCTCGACGGCGGGCTGCACGTCGGCGCCGTCGCCGGCGCAGGCGGCGATCTCGACGCGATTGCACGTCGAGACGATGACCGCCTCGTCAAGGTGCGCGGCGTGGCGCAGCGCGCCCAGCGCCGGGGCAAGCGAGTCCTCCGGGAACGCCAGCCGCTCGCGGATTTCGACGGGGGCGGTGCGGTGATTGAGTCCTGTGATCGAGAACTTCATTGCGCCAGGACCGGGCGCAGCCCGATGTGCGCCGCCCAGGTCACCACGAAGCAGCCCAGCACCGTGATGGCGAGCAGCGCCGCCTTGCGCCCACGCCATCCGGCCGAGGTGCGCAGAAAGATCATGACCAGGTAGATCGCCCAGGTCGCCAGCGAAATGGCGATCTTCGCCTCGGCGATCCAGCGGGTGCCCGACTCGATGAACGCCCAGGTGCTGCCGGCCACCACCGCCAGGGTGATCAGCACGAAGCCGACGCCCATCGACTGCGTGATGAGGTTATCGAGGGTGCCGAGCGGCGGCAGGCGGTCGAAGAATCGGCGCGCGCTCTTGCGCTTGATCTGGCGTTCCTGAATGAGATAGAAGATGGACGCCGCCGCCGTGAGCAGCACGGCCGCGTAGCCGGAGAGCACCAGCAGCACGTGCGTCTTCAGCCAGGCGTCGCGGATGCCTGCGCTTTGCCAGGACGCCACCGGCGCTTCCATCGCGCCCACCAGCGCCATCAGAAAGACCAGCGGGAACAGAAAAACTCCCAGGCTCTCGAACTGGTACCGCCAGTACACGAACAGGAAAACGTTGGCGATGAGAAACGCGCAGATGGAAACCGACTGGAAGAAGTTGTCGGCCGGCAGGTGGCCGGCCGAGACCCAGGCTTCGACCAGCGAGACCATGTGAAGGATCGTGGCGACGGAAAACGTCCCCAATGCCACGTGGAACATCCCGGTCCGGCGGCGAAGGATGGTGAGAATCGCCTGAAGAAGTCCGATCGCGTACAACGCGACGGCGGCGCGGAGCCAGAAAACGCCCATGTCGTGCATCGGCATCACCAGTATAAACGGGAACCATGCCGCGAAGGCTCGACCAAAGGGCCATTGGAGAGACCCACTCTAATGAGGTGCTATGCCTGGTTAAGACAAACACGCACATGTAACGAAAATGAACGTGGCTTTTCCGGAGGGATTGGGTTACTATATAGCGATTCTGTAACTGAGGGCGTCTCCGCGCAAGGTTGGATGGTTGGGGAAAGGGTGCCTGCGCGGAGACGTTCTTCCCTCCTCTTCAATAGACGTACGAGTCGCGCCAGAGTTTTGTTCCTTTTTGTTTTTCTTGGACTTGTAAACTAACCCTCCACCACCTGCGGCGGGTGTGCGAGCTTCCGGGAGGCGTCGGGTGCTTGCTGAGAACCGACTCGAACCTCGCCCGGGACGTTCCGCAGCCTTGATTGCAGGAATACCTCCCCGCATCTAAAACGAACGCCGTCTTGAACGATATGGATCTCGTGAGCGCCGCTGTCTGCACGCCTCCGCCCATCGAGCTTCGTGGAGACGGGGTCTTTTCAAGTTGCGACCCGATGACCGAACGTCCCGCCGGGCGGCAACCGGCGATTCTGATCGTGGATGACCGGGACGAAAACATCGACGTGGCAGCGGCGAGTCTTTCGGGGCTCGACGTGAACATCGTGAGGGCCAACTCCGGAGAGCAGGCCCTGGGTTTGTTCGACCAGCACGAATTCGCATTGGTGCTCCTGGATGTCTGCATGCCGGGAATGGACGGCGTGGATCTCGCCCGGCGCATGCGATCGCGAACTGCCTGCGCCCCGCCCATCCTCCTCGTCACCGCCCTGGCTCGGAATGACCACGCCGTGGAGAGGGCATACGAGATCGGCTTGTCGCCTTTCTCTTCAAGCCTTTCGAGCCGCGTGTCCTGAGGGCCAAGGCTCAGGTTTTTATCGAAATGTTTCTGCTCCGCCAAGCGGAACGGCTGAGGGCTCGGGAGATCGAGGGGCTTTACGAGAGCCTGGTTCAGCGTCAGGCGGAAGCACAACGCCTGGCGGCGGAACTGGAGCTCCAAAAGCGGAGCTGGACACGCGGAACCGCGAACTGACGTCGCGGAATGAGCAACTCCACAGCTTCGCCCACGTCGTGTCTCACGACCCTTGGGCGCGATTCTGGATTACCTGGAGCTCATCGAGGATTCCGCGGGCGACCGCCTGGAGCCGGATACCGTGCGGTGGATCGAGTCGAGCCTCAAGGTAGGGCGATCCATGCAAGCCCTCATCGACAATATCCTGGCTTACAGCCGCCTGGGCTGTATCGAGGAGATGACGACGGTGGATACCGGCGCCGCGTTTGCCAGGGCGCTGGAGAATCTGCCCGCCAGCATCAAGGAAAGCGGAGCAACGGTCACCCACGGGACGCTGGCGCCCGGGCTCGGATCGGAAGTCCTGCTGACTTGCCTGTTCCAGAACCTGATCGGCAACGCCATCAAATACCGGAGTGCGGCCCCACCCCGCATTCACGTCGTCCAAATCTGGTGTGAACGTGGGGGCAAGTGGTGTTTCCATGTCTCCGACAACGGGCGCGGATTCAAGAGCGAGGACACGTTGCGTATTTTCGACATGTTCAGCCGTGGGAACGAGCGCGATGGAATTGCCGGCGCCGGCATCGGCCTCGCCGTCTGCAAACGCATCGTGGCGGCCCACGGCGGTCGAATCTGGGCCCAACCTAGGTTTCCTGGGGGAGCGGAATTCAAGTTCCTCCTGCCAGGGGGCGCACCACAAGATAGTCGACCCTGCCCTGGATTGGAGTAACAGAATGCTAACTAGACCGCGTACTTGTGGTCGATGACGCGCCGCACCTACTTGAGGCGTTTCGAGTGTGGTTTCAGAAGGCGGGCTGCGAGACTCTCAGCGCGCCGAACGGCGAGGAAGGGTTCCGGATTCTGACGGACTCGCCGGCAGTGGATGCGGTTCTGACCGACTTCATGATGCCCGAGCTCAACGGCATCGAACTGGTGCGCTTGATCAAGGCCTCGAACAAGTTTCGCGACACCAAAGTGGCCGTCATGTCGAACAATTCGGATCCCGAGTTTCGCAAGCGCGCCACGGAACTGGGCGCATACGCGTACTTGCTGAAAACCGACGGAGCCCACGCTATCGTTCGACACGTGATCCAGATGATCCATGGCGAGGAGAGCGGGACTTCGACGAGCCGGAATCAACCCAACCCCCCCGTCGAAGTTCTAACCATGCAACTGAGCCTGATCGCGCTGATCCGCCAGACAGCAAAGATGAACGACTTACCGAGTCAGGCACGGACTGCTTTGGCCGCCACCGAAGAGCTCGCCGAGAGGTTGTTCGATCCGGCGTCTCGCTTCTAATCCTCTCGTGCCGGACCAGCCAGCGCCGGGCGAAACGACGATTGGCCGGGCATACCCAGAACCTCGCGAACCTTCGTGGTGAGCGACTGCTGGGTGAACGGCTTCGCCAGAAGCTCAGCTCCCTCCAGAGGGTAGCCCTGGAACACGTCGAACGAATACCCGGAGACAAACAGCACCTTCACATCCGGTTGCGCCGCACGAACCCGTTCCGCCAGTTCCTTGCCGTTCATGACCGGCATGACAACGTCGGTGATCAGCAGATCCACCTGCAAGGCCCCCTGCTCGAAGAACGCAATCGCTTCTTCGGGCCGTGCGAAACTGACCACGTTATATCCCTCGGCCTTCAAAGCCAAATCGCCGAAGGTGCGAACGCTGTCATCGTCCTCCACCAGCAGGACGGTTTCGTCGCCCCTGGTTGTTTCCGGGTCCTCCTCCTCGCCCGCAGCCGCGCACTCGCCATGCCGCGGCAAGTAGATGGAGAAGGTGCTCCCTTTCCCGAGTGAGGATTCGACCGTGATCCACCCTCCGCTCTGGTGGACGATGCCATACACCGTCGAAAGGCCCAGCCCGGTTCCCTTGTCCTTCGGCTTCGTCGTGAAATACGGCTCGAACATGTGCGCCTTGACGCTGTCCTCAATGCCAGTGCCGGTGTCGGCCACCGACAGGAAGACATAATCTCCGGGGCGCGCCTCGGGCAGCCCCGGAACCGCCGGGTCGGGAAGACTGGCGTTGCCGCAGGCGATGGTCAGCACGCCGCCCTGCGGCATCGCGTCACGGGCGTTCACAGCCAGGTTCATCACCACCTGCTCGATCTGGGCGGGATCGGCCTGAACCGGTCCCGTCTCCGGACCCGGCCGGACCACCACGTCGATGTTCTCGCCGATCATTCGCTGCATGATCCCGCTTATACGCACCAAGACTTCGTCGATCTGGATGACCCTGGGCTCCAGAAGCTGCCGCCGGCTGAACGCCAGTAACTGGCGGGTCATGGCGGCGGCCGTTTCTCCGGCCTTCTGAATATGGCGCAGTTTCTCCTCGACCCGGCTGCTCCGCGGGTTATTGAGCAGCATCGAGCTGTAGCCGTTGATCACCGTGAGCATGTTGTTGAAGTCGTGCGCGACACCGCCGGCCAGGCGTCCGATCGATTCCATGCGCTGCGCCTGGCGAAGCTGCTCCTGGATTTCCTTCTGGGCCGTAAAATCGGTGGCAATGGCGCCCACGGCGTAGATCTTCCCGGCCGAATCGAGCAGCGGAAATCTCGTCACCAGATAGCTGTGGTCGCCGTCGCCGTGCGGGATGATATCTTCGCTCTCCATGGATTCACCGGAGACCAGCACCTTGTGATCGCGTGCCCGGAACTGCGCCGCGGCAGCCGCCGGAAGCCGCTCGTACAAGGCGCCATCGATAGGCAGCTCCGGCGCCTGGAAAACGCGCTGCGCCGCCCGGTTCGCCAGCAGGATGTTCCCTTCCGGATCGACCAGGTACACCACGGCATTGGTATTCTCCAGGATCGCGCTCAGTTGCTGCTGGCTGCGCCGCAACGCCTCCTCCATGGCGAGCTCTCTCTCGAGCTGCCGCTCCAGCTCCTCCGACCGGCGTCTGGCGTCCTCGAGCAGGACGTCGTTGTCGCACGCCACCGCCAGTTGCGCCGCCAGGACGGCCGCGAGCATTTCATCCTCGGCAGTGAACCGATCGGTATCGAGGATGTTCGAGAACACGAGCAGTCCATGCGCGCGCGTAGCGGAAGCTACCCGTACGACTACGAACGAGTAGATCGGCGGATAATCTCCGGGAAGGTCGAGGGCGCGCGGATCGCCACCGGGGTTGAAGCCACGCCGCAACTGGTCCGGGTGAATCAGCCGGGCGAGCACCTCACGCAGTGGAGCGCCCTTCAGGGCCGCCTCGCCGGCCGGATCGACGCCGCTCGAATAGATCTCGTCACCGGATTCGCCCGATCCCGTAAAGACGACGGTGACGCAGGAGGCGCTGACCACCGAGCGCGCCGCGCGGCAGAAACTCGGCGCGAACTCATCCCGGTTCCGGTGGAGATTCACTTGGAGGCCGATTTCGGTCAGCGCCCTTAGCCGAAGGTTCGCGTTCCGGAGATTCGTGGTCTTCTGGACAAGCTTGTCGGTGACCAGGGTGCGATGCTCCTGGTCGAAACGGTCGCTTGGCTGGGCGGCGACGGTGGTGGCCCGCGAGCTGAGCACCCGGTCGACGACCCGGAGCATGTCCGACGGGTCGACCGGCTTTCGGATGACTTCCGACACGCCGCATTCGGCGGCGAGATCGCGGGCCTCGTTCTGCTCGTAGTGAGCCGTGTAGAAGATGACCGGAATCGAGCAAAGCGCCGCGCTGGCGCGGATACGGCGGACCAGCTCGAATCCGTCCATGGTCGGCATGAGGATGTCGGTGATGATGACGTCGGGACGGCTTTGCTCGGCCGCGATCAGCGCCTCGGCGCCATCGGAGGCTTCGAACACGATGTGGCCAAACGGCGTGAGAATGCTCGACAGCAACAGCCGATTGGCTTCACGGTCGTCGACGGCGAGAATCCTAGCCATTAGGCGGCACCGCCGACGCGCCCGGTTCGGCCGCGGCGCGCTGTCGCCAAAACGTCCTGAACGTGACCCAACATCTCCGCAAGCTCCAGCGGACGCGCCAGAAACCGGGCGGCGCCCATCTCGATACAGCGCCTGCGCACTTCCTCTTCGAGAACGGCGGAGGAAATAAAGACGAAGGGGATCGCACGCAATTCCGGATCCGCCTTGCATAGCCGGAAACACTGGTATCCATCTCCGCGGGGCATGTGAACGTCGCAAAGGATCAACGCGGGACGGCCCTTGCGCGCCTCCTCCACAGCCACGTGTGCGTTGGGCGCCTCGATCACCCGATACCCCGCGGGCTCCAGCGCAATCCGGGCGAGCGACACGTTGGCCGGGGAATCGTCCACCACGAGTATCGTGGCGACGGATTGGCCGCGGGCCGGCACAGTTTCGGGGCCGGCGGCCGCTTCCGAATCCGGCGGGTATGGCCGCGAAGTCTTCGGCGCGCCTCTGAGATGTTTCTCCACCGTCGGCACGAACGCCTCCGGTACGATGGGCTTGGGGATGTAGCCCTGGAAGCCGGCCGCGAGAATTCGATCGCGATCGCCCACCATGGCGAGCGCCGTCACGGCCACGCGCGGGATATGGGCCAGGTCCTTGTCGGACTGAAGGGCGCCGGCCACCTCGAAGCCGTTCATGCCGGGCATTTGGATGTCGCAGAGCACCAGGTCGGGCTTTTCGCGGCGGGCCAGCTCCAGCCCTTTTCTTCCGTCTCCGGCGACCAGCGCGGTGTGTCCGAAGGCGGAGAGCAGATAGGTCATCAGCTCGAGATTGTCGGCGTTGTCTTCGATCACCAAAATGACGGACATGGTCTTCACTTCAACGGAATCAGGAGCGTGAAGGTACTGCCGGCTCCGAACTCGCTTTCGAACTCGATGCGTCCGCCCAGCAAGGCGGCCAGCTTCTGGCTCAGGTGTAATCCGAGCCCGGTGCCTTCGTTCCTGCGCGCGGCGTCCAGGCGTTGAAAGGCCTGAAAGAGCTTGACCTGGTCCTCGGGACGGATGCCGACGCCGGTGTCGATGACGCGGAATCTCGTTTGGCGTGGGCCGCCGTTGCACTCCTGGTTCAGTTCCATGCGGACCGACCCGCTTTCGGTGAACTTGATGGCGTTGTTGGCGAGATTGATCAGGATCTGGCTGAGGGCGCGGCGATCGGTGGGCAGGACGATGTCGCTTTCCGAGATCCGGAAGTCGAAGTCCAGGCCCTTGGCCGCGGCCAGAGGACGCAGCGTGGAGGCGATTTCCTCGACCACGTCGCGGCAACTGACCGGCTCGAAACGCAGCTCCACCTTGCCGGATTCGATCTTGGCAAGGTCGAGCAGGTCGTTGATGAGGGAGAGCTGGTGCCTGGCGCTGGACTGGATCGTCCGGAGCTGCTTCTCCTGGGCGTCGGTAAGAGGGCCTGGGAGCTTCATCAACAGGGTCCCCGCGAAGCCGAGGATGGCGTTGAGGGGCGTGCGGAGTTCGTGGCTCATGGTAGCCAGGAAGCGGTCCTTGGCGAGGCTGGCGTTCTCCAGTTCCAGATTCTTCTCCTGAAGCGTGGACTCGAAGCGTTTGCGCTCCGTGACGTCGCGGGCGGCGGCGAACACTCCCTGGAGCTTGCCCGCCTGGTCGTTGAAGGTGGTGGCGTTGTAGCTCACAACGGTTTCGACGCCCGACTTCGAGATAGCGGTCAGTTCGTAGTTGGTCACACGACCCTGGCGAAGCACCAGCCGGATGCCCTCCTCGGCTCGCGCCGGATCGGTGAAGTACTGCTTGAAAGGCGTCCCGATCAGTTCTTCGCGCGAAGCGCCGGTGAGGCTCTCCATCTGCTCGTTGACGTCGGTGATGGTCCCCAGCGGATCGGTGGTCATCAGCGCGTCGATATTGGATTCGATCAGCGAGCGGGTATAGAACTGCGAATCGCGGAGCTGGCGTTCGAGCTCCTTCTGCGCGGAGATGTCGCGCGCCGCGGCCAGAATACCGAGGGGCGTACCGGCCGCATCCGAGAAGACGCCGGCATTGAAAGACACCGTGACCCGGCGCCCGTGCCTCGTGATGAGAACCAGCTCGTATCCGATCACCCGGCGCTCGGCCAGCGTCTGCTGCACGCCCTCGCGGGCGCGCCCGGGCTCCGTGAAGTACTCCGCGAAGCGCGAATTGATCAGGTGCTTGCGCGTGAAGCCGGTGAGCCGGGTGGCCTCTTCGTTGACGTCGGTGACGGTTCCGTCGGGGGCGATCGCGAACTGCGCATCCGGCGAGGCCTCGATGAGCGATCGATTGTAGGCCTGCTGCTCGGCCAGTTTGGCTTGCAGGCGCGCCTGCTCGGAGATGTCGCGCGCCGAAGCCGAAATGCCCTGAATGCGGCCGTCGGCGGCGCGAAACACGGAGGCGTTGAAGGACACGACTCCCTTGCGCCCGGTCTTGGACTGCACCACCAGCTCGTAATTGGTTACGACGCCGGCCGCCAGCGTCAGGCGCACTCCCTCGTCGGCGCGGGCAGGATCGGTGAAGTACCTTTTGAACGGCGAGCCGATCAGTTCCTCCCTGGTATAGCCGGTGATGCGGCACATCTGCTCATTCACGTCGCTGATGAAGCCCTCGGTATCGACGGTGATCAGCCCGTCCAGGGAGGATTCGATCAGTCCACGCAGGTAGGTCTGCTGCTCGCGCAACTGCTCTTCGAGGCGCACGCGATCGGTGATGTCGCGCGCCGAGGCGAAGATGCCGCGGATGCTGCCCGCCGGGTCGCGGAACACGGAGGCGTTGAACGACACCTGCAACAGGCGCCGCGAACGCGCCACCAGCGTCAGGGCGTATTCGGTGACGAATCCCGTCTCGAAGGTCCGCTGGACGCCGGCCCGGGCGCGCTCGGGCTCGGTGAAATAGTCGGCGAAGGGCGAGCCCACCAGCTCCCCGCGGCCGTAGCCGGTCATCACGCACATGCGGTCGTTGACATCGCTAATGAAGCCCTCGGTATCGACCGTGATGAGCCCATCCAGCGAGGACTCGATGAGTCCGCGGTTGTAGGCCTGGTTCTCGCGCAACTGGCGTTCGAGCTTCTTCTGTTCCGTGATGTCGCGCGCGGCGGCGAAGACGCCCTGGAGCTTTCCGCCCTGGTCGTAGAAGGTGGCGGCGTTGTAGGAGACCACCGTCTCCCGTCCGCCGTCGGTGCGCGCAGTGAGCTCGTAGTTGGTGACGCGGCCTTCCCGCAGCACCAGCCGGATGCCTTCCTCCGCGCGCGCCGGGTCGGTGAAATAGGTCTTGAAGGGCGATCCGATGAGCTGCTCCCGCGAGCGCCCGGTGAGCGTCTCCATCTGCTGGTTCACGTCCGAGATGATGCCGAGCGGATCGGTGGTCATCAGGGCGTCGATATTGGATTCGATCAGCGAGCGGGTGTAAAACTGGGACGCCTGGATCTGGCCCTCGAGTTGTTTCTGGCCGGCGATGTCGCGCGCCGAGGCGAAAATGCCGCGTACGGCGCCGGTGCTGTCGCGGAAAACGGCCGCGTTAAACGACACCGGCAGCAGGTGGCCCTCGCCGGTCCGCAGTGTCAGCACGTAGTTGGCGACCGAGCCCTCCCGGAAGGTAAGCCGCACACCTTCGGCGGCGCGCTCCGGTTCGGAGAAGTAGGAGGGAAATGGAGAGCCGACCAACTGGCTGCGCAATCGCCCGGCCATGCCGCACATGGTCTCGTTGACGTCGGTGATCGTCATCGCTTCATCGACGGTGACCAGCCCGTCCACGGAGGCCTCGATCAGTCCGCGGTTATAGGCTCGCTCCTCGGTCAGTTGCGATTGCAGGCGCGCCTGCTCGGTGATGTCGCGGGCGGAGGCGAAGATGCCGCGGACGGCCCCGGACTCGTCCTTGAATATGGCGGCGTTGAAGGACACCAGGAGCGTACTGCGATCGCGCCGGCGCAGCGTCAGCTCGTAGTTGGAGGCGGCGCCCTTGTCGAGCGTCAGCCGCACGCCGTCGGCGGCGCGCTTGGGATCGGTGAAATAGCTGGTGAACGGCGAGCCGATCAGCTCCGCGCGGCTGTAGCCCGCAACGCGGCACATGGTCTCGTTGACGTCGGTGATCGTCATCATGGGATCGACGGTAATCAGGCCGTCGAGAGAGGCTTCGATGAGTCCGCGGTTGTAGGCGCGCTCGTCGGACAGCTGCGTTTGCAGGCGCGCCTGCTCGGTGATGTCGCGCGCCGAGGCGAAGATGCCGCGCACGTCACCGCTCGGGTCGCGGAACACCGAGGCGTTGAAGGAGACCTGCAACTGGCGGGCGTCGTGCGTGGCGAGGGTGAGCACGTAGTCGGTTACATAGCCTTTTTCGAAGGTGGTGGTGATGCC
>CAZEVY010000081.1:242-24824 GCA_964515555.1 uncultured Solibacteraceae bacterium | reverse complement strand
TACTTCGACAGTCGCCCTCAACTCGGGGGTCGCGCTGGCGAACCTTTCGCAGGCGCCGGTGCTGCTCGGCGATTTCGACCTCAACAGCGGCCTGATCGGCTTCATGATGAAGCTGGACGCCTCCTACACGGTCTACGACGCCTGCGAAAACGCGCTCAAGATGGACGAGCACCTGTGGCCGCAGCTGGTCTCCGGCGTCGGCAATCTGCACGTCCTCCCGTGCGGCAAGCTCGATCCGCAGACGCGCATCGAATCGAACCAGGTGCGCGAGTTGCTCTCGTTCGCGCGCAGGTTCTACAAGGTGATCTGCCTGGACCTTTCGGGCAACATGGAAAAGTTCTCCCTGGAGATCATGCACGAGTCTAAGCGGATCTTTCTGGTGACCACCCAGGAGATCCCGGCGCTGCACCTGGCGCGCCAGAAGCTGAACCTGCTGCAAAGTCTCGACCTCGCCGACCGCGTCACGGTCCTGCTCAATCGCGCGCAGAAACGCTCGCTGATCCCGGCCTCGCAGATCGAGCAGCTCCTCGGGGTGCCCATCCAGGTGGCCTTCCCCAACGACTATCGCGGCGTGCACACGGCGCTCACCGAGGGTAAGGGAGTGAACGTGAACTCCGACCTTGGGCGCCAGTTCGTAGGCTTCGCCGAGCAGTTGCTGTCGCGGGCGGCTCCACAGGCGCTCGGCAACAAGAAGCGGAAGTTCCTGGAAATGTTCCACGTGCTGCCGGCCCGCCTCACTGCTCCCACCGGGTCGAAGTAGGCCCTCGGGCGGTCGCTACGCCCGCAACCTCGTATACTGTCTCCATATGACGCGCCCGGTCGCGCTCCTCCTGGCCTTCGCCGCCCTCGCGGCGCCTCCCGCGGACTTCGACTTCACGGGTCTCGCGACCCGCGCGGTCACGCTCGCGGCTGGCGCCACGGTCGAGGTCACCGCGGGACTTCCCGCGCCCTCGCAGCTTCCGCCGAACGGGCGTCTCGCCGTCGAATTCGCCGGCTACCGCAAGATTCTGCACGCGCTCGACCCGGATTTCCACATCGTCTACCGCGCGCCGAAGGCGGGCGCCTATACGCTGCGCGTTTCCGTGGTCGAGGATGAGGACGCGATCTTCAATCGCCCGCGTTGGCGCGAGTCCGGCGCGGTTGCGTTGGTGAATGCCTTTCCGAAGCGCACGCCGTGGCCGAAGGGCCATCGTGTGAAGGTGCGCATGGACGTGAAGCCCGTCGCCTTCGGCGAGTCGAGACGCGGCATGCACGTCGAGATGGAGCCGAACGACTCCATCGCGCAGGCGCAGCCCGTCGCCATGGGCGCCTCCGGCGGCGACGAGACCCTGCAAATCACCGGCGGGGCCGACGACATCGAGTATTTTGACAACGGCCTTATAGGCCGGGACAACGGCCGCATCGGCGAGGCCGGCGACGACTGGTTCCGCATCGACTTCCGCGGACGCGAGCCGCGGCTGTTCACGGCGAATCTCGCGCTGCCCGATCCCTTCGTCGTCGCGCAGCTTCTCTGCTACACGGCCGACGGCAAGGAATACCGCACCGGGGCAAACGAAAACGAGCGCGTCCACCAGCAGCTCGAAGGGCATCGCACCGCCATCACGCGCACCTTCCAGCCCGGCGGCGTCTACTTCCTGCGCGTCGAGTCGAACTCGCCCGGCTACGAGGTCGAGCTGCGGCTGCGGCGTCCGGCGCCGTACACCGATCCGCGCCAGGCCGTCCGCCAGGCCATGTACGACCATCTCGGCCAGGTCGACGCCTGGCTGCTGAATCGCCCGCGCGGGGCCAGCGTCGACCGCCGCATCCGCGACACCGGCAGCCTCCTGGGCTCGCACTGCATGAGCTGCCACACGCAGTCGGGCGTCTGGGGTCCGACCGGGCCGATCCTCAACGGCTATTGGCCCGAGAACGTCGCCAACTACCGGCACCTCATCAACGTGATGTACGAGTCGATGCGGCCCACCAACGAGCTTCAGGACGCCGCGAACAATACCAGTCTCGCGCCGCTCGACCTGGGCGACGGCCCGGCGGGCACGCGCGTCGCCGGCTATAACGCGACCACGCTGGAGACGGCGGTCGCGCCGCGGCAGTTGCACTCGATGCAGCAGATCCGCGCCGCCAATCACGTGCTGCAATCGGGCGATCCGGGCGGGATCAACGCCGCCGGACCGGGGTCGAACATCGGCCAGGCGCTGGTGCACCGTTTCACCGGCGAGATCCTGAAGCGCGCCTGGGAGAAGACGCGCGACAGGAAATACTTCGAGGCGCTGGAGCAGCGCGCCGAGCGCATCCTGAACATCAACGTGCGCTTCAGCGACGATCTCTCGAACCGTATCGAGTTTTTCCTGAAAACATTTCCATCCAATTATGTTTCAGTGAAGGGCGACACCGACGAAGCCAGGAACCTATGGATACGCGGGAGCGCGCAGGTGGCCGCCGACGAGCGGCGCCTTCGCCAGATTCAGAAGCCCGACGGGGCCTGGGGATTCGACCCCGGGTCGACCGACGACCTCGGCCGCACCTGGAAGCTCACGTCGAAGGACCCCAAGGACACCGATCCGGCGCCGACGGCGCTCGCGCTGACGGCTCTCGCCGCGCTCGGCCACGACGACCGCGATCCGGCCGTCCGCCGCGGCGTCGCCGCGCTGCTCGCCATGCAGGACCCCTACGGGCGCTGGAATCGCAACGCGCTCACCGGCTTCGTTACGACGGCCTACTCGATGCACGCGCTCTCGCGCCTCTATCCCGCGTCCGATTCCGCGCCGTCGCGCGCCGATTTCGAGCCGCGCCCCGGTGAATCGCTGGCCGACACGATTGCCCGCTTCCGGGCGCTCGCGCAGCTCGGCCTGCGCGCGGGCGACGACCAGTATCTCGACCTCGTACTGCCCGGCGTGGCGCACGCGAGCCCGCACGTCCGTTACTGGGCGCAGCTCGCGCTCGGCGCGCTGCACAATGAGCGCGGCGTGACGGCGCAGATTCGCGGGCTTGGCGATCCCGTCAAGATGGTTCGCGAGGCCGCGCGCTGGGGTCTGCGGCAGACGCTGCTGGACGACAAGGGATGGGACTACCTGTTCCCCGCCTGCTCGACCGGCGACGACCTCACGCGCGAAGGCATCGCCGGAGCACTCGTCATGCGCGCCGACGCCGTGCTAACTCGGTCGTCGGTGGGCTTCGACCGGCTGGCCTCGGCGCTCGACCGCATGATGAACCACGATCCGCATCCTGCGGTGCGCTCCTGGTCGACGCGCGCGGCCTGGAACTGGTGGGTCTGGAATCCACCGGTGCGCGAGAAGCTCAACGCCGCCGTGCTCAAGGCGCTCGATCGCGACGAGCCCAGCGCGCTCGCCGAAAACGCCATGCGCTACCAGATGGAAGCGCTGTTCATCGCCAACGGCCAGCGCGCCAACGGCAGCCGCGAACACCAGTATCGGGAGCTGACCAGCCTGTTCGACGCGATTCGCAAGAAGGTCGACGCCGGGCCCTCGGCCAATTTGCGCCGGCGTCTGGTAGACATCGCCGGGACCTACTACAACACCTCGGGCGGTGACGGCGGCCCCGGCCAGATGGGCTACGTCACGGCGGGCAGCGCCGAGACGATGGGCAAGGCGATCCTCGGCTACTGGGTCGACGCCGAGCGCTCGGGCGATCGCGATCGCGTGCGGCTGGCGGTGGAGGCCTCGGCCGGCGTGACGCACGAGCCGCTCCAGGCCAAGGTGCTCGAGTACTCGTCGAGCGGACCGGCGGAGTTGCGCACCATCGCCTCAACGTCGCTCTCCGATCCCCGGACGACGACGCTGCCGGGCACTCAGGAGTTCCTGGAGCCGCTGATCGAACAGATTCATCGCGGTGCGAAGGAGCCGGAGCGGCGCGAGGAGCTCGTCCAGCCGCTGGTGCGATTATTCCGGCGCGCGCGCTGGAACCTGCCGCAGACCGAGGAGCAACAGCGAATCTTCTATTCGCTGCTGCTGCCGAAGTACGCGCCGGAGCGCGCGTTGCTCGAGGAGAACACGCGCGTGCTTCTCCAAATGGAAAAGGACAGCGCCGACTGGTTCCTGGCGCGCTCGATGGGCGGCATCATCCACTCGAATCCCGACCTGGCGACCGACATGCTCGTGCGCCAAATGCCGGAAACCTTCGCAACGCCGATGGAGGAGCTGCTCTGGCTGCCCTCGGTGCGATGGTTGATGTCGTTCGGGACGCCGGTCCCCGAGATCAGCGGGACCGCGCCGCCCTCTCCCGTTGTCGTTGCCGCGCGCGAGCGCGCCGTCGACTTGCTGGTGAAGTCGCTCACCGCCGAAAAGACCGACCCGCGCGTGCGCAACGCCGCCATGTCGGCGCTGGCCGACATTCACGTGAGGAGCCATCCGCGCGTCGCGGCGCTGTTGTCGAAGGTGCAGCCGAATTACGTCGAGCGCGAGGCCGCCGAGGTCGCGGCGATGAGCGAACCGTGGAAGCGCAACTTCCGCTATTTCCAGCACTGGGTGATGCCGGAGCTCCAGCGGCCCAATCGCGACGACGAGCTCGGGTGCCTGGGATGTCACGCCGTCCCCGGAAGGGTGCCGTCGATGGAGCTGGCGGGCGCGGCGCAGTCGGGTTTCCTCAGCGCGAACGCCGCGTACCGGAATTACCGGATACTGCTGGAGCGCGTGAACGAGAGCAATGTCGAGGAGAGCAAGCTGCTGCGCAAGCCGCTGAACGTTCAGAACGCCAGGGAAGAGGGGCACCAGGGAGGCCGGCGCTACGCGCCTACCGATCGCGGGTACCAGATCATTCGCACCTGGGTGCTGGACGCGGCGGCGCTGAAGCGGATGCCGGCGGCGACGGAGCGATAAGTCCGGCCCCGCGAGATTCGAAGTCGAACGGCGAACGTCGCAAATGGTATAGCAGTTATATTGCTCCATGCGCTTCCACTTCGACTCGGTCGAACCCAAGGCGCGGAATCGGTTTCGAGGAGGCACTGTAACTCTTCTCGTCGCCGTACTGGCTCACGCAACGTTCGGACGCACCGGAGCAGTCTCGAGCGATCGGCTGGGTTCGGGGGCGCCTTTACTCGGTCGTCTTCGAGGTTCGCGAGGACGAAGAGGGCGAACATTACGTGGCACGCCAGGCCCGGGAGCGGTCTGGCTAGATCCCGAAAGCGTAACCGCGAGCTCTCGCCTCCAGCCCGGCGATTCAGTACGACCGGCAGCGCGAGGCGAGCAGGCCGGTGGCGGCGTCGAGGTCGATGTCGGCGATCAGCAATCCTTCCACGCCGTAGGGCTGCCAGCACAACAGCGTTCCATCGGGACGCACCACCGCGGAGGTGGTCGGCGAGCCGGCGCTGGCGCAATTGACGCTCGCGACATAGCAGGTGTTCTCGGCGGCGCGGCACAGAATCGCCTTCTCGTGGAAAGTGTTGGCGGGATCGGCGAACGCCGACGGCCGGTTACCGCCCGGCTCGGCTTCGTGAAAGTGGGGATGGAACACTACGTGCGCCCCGCGCCGCGCCGCCCATCGGACGGTCTCCGGATATCGCCACCCCTCGTGGCAGATGGCGACCCCGAATGTCAGCGGTCCGGTCTGGAAAACGCGCCTCCCCGAACCCGGCGTATAGGTCGCTTCCTCGGAGGGATCGATCTGCACCTTGTCCTGGAAGCCGGCTACCGAGCCGTCTCGATCGACGACCAGCGCAGTGGCGATCAAAGCGCCATCGACGACGCGCTCGGTGCCGAGGACCACCGCCACCCGCGCCCGAGCCGCGGCCGCCGCGATGGAAGACCAGGCGCGCTCCAGGAACGCCTGGTCGGGGGGCGGCACACCCTTGTCCTTCGCCCGGTAGCCGGGCACGAAGCACTCGGGAAAACAGACGATGCCGGCGCCCTCCGCCGCCGCTTGTGCGATAGCCTGCTCAGCCGCCGCGACCGATTGCTCCGCGGTCGCCGGGAACCGGAGGTTGGCAAGCGCGATTCGAAAGGCGTTCATCGTATCGGGATTCAGCTCGCCAGGAAGCCCCGGGCTCGCAGGTAGGCGATCACCTTGCGCGCGTTCTCCGGCGGAGCGCAATCGTGGGTCGTTAACGTGATCTCGGGGGAGTGCGGGGGCTCATAGGGATCGTCGACGCCGGTGAAGCCCCGAAGCTCGCCGGCTCGCGCGCGCGCGTAGTAGCCCTTCACGTCGCGCTGCTCGCAGATTTCGATGGGCGTCGCGGCGTAGATTTCGACGAAGCGGCCGGCGCCCGCCATCGTACGCACCTGATCGCGTGTCGAGCGATAGGGACTCACCGCCGCGGCGATGGCGACGCCGTTATGCCGCGCGATTTCCGACGCGACGAAGCCGATGCGCAGGATGTTGGTGTCGCGGTCCTCTTTCGAGAAGCCCAGGCCCTTGGAGAGATGCGTGCGCACGACGTCGCCGTCGAGCAGCGTCACCTGGCGGCCGTGCTCCATCAGCATCACCGAGAGAATCTCGGCGATGGTCGACTTGCCCGCCGACGGCAGTCCCGTGAACCACAGCACGAAGCCCTGGCGGTCGGTCGGCGGATAGGCGCGTGCCAGAATGTCGGCCACTTCGGGCCGCGTCAGCCATGCGGGCAACTGGCGGCCGCGCGCCAGATACCCGTCGCGCATTTCGACGCCGGAGACCGTCAGCCGCTTCGCCTCGGGCGGCGCCTGCGACTCTTCCTCGTAGCGGCCCTCCTCGGGCAGGTAGACGATCTCGCGGAACGGCGTCGTCTCCACGCCGATTTCGCCGGCGAACCTGGCGAGCAGATCCTGCGCGTCATAAGGACCGTAGAACGATCCGCTGTCGGGCGAGGCGTGGTCGCGTCCGGCGATGAAGTGGCTGGCGCCGAAGTTGCGGCGGATGATCGCGTGCCACACCGCCTCCCGCGGGCCGGCCAGCCGCGTCGCCAGCGGCAGCAGCGCGAGCACGGTGCGCGAGGCGTCAAAATACCGCTCGGCCATGGCCAGGTACGTGCGCACGCGCGTGTAGTGGTCGGCGTCGCCGTGGCGCGCGAGGCCCACGGCGGGGTGAAACAGCAGCGTCGCGCCGATACGTTCGGCGGCCCGCCGCGCGATCTCCTCGTGCGCCCGATGGATGGGACCGCGCACGTGGAAAGCGGCCACGCGCGGATTCCCGATCTCGCCGAGCAACTGGCGCACGACGGCGGGCGTGCGGCGCAGCACGGGAAAGTCGTGATGCCGCGGAATGTTCAGCACGCGCAGCGGGCCGCTTACATACCATCGGGGCCAGGACGACATCTCGGCCACCAGCGGGTGACGCCCGTCGGTGGTTCCGTAGACGAGGCGGGCCTCGCGATCGCGGTCCCACTCGAAGACTTCCTCGACGTGCATCACGGCGATGCGCTCGTTATTGGCGCTGCGGAGGGTGATCTCCTTGCCGTCGAGCGTGGGAGCGTTGGCGACGGGGAGCGTGACCGGAACCGGATAGACGGTCCCGTCGGCGAGGCGCATGTCGTCGAGGACGCGATCGTAGTCGGCGCGGCCGAGGAAGCGGTTGAGGGGCGAAAAGGCGCCCGTCGCCATGAGTTCGATGTCGCAGAGCGAGCGTGGGGAGAGCAGCGCGCTGGGAAGCTCGGCGGCGCGGCGCAGCGTGTCATCGCGCTCCTCGCCGGTGAGCAGGAGGTCGACGAGCTTTCCGCCGTAGGGTGTAATCAGCTCGCTCAGAAAGTCACCTTCATCCAGCCCCGAAACACCAGCGCCGAGATCATCGACAGAACGAAGAACCAGACGATCCAGTGCAGCTCGATCCCCAGGCCGCGAACGTCCGTCGCGGGATACGACACCTCGATCCATCGCACCGGCCCCGCGGGCAGGCGCGACTCCGCCGGTTCCCAGAACCAGTCACCCCACGACTGCACGCGCCGCGCGACGATGTACCGCGTCCCATCGCCGGCGACGATGCGTTTCTCCTGCCCGCCGACCTTCACGGCCCCGTCAAGCGGCTTCGACGGCCGCACGCGCCACGTCACCTGGCGCTCTTCGACGGCGCGCACGGGCGGTCCTTCGACGGCGAGTCCTTCCGGTGTTTCGAGCCTCGGCGCTTCGCCCGACGCGGCGTCGAGCTGCGCGGTGACCAGCGCCGTCTCGCCGACCGGGAGGGGGCGCCGGCCGTAGAAGGCGTCGATCTGCACGAAGAGCAGCAGCATCGGCGCGATCAGCACGACGAAGGGCTTCAGCATCACTCCGACGTAGCGGATGTTGGCGGCCACCAGCGCATTTTGCGCGCGCCAGATGAGCGAGGGCTCGTCGCCGAAGAGGCGCATTTCGAGCAGGTAGGCCGAGCGCTTCCGCTTGAGCGCCTTGATAGCCCGCTGATCGGAGGTGACGCGGAAGACCCACAGCATGCCGATGCCGGCCAGGAGGCTTCCGAGCGCGAGAATCGCGAAGGCCACGGCTACTCCAGGTATCCGAGGCCCTTGAGCTTGCGGGTGATCTCTTCGTCGGAATCGGCTTCTTCCAGTCGCGTGAGCTCCTTCTCGACGGCGTGCTCGACGAATTCCTGGGCGGAAGTGTAGCCGGTCTTCTTGGCGCACTTCTCGATGCGCTTCATGAGGTCCTTGCTGAGTTTGACGTTGGAGGAGAACATGACAGCCTTCAGATTAGCGCAGGGGCGGCGGAATCCGCGCGGGCCGGCCAGTTGGTGGGGCGGCGCTCCGGCGCCGCGCGGGGTCCCCAGGCCCCGCCCGTTGCGCGACACCGGAGAGTCGCACGCCGCCCTGGAGGACAGCCCACCTTAGGGCAGCGCGATCACCTTGCCCGCGCCCGCGGTGTCGTATCCCGACTTGAAGGTGTCGCGGATCATCTGCCGGGCAAGGTCGCCGGTGCAGTGCGCGGGCAGGATGCGCTCGACGCCCAGCTCTTTCAGCCTCACGATCTGCGGCGCGATCTGCTCGGGCCGCTGCCGGAACATGTGAAAGCCGCCCAGCAGCAATCGCACCGAGTTCTTCTTGCGCTGCCGCTCGGCCGCCTCCACCATCTGCACGACGCCGGGATGGCTGCATCCGACCAGCATCACCATGCCGTGGCTGGTCTCGATGAGAAGCGACTGCTCGGGCGGGTCGCCGGCGACCGTGCCGGTGGAGTACATGCCGGGCAACAGCTCGAAGGGGCGTGTGACGCGATCGGGACGCATGCCGATCTTCGCCGCGTCCTGAAAGGCCTCCAGTGTGAACAGGTCGAGGAAGTGGACCTTCATGCGGGGGTTGAGCGGGTAGAGCTTGTAGACGCCGCTGCGGTGATCGTCGTGGGTGTGCGAGATGATGGTCTGCTCGATGGACTTGGGGTCTACGTCGAGCTTCTTGAGGTTTTCGAGGAACAGCTCGGGCTTGGTGCCGGAGTCGAACAGAACGCGCCGGCCTTTGAATGTCACCACCGCGCTAAAGCCCCAGTCTTCCTTGACGTCGGCGCGCGCCGAGGTGTTGTCGTAGATGACGCGGATTTCAAGTTCCGGCGGCGCCTGCGCCCGGCAGACGGCTGCGAAGGCGACGGCGGCTACTCCAGCGGCGCGAGCCATTTGTACAGAATATCTCCAACCTCGACGCCCGTGGCTGCGGCGAGCAGCTTCGGCAGCTCGTCGATGCGGAACGCCCGCCGGTTCGCCGCGCTCCAGGCGACCAGGTGACGCAGAGCGTCGCGCATGGCGAAGCGTCCCCCCGACCTGGCGCGAATGCGCGCGTCCATCTCGGCGGCCATGAGTCCGCCGCGCGCGAACACGCCGCGACCGGTGCGGAAGTCGCGCGAATAACGCGTCGAGGCGATGCGCGACAGCTCGACGAGAGGCAGCTTCCGCAGGAACGGCGGCAACGCGGCCACGGAGGAGCGAAACCGCCGTTCGATCATCGCGTCGAGGAATTGGCGACGGTCGGGTTCCGGCATTCCGTCGGCGAGCGCGTCCATGGCGGCGTACTGTCCGAAGCCCTCGGCGAACCAGATGCTATCGATGACCGGCGCGATCTCCCAGGAGAACGGGAAATAGCCCTTGCCGTAGCAGCGCTTGGGAATCCAGGCGTGCGCCATGTGATGCGCGAGATTGAAGCGGAAGCGCGCCATCTGATCGGCGGACGACTGGGCGGTGACGCCATCCTTGTCGGAGAGGAAAATGGTCGTCGAGTCGAGATGCTCCATGCTGAAGCCGTAGCCGTGCGACGGCGAGACGGGCTTCAGCAACTCCAGGTGCACCGTGTAGTGCGGGAAGGGCGTCGAGCCGAAGTAGTCGATCAGGCGGTCGAGCGCTTCGGCGGCGAGCTTGCCGGCGACGGCATGGTCGAGCGGCCCTTCGGTGTACACGGCGGTGTAGAGCGGCGCTTTCGCGGGGATGCGGGCGACCTGAACCCAGGGCCCGAGGATGACCTGGGAGTCGGCCAGCGCGTAAAAGTCGCGCGCCGTGAGCTTGGCGGCGCCGCCGGGGGCGAGCGTCGAGAAGACGGGCCAGGCCTTCGGCCCCGCCACTTCGAGCTCGATCGGACGCGACTCGAGTCCATCGATGTAGCCAAAGACCGAGTAGCCGATCAGGCCGAGATAGCCGGTGCGCGCCTTCGACGCGTCCGAGGCCTCGAGGATCTCGCGCTCCATGGCCGCCACGTCGACCTCGTAGCTCACGCCGCGCGCCGCGCCGATGCGCCATCGAGGCCCGTCCTCGCGCGCGACTTCGCCGCCGGTGGCGACGCCGGACACATAGCGGTCATAGTGCTGCTCGCCGTAGCCCATGGGAATCGCGCGCGGGATGACGAGCGTGTGGGACCCGGGCGCGTCGTTGGGAATCCGGATGGTCACGCGTGGGCGCGCGCCATGCTCGCGGTATTCGAGGCGGTAGCGCACAGCGTCGGCGGAGAAGGCGCAGGCAAGCGTGGCGCTCAGGGCCAGGGCGATCCGCATCGTGATCCAGCATAGCCGAAGTCCGATACACTGACCCTATGCCGAAACAGTACCCGGCGGCGCCGCCCCTGCGGATCGACGCCGCGAAGAAATACACCGCGACCTTCCAGACCTCGAAGGGCGCCATCGTCTGCGAGCTGTTCGCCAAGGACGCGCCGAACACTGTGAACAACTTCGTGTTCCTGGCGCGCGAAGGCTTCTACGACTCCACCGTCTTCCACCGCGTCATCGCCGACTTCATGATTCAGGGCGGCGACCCCACCGCCACCGGACGCGGCGGCCCCGGCTACCAGTTCGCAGACGAGTTCAAGGGGAATCCGCGCCGGCACGCCGTCGGGTCGCTTTCAATGGCTAACGCCGGGCCGAACACCAACGGCAGCCAGTTCTTCATCACGCACGTGGTCACCAACTGGCTCGACGGCAAGCACACCGTCTTCGGCCAGGTGCTCAGCGGGCAGGACGTCGTCAACGCGATCCAGCAGGGCGACCGCATCCAGTCGATCGCCATCGAAGAGAAGTGACATGCGGGCCGCGTGGCTGACGATTCTACTCGCCGCGGCGGCGGCCGCACAACCGCGGCTGCTCGTGCTCCAGAAGGCCGCGAGCACGCTCGGCTTCTACTCGATCGATGGGAAGCTGGAGGCGACGGCTCCCGTGGGCCGGCATCCGCATGAGATGGTGGTCTCCGCCGACGGGCGCTTTGCGTACACCACCGACAACGGCACCATGGCGATCGAGCAGGCGGGCACGGGCGGCAACACGGTCTCGATCGTCGACCTGAAGTCGCGCAAGACGGCGGGCACGGTGAATCTCGGCGAGTTCCGCCGGCCGCACGGCATCGACCTGATTCGTTCGACGGGGATGCTGCTGGTTTCGACGGAGCTGCCCGACCGGCTGTTGCTGATCGACCCGGTGAAGCGCGCCGTGGTGCGCACGTTCGACACCAAGGGCAAGACGTCGCACATGGTCACGGCGAGCGCCGACGGGAAGGTCGCGTTCGTGAGCAACAGCAGCTCGGCGAGCGTGGCGGCGATCGAGCTGGCGACCGGCGCGGCGACGGTGATTCCGGTAAAGGCGCGGCCGGAGGGCAGCGCGCTGTCGCGGGACGGGAAGCTGTTGTATGTCGCGAATCGCGAGGGCGCGGCGATCTCGATCGTCGACACGGCGAAGCTCGCGCCGGCGGGGGGAATCGCGACCGGCAAGGGGCCGGTGCGCCTGGCGGTGACGCCCGACGGGCGTTACGTTGTGGTCGCGTTGATCCACGATCCGGCGGTGGAGTGGTACGACACGTCGACGCGCAAGCTCGCGGGCCGCGTGGCTGTGAAGCCGCCGAAGGAAGGGCTCGTCTCGCTGAGCGTGTCGCCCGACGGGCGGCGCGCGTACGCGTCGGCGCAGTACAGCGATATTATCTACGCGGTGTCGCTGTCGGATAAGAAGGTCGCGCGGGAGATCAGGGTCGTACCGGGGACGGGGCCGGACCCGGTGGTGGAGCTTCCGTGAGGACGCTGCTGGTCGCGTTGCTCCCGGCGGCGCTGTGCGCGCACGATCTGTACCTCAGGCCCGCCAAAACAGCGGTTCGCGGCGGAGAGAAGGTTCGCGTCGAGTATCACAACGGTGACGCCTTCCCGCGCAGCGAGGCGACGGTGGTCCAGGGGCGGCTGCGCGACGCCAAGCGCGTCTCGTCTTCGGGCGAGGCGGCCTTCGAGGACATTCGCGACGAGGGAAAGACAACGGTCGCGGCGTTCACCGCCCCGGCGCGCGGGCACTTCCAACTCGTCTCCCGCACAATCCCGAACTTCATCGAACTGGCGCCCGGGGTCTTCGAGAAATACCTGTCGCACGAAGGCCTGGGGTGGGTGGTCGACTGGCGGAAAAAGAACGGCGAGTCATCCAGGCCCGGCCGCGAGATCTACTCGAAGTACGTAAAGAGCCTGCTGGTCGCCGAAGCCGGCGACGGGACCTTCGCCGCTCCCGCGGGGCTGGCCCTCGAATTCGTCCCCCTCGACGATCCCTACGCCGTTCCGCGGTTATCGAAACTGCGCATGCAATTACTCTTTCGCGGCAAGCCCGCGCCTGGCCACGAGGTCGAACTGGACGCACTCGCCGGCGGCAAGGCCTCTCGCGCGAGCCTGGGTCCAACGAACGCCGACGGCGTGGTCGTGGTTCCCGTGTCCGCGCGGGGTTTCTACAAGCTGCACGCGATCGTGATGGAGCGGCGCGCCGACCGGTCGAAGGCGGACTGGGAGAGCTTCTGGGCGACGCTGACGTTCGGAGACGAGTGACGTTGCCTTTTCCGTCGAGTCCGTGAGGCGTCAATTGTTTTGCGCCGAGCGCCCAGGACTGCGCCGCAGTTGTGAACCGGATCGAACCGCCGATCGCTCACTCCTTTACCATCACCCACCGATCTCCGGTGACCTCCCGAAGAGTCTGCACCGCGCCCGACGGCCATGTCACCTCGATCAGCCGCACGCGCGTCGCCTTGCCGATCCCGAAGTGCACGCCGCGATCGCTGGCGCTGGCGTAGCCGACCGACGTGGTCGCGTGGTTCCACTGCTCGCCCGACTCCGAAACGACGCGCACGCGCGCGCCGATCCCATCGCGGTTCGACTTTGTCCCTTGTATCCGCACGCCGATCCAGTGGCCCGACGGCGACGTGTTGCGCAGCAGTACCGGCCGCTCGTTGAGCCGCGTGACGACCACGTCGACGCGCCCGTCGCCGTCGAAGTCGGCGAACGCCGCCCCGCGATGGAGCGCCGCGTCGCCGATCGCCAGCGGCCCGAAAGTCCGGTCGCCGCGATTCACCAGCGCGAGATTCCGCTGGCGTGACGCGCGGCTCGAAAACAGCTCGGTGTTGTCGTTGACGTCGCCGTTGGCGGCGAACAGGTCCTTCCAGCCGTCATTGTTGAAGTCGTAGATGCCCGCGCCCCAGCCGCTGAGCGCCAGCGTCGCGCGGCCGACCAGACTCGGATAAGTGATGTCGGCGAACAGTCCCTTGCCTACGTTGCGATACAGCGGGAACGTCTCGTTGGCGAGCGCAGTGACAAAAAGGTCAGGCAGGCCGTCGTTGTCCACGTCGCGGAAGTCGACGCCCATGGAGGAGAGCGCGCGTCCGTCGTCGTTATAGGCGACGCCGGCGCGCAGGCCCGCCTCCGCGAACTTCCCGCCGCCATCGTTGCGATACAGGAAGTCGGCCGTCGTGTCGTTGGCGACGAAGACGTCGAGGTCGCCGTCGGCGTCATAGTCGGCGAAGGCGACTCCCATGCCCTTCCCGACGTGCGCGCCGACGCCGGAGATCGCCGACACATCGGCAAATGTTCCGTCGCCCCTGTTGCGGAATAGCTGGTTCGGAAGGCCCTCATAGAATTTCGGATGGCAGTACGTCCGGTAGCTGCGATCCGGCGCGCCGCAGAACGGCTCCTTCGCCGGGTCCCACGACACGTAGTTGACGACGAACAGGTCGAGGTCGCCGTCGTTGTCGTAGTCGAACCAGCCGGCGGCGATCGACCAGGGTTTAGCGCCCGCCGCGCCCAGGCCGGCCTTGGCGGTGACGTCGGCGAACGTGCCGTCGCCGCGATTCCTATAGAGAATGTTGCGATTCACGCCGGCGACGAACAGGTCGGCGTGGCCGTCGTTGTCGTAGTCGCCGGTGGCGACCCCCATCGAGTAGCCGGCGCCGGCGACGCCCGCCTTTTCCGTGACGTCCTCGAAGACGCCCTTGCCGCGGTTTCGGTAAAGGCGATTCCAGAATGACGGGTCGGACTTTGCCAGTGTGCCGCGCGCGGCGCCGTTGGTGAAGTAGATGTCGACGAGGCCGTCGTTGTCGTAGTCGAACGCCGCGACGCCGCCCGGCATGGTCTCGATCTGGTGTTTTTCCGGTGTCGCTGAGTTGCGCAAGACGAAGCGAATTCCCGAGGCCGCGGTGGCGTCCTCGAATGAAACCGCTTGCGCCTGTAACATCAGCGTCGCAACAAGAAAAATCTCCGCCGGCATGTCGGGATTCCTCCATTTTCGCCGCATGCACGGGTGGAGGACAACAACGAAAATGCAGTGGAAACCCGATCCGACGTTCTACCCGACGCCCACCATGGCCATGCAGGCGCCCCAGGAGACCCTCGCCTACGTGGCGATGCTCGAGCCGACGCGCCGCAATCCCGACGCGCTGGCCGTGGTCGATCTGGACCCGGAGTCGAAGAGCTACGGCCGCCAGATCTCGCAGGTCGACATGTCCGCGCCCGGCGACGAACTGCACCATTTCGGCTGGAACGCGTGCAGCTCCTGCCTGTGCCCGTACGCGCCGCACCCGCACATGGAGCGGCGCTACCTGATCGTGCCGGGCTTGCGGTCGTCGCGCATTCACATTCTCGACACCAAGCCCGACCCGCGCTGGCCGCGCATGGCCAAGGTGATCGAACCCGAGACTGTGATACGCAAGACCGGCTACAGCCGTCTGCACACCTCGCACTGCGGACCCGACGGAATTTACATGAACGCGCTCGGCTCGCCGACCGGCGAAGGACCCGGCGGCGTTTTTACGCTCGATCCCGACACCTTCGAAGTGAAGGGCCGCTGGGAGATCGAGCGCGGCCCGCAGTACCTGACTTACGACTTCGCCTGGCACCTCGGCGCGGACACCATGATCACCAGCGAATGGGGCACGCCCAAGATGATCGAGAACGGAGTGGTGCCCGAGCTGCTGCTCGGCGGCCAGTACGGTCACCGGCTCCACGTCTGGGATCTGCCGAAACGGCGTCACAAGCAGGTCCTGGATCTCGGTGACGAGCACCAGATGGTGCTGGAGCTGCGGCCGGCGCGCAACCCGTCGCACAACTACGGATTCGCCGGCGTGGTGATGTCGCGCAAGGACCTTTCGGCCTCGGTCTGGCTCTGGTATCGCGACGAGTCGGCGGGCGAATTCAAGATCCGCAAGGTGATCGAGATTCCGGCCGAGACCGCCGCCGCTGAGGACCTGCCGCCGCTGCTTAGGGGTTTCGGCGCCGCGCCTCCGCTGGTGACCGACCTCAATCTCTCGCTCGACGACCGGTTCCTGTACGTCTCGTGCTGGGGCGCCGGCGAAATCCGCCAGTACGACGTGAGCGATCCGTTCGAGCCGCGCCAGACCGGGGCGGTGAAGATCGGCGGCATGGTCCGGCGCGCGGCGCACCCGCGGAATCCTTCGAAGGCCCTGAACGGCGGCCCACAGATGATCGAGATCAGCCGCGACGGACGCCGCGTCTACGTCACGAATTCGCTCTACGCGGCCTGGGACGCGCAGTTCTACCCGGACGGCATCAACGGCTGGATGGCGAAGCTCAACGTGAATCCCTCGGGCGGCATCGAGCTCGACCGGCGCTTCTTCGCCGAGTTCGACGGCATGCGCCCCCACCAGGTCCGGCTCCAGGGCGGCGACTCCTCGTCGGATTCCTACTGCTACCCGGGGTAAGTCATGACGGACACGGCATTGTGGTCGTGGGTTGCGCTGGCGGGGTTGGGCGCCTTTCACGGGCTCAACCCCGGCATGGGATGGCTGTTCGCGGTGGCGCTGGGAATGCAGGAGCGCCGCCGTTCGGCGGTGTGGCGCGCGATGGCGCCGCTCGGCCTGGGGCACGCGCTGGCGGTGGCCGCGGCGATTGTCGTGGCGGTCGCGGCCGGGAAGGTGCTGACGGCCGACTCGATGCGCTGGCCCGTCGCCGCGCTGCTGATCGGGATGGGCGCGTGGCGGCTGGTGCGGCACTGCCGCGGGCGCTACACGGGCATGCGGGTCGGCATGGGAGGCCTGACGGTGTGGTCGTTCGCGATGGCGACGGCGCACGGCGCGGGTCTGATGGTGGTTCCGGTTTTCTTAGGATTGGCAGCGACGGCGCAGGCCGCCAGTTGCCATACGGCGGCGGGAGCGCCCTCCTCCCAGGAGCCGTTCGTGGGCCTGTTCGCCACGCTGGTCCACGGCGCGGGCTACCTGTTGGCAACCGCCGCCGCCGCCTGGGTGGTGTTCGAGAAGCTCGGCATCGGGCTTCTTCGAACCGCCTGGGTGAATCTCGACCTGATCTGGGCGCTCGCGCTTATGGCGACGGGCGGTATCACGCTCGCTGTTTGAGTCGCGACAACCGTTGCGATTCCAGGCGTGCGATGAAGGCGCCGTGTTCCTCGCCGGCGAGTCCGCGATTGAGCACTCCGAGAATGCGCGGGCCGTCTCCGGCGAGGAGCGCGGCGGGGTCGAGCCAGAGTCCGGGGAAGACGGTGGAGCGCAGGATGCCGTCGGCGTCCGGTGGATGGGCGGCGTAACGGGAGTCGATCAGATTGTGCCAGGTGACGCGCGCGCCGGGCTCGACGACGATGTACTCCCGCACGCCGGCCTCTTCGTACAGTCGGAGTTTCTCGCCGAGGTCGTAGTCGGCGGTGGTAACGGTGATTTCGACCACGAGGTCGACGGAGCCGGCCACGAGTGGTCCCTTCTGGCCGGACCGGCCGCCGTACTCGGGCAGGATGCGCAGGCAGACGTCGGGCTGGGGAACATCGTCCAGCATGAGCACCGAGGCGTTGTGCGATGCCCGGCACCCTGGCGTATTGACTGCGTAGTGTGTCAGCCAGTAGTCCGCAAGAGAGTCCCAGTCGCCATGGGTTGCGCTTAAAGGTGAAGGCACGTGTACGCCCCCCCGGATCAGCTCAGCGAGTTTCAAGTCCGGCAGGAGATCCCATCGGCCGAGGAACTCCTCGCGCGACATGCGCTCGCCGTCCAGGAGCGGCTTCACGGTGATGTCAAGCGACGACAAGGGGCAACGCCTCTGCTGCGATTATAGCGGCTGCCGGGTCAGGAGACGTGCAGAAAGCGGCCGGCGACCTCCAGGGACGCTCCGGCGGGCACCTGCGTCACCACGCCCGTCTCCAGGGCGACCGCGATACCGGCGGGGACCCGGCCCACCCCGAGCCGCACGGTGAACCACGGACAGGCGACCGGCAGCGCCGCCGGTCCCGGATGCGGCTCGAGCTGCGCGACTTCGAGGGCCCGGTCGAGATGCAGCGGGCGGTTGCGGCCGTAGTCGTAGAGGCGATAGGTGACGTCCGAGTTCTGCTGAATCTCCCACAGTTCGATGCCGCCGCCGATGGCGTGCACCGTGCCGGCCGGCGTATAGAAGACGTCGCCGGGGCGCGCCGGCCACCATCGCAGCATGCCGGCGATGCCGCCGGAGAGCGCGCCGGCGCGCACCTGGGCGGCGGTGAATCGCTCGCGGAACCCCAGCGCGATCTCGGCGCCCGGTTCGGCCGCGACGATGTACCACATCTCGGTTTTGCCGCTGGAGTTTTCATGGGCGCGCGCGTAATCGTCGCCGGGGTGCACCTGGACGGAGAGCTTCTCGCGCGTGCGGATGTACTTGATGAGCAGGTCGCCGGCGGGATACCAGGTCTCGCTGCCCCAGGCGCGTTCGACCAGGGACGGCTCGATGCGCTGTGCGGTCACGGGGTCCGCTCCCTCTGGTCGCGGCTCGGTTTAGCGCGGTTCGGTGTGGCGCGGGTCGGTTCCGATTGACGCGCGAAGCCCGCGGTCATCCCAGCCGCGCGGCGATGAACTTTTCGACGCGGTCCAGTCCGCGCTCGAGCTCGTGCATCGAGGTCGCGTAGGAGATGCGCACGTGGCGGTCGGTGCCGAAGGCCTCGCCGGGGACGACGGCGACGTGCGACTCCTCGAGCAGTTTCTCGGAAAACTGCATCGAGTTGGCGATGCCGTCGCGGCCGATCACGGGGCCGAGGTTCGGATACGCGTAGAAGGCCCCCTGCGGCTCGACGATCGAGACGCCGGGAATCCGGCGCAGTCGCGCGATCACGAAGTCGCGGCGGCGGCGGTACTCGGCCAGCATGATTCCGACCGACTCCTGCGGCCCGCGCAGCGCCTCGACGGCGGCGCGCTGCGCGATGGAG
This sequence comes from uncultured Solibacteraceae bacterium, assembly GCA_964515555.1. Classification (GTDB taxonomy): domain Bacteria; phylum Acidobacteriota; class Terriglobia; order Bryobacterales; family Bryobacteraceae; genus CAZEVY01. The sequence continues at coordinate 6,039 of CAZEVY010000081.1, read as the reverse complement.
GTCGGGTTCGAGGTCGAGTGGCTCTGGAGCTTGTTGATGGCGCCGATGACGGCGGCGGGCGCGAGTCCGAAGCCGATGCGCCAGCCCGTCATGGCATAGGTTTTCGAGAGCGACCCGGCGACGATCACCGTGTTCTTCGCATCCGGCATCGCGGCGATCGAGTAGGGAGCGCTGTCATAGAGGAAGTGGCAGTAGCACTCGTCGGTGACCAACCAGACGCCGCGGCTGGCGGCCAACTCGTAGATGCGCTCGAACTCGCGCCGGTCGAGCACGGCGCCGCTGGGGTTCGAGGGCGAGTTGATCAGAATGATGCGCGTCCTGGGCGTCATGGCGCGCTCGATCATTTCGGCGGTGAGCGTGAAGCCGGACTGCTCGTCGGTGTCGACGAACACGCACTTGCCGCCCGCGTAGTTGACGACATCCTTGTAGGTCACCCAGTAGGGGACGGGAATCACGACCTCGTCGCCCGCGTTGACCAGCACCTGCATCAGACTGAAAATGATGTGTTTGCCGCCGACCGTGACGATGCACTCGGCGGGCGTGTAGGCGGTGCCGAAATCGGCGGTGTGACGGTCGCAGATGGCCGTGCGGAGCTCGATGGTGCCGCCGGCGGCGGTGTACTTGGTGAAGTTGTCTTCGATGGCCTTGACGGCCGCCCGCTTGATGTTCTCGGGCGTCGGGAAATCCGGCTCGCCGGCGCCGAAGTCGACGACGTCGACGCCCTGCCGCCGGAGCCGATCGGCCTCCGAGGACACTTTCATGGTGCTCGATACGCTGATCGACGCGACTCTTTCCGCAAGTTCCTGCGCTGTCTGGACTGCCATTCTGTTACCGTTCTCCAAAAAAGCGTTTCTTCAGCCGGGCCTCGACGCCCGGCGGCACCAGCCCGGCGGCGCTGCCGCCCAGGCCGATGACTTCCTTCACCATGCGCGCGCTGACAAACGAGTACGCTTCGGCGGCCATCAGGAAGATGGTCTCGATATCCGGCCGCAATCGTCGATTCATCAGCGCCATCTGCAATTCGTACTCATAGTCCGAAACGGCACGGATGCCGCGTACGATAACGGTCGCACCCCGGCGCGCGGCGTAATCGACCAGTAACCCGTCGAAGGAATCGACCTCGACGTGGGGGTAGCCGCCGACGGCCTCGCGCAGCATCTCCGCCCGCTCCTCGATCGTGAACAGAGGCTCCTTGTTTTCGTTGCGGAGAATGGCGACGATCAGCCGGTCCACCAGCCGCGAGGAGCGTTCGATCAGATCGAGATGACCGCAGGTGAGCGGGTCGAACGAACCGGGATAGATCGCGATCACCCTCGAGCCGCCTCTGTTGCCGGAATACCCCGATTGTATCAGAGCGGTGCACGGCGACGGCGCCGCGGATGCGAGAATCGACGTTGGTGGCGAAGAAGCGTCCGGCGGGTCTTGCGATCGCGCCGATCGAGCGGCGGATCTACGTGGTCCGGGATCAGCGGGACGGATCTTTGAGGTTGCAGATTGCAACCTCAAACCAGGTCGTCCCCAACCTGGCGCCGCCAGTGCGCTCCCGGCGCCGCATCGGATTCCCGCCAGCCGAAGGAAGCCACTCATGACTCCCGAAAACATTCTCGACTCGGGTGACCAGTCGCTCTACGACATCCGCACGCACGCTCCCGGCCCGCGCGGCCTGCTTCCCATCACGCCCGAAATGCTGATCGAGCGGCCCTCAGGCGACTTGTTCGGCTGGGGCCAGAACGCCGGCATGGGCTGGGATCCATCGAAGCTCGGCGGCCCCGAAGTCCTCATTCTCAGCACGCACGGTGGCATGCGCGCGCCCGATGGAACGCCGGTCGCGCTCGGCTATCACACCGGACACTACGAGGTCGGACTTCTGGTCGAAGCGGCCGCGCGCGAGTTGAAATCGCTCGGCGCGGTGCCCTTCGCCGGCGCCTGCACCGACCCCTGCGACGGACGCACGCAGGGCACGCCCGGCATGTACGACAGCCTGCCGTACCGCAACGACGCCGCCACGGTGCTGCGCCGCCTGATCCGGTCTCTGCCGACGCGGCGCGGCGTGGTCGGAGTCGCCACCTGCGACAAGGGACTGCCCGCGATGATGATGGCACTCGCTTCGATGCGCGACCTCCCGTGCGTGCTCGTGCCGGGCGGCGTCACGCTGCTCCCCGAAGACGGCGAGGACGCGGCGCGCGCGCAGTCGCTGGGGGCGCGCTTCGCGCACGGCGAAATCACGCTCGAGCACGCGGCCGAAGCCGGCTGCCGGATGTGCGGGTCGCCGGGCGGCGGATGCCAGTTCCTCGGCACCGCGGCGACGTCGCAGGTGGTCGGCGAGGCGCTGGGAATGGCCCTGCCGCACGCGGCGCTCGCGCCCTCGGGCCACCCGGTCTGGCTCGACATGGCGAAGCGGTCGGCGCGCGCGGTGCTGGCGATGGCGTCCGCCGGCGCCGCCACGCGCGACATTCTTTCGGATGCCGCGCTGCGGAATGCGATGGTCGCGCACGCGGCGTTCGGCGGTTCGACCAACCTGATCCTGCACATGGCGGCGATCGCGCACGCTGCGGGACTGCGCCGTCCCACAGTGGACGACTGGGCGCGCGTCAACCGGCAGGTTCCGCGCCTGGTCGACGCGCTGCCGAACGGTCCGCGCAATCATCCAACGGTGCAGGTGTTCCTCGCCGGCGGCGTGCCGGAAGTGATGCTGCACCTGCGGCGCGCGGGGCTGCTGGAGCTCGGCGCGCGGTCGGTGAGCGGCGCGACGCTGGGCGAGGCGCTCGACTGGTGGGAGGGTTCCGAGCGCCGCGCGAAACTGCGCGCGCTGCTGCGGTCGCGCGACGGCGTCGACCCTGACGATGTGATCCTCTCGCCTGACAGCGCGAAGGCGCGCGGGCTGACCTCGACCGTCTGCTTCCCGACGGGGAATCTCAGTCCCGAAGGCTCGGTGGTCAAGAGCACGTCGATCGATCCTTCGGTGATCGACGCCGACGGCGTGTACCGCAAGCGCGGGCCGGCGCGGGTGTTCCTCACCGAGCGCGCTGCCATCGCGGCGATCAAGAGCACGGGCGAGGACCGGATTCGCGCGGGCGACATCGTTGTGCTTATCTGCCGCGGCCCGATGGGCGCGGGCATGGAGGAGACCTACCAGATCACCGCCGCGCTGAAGCATCTCTCGTTCGGCAAACACGTCGCGCTGTTGACCGACGCGCGCTTCAGCGGCGTCTCGACCGGCGCCTGCATCGGGCACGTGTCGCCGGAAGCGCTCGCCGGCGGGCCGATCGGCAAGGTGCGCGACGGGGAGATCATCGAAATCGCGATCGACCGTAATCGGCTGGAGGGAACCGTGAATCTCGCCGGCGAGACCGTCGAGTCGCTCGCCGCGCGGCCCTTGCGCGACGACCTCGCGGCCGACGCGGAGCTTCCCGCCGACACGCGTCTGTGGGCGGCGCTCCAGGAGATCAGCGGGGGGCCGTGGGGCGGGTCGGTCTACGATGTGGAGTCGATTCTGCGGGTGATCGAGGCGGGGAAGCGGGCGCTGGGCGGCGGCATTCAGTGAAACGGTGATCAGGGCGCGCGGTCGGCCAGTCCGAGAAACGTCGCGAGGCCCTCGTCGATCGCGCGCATTTCCTCGCGGCCAACCGTTCCGAAGAGGCGCCGCACGCGCCGCTTGTCGACCGGGCGAAGATGGTCGACCAGGGCGAACGACCGCTTCGTGAGTCCGCTGCGCCCGGGCGCCAGCGGCGGATACAGGATGCCCTCCCCGGGTGTCCCGGTAACAGGTACCACACAGAGCATCGGAAACCGCTGGTCGGCCACTACGTCGGGATCGCTGACCACGATGCAGGGTCTCAAGCCCCGCTGCTCATGGCCGACCGTGGGGTTCAATTCCACCACGACAACAGACCCACGGCCGACTCTCACTTCGGCGCCTTCACCCACCCCTCGCCAGGCAGCCATCGAACGGGGGTGCCGGCGCTGTGGTCCACCAGGGCCGAGACATCCTCGTCGGGCAGGCCGCGCGACCAATCATCGAGGCCCATGTCGGCAAGTTCCGCGCCCTCCGGATGTGGATTCTGCAAGGAACGGCGGAGTTCGGCGCGGCGGCGGCGATCGATCTCGCGGCGGATGGCGTCGGCTACGAATCGGCTGCGGTTCTTCTCCCGCCGATCGATCTCACGAACCAGATCGCTGGGCAGCGTAACCGTCACACGATCAAGGTCTTGCGGCCTCATATCCTTAGTATGATCATACTCCTCCGGACTTTCATTTCGCAAGCCGGCCTCCGGAGCAGGACCAAAACGGTCTGGAATCCAAGCCACTGAAAAGAAGCCACTCGCGCTCTTGACGAAGCCTCACCACTGGCGTTATCCTCACAAGTGGGACTATAATGGTCCTGGATAGCCGAACGATGTTGAAGCTGACCAAGCGGGCCGACTACGGGTTGATCGCGCTGCGCCACCTGGCTGCGGCCGAGAAGGCCTCGTCGACCGCCAAGGAGATCGCCGAGACCTACGGCATCCCGCTGCCGCTGCTCGCCAAGGTCCTTCAGAAGCTCACGCGCAGCGGACTGCTGGCATCGGAACAGGGCGTCTACGGCGGCTACCGGCTGGCGCGCCACCCCAGCCGGATCAGCGCACTCGAGGTGATCCAGACCATCGACGGGCCGGTGCTGCTGACGGCGTGTTTCACCGAGCACGGCCGCTGCGACCAGTCCGAGCGTTGCAACGTGCGCGCGCCGCTCAAGAAGGTCCACGAAGGCATCCTGAACCTGCTGGGCAACATCTCACTATTGGACATGTCGGAGGACAAGACGCCGGATGTGCCGCTCGCCGAAGTCAACCAATGGCTGGGCGCGCGGCCTTCCGTTTAAGGGAACCATGAAGACGCCGATTTATCTCGACAATCACGCCACCACGCCGGTGGATCCGCGCGTGCTCGACGCCATGATGCCGTACTTCACCGGCGCCTTCGGCAACGCCGCCAGCCGCAACCACGCCTTCGGATGGACCGCCGAGGAGGCCGTCGAAAAAGCGCGCAAGCAGATCGCCGACCTGGTGGGGGCCAATCCCAAGGAGATCGTCTTCACCAGTGGAGCGACGGAATCGAACAACCTGGCGCTGAAGGGCGTGGCCGAGATGTACGCCGAGCGCGGCAACCACATCATCACGGCGGCCACCGAGCACAAGGCGATTCTCGACACCACCAAGAAGCTCGAAAAGCACGGCTGCCGCATTACTTATCTTCCGGTGCAGGCCAACGGCCTCGTCGACCTCGACATGCTGCGCGAGTCGATCACCGACAAGACCATCCTGGTGAGCCTGATGTACGCCAACAACGAGATCGGCGTGCTTCAGCCCATCCGCGAGATCGGCGCCATCTGCAAGCAGCGCAAGGTGCTGCTGCACACCGACGCCACCCAGGCGGTGGGCAAGGTGCCGGTGAACGTCGTCGACGACAACATCGACCTGATGTCGATGTCGGCGCACAAGATGTACGGACCCAAGGGCGTGGGCGCGCTCTACGTGCGGCGCAAGGGCCCGCGCGTGCAGATCACGGCGCAGATGGACGGCGGCGGCCACGAGCGCGGCATGCGGTCGGGCACCCTGAACGTGCCGGGCATCGTGGGCATGGGCGAGGCCTGCGCCATCGCCGGGCGCGACATGGCCGAGGAGTCGCGCAAGCTGCGCTATCTGCGCGACAAGCTCAAGGACAAGCTGACGCGCGAGCTCGACGAGGTCTACATCAACGGCACGATGGAACATCGTCTGCCGCACAACCTGAACATCAGCTTCGCCTACGTGGAAGGCGA
>CAZEVY010000081.1:0-232 GCA_964515555.1 uncultured Solibacteraceae bacterium | reverse complement strand
GCTTCAACACCGAAGAGGAAGTGGACTACGTGGCCGACCGCGTGATCCAGGTGGTGCGGAAACTGCGCGAACTGTCGCCGCTCTACGAGATGGTGAAGGAAGGAATCGACCTGTCCAAGGTTCAATGGACGGCTCATTAAGGGGAAACGAAGATGGCATACTCCGACAAGGTTCTCGATCATTACAACAACCCGCGCAACGTCGGCTCGCTCGACAAGAGCTCGCCGGTGGT
>CAZEVY010000080.1:0-25529 GCA_964515555.1 uncultured Solibacteraceae bacterium | reverse complement strand
GCGTTGCCGGCGATTGCGTTCCTGCTGATGTTCTCCAGTCCCGCGCGCGGCAACGGGGCTATCGTCATTCACAAAGACACGATCGGGTGCAGCGTGAATGTCTTCACCAGTCCCACGAGTTTCTACCAGGGGCCTGGGCACGCGGTGATTACGCCAAACGGAAAGCAGGAGTTCAATTGCCGCGCTCCGCTCATTTTCGGTCCCGGCGTATCACCGGCACAGCGATTCACGACGGGCGCGTGTGAGATCGTCGTCAACAAGAACAACGCGATCATGACGTGCCACGAGTAGGTTGATCGGGAAGACGGCCCGACGTTCACTTCTTGCCGAAAATCGCGCGCTTCGCCTCGTGGGTCTCCCAGGTGAGGCCCTTGCCCGATTTCTGCGCCAGCAGGTCGACCAACTCGCCGGCGCCAGGCGGCACCAGGAAGACGCAGGTGTGACTCGACCCGTCGGCCTCCTCGAAGCGGACGCTGAGGTAGGCCTTCCGGTTCTTGAATAGACCGAAGAGGCTGGCACCGTAGGTGGCGCCCGCCAGTTCCACCAGCGCGGTCGGCCGTGACAGCGAGACGTAGAGAGTGCGGACCTTCGAGTACGGCAGATTCCAAGCGCCGTCCTTCCAGACGACGCGCATGTCAGTATCGTGCTTGAGATCCATGGTGGCGAGGCTGTTGACCTTCAGGCGGACCGATCCTCCGGCGTAGACGGGAACCCGGATGTCCTCGGGTTTCCCGTCGGCGGCGCGGACGAGGGACGGCGTTAGGGCCGATGCCACCAGGACAGCGAAAATCGTAGCGCATCGCATGGCGTCACCGCTTCCGAAGCGGGCTCAGTCCTTCTCCACCATCTTGATGCCGAGCTCTTTGAGAAACTCCATCAGCGTGTAGCCCATGGAGACATCCCAGATGTCGAACTTGATGTCTTTCTTGGTCCAGTTCGCGACTAAACCCTTGATCGGGGTCTCGAATAAGAACTTCACCGAAAGGCGCTCAGGGTAGGCGTCCATCATGCCCGACGAAGCCTTGTAGTACTTGTACTCGACGTTGGTGACGTTGCTGAGCGGCGTCTGAAAGGCATCGTTGCTCGACCCCAGGCCCGGCATGGCGCGGATATAGCGGTAGGAAAGCGACGCGCCGTCGCTGAGGACATAGCCCAGGCACATGCGCTTGGCGAAATGGTCGTGGACGGCGAAGGAGCCGACGGCCTTGAAGCCGGGGTCGTAATAGAAGCTCTTATCGGCAAGCACGGACTGTTTGGTCACCGCGGCGACCATGTCCTTGACGGGCAGCTTCTTCCTCTCCTCGGTTCCCTGGGCGGCCGCGACGCTGGCCAGCAGCAGACTGGCGCAAATTGCTATCAACAACGGGGGGGATTTTCTATTCATGGCGATCTCCTCTCGACATATACGAGGTCAAACGCCGCACCGGATTCACCGATGTTGTCCGGCGCGGGAAATCATCTGCAAGTCCACGCACAGTATACACCCGGGGGCGATTCCCGGTTGGAGGCGGAAAGAATGGCCGCAGATGAACGCAGATCAACGCAGATAAGGCAATAACGCTGCCAGGGAGGATGATCGCCGGCAATTCCACGTTCGGCGTGCGCCGGAAGGGAATGCCACGGATGAGCATTGATGCGAACGAGCAGAGTCGTGCGTTCATCCGCGCTTATCTATGGCCATTCCCTTCCGCGCCCGTGACGCCCAGGCGGAGCGCGACCAGCGCGGCGATCGCTTCGGCGCGGCGGGTTTCGTCGCGAAGACCGGGCAGAATCGCCTCCAGGCGCGCGGGATCGACGGAGCGCGCGGCGCGGATGGCTTCGGGAATCCGAAATACGGTCACGCCCGGCGCGCGAAGGGCGAAGGAGTGGCGGCCCAGACCGTCGTCGACCGCCTCGTAGGTGCGCTTCACGCCGATCACGATGAGGCCGCTGTCGGCGGGCGCGCTCCCGGTCCCGCGATAGATGGCGCGCACGAGCTTGGGGTTGAAGCGCGCGCGGCGGGGGCGCACGGCGGCGTCGTTCGAGGCCTCGACCGCCAGCTTCAGCGCCACCAGCGCCGACTCGGCGTCGACGCGGAACATCGACGAGGCTAGCGCCGAAAGCAGCGCCACGCGATGCTCGGCGGGCAGCGGTTCGATGTCGCGCAGGGCGAGATGGAATATCTGAAGCGCGGAGTCGCCGCCGGCGGCAGGGATGATGGCGGCGTAGAGCAGCGCGCGCTTGACGCCGCCGCGTAGGGAATTGGCGAGGGAGGCGGCGCCCTGAACGTCCCTCTCCTGGAGCGCATGGCCGGCGGCGGCGAACTGGATCAGCGACGCGAGCTGGCCGCGGACGTCCTGGTCGTCGACGCGAGTGGAGATCTCACGGGCGTCGGCGATGCGGCCGAGGGACGCGGCCTGGAGCGCGGCGCGGATCAGGCGGTGACGGATGCGCGAGGCTTCCCCGCCCTCGGGGTTCGGCGCGGCGGAAGGAATGGCTGCGTCGATGGACGAGGCCGCGGCGCCGGCGGCGAATCGCGCCGTGTCGAAGGCGGCGCGGGCCCGATCGGCGAGCGCGGGCACATAGTCGGCGGCCTTGGGGAGGAGCTGGGCGAGGAGCGCGTAGGCGGCGGGGGCGTCGTCGGCGGCGAGACCGGATTCGACGGCGCGCAGGGCGCTTTCGATGAGAGCGGAAATGTCCTCGGGGTTCGTACCGCGGCGCGTGGCGGAGAGGTCGGAGAAGGTGAGGCCGGCGGCCGCGAGCGTCAGGCGCTCCAGGTCCTTGTCGGGTCTATCGAGAAGCTTGGGCGCGACGAAAAGGTAGTCGGCGAGCATGGCGAGGAGGCGCGCGCGGAGGGTGGGGGCCGAGGCGGCGTAGGCGAGGGCGTGATCGAAAAGCTCGTCGGCGAGGTCAGGCGCGCGGTCGCGGAGCTCGGCGAGGAAATGGGTGAAGAGCGCGAAGTCGAGGGTGAGCGGATCGCCGGCGTCGAGTGCGGCGGAGGCGAGTTGGGCGGCGCGATCGGGGTTGGACTCGACGGTCTCGCGGGCGGTGGCGAGGTGGGAATTGGCGCGGCGGCGCTCCTCGTCGATCGAGGACTGGAGCGAGGGCGAGGGCGCGAGGCCGGTGAACTTCGGGTCGCAGCGCGGGGCGGGCGCGGCGATCAGGCGCCACATCGCCGAGAAGCCGGAGACGGGCAGGCGCGGGCCGCGCTCGGCGAAGGCGCCGGCGGGAAGGGCGTTGGCCCGGGCGATGGCCTGGTCGAAGATGGACGCTCCGGCGGCGCGGTCGCGCGGGCAGACCTGGTCGGCGAGGGTGGCGGCGGCCCAGGCGGCGACGACGGGGTTGCGCAGCTCGGCGTGCCGTCCGGTTTGGGCGATGGCCCAGTCGAGTGCGTCGCGGGAGGGTTCCTGGGCGGCGAGGGCGGAGGCAAGTGTGAGTGCAGCCAGCCCGCTGTGCATCAAGTGTATAGACGGTGCGGAAGGGCCCGGCGTGTAGTGAGAAGAAACGGGGAGGCGCGCCACTACAGGTCCAGAGGCCGAAGTGTCCGCATCCACGCCCGAGCCCGCTCCCGACCCGTCGAACATCTGGAGCTATTTCCAGAATGAGGGCCTGGCGTCGTTCGACGTGGCGCGGCCGCGTCACGACTATCTCGCGCGGAAGCTATCGCGACTCGCCGGCGGCGCGCCTTCATTGTTGAATATTGGCGCGGGGAGCGGATACTTCGAGGGCCTGATGAAGACGCGCGGGTGGAAGGTGGCGACGCTCGATCCCGACGCGCGGGCGATCCGGCGGTTGCAGGAGAGCGGAGTGGACGCGCGCTGCGGGGTGATCGAGAAGATGCCGTTCGACGACGGGTCGTTCGACTTTGTGGTGGCCTCCGAGGTACTGGAGCATCTCGACGACCGGCAGCGCGCGCTGGGACTGCGCGAGGTGGCGCGCCTGCTGCGCGCGGGCGGAACGTTCGCCGGCACGGTGCCTTGGCGCGAGAATCTCGCCGCCGAGCAGGTGGTGTGCCCGCAGTGCACGCTGAAGTTTCATCGCTGGGGTCATCTGAAATCGTTCAGCCTGGAGACGATGCGGGCGGAGCTGGAGGCGGTGTTCGGCGAGGTGGCGGTCCGGCGCACGGCGTACGCGCGCGAGCAACCGGGTCTGCTTCGCAAGGCTGCGGCGGCGGCGCGGACTGTGGTCGCGGCGTGCGGGCAGCAGCTTCCGAATCTCTGCGTGTACTTCACGGCGCGGAAGCGCTGAGCGGACGCGAGCGCCCGCGCCACAACAGTGTGTGGCAGAATCGCAGACATGCGATGCGGGCTGCTCTCGCTGGTCCTCACGTGCGCGGCGGCGCAGGAGGTGGGACCGGCGCGAGGCGCGCTGGTGGTGGTCGGCGGCGGGCGCGTGGGACCGGAAATCTCGGGACGCTTCATCGAGCTGGCGGGGGGGCGCGACGCGCCGATCGTGATTGTTCCGACGGCCGGGACGGCCGACCAATATGACGCCTCGTACGCCGCGGGACATTTCCTGGCGCGCGCGGGATGCACGAACCTGACGGTGCTGCACACGCGCGACCGCGCTGTCGCGGACTCGGCGGCGTTCGTCGAGCCTCTGTTGAATGCGCGCGGCGTGTGGTTCGACGGCGGGCGGCACTGGCGTCTGGCGGACTCCTACCTGAATACGCGGGCGCATCGCGAGATGATGGCGCTCGTCGCGCGCGGCGGCGCGATCGGCGGGAGCTCGGCGGGCGCGACGATCCAGGGGTCGTACATGGTGCGGGGGGCGCGCGAAGGCAACACGGTGATGATGGCCACGGGTTACGAGGAGGGGCTGGGGTTCCTGCGCGGGGTGGCAATCGACCAGCACCTGAGCCAGCGGAAGCGCGAGAACGACATGGCGGCGGTGGTGGAGAGGCACGCGGGGCTGCTGGGCGTCGGGATCGACGAGAGCACGGCGGTGGTGGTGACGGGCGACCGCTTCGAGGTGGTGGGCGCGGGACGGGTGGCGATCTACGAGCACGGGAAGCCTTACTACTGGCTCTCGGCGGGAGACGCGTTCGATCTGCGCCGGCGCGCGAAGGAGTCGCGGTGAGGATTCGGGCGCTCGAGTCGCGGGAGGATTTCGAGGGCTGCCTGCGGCTGTCCGAGGAGGTGTATCGCGGCGATGCGGGCTGGGTGGCGCCGGACGCGGCGCATCACATCGAGCAGTTGCTGGGCGAGTCGGCGTTCAGCGCGGGGTGCCGGCTGAGGACGCTGGCCGCCGAGGAGGACGGGAGGATGACGGCGTCGGTGACGGCGCTGGTCGACCCGGCGTTCAACGCGCACTGGGGGCGGCGGGCGGGGCACCTCTTCTTCTTCGAGTGCCTGCCGGGACGCGACGACGCGGCGCGCGCGCTGCTCGGCGAGGCGTGCGGGTGGCTGCGCGGGGAAGGCTCGGAGTTCGCGCGGCTGGGATTCCTGTATGGATGGCAGATCGGCCTGACGATCGACGGGTACGGGGAGTCGCCGACGTTTCTGCACGACTACAATCGGCCGTACTATCACAGCTTCATCAAGGACGCGGGCTTCTGCACGGAGAAGGGACTGGTCGAGTATCGGGTTCGATTCGACGAGGAGCTGGCGGCGGCGTATCGCGGGCATGTGGAGAGGGCCGAGGTCGGCGGCGTGCGGTTGCGGAGCTGGGATTTCGCCCGGCTGGAGGAGGAGACGCGGCTGTTTCGCGACCTATATAACGAGACGTTCGCGGCGCACTGGGGCGCGCCGCAGTTCACCTACGATCAGCTCGTCGGGCTGACGGCGGGGATGCGCGATGTGCTGTCGCCGGAGTGGCTGTATTTCGCGGAATCGGGCGGCGAGACGGCGGGGGTGGTGTACTCGCTGCCGGATATGAATCGCGTGTCGCGCGACCACGGGGTGTTGATGTGTATCGGCGTGAAGGAGCGGTATCGGGGTCGGGGGGTGAATCTGGCGCTGGCGTCGGCGAGCTACCTGGGGATGATGGCGAGCGGGTGCACGGGTGCGAGCTACACGATCGTGCTGGACGACAATTGGGCGTCGCGGCGGACGGCGGAGAAGCTGGGGTGTCGCGTGGCGCGGAGCTATAACGTGTACCGGCGGGATTTGAAAGCTGATCGCTGATCGCTTCAAGGGATAACTTCCCGGACATCGAACCGATGGCTGTTATACTGAAATATAACTTTCACGCGGACCATGCACACAACGAATCTCCGCAAAGTCGGCGGCTCGATCATGCTAACCGTCCCGCCAGCCCTCCTCGACGTCCTGCGCCTCCGGCCGGGAGCTAAGGTGGGACTCAGGGTGGAAAGGGGCCGGCTGGTCGTCGTGGCGCGGCCGCGGCCCCGCTATACCCTGGACGAACTCCTCGCCCAGTGCAATCCCAAGGCGGCGCGAGCCAGGCAGGACCGCGAATGGGTCAGCGGCGAGCCTGCCGGCGGTGAGCTCGTCTGATGAAACGGGGCGAAATCTGGCTCGTGGGACTCGCTCCCGCCGAAGGACATGAGCAGAAGGGCCGCCGGCCGGTACTGATCGTCTCGCCTGAGGCGTTCAACAACGTGACCAAGGCACCCGTGGTTGTTCCTATCACCAGCGGCGGTAGCTTTGCGCGCACGGCCGGCTTCGCCGTGCAGCTGACAGCCACTGGAACCCGTACGACGGGCGTGGTCCGCTGCGATCAGCCCCGCGCACTCGATCTCAAGGCGCGCGGCGGCAGGAAACTCGAAAGCGTCCCCGCCGCGATCGTGGACGAAGTGCTGGCGAAGCTGGCTCCGATTTTCGAGTAAACGCAGCCACCCGACCACCCGCGTCCGCGGACCACTCTGATAGAATCGCGGGTTTACCCCACCCAGGAGCGTTTCCCAGTGAGCAATGTCTATCCTCCGCCACCCGAGTTTTCGTCGAAGGCCCATGTCGGCAGTCTCGACGCCTATCGCGACCTGTGCCGCCGCGCCGAGCAGGACCCCGAGAGGTTCTGGGGCGCGCTCGCCGAAAGCGAGCTGCACTGGTTCGAGAAATGGACCAAGACCTTCGAGTGGGACGCGCCGTTCGCGAAATGGTTTTCGGGCGGGAAGACCAACGTCTCCTACAATTGCCTGGACCGGCATCTCAACGGCCCGCGGCGCGACAAGATCGCGATTCTCTGGGAGGGCGAGCCGGGCGACACGCGCGCGATCACCTACGCCGAGTTGCACAGGCTGGTCTCGCGCTTCGCGGGCGTGCTGAAGTCGCGCGGCTACCAGGCGGGCGACCGCGCCATCATCTACATGCCGATGATTCCCGAGCTTCCCGTGGCGATGCTGGCCTGCGCGCGGCTGGGGATCACGCACTCGGTGGTGTTCGGCGGATTCTCGTCGGAGGCGCTCAAGGCGCGCATTCAGGACCTGGGCGCGTGCCTGGTGATCACGGCCGACGGCGGATGGCGGCGCGCGAAGGAAGTACGGCTGAAGGACGCGGTCGACGAGGCGCTCGGCGAATGTCCGTCGGTGCGCGAGGTGGTGGTGTGCCGGCGCACGGCGTCGCAGGTGCACATGCAGGCGGGGCGCGACCTGTGGTGGCACGAGCTGGACGCGACGGCATCGGATGAGTGTCCGGCGGTGGCGCTCGACGCCGAGCATCCCCTTTATGTGCTCTACACGTCGGGGACGACGGGAAAGCCGAAGGGGATTCTGCACACCACGGGCGGCTATCTGCTGCAAGCCACGATGACGATGAAGTGGGTCTTCGACCTGCGCGACGAGGACGTCTACTGGTGCTCGGCCGACATCGGCTGGGTGACGGGGCACAGCTACATCGTCTACGGGCCGCTTTCGGCGGGCGCGACGTCGGTGATGTACGAAGGCGCGCCGGATACGCCGGCGTTCGACCGCTGGTGGGCGATGGTGGAGAAGTACAAGGTGAACATCTTCTACACGTCGCCGACGGCCATCCGCGCGCTGATCCGCCAGGGCGACCAGTGGCCCAACGCGCACGATCTCTCCAGCCTGCGGCTGCTGGGCTCGGTCGGCGAGCCGATCAATCCGGCGGCGTGGGAATGGTATCACCGCACGATCGGCAAGGGGCGCTGCCCGATCGTCGACACGTGGTGGCAGACGGAGACGGGCGCCATCATGATCGCGCCGATGCCGGGGGCGACGCCGCTGAAGCCGGGGTCGGGCACGCTGCCGATGCCGGGCGTGCTGCCGGAGGTGGTCGACATGGCGGGGAATCGGGTGGCGGACGACAAAGAGGGATTCCTGATTATCCGGCGGCCGTGGCCGAGCATGGCGCGCACGCTGTGGGGCGATCCGGAGCGATACAAAGAGGTCTACTGGAGCAAGCTGCCGGGCATTTACTTCACGGGCGACGCGGCGCGCCGCGACGCCGACGGCTACTTCTGGATTCTGGGGCGGGTCGACGACGTGATGAATGTCAGCGGGCACCGGCTGAGCACGATGGAGATCGAGTCGGCGCTGGTGCGGCATCCGGCGGTGGCGGAGGCGGCGGTGGTCGGCAAGCCGCACGAGATTACGGGGCAGGCGGTGTGCGCCTTCGTCACGCTGAAGAAGGGCGACTGGAACCACGACGAGCTGGGCCTGGAGTTGCGCAAGTGGGTGGCGCACGAGATCGGCTCTTTCGCGCGGCCCGAGGAGCTGCGCTTCACCGACGCGTTGCCGAAGACGCGCAGCGGTAAGATCATGCGACGGCTGCTGCGCGAGATCGTGACGTCGCACAAGGTGGCAGGCGACGTGACGACGCTGGAGGATCTGGGCGTCATCACCAGGCTGGCCGCGCAGCAGGAGGAGGACGAATGAGCGTACCGGCTTCGACGTTGCGGACGCACCTCGATTTCACGGCGTGGGCGTCGGGAAAACTGGTGGCGGCGGCGCGCGAGGTGACACCCGAGGAGTTGTCGCGGGACGTGAAGGTGTCGTTCCAGTCGCTGCTGGGCACGCTGGGGCACATCTTCGGCGCGGACCGGGTGTGGTTCGAGCGGGTGAACGGAAGGTCGCGCACGACGCTGCTGGATCCCGGCGAGACGCTCTCGCTCGACTTTCTGGAGACGGAGTGGACGGCGCTGCACGGGCGGTGGCGCGAGTGGGCGGCGGGGATCGACGACGCGGGATTCGGGCGGGTGATCGGCTACAAGCTGCTGAGCGGGGAGGCGGCGGAGTCGCCGCTCTGGCAGATCGTGCTGCACGTGGTGAATCACGCGACGTATCACCGGGGGCAGGTGACGTCGATGCTGCGGCAGTTGGGGCGGGTGCCGCCGTCGACGGATTTGATCGCGTATTATCGGGGTAAGCGGTGATTTGATGCCGGACTCCGGATCTCGGCTGGTCGTCGACGATTTCGAATCGATGTCGCCCGTGGTGTTGACGCCTCATCGCGGCCCGATGAGCGACGACGAGTTCTTCGCGTTTTGCGAGAAATACCCTGACTGCATGGTGGAAGTCGAGGCCAATGGGGAGATCGTGATCATGCCGCCAGCGAACTGGGGTACGTCCTCGCAGAACCGCCGCATCACGGCTCGTTTGTCGAACTGGACGGACGCCGATGGCCGCGGCGAAGTGTTGGAGTCGTCCGGCGCCATCCGACTGGCGAACGGCGCGCGACGCGCCGCCGACGCCGCCTGGTTTCGCAAGTCGCGCATCGATACACTCAGCGCGAGGGAACGAGGGGGGGCTCTACCGTTCTGCCCGGATTTCGTCATTGAGCTTCGGCCCACCAGCGACCGGTTGCGCCGGCTGAAGGCCAAGATGGTGGAATACATCGAAAACGGCGCCGAACTCGGTTGGCTGATCGACCCGATCGAGAAGCAAGTATGGATCTATCGGCAGGGGCGGGAGCCGGAAGTGCTGGAGAATCCCAGACGCGTCGAGGGAGAGGGCCCGGTCGCGGGGTTCACGCTCGACCTCGCCGGAATCATCGACTGAGCTCACGCATCGCGTATTATCGAGTTAAGCGGCAATACCTATGCACGACTCCGGATCTCAGCTCGTCGTCGACGACTTCGAATCGATGGCGCCCGTGGTGTTGACGCCTCATCGCGGCCCGATGAGCGACGAGGAGTTCATCGCCTTCTGCGAAAAGTACGAAGACTGCATCGTGGAAGTCGACGCCGATGGAGAGATTGTCATTATGCCGCCTGGATATTCGAACACCGGGAATCGAGCCAGTGAAATCAACGGCCAGCTGTGGCTCTGGGCCAAATCGGACGGTCGCGGAAAACCGTACGACTCGGAGGGTGGATTTCGCCTGCCCAACGGCGCCCGACGCTCTCCCGATGCCTGCTGGGTGCGGAAAGAACGTATCGCCGCACTGCCGGGACCTCAGCAGGATGCGTTTTTCAATCTCTGCCCTGACTTCGTCATCGAGTTGCGGTCGGCCCACGACCGGATGAAGCGATTGCAGGCGAAGATGACCGAGTACATCGAAAACGGCGCCGAACTCGGCTGGCTGATCGATCCGATCGAGAAGTGGGTGTGGATCTATCGCCCCGGGCCCGAGCCGGAGGTGCTCGAGAATCCCACACGCGTCGAGGGAGAGGGTCCGGTCGCGGGGTTCACGCTCGACCTCGCCGGAATCATCGACTGAGAGGCCGCGGGCGGCAGGAAGTAAGGACCGCTCCCTTTGGTCGCAGCTCTGTAGGAGGAGTCGCGGCGATCAGGCGGGCCGGACGTGGGTGCGCCACATCTTCGCGAAGAGAATGAACGCGCGCGCCTCGCGCGGCCGGATCAGATACTGCGCGAATCCCACGACGAACCAGGCCAGGTAGGCGACCGTCACGTACCAGTGAATGTGCGTCGCGAGGAAGCCGAGGATGCCGGGGGTCGACGGCGGGATCGGCGAGAAGGCAAACTGAATGGCCCAGAGGCCGAACAGGGAGCCGGCCTCCCACCACACCAGCTTCATGTTTATGAGAAACAGCATGCCCACCAGCGACTGGCCGATGGTCATGAGAATCTCGAGCTGCTGCTGCTCGTCGAACGGGATGTGGCTGGGAGCGCCGCGACTGATGGAGTAGACGATCGGCAGCATGGCGGCCAGCAGGGTCCACTGGTTGATGTTGCTGGAGACCATGTTCATGAGCGCCATCGGCGCGCGGTCTATGGTGCGCGCCCAATAAAACGCCGACACCTTCTCGGGGAACTCGGAGACGAACGGGGCGACCCATTGGACGAAAACGAACTCCGTCACTCCGATCATGGCCGAGACCGCCAGCAGGCTGCCGAGGAACGGCTCGGCCGCGAAGTAGATGAGGCCGCCGCCGCCCGCGAACAACAGGACAATGTAGAGATTCCGCATGGCCGGCGAGGACTTCACCACGGCGCGCGGGATGCGGTCGAGATCCTCGATGCCTTCATGCTCCTTGGCAGGCATTCGGGAAAGGACCAGCAGGTACAGGACATAGATGCCGATCAGAACGCCGGCGTCATAGAGGTTCAATGACGCCTTCCACCAGACCACGGTGACGTAGATCAGCGGGACCAGCAGTCCGACCACTTCAATGCAGTGCTCGTCCTCGAGGCGGATTTCCCGAAGCGGTTTTCGATGGCGGCGCCGGTAGAAGAAGGCGGCGGTGAAATAGATCAGCGGCCAGCCGAGTCCGGTGAGCAAGCGCAGCGCGCCCGTGAGATTCGCAAGCAGCAGCGGCACCTGCTGTTTCCAGGCGAGGACGGCTTCGACGGCGAACTCGGGAAGGGTCTGCAACCAGGCGAGGATCGCCAGTGCGAAGCCCTGCGAGATGAAGAACTGCGACGACTCGGCGGCCCAGGCGATCATCATGGCCGCGAAGAGAATCGCGGGCGCCGCCCAGAGCGCGGTCCCGGGACCGACCTTGGCGATCTCGTGACCGGCGGCGAGCATAATCAGCGCGCAACACGGCATGGTCGCGCGCGGGGGACGGGTGCTGGGGAATCGGAGCGGGAACAATCTCCTATGGTACAACGCGGCGGAAGGCGACTCCCTCGCGGTCGCACCGCAGCAGGGAGTGGGCGGCGAACTCCGCGCCGCGGCCGGAGAAGTCGGTGCGGTAGTGCGCGCCGCGGCTCTCGCGGCGGGCGAGCGCCGACCGGGCGATCATCGACGCGACGGTGTGGAGGTTCCGGCATTCGTAATCGGCGCGGCGCGGCGTGTGGCGCCGCGACAGAGCGACTCCATCGAGCTTCGCCAGCGCCGCTTCCAGATGCTCACCCGAACGAACGATCCCGCAGTGCCGCCACGCCAGGTCGCGCAGTTCGGCCTCGGCTATTTCGGGGAATTCCGCCGGCGGCGCGACTCCCGCAACCGGCGGCGCACCCGACCATTCCCGCATGGCCCGCCCCGCGCGCGCACCGAACACGACGCCTTCGAGCAGCGAATTGCTCGCCAGCCGATTCGCTCCGTGGACGCCGGTGCAGGCGACTTCGCCCGCGGCGTAGAGGCGTGGCACATCCGTGCGACCGTCGAGGTCCGTCCAGACGCCGCCCATGGCGTAGTGCGCCGCCGGATGCACGGGCACGGGCGCTGTCGTGATATCGACGCCGTAACGCAGGCAGGTGTCGAAGATGCGCGGGAATCGCCGCCGGACATGCGCGGCGTCGAGGTGCGTGAGATCGAGGAACACGGGCGACTTCCCGGTCCACTCCATTTCGAGGACGATGGCGCGCGCGACGACATCGCGCGGGGCGAGCTCGCCACCGGCGTGATAGAGCGGCAGAAAGCGGCGTCCCCCGGCGTTGCGAAGCCAGGCGCCCTCGCCGCGCAGGGCCTCGGAGAGCAGAAATCGCGGAGCGCCTTCGACGTGGAGCGCGGTGGGGTGGAACTGGACGAACTCGAGATCGGCGACGCTCGCTCCGGCCCGCCAGGCGAGCGCAACGCCGTCGCCGGTAGCGACATCGGGATTGGTGGTCTCGCGGTAGACGCGGCCGAGTCCTCCGGTTGCGAGCAGGACGGCGCGCGCGTGAACTTCGAGCGCGCGGCCCCCTCGCTCGTCGAGGACCACCGCGCCAGCAGCGGCGCCGTTGCCGATGAGAAGGTCGGTCACCGAAGAGAAGCTTTCGAATCGCACATTCGCCAGCGACGACGCCTTGCGGTAGAGCGTGCGCGCGATCTCGCGTCCGGTGGAATCGCCATGCGCGTGGAGGACGCGGCTGCGCGAGTGCGCGCCCTCGCGCGCGAACAGCAGCTTCGACCCGTCGCGATCGAACTCGGCGCCCCAGGCGATCAACTCCTCAATGGCGGCCGGCGCCTCCTCGACCAGCACGCGCACGGCTTCGGGCGAACAGAGCCCGTCGCCGGCGGCGATAGTGTCCTGCTCGTGCAGCTCGACCTCGTCGTCGTCGCTGAGCGCGGCCGCGATACCGCCCTGCGCGTAGGCGGTCGCGGATTCCTCGAGGGCGTCCTTGGCGATGACGAGCACGCTGCCGGCGGCCGCGGCTTCGATGGCGGCGCGCAATCCGGCGACGCCCGCGCCGACGACGAGAAAATCGGTGGAAATGGAGCCGGAGGCCACTCGGAGTGAAGGACGACCACCATGGTACAACGTCCTTATGCCGGTCTTCTGCGTGGAAACCGCCACGACGCGCTCGCCGGCGATCGTCGCGCGGGGCGCGCTGGCGTCGCTCGCCGATCACATTCCGGCGAAGACGGGCCGGATTTTCGTGGTGACGACCGAGGATGTGTGGGCGCTGCACGGCGAGAAGCTTCGCGGCGCGCTCGGCGCGCGCTCGCACGAGGTGCTCTACTTTCCGGGCGGCGAGGAGCGCAAGCGGATCGCAGAGGTCGAGAAACTGGCGGACAGGATGGCGGCGGCGGGCGCGGATCGCACGAGCCTGGTGGTGGCGTTCGGCGGCGGCATCGTCGGCGACGTGGCGGGATTCCTGGCGGCGGTGTTTCTACGCGGGGTGCCGGTGATTCAGGCGCCGACGACGCTGCTGGCGCAGGTGGACGCATCGGTCGGCGGCAAGACCGGCGTGAATCTCGCGGCGGGAAAGAACCTGGTGGGCGCGTTTCACCAGCCGCTGGCGGCGGTGATCGACCCCGACGTGCTCGCGACGCTCTCCGACCGCGAGTATCGCGCGGGGCTGTACGAGATCGTCAAGTGCGGCGTGATTCGGAGTCCAGCGCTGTTTCGCGTGATGAACGAGCAGGCCGCGGCGGTGTTGCGCCGCGACCCGGAGGTCCTGGACTGGATCATCGGCGAATCGGTGCGCATCAAGGTGGAGGTGGTGTCGGCGGACGAACGCGAGGGCGGGTTGCGCCGCATACTGAATTTCGGACACACCTTCGGGCACGCGCTCGAAGCGGAGACGGAGTACGTGCGGTTCCTGCACGGCGAGGCGGTGGCGTTCGGCATGCGCGCGGCGACGCACCTGGCGCACCTGGTCGCGGGGCTTTCCGCCGAAGATGGCGCCGACATTTTCCAGGCGATCGACAACTACGGTCCGATTCCTTCGCTCGGGGGTATCGCACCGGAGGCGCTGATCGGCCGTCTGGCCGCTGACAAGAAGACGGTGCACGGCAGCGTGCATTTCGTACTGCCGGAGCGCATCGGCGAGACGCGCGTGGTCGCGGGCGCCCGCGACGAGGCGGTGATTCTGGCGATCCGGTCGGCGATGGCCGACCTGGCGCGCGCATGAAGTCGGCGGGAACGGCGGCGTCGAGCGGCGAGGTCCGCGCGATGTTCGGGCGCATCGCGCCGCGTTACGACCTGCTGAATCACCTGCTCTCGTTCAACATCGACCGCTGGTGGCGCACGCGGACGGCGCGGCGGCTCGAGACGATTCTGCGGCGGCCCGGGGCGCGGGTGCTCGATCTTTGCTGCGGATCGGGCGACCTGGCGCTGGCGCTCGAGGCGAGACGAGGCGCGGGCGTGATGGCGAGCGACTTCTGCCATCCCATGCTGATCGAGGCGCGGCGCAAGATCGCGCGGAAACAATCGGGGTCGGTTCTGTTTGAATCGGACGCGCTCAGGCTGCCGCTGGCGGACGGGTCGCTCGACCTGGTGACGATGGCGTTCGGATTCCGCAACCTGGTGGACTATCGCGCGGGGCTGGCGGAGATGCTGCGGGTGCTGAAGGCGGGCGGCGCGGCGGCGATTCTGGAATTTTCGCGCCCGCCGAACGGAGTGTTCCGGGCGGTGTCGGACCTGTATTCGCGGCTGCTGCTGCCGCGGATCGGCGGGGCGATTTCGGGGTCGGCGGAGGCGTACGCGTACCTGCCGGAATCGATCGGCCGGTTCCCGGAGGCGGAGGAGCTGGCGGAGGCGATGCGGACCGCGGGGTTCTCGCGAGTGGGGTTCGAGCGCATGACGATGGGCGCGGTCGCGCTGCACACGGGTTCACGCCCCTGAAACCCCGCCTTTGCCGAAACGTTACGCTGCGGGCGTATAATCGAGACGATTCGCTTCGAGGAGGTCTTGCCATGAGGTATACCCTTGCGCTGGCGCTGTGCGCCCTGACCGCGCCGCTCTACTCCCAGTCGGAACTCGCCGCGTTGACCGGATTGGTGACCGACCCGACCGGCTCGGTGATCGCCGGGGCCGAGGTGCGGGCGGTCAACCAGGCGACCAACATCGCCGCGGCGACGGTGACCAACGACGAAGGCCGGTACTTTCTGCCGAGTCTCAAACCCGGCGTGTATTCGGTGAGCGCCTCGCGCTCGGGCTTCAAGACTTCGGTCAACAACGGCGTGGCTCTGCAAGTGAATCAGACGATGCGATTCGACGTGGCGCTCCAGGTGGGCGAAGTCGCCGAGCGCATCACGGTGGAGGCGGAGACCACGCTGCTGCAAACCGAGACGCAGGGTCGCGGCGCGGTGATCGACGAGCGCAAGATCGTCGAGCTGCCGCTCAACGGGCGCGACTACAACCAACTGGCGCTGCTATCGCCGGGAGTGCTGGCGCCGACGCCGCGGCTGCAATCGATCGGCTTCAAGGGCGCGTTCAACGTCAACGGGAACCGCGTCTTCCACAACGCGTTCCTGCTGGACGGGGTCGACAACACGTCGTATTCGAACTCCTTTCGCGGCGGCAACGTGCAGGTGGTGCAGCCCTCGATCGACGCTCTTCAGGAGTTCAAGATTCAGACCAACGCGTATTCGGCCGAGTTCGGCCGCAGCTCGGGGGCGCTCATCAACGCCGTCATCAAGTCGGGCACCAACAGCCTGCACGGCTCACTCTACGAGTTTCACCGCAACGACAACCTGGACGCCAACAACTTCTTCGCCAACGCCACGGGCGCGGCGAAACCCTTCCGGCTGAGAAACCAGTTCGGCGGCACGCTCGGAGGACCGATCGTCCGCGACAAGACCTTCGTGTTCGGTGACTACGAAGGTCTGCGCGACCGGCTGGGCACGGTTCGGCTGAGCTCGGTTCCGCAACCCGCCTGGCGAAGCGGTCGGTTCCCGATCGCGATTTCCAACCCGCTGAACCCCAACGACACCGGAACTGATTTCCGCCAGCCGGGCACCGCCGACTGCAACAACGGCGGCTTCTGCTGGATTCTGCCGGCCAACCTGATCGATCCGGTCGGCAAGCGCATCCTCGACGTCGCGCCGAATCCGAACACGGGCGCCGCGGGCCAGATTGATAACAACTATGTCAACGTGCCGATCGAGCGCAATCGCACCGACCAGTTCGACGTGCGGGCCGACCACAACTTCTCCTCGAGCGTGAGCCTGTTCGGCCGGTACTCGTTCTCCGACACCAACCTCTTCCGCCCGGCGCCGAGGCCCGGACTGGCCGAGGGCTCGTTCAACGACACGTTCGGCGCGGCGCTGTGGCGCTCGCAACAGATCGCGCTGGGGAACACCTGGACGCTTTCGCCGTCGGTCGTCTCGGAGCTGCGGTTCGGATTCACGCGGGGCAACTTCTTCCAGACGCCGCCGAACTTCGGCTCGGGCTGCCCCGAGCAGCTCATCGGGCTGAAGAACGCGCCGACCGACGAGAGCATCTGCGGCGGCCTGCCGGTCATCAACTTTCCCGGAGGGAATCTGCAACGGCTGGGCCGCACGACTTCGGTGCCGCAGTTCCAGACGCCTCGCAGTTGGACGATTCGCGACGCGATCTCCTGGGTGCGCGGCGCGCATGCGATCAAGTTCGGCGGCGAGTACCTGAGCCTGAAGACGGGCATCCGCGACGTCAGCACGCTGCTGGGCGCGTTTACCTTCAGCGGCCGCTTCAGCGGACAGAACGGCAGTTACGCCGGCGGCGTCTCCGATCTGCTGCTGGGCTTCCCAACGCGTTACCAGCAGGACTCCAACACGGTGTTCAACCAGTCGCAGAAAGTCTACTCGTTCTACGTGCAGGAGGACTGGAAGGCGGCGCGAAGCCTGACGATCAACCTGGGCGTGCGCTACGAGTTCGCGACTCCACCGAAGGAGCGCGACTTCCTGTGGGCGAATCTCGACCGCTCGACGAACACCTACGTCGCCGCCAAGAAGGGAAGCATCTTCGACGAGACCACGATTCATCCCGATTGGAACAACGTCGCGCCGCGGCTGGGCTTCGCCTGGTCGGCGATGAAGGGCACGGTGATCCGGGGCTCGTACGGAATCTTCTACAACCACACCAACCGGCAGGGCCGCGAGGGGCTGCTGGGATTCAACCCGCCGTTCATCGTGCTGGCCGACGCCAACATTGCCGGCAGCAACACACTCAAGTCGGCGAACGCGATCTTCCGCTTGCAGGACGGGATTCCGGCGGGCTTCGTGGATCTCTCGCGCGTCAACCTGCGCACGGTCAGCCGCAAGGGACAGGACCCGTTCCAGCGGTCGACGTACGTGCAGCAGTGGAACTTCGGAATTCAGCAGCAGATGACGCGGGACGTGCTGTTCGAGGTCTCCTACGTCGGCAACAGCGGCAGGAAACTGGCGGCGTTCCGCAATCTGAACCAGCGGCCGGTGACGTTCAACGCACAGGGTGCGCCGGTGGCCGGCACCCAGCCGCTGGCGAGCTTCGCGCTCGAAGGCGACATTCAGTACCTGGAGAACATCGGGATCTCGAACTATCACTCGTTCCAGACGCGCGTCGAGAAACGCTTTTCCCGCGGTCTCTCGGCGCTGGTGTCCTACACGTGGGGCAAGGCCCTGACCGACTCGGTGGATCATCTCTCGACCAGCGGCGCAGGCAACGGCGTCGACGTCGGGGTCTTCCGCGAGCCGCAGGACGGCTACAATCGCCGCAACGAGTACGGACTGGCCGAGTTCGACGTAAAGCAGCGCTTCGTCGCCTCGGCGGTGTGGCAGCTTCCGTACGCCGCCGACCGGCCGCTTGGCCTGGTCTTCGGCGGCTGGGAGTTCTCGCCGATCATTACCGTATCGGAGGGTCTGGGCCTGACGATCACGCAATCGCAGCTTCTGAATCTCGGCGGCGAACGCCGGAGCCGTCCGACGCGGCTCGCCAACGGCGACCTGCCTTCCGGCCAGCGAACGCCGACACGCTGGTTCGACACGAGCGCGTTCGCAATCCTGCAGACGTCGCCGACGGTCGCGGGTTTCATTCCCAACACGGCGTTCGGAAACTCGGGGGTCGGCGTGATTCGCGGCCCCGGTCTGGGGAACTTCGACTTCAACCTGAGCAAGACGTTCAAGCTCACGGAGTCGAAGACGCTCCAGTTCCGCTCGGAGTTTTTCAACGCCTTCAATCGCGCCAATTTCAGTGTGCCGGGCGTAAACGCCAGCGCGGGCTTCGGACAGATCACCTCGACGGCGACCGAAGCGCGCATCATTCAGTTTGCGCTGAAGTTCAAGTTCTAAGCACGGCCGGGCGGCACGCCTTCGGCGAGAAGCCGCACGTCATTTTTCAGGGAACGTGCACGCGCGTTTCCTGGAGTGGAGTCCGTCAGGCGGACTCGAGCCGGGTCAGGATGTCCGGCGGGACGAGATTTCTCAGCTCCGGCCGTGCTTCGAGCAGGCGCTCGATGTCGAGCAGGTCCTTTCGGCGCTTACTGGGGCGGTGCGAGGGATCGGAGGCTGCCCAAACCTTGCCCCGCATCACGTCCTCGACGCTTGCCACCGGAAGGCGAAAGCCGAGGACTTCCCGTTCGTGCGCGCGTGACGGGAAGTCGAAGTATCGAGCGTCAGTCTGAATCTGCACGCGAAGGCTGGATTCCGTCGCGGAGATGTTGAGACTGTGAGGAAACGACTCGACACGGTATCGTTCCCGGAGCAGCGATTCAGTGGACGCGAGGCTTTCGCCGGCGACGACGAGATCGAGATCGAGACTGATCAGGGGAGGCGCATAGGCGTTGACGGCCGCTCCGCCGATCACGCAATACGGGATCCCGGCCCCGCGGAGTAATTGCGTCAGGTCCTCGAACAGGTTGCCGTGGTCCATCGTAGCGCTCTTCCAGAATGCGAGAGCCTGCATGCGCACGCTCAGTATCGCCTACGGTGCGACGACGACCTTGATCGCCTCGCCCGAGCGCATGGCGTCGAGGCCGGCGCCGATGTCCGATAGCCCGACGCGGTGCGTGATCAGCTTCTCGACCGGCAGAATGCCCGATTCGAGGAGCCGCACGACCTTGGGGAACGCCGTCTGCTGTATGAACGTGCCGATGACCGTCACCTGGTGGCGCGTGATCCAGTACTGGTTCACCGGCCGCTCGCCGTGCAGATTCATTCCGAACAGCAGCACGCGGCCGCCGCGGCGCACCAGCGTGAGGCACTCCGGCAGCAGCGTGCCCGCCGCGTCGACGACGATATCGGCGCTCTCCGGCGCAAGATCCTTCGCCGACGCCGCGACGTCGGCGCCGAAGCTTTCCGCCGTCGCCCGGCGAAACGCGACCGGCTCGATCACCGTGACGCGCCCGGCGCCGCCGGTCTTGAACAGCAGCAGGAAGAGCAGCCCGATCGGGCCGCCGCCGAGAATCGCGACGCTCTCGCCGGGCGTCATCGCCGACTTCTCGTAGGCGTGCATGACGCACGAGAGCGGCTCGGCGAGCGTGGCGCGGTCCGCTGAGACATCGCGCGAGATCTTGTGAAGCGCGCGCGCGGGCGCGACGTTGTAAGCCGCAAGGCCGCCGTGACGGAAGATGCCGAGCGTCGTCATGTTCGCGCAGGAGTTCGTCAGGCCGAGGCGGCAGTACTGGCAGACGCCGCAGGTGAGGTTCGGGTCGATGACGACCCGGTCGCCGGGCGCGAGGTGCGCGGCGCGCTCGCCGCGATCGACGACGGTCGCCGTGTACTCGTGGCCGAGGACGCTGCCGGGCGTCGCGGGATGGCCGGGCGGCACGGAGAGAATGTGGATGTCGGTGCCGCAGATGCTGGCGCGGTCGACGCGCAGGAGGACGTCGTCCCCGGAGGCGATGGACGGGACGGGGACTTCTTCGACGCGCCACTTCCCTTCCCCGTGAAATACAACGGCCGGCATGGTGTCGGCCATGCTATCTGCCTCCATGCACGATCTCGCCGACCGAGTGCGCGGCGGCGAGCGGGTCCTCGTCGCCGGGGTAGAGGACGTTGCGTCCCACGAGCGCGCCGCGTACGTTGGGCGCGGCGGCCATGCCGGTTTCGAGCTGATCGAGGAACGGCGCGATGCCGCCGGCCGACTCGCCACCGAGCAGCAGGATGGGCAGCGTGGTGGCACGCGCGACCGTCGAGTAGCCCTCGCAATACGGAAGCTTCAGCCACAGGTTGCGGCTGCTGTCGCCGAGCGCCGAGGCGACGCCCACGAGCTTCGCGAGCGCCTCGGAAGTCTTGACGACCTTGAAACCGGAGTCAGTCTTCACGGCCGGAAGCGGCTCGAGGAACATGGGCAGCGAGAGCGCGTTCAGCTCGGTGATGGCGCGCGAGGCAGCGGCCAGCGTCGCGAGGGATCCGGGCTCCTGATCGCAGACGCGCAGAAGCATCTTGGCGCCGTCGAAGCGCCAGGCCGCGCAAGTGGCGGGGGTCGCGCCGGTGATGGGGTCGTCCATCTCCCAGGAGGAGCCGGCGAGGCCGCCGCGGTTGAGGCTGGCGATCAGCAGCTTGCCGTCGACGAGCGATCGCGCGCCGGCCTCGCGCATGATGCCGTCGAGGACGAGGAGATCCTCGAGGATGTCCATGGTCGACATGACGCCGTCGACCAGGCCGCTCGAGAGCACGCGCGTGATGCGCGTGAGGTAGTCGGCGCGATCGGCCATGGCGAGCGGGCGCTCGCCGACGGCGGTGACGCGGCGCGCGGGATGGTCGGCGGCGAGGATGTTGAGGCGGCCGTCGGTGGTGAGGCTGGTGCGGCGCTGGCGCTGTTGGGCGGCGCGCCAGGCGCGGCCGGGGTCGTCGACGCGGAGGTCGGTGATGCGGTTGATGAGCGCCGGCGAGAGGAAGGTGGCGGTCTGCACGTTGTTATTATCGCGGGAAGTCAGAACTGAAGCGAGTTGTGCGCCACCAGCGAGAGGAACTCCTCGCGCGTCTCGCGGCGCTTGCGGAAGGCGCCGAGCATGGCGCTGGTGACGGTGCCGGAGTGCTGCTTCTCGACGCCGCGCATCATCATGCAGAAGTGGCGCGCCTCGCAGATCACGGCCACGCCGCGCGGCGAGGCGATTTTGCGGATGGCTTCGGCGACCTCGGTGGTGAGGCGCTCCTGCACCTGGAGACGCCGCGCGAAGGCGTCGACGATGCGCGGAATCTTGCTGAGGCCGATGACGCACTTGTTGGGCAGGTAGGCCACGTGCATCTTGCCGAAGAACGGCAGCATGTGATGCTCGCAGAGGCTGTAGAACTCGATGTCCTTGACCACGACCATCTCGTCGTGACGTACGTGGTATAGCGCGCCGTTGACGATGCTTTCGACGTCCATCGCGTAGCCGCTGGTGAGAAAGCGCAGGGCCTTCTCGGCGCGCTCGGGCGTCATGCGGAGGCCCTCGCGTCCGGGCTCCTCGCCGAGCTGGTGCAGCATGCTCTCGACCGAGGCCGCCACGGAGCCGGCCTCGCGGCGCGGCTTCATGACGCGGACGACCGCTTTCGTGGATCTCATTTCTCTCCTAGGGTGAACTCAAAGCTGTTGCGCTTCGTTTCGACGATCCGCACGCGATCGAGCACCGGCCACTCGCCGGGAAAGGCCTCGCGCCAATGCTCGCCGAGCCGCGCGGCTATCGCTGCGGCGAGATTCTCCGTGGTCGGCACGATTTCGGCGAATTCGGGCGCCTCTTCGTTGAGGTTCTTCAGGTGATAGCGCGCCAGAACGCGCTCGCGCACCAGGCGGTCGAGCGCGGCGAGCGGCACGGCCGACCCGGTCTCGGCGGCGATGGGGCCGCGCGCGGTGATCTCGATGGCGTAATCGTGCCCGTGGCCGTGCGGGTTATTGCACTTGCCGAAGACGCGCCGGTTTTCTTCTTCGGAAAGTTCGGGCGAGTGCAGGCGGTGCGACGCCGCGATGCGGTATCGCCGCGTGACGCGGATCATTCCCGCCCTCCCTCGTCTACATCGCGCACAACGCCGCGGGGCGCGTGCGACGACTCCTCGGGTTGAGAGCGCCCCGCGCTGTGCGCTCCGAAGTAGTCGACGTAGAGGTCCTCGGTTTCGTACAAACGGATGGAGTGCAGTTTCGGCCCGCCATTGGAAAAATGCGGGGCCAGGCGGCGCCAGATTTCGACGGCCATGTTCTCGGTGGTCGGCACGACGCGGTCGAACGGCGGAACCTCGCGGTTCAGGAAGCGATGATCGAAGGGCTCAACGACCTCAAGATTCAGAATGCGCTTCAGCTCGACCAAATCTAGCACCATGCCGGTGACGCGATCGGGTTCGCCCGCCAGCGTGACGTCGAGCACGAAGTTATGGCCGTGGCCGTGCGGGTTGGCATCGTCGCCGTAGACGGCGCGGTTGCGGTCCTCGGGCCAGTCGGGGCGATAGCAGGCGTGGGACGCGGAAAACTCGGCTCGACGGGTGATAAGCATGGGTGGAGAACCGCAGGATCTCTTACAATCATATTCTGAAGGCGTCTCCATGGTCAAAACAGATCGGGTCCTGATTGTGCTGCTGGCGGTCGCGGTCGCCGCGCTGGTGGGTGTCGCGGCCGATACGATGCGCGAAAAGGTGGTGGTGGTCGGCGACTCGGCGCCGGACTTTTCGATCCGCACCGACACGGGTCTGGCAATCTCGCCGACGAACTTCGGCGGCAAGGTGCTGGTGCTCAATTTCTGGGCGACATGGTGCCCGCCGTGCATCCGCGAGATGCCGTCGCTCGACCAGTTCCACAAGCTGCTGCGCGATTCGGGCGTGGTGGTGCTGGCCATCAGCGTCGACAAGAACGAGCGTGTGTACCGCAACTTCCTGAATCGCGTCAACGTGTCGTTCCTGACGGCGCGCGACGCCGAGGCGAAGATCAGCGGATCGTTCGGAACCTACCGCTATCCCGAGACCTACGTGATCGACCGCAACGGCAAGGTGGTGCAGAAGGTGATCGCCGACACGGACTGGAGCGACGAGAACATGATCCGGTTCGTGAAGTCGCTGTTGTAATCCAATGCTGGCGCCGCAGGCCCGAACCGAGCTGAGCCGGCTGCTCGGCGCGCGCGGATTCCTCGACCGTCCCGAAGATCTGATCCTCTACGAGTACGACGGCGGCGTCGACAAGGCGCGCCCCGAGATGGTGGTGTTCCCGCGGTCGACCGAGGACGTGGTACGCATCGTCGAGATCTCGCGGCGCCACGGGGCGCCGATCGTCGGGCGCGGCGCGGGGACGGGGCTGAGCGGCGGCGCGATTCCGCGCCAAGGCGGCATCGTGGTGTCGTTCGCGCGCATGAACCGCATCCTGGAGATCGACCTCGCCAACGAGCGCGCGGTGGTGGAGCCGGGCGTCGTCAACCTGGACATCACGCGCGCGGTGGAGGGCGGCGGATACTTCTACGCGCCCGATCCGTCGAGCCAGCGCGCCTGCACGATCGGCGGCAACGTCGCGGAGAACGCGGGAGGGCCTCACACGCTGGCCTACGGCGTGACGACCAACCACGTGCTCGGGCTGGAGCTGGTGCTGGCCGACGGCACGGTGGTGGTCACGGGCGGCAAGGAGCAGGATCTGGCGGGGTACGACCTGGCCGGGCTGTTGACGGGTTCGGAGGGGACGCTGGCGCTGGTGACGAAGATCGTCGTGCGGCTGGTGCGGGCGCCCGAGGCGGTCAAAACAATTCTGGCGGTTTACGATCGGGCGGAGGATTGCGGGCGGACGGTCGCGGAGATCACGGCGCGGG
Source organism: uncultured Solibacteraceae bacterium (assembly GCA_964515555.1). Classification (GTDB taxonomy): domain Bacteria; phylum Acidobacteriota; class Terriglobia; order Bryobacterales; family Bryobacteraceae; genus CAZEVY01. The sequence goes on along the minus strand of CAZEVY010000080.1, from coordinate 1,420 downwards.
CGATCACGCCGGCGGCGGTGGAGATGCTCGACGGCGTGATGCTGCGGATGGTCGAAGAGGCGACGCACGCCGGCTACCCGATGGACGCCGAGGCGGTGCTGCTGGTGGAGCTGGAGGGCGTGAAGGAAGCGGTGGAGGAGCAGGTGGAGGAGGTTCGGGCGGCGTGCACGGGGTGCGGCGCGCGGGAGTTTCGCATCGCACGGTCGGCGGCGGAGCGCGAGCTGTTGTGGAAGGGCCGCAAGAACGCCTTCGGCGCGGTTGGCCGGGTGAGTCCGTTTTACTACGTGCAGGACGGCGTCGTGCCGCGCACGCAGGTCGCACCGGCGCTCGCGTGCATCCGCCGCGTCTCGGAGAAGTACGGGCTGACGATCAGTAACATCTTTCACGCGGGCGACGGGAATCTGCACCCAATTATTCTGTTCGACGCGCGCAAGCCGGGCGACCTGGAGAAGGCGCGCGCGGCGGGCGACGAGATTCTGGAGTTCTGCATCGCGGCGGGCGGGTCGATTACGGGGGAGCACGGGGTCGGCATGGAGAAGATGGAGCTGATGGGGCACCTGTTTTCGCCGGACAGTCTGGAGACGATTGCGCGCTTCAAGCGGCTGTTCGACCCGGATGGCCGGCTGAATCCGGGGAAGGTGCTGCCGACGGGTCGCGGGTGCCTGGAGATTCGGCAGAAGGCGGGGGAGACGATTTGAAGCCCCTGGCGCGACATCTCGACGCGGCTGGACTCAGTGTCGATCAACTGATCGCGGCAGCCCGACTCGACGCGAAAACCGTGAGGGCGATCGTCGACGGCAACTATACGCCGAGCCCGGAGCAGCGGAAAAGGATCGCCGAAGCGCTCGGCGTGGGCGTCGAAGAGATTTCCTGGGATCACGCCATCGAGGTGCAACACATGCGCGGCAATGGACCGCAGTCGGGGCGGCAGACGTAGCCGCCGGACCGCTCCCTGTGGTCGCGGCTCGGTTGGCTCTCCGGCTAACTCCCCTTCCGCAATCCGATGCCGAGGTCGCGTAACTGGCGGTCGGGCACCTCGGAGGGGGCGTCGCACATGAGGTCGGTGCCCTTAGCGGTTTTGGGGAACGGAATCACGTCGCGAATCGAGGTCTCGCCGGCGAGAATCATCACCAGGCGGTCCAATCCCAGCGCGATGCCGCCGTGGGGCGGCGCGCCGTATTCCAGCGCCTCGAGCAGAAAGCCGAAGCGGCGGCGGGCCTCGTCGTCCGACATGCCGAGCGCCGCGAAGACCTTGGCCTGCACGTCGCGCCGGTGGATACGGATCGACCCGGAGCCGAGCTCGGTACCGTTCAAGACGATGTCGTAGCTGCGCGCGCGGCAGCGCGCCGGGTCGGCCGTGAGCTTCTCGATATCCTCGTCGGCGACCGACGTAAAAGGATGAGGCGCCGCGTTCCAGCGC
>CAZEVY010000079.1:0-26275 GCA_964515555.1 uncultured Solibacteraceae bacterium | reverse complement strand
CGACGGTAATCATCGACGCGCTCAACGACCGCAACGCGCGCGGCGAGTTGCTCGAGTCGATGATCGCCGAGGGGACCTTGTTGGCCTGCTGTTCGATCAACGTCACCGAGGTGGCGATGGGCATGCGGCCGGAGGAGGCCGAGCGCACCGAGTCGTTCCTGGACAGTCTGGAGTTCTATCCGGTGACACGCCAGATCGCGCGGTACGCCGGGGAGCTATATCGAGTATGGCGCGCGAAGGGCGTGACCCTAGCGCTGCCGGACCTCACGGTCGCCGCCGTGGCGATTCATCATCGGCTCCAACTGGCGACGGACAACCCCAAGGATTTCCCGATGCCCGAATTGCGGTTGTATCCGCTCGGCTAATGCGCCGGACCGGCGGTGGGCGTTACTGAGGCCGCTGCACGGACAGGGGCTGATTCAGGATCCCAATCGCGCCCGGTACTCACGCGCCGACCGGCGGACGGCGCCGCCGTCGCCGAAAAGCCACATCCGCGTCGCATGCCAGTCGATGCGCGTCTCGTGACGGCCCGCTTTGTGCCACGTCGGCCGCCCCAGGAAGATGTCCTGAAGGAGCACGTGCAACAGCTCGTGGACGCAGGTGTTCACCGAGAGGAACGGCGCCTGGTGTCCGTGCGCGTAGCGGAGCGCGATCACGCAGAGGTGATAGCCGTCATCGATGGTAGTCACTCCGGCGAGCGCGCGGCCGTTGTCCCAGTGCATGGGAATGGCGTCCGTCAGCACGAGATTCACGGCCCCGCGACGGGCACCCTCGAAGATCGGCCGGTCGGCCGGCGACCGCCGAATCTCGCCGGCGGCGTCAGTCGTCTGGAGCCGGATGCCGGAGCGGTCGAAATCGCGATACGCCTCCGGCCAGATCGACGACCAGAATCGCCGCCACAGCTCCGGCGGAAGCTGGGCCCTCCGGTTGACGACGCGATGCACGGGAATGATCACCCTCTCATTGCCTCCAGCGCGCCCTCCGGCGACCGCGGCCAGTGACAGCAACCCGCGCCGGGTGATCGATCCGGTCACACCTGTCCTCCGGTGATCGACATTGTAACTCCGGTGAGGCCGCCGCTCGTCGTCTATTGTGGCCGCTGGACGGAGACGACCACAGGGTCGCTCGACTCGCCGAATGACTTGTGCGGCTACATTCTCGGCTCGTACCGCATCGCCACCGCCCCCGAGCCGAACTCCAGCCGGCTCACGAGCCTCAAGTCGAGATACTTCGACAGCCCCGCGAACAACGCCGGCCCGTGGCCCGCCAGCCTGGGGTGCACCACGAACTCGTACTCATCGATCAATCCCAGCTCCGCCAGCGCCAGTGGGAGCTTCACACCGCCCATGAACAGTCCCTTACCCGGCTCCCGCTTGAGCTGCTGAACGGCCCTCCCCAGATCCCCGCGCACGAGCTCGGCGTTCCAATTGACCCGGTCCAGGGTGCTCGACACGACGTACTTCTTTGCCGCGTCGATCGTCCGGGCGAAGGGTTCCGTCCATTCCGGCCTCGCAGTCGTCCCCGCTGGCGGCCGAAAGGCTGCCTCCATCATTTCGTAGGTCACCCGGCCAAAAAGGAGGGCGTCGGCCTGGTTCAGGTTCTCGATCGCGTGACGATGCAAGTCTTCGTCCGCGGGTATTGCACGATGATCGCAGCACCCGTCCAAGGTGACGTTGATGGAATACCGAAGGGGTCGCATTACGCAAGAGTATCGCGCCGATGGGGAAGACCAGCAGGGTCAGACCCGCTTAGTTACTGTGGCCGCTGGACGGTGACGACCACGGGGTCGCTCGAGTCGCCGCGATTCAGGCTGCGCACCTGGGCGAGGTACTGGCCGGGTCGAAGAGTATCCGGAATCTGCGCGACGATCGTCCCGGCGGCCGTCTCGATCAGGTTGAGCGGCACGTCGGAGAACGTGACACACGAGCCGCCGAGGACGCTCGGGAGCGGAATCTGGTCGGCCGAGGCGGTCGCCGCCAGGTTGCTGCCGCTGATGGTCACGAACGATCCGGGCGCGAAGTTCACGGTGCCGTCGTTGGCGTTGAGGATGGCGCGGCTCCCTCCGGCGATGGCCGGGCGCCCTAAGGAGTTCTGCGATCCAGTGAGCGGCACGATCGAGAGTCCCCCCAGCGTCAGGGCGTAGGCGTTCCGCTGAGAGTCGACCGCCAGTTGCCGCGTCGGGACGTTGAGACGCCCGGTCCCGAACAGCGTGAACGACGGGCTGTCGGGCGCGACCGCGAGAATCGTCTCGGCGCCGGTGCGTACGTCGACCAGCTCGAAGGTGGCGCGCGGGTCGTCGCGCGTGGCGGTGGCGAGATTCGGGCGCACCGGCAGCGTCATGCGCACGAACTGGTTCTCGTCGAGCGGAAAGACGGAGACGACGTGGCGCGTGCCGGTGCTGATAACCTGCTGGCCGGGCGCCGGCTGCTGCGTGGTGCTGGGCCGCTCGGCGCCGCCGATCTGCGCCATCGCGGTGCTGAGGACCAGGCCATTCACCAGGAAGTAATTCCCGAAGGGCGCCGCGCCGGTGGGGCCGAAGTAGCTTTGAATCGGCGCCGTCAGGACCTGGCGGCCGGTGGTGATGCTGTCGGCGAAGGCGTCATACAGATACGCATTGCCGTTGCCCGCGAGAATCACGGCGTACTCGCCGCCCGGAGTCGACGACATGTAGTAGACGCCGCCGGTCAGCACGCTCTGCGCCGGATTGTTCGGATTGATCACGGCCGTGCCGGGGCGCGGCACCGCCTGGTTGCCGATCACGCGCCAGATGCTGCCGTTCGACATTACGAACTGGAGGCCGGCGAGCGTGTGCGCCATGGCGACCGGGCGGATGGACGGCTGGTTCCCCGCCCTGGGAATCGACGGAAACTCGACGCGCCCGACGACGCGGCGCGAGTCCAGGTCGACGATGGAAATGGATTCGCCGCCGCTGTTGCCGACGTAGAGCGTGCGGCGGTCGACCGAGATCGCCATGGAATGCGGGAGCTGCCCGACGGCGATCGGCGCCAGGAACCTCTGGCGCCGGATATCGAAGACCTCCACACGATTATATGCTGAATTGGTTATATATAACCGGTTTCTCGGCTCGTCCAGTATTAATTCCTGAAGATTTTCGGACGCAACTAGGCCTCCCGGTACGGGAAATATCACGCCACGCTGGTCCCTTTCCCGGTAATTCATGAAAACGCGGATCGTCGGCGGGAAATTGACGGCCTCTCGCGAGCCGATGTTGACGTTGAGCGCCGTGCCGTTACCGGCCGCGCCGGTCCCGCCCGTGTAGAGATTGGTGCCGGGCCGCCGCACGACGCCGCTGCGTCCGGGCTCCATGACGAAGGTCACCGTGGAAGGGGCAAGGCCGCTCGTAATCTGGGTCACCAGGGAGGAGGTCACGTTGGGGACGCTGTAGGTCAGCCGCCCCGATCCGGCGTTCTGAATCCGCACGGAGGCCCTGGCGAGCCCCTTGTTGCACTCGTCGAGCGCCAGGAACACGGTGGTGGCGTCGGGTTCGAGGATCGGGTACTCGAACAGGCGGCCGATCGGCAGATGTACGAGGCCCGATTCCGACGACGCCCAGACACGCTGTCCGTCGGAAGTGGAGACGATTTTGCCGAGCACGCTCTCGGGCATTCGCAGTCCGAGGCGGACTCCGAGATTGCGCGAGTCGGATACCAGGAGCGCCTGCGCCAGGGGCCGGATGTTGTTGCCCGCGACGTTGAAGGCGCCGAGAATGGTATCGCCGCCCGGCGTGAAGGCGCTGCCGCCGTAATTCTGCTGCACGTTGATGACCGGGTTGGCCGCCAGCGTGGTGATCAGGAACGGCAGGTTGGCGTTGTTCTGCTGAGCGACGACGGCCAGCGTCGCGGTGTCGTAGAGGGTGGACCCGGCCATGAAGCGCGAGCCGTCGGGCGAGATGGAAAGCACGGTGGAGTTGCCGGTGACGGTGCGGTTCTGGATCACCTGGCCGGAGGCGGCCTCGTAAAGGAACAGAATGGTCTGCGCGTTGGCGGCGAGCTGGTTGATGGCGACCATTCCGACGATGAGCTGGCGGTCGGGCGTGGCGAGCAGGCGCCCGGGGAACGGGGCGGTCGGGCGGCCGACGGTGACCGGTTGCAAGGGCTGCGGGGTGGAGAGCGGCACGGGCGTCAGCACGGGCGTGAGCTGCTGGAGCTGGCCCTGCGTGGCGTCGAACAGCAGCAGCGTGTTGAGCGCGTTGTTGGCGCCCGTGCCCTGGGTGGTGATGAGCACGCGGCCGTCGAAGCCGACGGCGACGCCTTCGGGGCGCGCGCCGATGTTGACGGTCTGGGTCAGGGACTCGGCGGCGAGGTCGATGACGCTCATCGAGGCGCTGTTGACGTTGGTCACATAGAGCAGCCGGAAATCGGGCGACATGGCGGCCGAGACCGGCGCCGAGCCGACGGTGATCTGGCCGCGCACGCGGTTCTCGCGCGTGTCGTAGATCAGCACGCGGTTGGAGGCCGACATGACGAGGTACAGGCGGCCACGCGACTCGTCGAGCACGATGTCGTCAGGTGTTCCGCCGAGCGAGACCACCTCGCCGAAGGACTCGCCGGGCGCGGTGACCGGCGATTGCGCGAGCAGGGCGGAAGCGAGAACCCCGAGAAGCAGCGGTTGCAAACGCATTCGAGCTAGGTTACCCTAATCCACTTACGATAGCTGAAACCCTGGCATCGTGCAGAAGTTGCTCAAACTGAGCAACTAAGCGGCGCGCGCCGGGTTCAAAGGAGATAGCCTGGCGATTCGCGTGCGGAACCTGACGCGCGACACCGTGTTGGCGGAGGCAGCCGATGTGGCCGACACCAGCCAGAAGCGCCGAACCGGCTTATTGAAGCACGAGAGCCTGCCGGCGGGTGAGGGGTTGTGGATCGCGCCCTGTGAGGCGGTCCACACGTTCGGCATGAAATTTCCGATCGACGTCCTGTTCCTGAGCAAGAAGCGACAGGTGTTGAAGGTGCGGCGCGAGATGACTTCGCGGCGCATCGCCTTCTGCCTGCGCGCGCACTCGGTGCTGGAGCTGCCGGCGGGAACGGCGGCCTCGACCGGAACCGAGGCGGGCGACCAACTGGAGTTCGTGAAATGAGGGCCTGGCTCGCGGCCGGCCTGGCGGCGGTCGCGCTCGCTTCCTGCTCGCAGCGCGTTCCGATGGCGCAGCGTCCGGCGCCGGCGCCCTCGCCGGTGGCGTCGACGATGCACCGCCAGGTACTGAATGCCATCGACGCCGGAGACGGCGACGTGCGCGTCCGTCAGCTTCGCCGGAAGATGGCCGCCGAGCCGGGGAATCTGGCCGTACGGCTCGAACTCGCCCGTCATTACGAGAGCATCGGATGTCCGGAGATCGCCGTCGAGCACCTGCGCCTGGCGTGCCTGGGATTTCCCGACTCCGCCGAGGCCCACCTGGCGCTGGCGCAGGCGCTGCGCATGGCGCCGTCGCCGGGCGACGCGCTGCGGGTGATCGAGGATTTCGCGGGGCGCCACCCGGAAGGTCCGGCGGAGATCTATTCGTGGCTGGGCATCCTGCGGGACGAGATGGGTGACTGGAAGAACGCCGAGCACGCGCATCGCGCCGCGATCACGCTGGAGCCGCGCCGGGCCGCATTGCACAACAACCTCGGATACAACCTGCTGCTCCAGTCGCGCCGCGCCGAGGCGGCGGCCGTTTTCCGGCAGGCGCTGCGGATCGAGCCGCGCAACGAGATTGCGCGCAACAACCTGGGCCTGGCGCTGGCGGCCGATCCCGGGGAGGCGCTGGCGCACTGGCAGTCGGTGAGCGGTCCGGCTTCGGCGCACAACAATCTGGCGGCGCTCATGATCACCGAAGGCCGCTACGACGAGGCGCGCCGGGAGCTGACGATCGCGCTCTCGCATCAGCGCGATCACGCGGCGGCGCTGGCGAACCTGCAACTGGTCGCCGAGCTGGACGGCGGGCCGGTGGCGCTGCCGCCGGCGGAAGCGCGCTCGTCGTGGTCGCGGTTCTGGATCGCGGTGAAGGGCGTGTTCGTGAGCACCAAGGAAGCGGGGCGCGAGGAGAGCGCGTCGAATCGTCCGCAAGAGTAGACTGAAACAGGAGAATATCCATGAAGCAGTTCCTCATCAGGCTGTGGAAGAACGAGGAAGGCCAGGACCTGGTGGAATACGCCCTCATCGTCGCGGCGGTGGGATTGGCGTTGATCACCACGGTGAACAACCTTTCGGCGGCCGTCGTCAGCCTGTATTCGAGCATCACTGAAGGCCTGGCCAGTATCGGCGCGACGGCGCAGTAGCGCCCGCGCTTCCCATCGTGGAGCCGGCCATCGGGCACCTTCGCGTCCAGCCGCGCGGGGACCACTTCGCCTCCACGAACGCGGCGCGCGCGCGGCTCCGCTTCTGGCTCGCGCCGGACCTGGCGATGTTCGCCGCGATCCTCACGCTGTTCTACTGCCTGTTCCTCTTCGAAGGCTACTGGAAGCTCTTCCGCGACTCCGACACCGGCTGGCACATCCGCAACGGCGAAACCATCGCCGCGACGCGCGCGCTGCCGCGCACCGATCCTTACTCCTTCTCGCGGCCGGGCGCCGAGTGGTTCGCCTGGGAGTGGGGCGCGGACCTGATGATGGGCGCGGCGCATCGATGGGACGGTCTGCGCGGCGTGGCGGCGCTGTATCTCAGTGCGATCGCGCTCTGCACGTGGCTGTGGTTCCGGCTGCACTGGGCGGCGGGCGGGGATTTCCTCGTCGCGTGCGTGCTGGCGTCGCCGATGCTCTCGACGGTGAATCTGCACTGGCTCGCCCGCCCGCACGTGTTCGGATGGGCGATGCTGCTGGTGGCTGTGCTGTTGGCGGTGCGATGGTCCGAGGGTCGCCCGCGCAGCCGCGATCTGGCGCTGGTGGCGGTGTTCTCCGCGGTGTGGGCGAATTTGCACGCGAGCTTCTTCCTGGCGGCGGCGGTGGCGGCGGCCTACGCGATTCACCACGCGGTCCGCCCGCTGATCTGGGAGCTGGATCGGGAAAACGAGTGGCCGCGCGCGCGATGGTTCGCGCTGGCTTCGGCGGCGGCGCTCGCCGGAAGCCTCGTCAATCCGTACGGCTGGAAGCTGCATGCCCATGTCGCGCGGTACCTGTTCGACAGCGAGCTGCTGCCGCGCGTCGGCGAGTTCCAGAGCTTCAACTTTCATGCCGAGGGTGCGGGACAGATTCTCCTCGGACTGGCGATCGCGGCGGCGGGCGCGATGCTGGCGCTCCAGCAGCGCAACGTGGCGCACTTCCTGATCGCCGCGGGACTGCTGGCGATCGCGCTGCGGTCGGCGCGGGGGCTTCCGGTGGCGGCGCTGGTGCTGTTGCCGCTGGCGAACGGGGCCATCGCGAGCGCGCTGCGGCGGGCTCGGGCGATCCGGCCGCGGATTCGCGCGCGGCTGGACGCGGCGCTGCACTACTCGTCGAACCTAAGGGCGATCGACACGCGATTCCGGGGACTCGCGTGGGCGCCGGTGGCGGTGGTCGCCGCGGCGCTGTGTTTGTGGATTCCGTCGATCGCCGCGCGCACGGGGTTTCCACCGGGGGAGTTTCCGGTGGCGGCCGCCGGCCAAGTCGCCGGGCTTCCCAAGGGCGCGCGGATTTTGGCGCCGGACAAGTTCGGCGGGTATCTTATTTATCACTTCGCGGGGTCGCGCAAGGTTTTCTTCGACGGGCGCAGCGATTTCTACGGCGCGGACTTCATGAAGCAGTACATCCGGCTGGTACAAGTGCGGCCAGGATGGCAGGATCAACTGGCCCGCTTCGACTTCACGCACGCGCTGCTGCCGCGCGACTACTCGCTGGTGGCAGCGCTGAAAGAAGCGGGATGGGATCTCGTATACGAGGATCGTACGGCGGTACTGCTGCAAGAATGGTCTAATCATGAAGAACGATCAAACCACTAAGATGAATCGAGCGATATGGATCGTCAACGCTTACTGATCATCTTCGGCGTCGCGTGGCTTTCGGCGATGGGGCTGACGTGGTTCCTCTATTCACGCACGTCGGCGCCGCGCGCGGAAAAGACCACGCGCATCCTCGCGGCTTCGCGCGACCTGCCCGCCGGAACGCAGCTCCGCAAGTCCGACCTGAAGGTGATCGCGATGGCGGAGCGGTATCTGCCCAAGGGCGCGATCGCCGATCCGGCCCTCGCCGAGAATCGCGCGCTGCTGTATCCGGTCGGCGCCAATGAGCCGGTGACGGCGGCGAAGCTCTCGAGTCTCTCGGGCGCCGACGGCATCGCGGCGACGATCGAGCCGGGCAAGCGGGCGGTGTCGGTGGCGTTCACGGATTCGAGCGGAGCGTCGGGTTTGATCCAGCCGCGCTCGCGCGTCGACGTGCTCTACACGCGCGGCGGCGCGCTCGGCGACGCGCTGACCACGACCATCCTCGAGGACGTTACGGTGCTCTCGATCGGCCGCAACACCGAGGTGCAGGCGCTCTCGGGCGTCGGCGGGACCAAGGCGCCGGCGCCGCCCCGTTCGCAGAATCAGACGGCGACGCTCATGGTGACGCCGGAAGAGGCGCGCAAGCTGGAACTGGCCAAGAGCCAGGGCAAGCTGAGCCTCTCGCTGCGCAATCCGCTGGACCGGTCGCGCGTGGCGTCGTCGCAGCCGGCGACGGCGGCGTCGCTCGATCCCTCGCTGACGCCCAAGCCGAAGCCGCAGCCGGCGCTCGATCGCGCCACCTGGGCGAGAATCACCGGGGAGAATCTGAAGCCGAAGCCCGAGCCGCCGCCCGCGCCGCCGAAGCCGAAGGTGGTGGTCGACGTGTATCGCGGAGATAAGCACGTACAGGAAGTCTTTCAATGAGACTCGCTCCGATGTTCCTCGCGGCGGCCCTGGCCGCCGCCCAGACCGCGCCGCCGCGCGAGCTGACGCTGACGCTGGGGCGCGGCGAACTGGTCACCTTCTCGGGCGACGTGCAGCGCGTGGCGGTGTCGGAGCCGAAGATCGCCGACGCCATCGTGGTCTCGCCGCGCGAAGTGATGATCAACGCCAAGAGCCTCGGCAAGAGCACCGTGGTGGTCTGGGAGACGGGCGCGATCCCGGCGCGGTACCAGGTCAGCGTGGTCGGCGACACGGAGGTCGGCGACAAGTTCCGGCGCGATCTCATCGAGGCGCTGCCGCCCGGCATCCAGTTCAGCGGCGACGAGCAGAGCCTGGTGCTGACGGGCACGGCCAAGGACGCCGAGGAGGCCAGACGCGCCGAGGCGCTGGCGTCCACGCGCTCGAAGAAGGTCGTCAACCTGATTCAGACGCCGCCTCCGCCGCCGGCCCCGGAACCGCGGCAGATCCTGCTCCAGGTGAAATTCGCCAGCGTCGACCGCGTGGCGCTCAACGAAATCGGGTTCAACTATTTCAGCCGGCAGGATAAGGTGCTCGGTGGACTTTCGACGCAGCAGTTTTCGCCGCCGCGGTTCAGCCAGCTCCAGTTCGACAACCAGAATTTCTCCGACACGACCATCAACTTCGCCGACCTGCTGAACCTGTTCGTGTTCCGGCCGGACCTGAACATCGGCGCGACGATTCGCGCCTTGCAGGGGAAGAACCTGTTGCAGATTCTCGCGGAGCCGAACCTGATCGTGGTGGAGGGCAAGCCGGCGAGTTTTCTCGCGGGCGGGCAGTTCCCCTTCCCTACCCTGACGTCGACGCCGACCGGCGGCTCCATCTCTCCGGTGATCACAGTGCAGTTCAAGAACTTTGGCGTGCAGCTCGAATTCACGCCGACGCTGACGCCGGCCGGGGCGATTCACCTGAAGGTGGCGCCCGAGGTCAGCGCGCTCGACTACTCGAACGCCGTCACGCTCCAGGGATTTCTCATTCCCGCCATCTCGACCCGGCGCGCGGAAACCGAAGTGGTACTAAAGGACGGCGAGACGTTCGCGATCGCCGGGCTGATCGACAATCGCGTGGTGCAGGCGCTCAGCCGGATTCGGGGACTCGGCGACATACCGATCATCGGGAATCTTTTCCGGAGCCGGAGCACGCGCAAGTCGAGCGACGAGCTGCTGGTGGTGATCACGCCGCGCTTCGTGCGGCCGCTGTCGCCCGAGGAGAAGGCGACGCTGCCGGAGCCGATGATTCCGTTCCTTCCGTCGACGGCGGAAGTGAATGCGAAAAAGAACAAAGGGTCGAACAAGACGCCGGCGAAGAAGCCGGAATTCGTGGGACCGCGTGGACATCAGATTCCCAAGTAACGGCTGGTCGGCGCTCCAGGGCCGTGGCCGGCGCGCGCGCCTCGGCGCGTCCTCCCTCCACATGCTCGCGATCCTCGTGCCGGTGGTCTTCGGGCTCATGGGATTCGCTGTCGACCTGGGCCGCATCTACATGGCGCGCGGTGAGATCAAGGCCGCCGCCAACGCCATGGCGCTGGCCGCCGCCGCGCAGTTGATGGGCACCGACGCTTCGCTCGACGCGGCCGCCTCCGCGGGCCAACTGGCGCTCTCGTCGTCGGGCGGATTGCAGAACCGGTACGACTTCGGCGGCCTGGCGATCGGCGAGACCTCGGGCGTCCTCACGAGCGAGGCCGGCGCGCCCGCGTATTTCGAGACTGTCGCCGCGGCGCTGGCCGCCGACAGCGCCTCCGAGGCCGCGGGCGCCACCGCGCGGCACGTGCGCATCCGCATCACCGCCGACGCGCCGCTCGTTTTCTGGGGCTTCCTCTCGCTCGGTAACGAGCGCAAGACGCCGATCGCCGTCGAAGCGGTCGCCGGCGTCAGCGCGCCGCTATGCACCGCCTGCGGCGTCGACATGATCGCCATCGCCGCCGCCGACACCGCCGACGAGGCCGACTTCGGTTTCATCCGCGACACGCGCTACACGCTCGGCTTCCAATGTTTCGGCGCGCCGACGCCCTCACAGATCGCCGGCACCGCGACGCGAATTCCGTTCCTGATCGTCAACCGCTTTAACGCCGACGCGCAGATTTTCGCCGAGGAGAACACGCAGGCGTATCGCATCGGACTGGCCGGCCTGCCGGCGTCGACGGTCGCGGCGCAGTCGTGCCTGGCCGTCAATTCGACCGAGGCGCAGTGGGAGAGCGCGACCGCGCTGCCCTGCAACCAGAATCGCGTGCCCGCCGCGGTCACGGCCATGACGTGCGGCTTCTCGTCGCGCTTCGAAGTGGACGTGCCCACGAACTGCCAGACGATCGCCGAATCGGAGACGCTGGGAACGCTCTATCAGCCCGACACCGACATCGCCGACGTGGAGACGTATGCCGCCTACACGGGCAACGGACGGCGCGTGATCACGGTGGCGATCGTCGCTTCGCTGGCGGCGCCGACGGCCATGACGGTGCTCGGCTTCCGGCAGTTTCTGCTGGAGCCGAATCCGAACACGACCAACATCAGCACGCTCGACCCCAACGCACGCTTCCCGGCGCTGTATATCGGCAGCGTCGTCCCGCTGCGTCAGGGGAGCTTCAGCGGATGCTCGATCGCCTCGGGTCCGGGGAAGGTGGTTCTGCACCGGTGAGGCGTCGGGGCTCCAGTGATGCAGCGCACAACGCAGCCGCGGCGCACGAGGTTCGTGGTAATCGTGAGCGCCCGGCATCCGCGCCGCGGCGCTGTGCGCTGACTCGCGGGAGCATACTGCTGGAATCCGTGCTCTACCTGCCGCTGTTTTTTCTGCTGCTGGTGGGCATGATCGAACTGGCTCGCGTTTCGTACACCTACTACTCGATTCACAAGATCCTCTACACCATCGCGCGGTACGCCGGCACGCGGCAGGGCGTCAATTTCTGCGACACGGCGGATGCGACACTCACCGCCGTAAAGAATCTCGCGCTCACGGGCGACGCCGGAGACGCCGGGACGCCGTACATCAACGGGCTCGAAGCCGACATGATCCAGGTTCGCATCGAGCGCCGCAACTCCGAGACCGGCGAACTGGAGGCCTGCGAATGCGCCGTGCCGGGCTGCGACGCCGCGGCCGGGGGCATCGCGCCGGAGTTCATTGTGGTGTCAATTCCCGACGGGTATCCGGTGCAGTTGCGGTTCCCGTCGCTCACGCTCGATCCCATCCCGCTGCGGTTCCAGATCCGCGTGCCGTTCGGAGGGACCTAGTGAGAATGCGGCAGCGGGGCCAGGCCACGCTCGAATACGTCATCGTCTACGCCGGCGTTCTGCTGCCGCTGACGATGGCGATGGTCTTCACCGCCGAGCTTCTGTGGGTCTGGCACAGCGTCAACGACTTCACGCGCGAGGGCGCGCGATACGCCGCTACGCACTGCTGGCAGGGCGGAGGCAATGTCACGCAGTGGATGCGCAACAACGTGCCCATAACCTTCGACCGCGAACAGTTCTCCTCCGGGCAGGTCGAAATCGACGTCGCGTACCTTGGGCGCAACGCCGAGACCGGGGAGCTCGAGGACTTCACCTGCGACGGGGCCGAGTGCAGCCGCGAATGCGTCCCGGAGATCGTGCGCGTGAGCATCACGGGATACGAGTTCCGGCCGTTCGTGACGTCGCTGGGCCTGCCGCCGATCGCCATCCCGAACTTCCAGACCACGCTGCCCATGGAAAGCGCCGGGTGCAGCGCCGACGAGACCGCCTGCCAGCCGTAATGGAGAATCGAACCGCATGAGCGTCGCGCTGCTGGTCGCCTCCGGCGACGAACACTTCCGCGAGATGGTACGTGAGAACCTGCTGAATATCCCCAACTCGAAGGCCGCCGCCGAGTACCGCGAGATCACGCCGAACCTCTATGTGCGCGTGTTGCAGGACCTGGAGCGCCATCCGGACGCCGGACTCATCTTCGACCTGGCGGGCGACACCGAGGGCTCGCTCAAAGTGTTGGAGCGCATCAAGCAGGCCGCGCCGGAGTTGTACGTGGTGGCGTCGAACTATCACGCCGACACCGAGACCGTCATCAGCGCCGTGCGCGCGGGCGCGAGCGACTTCCTGGTCCAGCCGCTGAAGCGCCTGGAATTCCGCGACGCCATGGCGCGGCTCGAACGCGCCCCCAAGCGCGCGGCGCCGTCGGCCAGCAAGCTCGGACGCATCTATACGTTTCTCGGGGTCAAAGGCGGCGCGGGCACGACGACGCTGGCCGTCAACTTCGCCGGCGTGCTGGCGCAGCGGCAGAGCCAGACCGTGCTGGTCGACCTCGACTGGAGCGCCAACGACTGCGCCATGCAACTCGGCGCCTCGCCGCAGTACACGCTGGTCGAGGTCGGCGAGAACCTGGGGCGCCTGGACCAGGCGTTGTTTGAAGGCTTCGTCACGCGCGACCCGTTGGGGTTCTTCCTGGTGGGGCCGCCGGACTCCGCCGAGCACTACCAGTACTTCAACGAACCCATGCTGCGCGATTTCGCCGGCTTCCTCGTGGAGAAGTACGAGTCCATCGTCATCGACGCGGGCCGCAACCTGGCGCACGAGCTGGTGCAGGCGGCGCTACACGTCTCGTCGGCGATCTTCCTGGTGACGCAGCAGGACTTCCCTTCCCTCCGCAACGCGCAGCGTTACCTCGCGGCGCTGATGCGCCAAGGCGTGACGGCGGACCAGATCCGGGTGGTGCTCAACCAGTATCAGAAAAAGAGCAACGCTAGCCTCGCGAGCCTGGAACAGGTCCAGCAGACGTTGAACCAGCCGGTGTTCTTCGGCATCCCGCCGTCGCCCGCGGTGCTGGCGTCGATCAACAAAGGCCGCCCCTTCGTCGCCGACCGCCAGACGGCCGGCGATCTCGACCGCATCTTCCGCGCCTTCGTCGACAAGGCCACCGGCGTGAAGAAGGAAGAGCTGAAGAGCGCCTGATGGCCTCGCGCACGCTTCCCCGCCCCGGCGCCGTCGACCGCTGGTTCGCCGTCAAGACGCAGCTCCACGGGCGGCTCCTCAACGCGCTCTCGCCGGACCAGTTGAAGCAGATCAGCAAGGACGGCGTGCGCGAGCAGATCGCCACAGTGCTGGAGCGCCTGGTGGCCGAGGATTCGCTGCCGATGACCGTCACCGAGCGCGAGCGCCTCATCGAGGAGGTCCTCGACGAGGTATTCGGATTCGGCCCGCTCGAGCCGCTGCTCAAGGACCCGAGCATCAGCGACATCATGGTCAACGGCTTCGACAACGTCTACATCGAGCGCAACGGCCACGTGTTCGAAACCAACGTGCGCTTCAAGGACACCGCGCACGTGCGCATGATCATCGACCGCATGGTGTCGAACGTGGGGCGGCGCATCGACGACTCTTCGCCCATCGTCGACGCGCGCCTCGCCGACGGCTCGCGCGTGTGCGCGGTGATTCCGCCGCTCAGCCTGGTGGGGCCGGTGCTCTCCATCCGCCGCTTCGGCAAGAAGCTGCTCTCGACCGAGGACCTGCTGAAAAACGAGACGCTCACCAGCGGCATGCTCGACTTCCTGAGCGGCTGCGTGGAGGCGCGCCTCAACGTGATCGTCTCGGGCGGCTCGGGCTCCGGCAAGACCACCATGCTGAACACGCTCTCGCGCTTCGTTCCGGAGGACGAGCGCATCGTGACCATTGAGGACACGGCCGAGCTGATGCTCCAGCAGTCGCACGTGGTGCGCCTGGAGACGCGGCCCATGAACATCGAGGGCGCGGGCGCGATCACGCAGCGCGATCTCGTCATCAACGCGCTGCGCATGCGGCCCGACCGCATCGTGATCGGCGAGTGCCGCGGCTCCGAGGCCTTCGACATGATGCAGGCCATGAACACGGGCCACGACGGGTCCATGACCACAGTGCACTCCAACAGCGCGCGCGACGCCTTCTCGCGGCTGGAGACCATGGTGATGATGGCGAGCCAGCACATCCCCGACGCCGTCATCCGGCAGATGCTGTCGTCGGCGGTGCACCTGGTGATTCACACCGCGCGCCTCTCCGACGGGACGCGCAAGGTCACGGCGATCAGCGAGGTCGCGGGCGTGGCGGGGGACAAGGTGGAGATGCAGGACGTCTTCGAATTCGTGCGGATGGGCGTGAGTCCGCGCGGACGCGCCATGGGGAAGTTTCGCGCCACCGGAGCGCGGCCGCAGTGCCTCGAGCGGCTGAAGGCGTATGGCATTCACCTGTCGAACTCGATTTTTCAGGAAGAGCACGTGCTGAAGGAGCGATGACCGGATGTTCGTCGTCGTTGCATTCCTGATCTTCACAGCCGCGCTGCTGGCCGCTGGCTATTACGCGTGGACAATCCCCCAGCAGCAGGAGGCGCAGGCGCTCTCGGGCCGGCTGCGCGATCTGCGGGCGCGAGGCGGGGCGCGTTCGCGCGGGCAGCTCGACCTGCTGCGCCGCGAGCAGCGGGGAACGCTGGCGTTTCTGAGCGACTTCGTCGCCTGGCTGGGCGTGCTGCGCCGCGTGCAGGAGCTGATCGACCAGGCGAACCTGCGCTATCGCGCCGTGGACGTGGTGGGCGCCTCCATCCTGATCGCGCTCGGCGTGTGGCTGATCTCGGGCCTGTTCGGCTCCATGCTGTCGCCGGTGCGGCTACTGCTCGCCGCCGCGTTCGGCGCCCTGCCGCTGGCTTACGTGATGAATGTGCGCAGCCGCCGCCTGAAGAAGTTCGAGGAGGCGTTTCCGGACGCCATCGACCTGTTCAACCGCTCGATGAAGGCCGGACACACGATCCACAGCGGTCTGGAGACGCTCGCCAAGGAGACCTTCGACCCGGTGCGCATGGAGTTCCGCAAGGTGATCGAGGAGCTGGCGCTGGGCTCGCAGCTCGACGACGCGCTGCGCAACCTCGGACGCCGCATGCCGCTCGTCGACCTCAAGTTCTTCATCACTGGGCTGAACTTGCAACGGCAGACGGGCGCCAATCTCGGCGAGGTGCTCGACAATCTCTCGCTGCTCGTGCGAGAGCGCCTCAACCTCGCGGCGAAGATGAAGGCGCACACCGCGCAGCAACGCCTCTCGGCGGCGCTGCTCTGCTCGATGCCGATCGTCGTGGGAATCGGCTTCTGGTTCGTGAAGCCGGAGTACATCACCCTGCTCTACACCGACGAGACCGGCAGCCTGTTCCTGACATACGGAATCATTTCCGAGATTGTGGGAATTCTGGTGATCCGCAAGATCGCCAACCCGAGGTTTTAGGCGATGGGGTTCTGACGATGGGCGAAGCGATCTTCTTCGTGCTGGCGTTCGCGACCGTGGCCGCGCTCGCCTGGTCCGGCTGGCACCTGTTGCGGCCGCGCGAGAATCCGCTCGACGACCGGCTGGAGCAACTGCAATCGCAGGCCATGGTGAATCCGTCGCAGTCACGCCGGCGCCGCGCCGGAGGCGGCCTCCTGAATACGCTGCTCTACCTGATCTCCATGGCGCCGGGCGGCGAGGACTGGCTGCGCGACACGGAGTCGTATCTGACGCAGGCGGGTATCCGCCAGCGGAGGGCGCTCGCGCTCTACAGCCTCTTCCACGCGCTGTTCTTCATCGCGGTGATGGGCGTGATGCTCTACCTGCAATGGGAGAACACGCTCGCGACCAAGATCGGCGGGCTGACGGCGGCCTTCATCATCGGCTGGCTGGTGCCCAAGCAGGTGCTGTATCGGCTGGTGCGGCGTTATCGCAACCGCGTTCAGGAAGCCCTGCCCGACACCGTCGACATGCTCGGCATCGTGCTCGGCACCGGCCTCGCGCTCGACCAGTCGATGCTGCGCGTCAGCGAAGAGATGCAGTTCATCTATCCCGAGCTGGCCTCGGAATTCTCGACCGTCGTGATGCAGGTGAAGGCGGGACAGGAGCGTGGGAAGGCCTTCCAGCAGCTGGTGCGGCGCACGGGCATCGAGGACATCAAGTCGCTGGCGGCGATGATCGTGCAGAGCGAGCGCTTCGGCACGTCGCTGGCGCAGGCGTTGAAGGTGTACGCCGACGCGCTCCGCACGCGCCGCCGGTTGCGCGCCGAGGCCGCGGTGGCGCGCGCGGGCATCAAGATGCTGTTCCCGATCGTGCTCTTCATCCTGCCGGCGCTGTTCATCGTGACGCTGGTGCCGGGGGTGCTCAGCGTGCTGCGCGACCTGCGCGGCGGTCTGGGGCCGCGATAACGCCGATTCTCTCTCGCTCCTTGCGCCGGTGTGAGAAACTGGCGGTGAATGTTGCGGCTTGTCAGCCGTTTCCTCACCTGGATCGTGTGCCGCCTGGAATTGCACGGCGCGTTTCCAGCGGCGTTCCCCGAGCGCTCCATCATCATCGCGAACCACCAGTCGTTCATCGACGGCATGCTGCTTCAGGCGCTGACACCCGTGAGGCTGCACTGGGTGGTTCACTCGACCGCCGCGCCGGTCTGGTACTTCCGCATGGTGCTGCGGCTCATCCCGCACCTGCTGGTCGACGTCACGCGCCCAATGGCGATGAAGCGCGTGGTCGAATGGATCGAACAGGGCCACACGGTCGTCATTTTTCCGGAGGGCCGCATCACCACCACCGGCAGCCTCATGAAGACCTATGAGGGTCCGGCGTTCCTTGCGGTGAAGGCGGCGGCGACGCTGTTCCCCGTCTTCCTCGACGGCGTCACGCACACGATCTTCTCGCGTCTCCGGAACCCGCATCCCATTCGATGGCGTCCCCGCGTGCGCGTCACGTTCTTCCCGCCGCGGCGGCTCGAAGCACCCGAAGCGCGCACCGGCCGCGAGCGCCGGCGCCTCGCGACCGCCCAGCTTCATCGGCAGTTGCAGCAGATGCGATTCGAGTCCCACCCGCGGCCCGCGCTCTTCGACGCGTTGCTCGATACCGCGAAGCTCTACGGACGCGGCACGCGCATACTGGCCGACCTGCAGCGCGAGTACACCTATGGGACCCTCCTCAAGGGCGCGCTCGCGCTGGGCCGCCTCACGTCGCGCATTACCGCGGAATCCGAGTACGTCGGCGTGCTGATGCCCAACGTCGGCGCGACCGTGATGCTGATCTTCGGTCTCCTTGCTAATCGGCGCATCCCGGCGATGATCAACTACACCTCGGGCGTTGACGGCATGCAAAGCGCCTGCCGCCTGGCGCGCGTCCGCACGGTGATCACGTCGCGTGCATTCCTGGAGAAAGCCAAGCTCGAGGAGAAGGTCGCGCGACTGGAAGGCGTGCGGATCGTCTACCTGGAAGATCTCCGCGCCGCCTTCGGCCTGCTCGACAAGCTGTGGCTGATGGCGTGGGCGCTCCGGCGCCCGCGTGCGGTGACGAAGCGCTGCCGGCCCGAGGATCCGGCCGTGGTGCTGTTCACCTCCGGATCGGAGGCGAAGCCCAAGGGCGTCGTGCTGAGTCACGGCGCGATTATGGCGAATATCGCGCAGATTCGGTCGATAATCGAATTCTCGATTCTCGATAAGTTCCTCGCCGCCCTGCCGCTGTTTCACACATTCGGACTGACGGGCGGGATGTTCCTGCCGCTGATCTCCGGCGCCCGTGTCCACCTGTACCCTTCGCCCCTGCATTACCGCCTCATTCCCGAGGCCGCCTACGATTTCGACTGCACCGTTCTTTTCGCGACGCCGACGTTTCTCGGCCACTACGGGCGCTTCGCGAATCCCTACGACTTCTACCGCCTGCGCTACGTGATGGCGGGCGCCGAGAAGCTGACCGACGAGGTCCGCCGCCTGTGGATGGAAAAGTTCGGCATTCGGGTGCTGGAGGGTTACGGAGTCACCGAGTGCGCCCCGGTGATCGCCGCCGGGACGCCGATGGCGCACCGCGCACGCACGGTCGGCGTTCCCGTGCCGGGAATGGAGACGCGCGTCGAACCCGTCGCCGGACTGGATCGCGGCGGGGCGTTGCACGTGCGCGGTCCCAATCTGTTCCTCGGATACCTCTCCGAGGAGCGCCCCGGCGAGATCGTGCCGCCCTCGTCGTCGATGGGACCCGGATGGTACAACACCGGCGACGTGGTGGAGATCGACCCGGAAGGCTACATCGAGATTCTGGGCCGCCTGCGGCGCTTCGCCAAGATCGCCGGAGAAATGGTGTCGCTCGAAATCAGCGAGCGGGTCGCCGCGGCAGCCTCGCCCGCCCGCGCGCATGCGGCCACCTGCGTCGCGCATCCGACGCGCGGAGAGACGATCGTGCTGTTCACCGAGGACCCGGCGCTGCGCCGCGATGCCATGCACCACGCCGCGCGCGAGCTGGGGCTGCCCGAGATCGCCGTGGCGCGACGCATCGAGTACCTCGCTCCCATCCCGCGTCTCGCCACCGGCAAATGCGATTATGTCGCGCTGAAGGCGCTGGCCGAGGCCGGCGCGCGTGAGGCCGTGCCGGAGGGTGTCCGCTGATCGTGACGACGACCCGGTCCGAACAGCGCGGCTGGTACATCTACGACTGGGCCAACTCGGCTTTCTACACCACGGTCGTCACGGTGCTGTACGGGCCTTATCTCACCTCGATCGCGCGCAGCGCGGCCGGCGCTTCGGGCAACGTATCGGTCTTCGGAATCCCGGTTCCGGCGGGATCGGTGTGGCCGTACCTGCTCTCGCTCTCCGTCGTATTGCAGGTGATGACCCTGCCGATCGTGGGTGCGCTGGCCGACTACGGCCGCCGCAAGCGGGAAATGCTGGGCGCATTCGCGTTCACCGGTGCGGGCGCCACACTGCTGATGTACTTCGTCGCTGACGGCGCCTGGATCGCCGGCTGCGCATTGTTCCTGATCGCCAATCTGGCTTACGGCGCATCGATCGTCGTCTACAATTCCTTCCTGCCCGAGATCGCCGCGCCGGAGGAGCGCGACGCGGTGTCGTCCACCGGATGGGCGATCGGCTTTCTGGGCGGCGGCATCCTGCTGGCGCTGAACCTGCTGCTGTACTCGCGCGCCGCCTCGTTCGGGCTGACCGAAGCCGAAGCGGTTCGCATCAGTCTGGCGTCGGCGGGAATCTGGTGGGCGGCCTTCACGATCATTCCGCTGCGGGCGATCCGCAATCGCGGAGAGGCGCGGACGCTGCCGCCCGGCCAGACATACTTCTCGGTGGCCGTGCGCCAGTTCGCCGGCACGGTGCGCGAGATGCGGCGGTACCGCCACACGCTGCTGTTCCTGATTGCGTTTCTCGCGTACAACGACGGCGTGCAGTCGGTAATCACGCTGGCGTCGCAATTCGGGAGCGAAGAGTTGAAGCTGCCGGTTTCCGTGCTGACGGGCGCGATACTGATGGCGCAGTTCGTGGCCTTCTTCGGTGCGATGCTGTTCGGGCGGATCGCGGCCCGAACGGGCGCCAAGCGCGCAGTGATGCTGTCGCTGGTCATCTGGTCGGCGACGCTCATCAGCGTGTACGTCTTCCTCCGCACCGCCGGCCAGTTCTATGTGATGGCCGCGGTAATCGGCATGGTCCTGGGCGGAACGCAGGCGCTCAGCCGGTCGATCTACTCGCTGCTGATTCCCAGGGGCCGCGAGGCCGAGTACTTCAGCATCTACGAGATCAGCGACAAGGGATCGAGCATGCTCGGGCCGCTGCTGTTCGGCCTGGCCGTACATGCCACGGGCAGCTCGCGCTTCGCCGTGCTCTCGCTGATCGTGTTCTTCCTGGCGGGCATGGCGCTGCTTTCGCGTGTCGACGTGGCGCGTGGAGCGCGGGAGGCGGCGCGTGAGTAGCACCGGCCGAATCCTGGCGATCGATCCGGGTGACCGCCGCGTCGGGTTGGCGATCAGCGACGCGCTCGGCGTCACCGCGCAGGGACTGCCGACCCTGGAGCGGTCCGCCAGCCTGCGCCGCGATCTCGACCGCATCGCGGCCGTCGCGCGCGAGCACGGCGCGGAGCGCTTCCTCATGGGCCTCCCGGTGAATATGAACGCCACCGAGGGCGCACAGGCGGAAAAGGCGCGCGCCTTCGGAGAGAAACTGGCCGCACGATCCGGAATGCCCGTGGAGTTCCACGACGAGCGCCTCACCTCGCGCGAGGCCGAGCGCGTGCTTCGCTCCGGCGGAGTCGATCCCCGGCGTCGCGCGGACCGCGTCGACCGGCTGGCGGCCGTGATTCTGCTGCAAAGCTACCTTGACGCGCGCGCCGTGAGCGGGGAATCGTGAAACGGAAGCGCGGTCGCTGGCGGATGTGGCTCCCCGCGGTCGCCGCCGCCGTTTGCGTGGCGGGCGCACTGCTTTCGCTGCGGCAGCCGTACGCGGGATTCCAGGGGACCGCGATCCTCGACATTCCGCGCGGCTCCTCCACCTCCGCCATGTCGGCCGTGCTGGCCGGCGCGGGCGTGGTACGGTTCCGATGGCAGTTTCTGCTCGCGCGCCTCCTTCACCCGCGCACCACGCTCCAGGCGGGCGAGTACCTCTTCACTCAGCCGGCGAGCGTTCTGGACGTTTTCGATCGCATCGCCCGCGGCGACGTCGCGCACTACGAGATCACGATTCCGGAGGGCGCTAACATGTTCGACATTGCCGCGCGCGTGGCGGCGCTCGGATGGATGGGCGAGAAGGAGTTCCTCGCCGCCGCCGCCGACCCCTCGCTCATCCGCGATCTGGCGCCGCGCGCTCCCTCGCTCGAAGGCTACCTGTTCCCGTCGACCTATCGCGTGCATCGCAGCGCCACGCCGCAGCAGTTGTGCCGCCAGATGACAAGCACATTCCGCGACGTGTGGCGCGGGCTCGGCGCTGCCGGCGCGGTCCACGAAACGGTCACCCTGGCGTCGCTCGTCGAAAAGGAAACCGGAGTCGCACACGAGCGCCCGCTGGTGGCGTCGGTCTTTCGAAATCGCCTGCGCGATGGCATTGTGCTGGCCTGCGATCCGACGGCGATCTACGCGGCCTTGCTCGAGGGACGCTACCGCGGCGCGATCTACAAGTCGGACCTGGCGAGCCGGAATCGCTACAATACCTACCGTCACGCGGGTCTGCCGCCGGGGCCGATCGCCAATCCCGGTCGGGCGTCGCTGCAGGCGGCGCTGCGGCCCGCCGAAACAAAGTACCTGTATTTTGTCGCCCGGCCCGGAGCGTCCGGCGAACACCGCTTCTCGGCGACCCTGGCGGCGCACGAGCGGGCCGTGGCGGAGTATCGCGGTGGCAACAAAAAAACGTCTTCTGGCCGATCTCCTCGCCGTGCTCCCGCCGGGACCGGTCGATGAGGCCGCGCGCGACGAACTCGCGCAGCGCCTCGCGCCCGTCTCGATTTCCTACTTGAGAAAGCTCCTTCGCGATAGCGGCGTTTCCTTGTCGCCGCTGGTCGAAGGAGTGCGTCAGGACGACCTCCCGAGTCTGGAGCGCACGCTGCTGGCGCTGGAGCGCGAGTACTCGGAGGCACGAGCGGCGGGCGACCGCGCGCGCGCGACGCGATGCCGCCGGCTTGTCATCGAATCGCGCGACCACGCCCGTCTGGCGTCGCGGCGGCATCCCGAGAAACACGAGATGATCGAGTGGATGACGGTGTGGCTCGAGAACCCCGGAATCTTCCCGGCATGGATCGAGCTGCGAAAGGCGGCCCGGTGAAGTTTCATCGCCGCCTGACGGCGCTCACCGGCGTGGCGGTTGCCTGCTACCTGGGTTGGGTCTTCGGCAGCCGCTGGTGGTACGCTCGGCAGGCGGAGTCGCGGGCCACACGGAAGTTCGCCCCGCTACCGGCCGCCCTGAGCGGCTCTGAGCTGAAGATTCTCCACTTCTACGCGAGCCCCGCGGCGATTCCGCCCGGCGGCCGCGCGCTTCTCTGTTACGGCGTGCTCAATGCCGCCACCGTCGTCGCGGAGCCCGCCGTCGAAGGGATCGGACCGTCGATCTCGCGTTGCGTCGAGGTGCGGCCGGCGCGCTCGACGGAGTACAAACTCACCGCGACCGGCGCCGGCGCCACGGTTGGCGCGGCGACTCGGATCGAAGTGCGCTGAACCGGGTCGCCCGTCAGTCGAGCCGTTGCAGGAGGCGCCACTGGTGGCCGCAACGATGATCCCTAGGGCTCGCGTCTCCGGCGAAGCGCTCCCGCGAACGCCGACGCGGTGTCGAACTCCCGGTCGAGCGACGTCAGCCGCTCGCGAAACGACGCGAGGCTCGCGATGCAGGCCGCCAGCGCCGCGTCCACCGCCTCGCGGTTCGTCGCCAGAATGTCGCGCCAGACGTCGTAAGAGCTGAGCGCCAGGCGGGTCGAATCGATCAGGGCCGGCCCGGCGGCGGTCTGCGCCGTCGCCGCGTCGAGCCGCGCGGCCAGCGTCGCCGCCAGCGCGGTCGACAACAACTGCGGCAGATGCGACGTCATCGCGACCACCGTATCGTGTTCGCCGGCGGCGATCGGACACGGAACCGCTCCGATGCGCCCCAGCCACTCGACGAAAGTGCGAACCGGCGGCAGGTCGAGGTCGTCCGCGCGCGCCGGGGTCAGGAAGTAGGTGTGTCCTCGAAACAGCCCTGCCTCGGCAGAGGCCACGCCGCGGGACTCCTTGCCCGCCATCGGGTGGCCGCCGAGAAAGACGCCGCGGCGTACGGTCTCCAGTGCGAGCTTTGCGATTCGCCCCTTGGTGCTGCCGGCATCGGTGATGAGCGCACCCTCGCGGACCATGGCGTCGACGGCGGGAATCAGGTCGAGTATGCGGCCGATCGAATGCGAAAGGTAGACCAGGTCCGCGCGCGCGACCGCCGCTTCGAGATCGGACGCCTCGTCGATCACCCCGCGGTCGAGCGCCGCCCGCGCGGTCTCCGCCGAGCTGACGCCCACGATCCGTCCCGTGAAGCCGGCCTGCCGCAACGCCAGCGCGAACGAGCCGCCGATCAGCCCGACCCCGACAATCGCGACCCGTTCCATCGCGCCCCTAGATCGTGCGCCCTACCGCTTGCGCAATCATTCGAAGCTGCCGCATCAGCTCCTCGAACTGTTCGGGCCGCAGCGACTGTGCGCCGTCGCTCAAGGCGCGGTCGGGATCGGGATGCACCTCGACGAGCAGGCCGTGCGCCCCGGCGGCGACCGCCGCCCGCGCCATCGGCGTCACCTTGTCGCGCCGGCCGGTGCCATGCGAGGGATCGCCGACGATCGGCAGGTGCGACAACTTCTGCACCACCGGAATCGCCGAGATGTCCATGGTGTTGCGCGTGTAGCTCTCGAAGGTGCGGATGCCGCGCTCGCAGAGAATGACGTCGTAGTTGCCGCCCGCCAGAATGTACTCGGCCGAGAGCAGCAGCTCCTCGATGGTCGCCGCGATGCCGCGCTTGAGCAGCACCGCCTTGCGCTGCTTGCCGGCCTCGCGCAGCAGGTTGAAATTCTGCATGTTGCGCGCGCCGATCTGGAGAATGTCCGAGTAGGCCGCCACCAGCGGCATCTGCGAAGCGTCCATCACTTCGCTGACCACCAGCAGACCGTGGCGATCCGCGGCCTCGCGCAACAGCTTCAATCCCTCCTCGCCGTGCCCCTGGAAACTGTAGGGCGACGACCGCGGCTTAAAGGCGCCGCCGCGAAGCACCCGCGCGCCGCTTCGTGCCACCAGCTCCGCGCTGCGCTCGATCTGGTCGCGGCTCTCGACGCTGCACGGCCCCGCCATCACCACCACGCGGTCACGGCCGACCTCCACGTCGCCCACGCGCACGATGGTGCCCGCCGGCCGGAAATGACGGTTCGCGAGCTGGTAGGGCGACATGATGCGGCGGCATTCCTTGACGCCGTCCATGACCTCGATGTCGGCCGGGTCGACATCCTCGCGCGGTCCGACGCCGCCGAGCACCGTGTGTACGACGCCCGTCGAGCGGTGCACCGTGAACTCGAGCGACACCATGCGGTCGATTACCGTCTGGATTTGCTGCTCGGTCGCACCCTGGTCCATGACCACTAACATGGATCGCTTCCTCCCGCCGCCGGCGGCTGCTCGTTGCGCATCTTCTGTAATGTCCGCATTTCGTCCAGAATGCGCTCGTAGATTCTCTTCAACGCGTCGTCGGAGATCGGCCCGCGATTGTTCTCGGTCACATTGCGGAACACCTGGTCCTCGCGCCGGGGTTCGTAGATCGGCAGGCCCGCCGCCTTCTTCACGCGCCCGATCTCCTCGACCACGCGCGTGCGCCGGTTGATGAGATCGAGAATCCCCCGATCGAGTTCATCGATTTCATCGCGCGACCGCGCCAGCGCCGCCTCGGCCTCTTCCCTGGTCATCGTGCGCTCCTCATGGCGGCCTTCAACTCGCGCGCCGCCGACTCCAACTGCATTTCGAGCGCGGCGCTCCCGCCCGCCTGCTCGACGATGCGCATGAACGCGCTGCCCACCACGACTCCCTCGGCGATCCGCGCCGTCTCCGCCGCCTGTTCCGGCTTCGAAATCCCGAACCCCACCGCCAGCGGAAGTGACGTCGTCTCGCGGAGCGAGGCCACCAGCGGCCCGACCGAGGCGGACAACGTCTCGCGCGCCCCCGTCACGCCGGTGCGCGACACCAGGTACACAAACCCGGTCGAATAGCGCGCCACCAGCTCCAGACGCCGCCGCGGGCTCGTCGGCGCGGCAAGGAATATCGTATCGAGTCCCGCGGCACGCATCGAGGCGACGTACGTCTCGGCCTCCTCGACGCTCAGATCCGTCAGCAGGCAGCCGTCGATGCCGGCGGCGGCCGCCTCGCGCACTGTCGTCTCGAGTCCGCCGCGCAGTAGCGGATTGAGGTAGGTGAACAGCACCAGCGGAATGTCCGACCGCCGCCGGATGTCGCGGGCGATCTCGAGGACGCCCCGGAGCGTCGTGCCCGCGCGAAGGGCGCGCTCGCTCGCCCTCTGGATCACCGGGCCGTCGGCGATCGGGTCGGAGAACGGCACGCCCAGCTCGATCAGGTCGCAGCCGCCGCGCTCCAGCGCCTCCACCAGCGACGCCGTGCGATCGGGCGCCGGGTCGCCTGCCGTGAGATAGCCGATGAGCGCAGGGGAGCGCGAGGCGCGAAGTCCTTCAAACAGGCGGGCGATGCGTGTCGGCACGATCCTCGTCCAATTCCGGGAAATTCGCGCGGTAAATGTCGATATCCTTGTCGCCGCGGCCGGAAAGATTCACGATGAACACCCGGCCCCGCGCACCCGGCGCCCGCCGCACGGCCTCGGCGACCGCGTGAGCCGATTCCAGCGCCGGAATGATGCCCTCCAGCCGCGAGAGCGTCTGTGCCGCCGCGATCGCGTCGGCGTCGCTCGCATTAACGTACTCGGCGCGCCCGCGATCGTGCAACAGCGCGTGCTCGGGGCCGACCAGCGCGTAATCGAGGCCCGCCGAAACCGAGTGCGTCAGCGCGACCTGTCCGTCGGCGTCCTGGAGCAGATAGCTGTGCGCGCCATGGAGCACGCCCGGCGATCCGCCGGAGAATCGCGCGGCATGCTCTCCGAGCGCCGTCCCGCGGCCTCCCGCCTCCACGCCGATCAGCTT
Source organism: uncultured Solibacteraceae bacterium (assembly GCA_964515555.1). GTDB lineage: Bacteria > Acidobacteriota > Terriglobia > Bryobacterales > Bryobacteraceae > CAZEVY01. Next base: position 55 of record CAZEVY010000079.1, on the reverse strand, counting down.
CTCCGCGTCGTCGCCGAGGAACGCGTGGAAGATGCCGATCGCGTTGCTGCCGCCG
>CAZEVY010000078.1:0-26716 GCA_964515555.1 uncultured Solibacteraceae bacterium | reverse complement strand
CCGCAGCACCCCTCCACCCACGGCGTGCTGCGCGTCATCCTCAAGCTCGACGGCGAGCGCTGCAACGGGACCGAGTGCGTCATCGGTTACCTGCATCGCGGCGTCGAGAAGATCGGCGAGAACCGCACCTACCAGATGTTCGCGCCCTATGTCGACCGCATGGATTACATCGCGGCGGTCTCGAACGGGCTCGGCTATTGTCTCGCGGTCGAGAAGCTGATGGCTATCGAGGCTCCGCCGCGCGCGCAGGTGGCGCGCGTGATCCTCACGGAGCTGAACCGCATCGCCAGCCACCTGTTCTGGCTCGGCACGCACGCGCTCGATATCGGCGCCATCACTCCGCTGTTCTACACGCTGCGCGAGCGCGAGGAGATCCTCAAGATCTTCGAGAAATTCTGCGGCGCGCGCCTGACGACCCATTCGTTCCGCATCGGCGGCATGCTGTACGAGCTCTACGACGGCTTCGAAAAGGACGTGAAGGACTTCTGCGCCTTCGTGCTCCCCAAGATCGCCGAGTACGAGGAACTCCTCAGCGGCAATCGGATCTGGGTGCAGCGGCTCACCGGCGTCGGCATCCTCACCGCCGACGAGTGCAAGCAGTACGGCGTTACCGGCCCGGTGCTGCGCGCCGCCGGCGTGCAATGGGACATCCGCAAGGCCATGCCCTATTGCGGCTACGAGAAGTACGACTTCGAGGTGCCCATCTGCCACAACGCCGACACCTTCGACCGCTACCTGGTGCGCATGGCCGAGATGCGCCAGTCGGTGAGGATCGTCATGCAGGCGGTCAACGACATTCCCTCGGGACCGATCATGGCGAAGGTACCCAAGGTCATCAAGCCGGCGCCCGGCGAGGCGTATGTGTCGATCGAAGCGCCCAAGGGTGAGCTCGGCTACTACATTGTGAGCGACGGCTCGACGCAGCCCTACCGCCTGCGCGTGCGCCCGCCCTCGCTGATCAACCTTCAGGCGCTCGACAAGATGTGCCGCGGCGCCCTGATCGCCGACGTGGTGGCGATTATCGGTACCATAGATATCGTTCTCGGGGAGGTGGATCGGTGACGAAGTTGAAGTCGCTGGTGCGGACGATCTTTCTGGTAGACCTGATCGAGGGACTGTGGGTCACCTTCCGCAACCAGCACCCCAAGTACATCTACACGGAGCAGTATCCGGCCGAGCGGCCCAAGGTCGCCGAGCGCTATCGTGGTGCGCCGCGGCTGAACATCAACCCCGATAACGGCCAGACGCTGTGCATCGCCTGCGACCTGTGCTCGGTGGCCTGCCCGGAGAACCTGATCGTCGTCACCAGCGAGCGCAACGCCGAGACGCGGCGCAAGGAACTGACCACCTTTACTTACGACACCTCGCGCTGCATGTTCTGCGGGTTGTGCGAAGACGCCTGCCCGGTGGACGCGCTGGAGCTGACGCAGGATTTCGAGCTGGCCACCTACACGCGCGAGGGCCTGATCTGGGACCGGCAGATGCTCGAGGAAGGGCCCAAGCCGAAACAGTACCGCTACTGACGCCCGAATGACGGACGCCATCTTCTTCTACGTGTTCGCGCTGTTGACGCTCGGCGGAGCGGTGGCCACCATCACGCGCCGAAGCGCCGTCCATAGCGCGATCAGCCTGATCGTTTCCCTTCTCGGCGTCGCGGGATTATTTCTTCTTCAGCGAGCCGAGTTCCTGTTCGCCGTGCAGATCGTCCTCTACATCGGCGGCATCATGGTGCTGTTCCTGTTCGTCATCATGCTGGTGAACCTCGACGAAGCCGCCAAACAGCGCCAGTTCAACAAGCAGTGGTGGATCGCGCTCGCGGCGCTGGCGCTGGTCGGCGCCGAGGTGATCTACTTCCTCAAGGCGGGCGCGGCGAAGTTCCAGCTTCCGGCGCCTGCTTCGGCGGCCGCATCGGCCGAAGGCAACACCGAGCAGGTTGCCGACGTGCTCTTCACCGCCTACTTGCTGCCGTTCGAGTTGGCTTCGATCCTGCTGCTGGTGGCGATCGTCGGCTCGGTCATCATGGCGAAAAGGAAGGTCTGATGCTCTACCCCATCACGACCGTCCACTACCTGGTGCTGAGCGCGGCGCTGCTGTTGATCGGCACGCTGGGCGTGCTGGCGCGCCGCAACATCGTCATCGTGCTGATGTCCATCGAGCTGATCCTGAACGCCGTGAACATCAACCTGATCGCCTTCTCGCGGCATCTCAATGAAACTCACGGGCAGGTGTTCGCGATCTTCATCATCACCGTCGCCGTGGCCGAGGCCGCGGTGGGACTGGGCATCCTCATCGCGCTGTTCCGCAACAAGGAGACCGTGCAGGCCGACGAGATCGACCTGCTGAAGTGGTGAGCATGAACTTCCTCGATTCCATCTGGTTGATCCCGCTGTTCCCGCTGTTCGGCGCGGCGGTGATGCTGCTGATCGGCAAGAGGCTGGACCCGCAGGCGCCGTCGGCGGTGATGAAGGCGCCGGACATGCGCGAGGAGGCCGACGATCATCATGCTCACGGCGGCGATCACGCCGCCGGGGGGCACGGCCATTCCGGTGGACACGATCACGGCCACGATTCGCACGGGCATCATCACGAGGCCCCCACTCGATGGCTCGTCAAGCTCCTGTGCCCCGGCATGGTGCTGCTGTCGTTTATCTTTTCGCTCGGCGCGGTGATCCAACTGGCCGCGAAGTCCGAGAAGACTCACCAGCTCGTTCAATTCACCTGGGTCGCCGGCCTCCCCTTCCACATGCAGGACGGGCGCGCCGCGGTCTTTACCGCCGACTGGGGATTCCTCCTCGACCCGCTCAGCTCGGTCATGATTCTCGTCGTCACCGGCATCGGGTTTCTCATTCACGTCTACTCCACCGGCTACATGGCGCACGACGGCGGCTACTACCGCTTCTTCGGCTACCTGAACCTGTTCGTGTTCTTCATGCTGATGCTGGTGCTGGCGAACAATTACGCGCTGCTGTTCGTCGGCTGGGAAGGCGTGGGACTGTGCAGCTACCTGCTGATTGGCTTCTACTTCCATAAGAAGTCGGCCGGCGACGCCGGAAAGAAAGCCTTCATCGTGAACCGCATCGGCGACGCGGGCTTCATCCTCGGCATGTTGCTGATGTTCGCCGTGCTGGGCTCGGTGCGATTCCTCGACGTCAACGCGGCGCTGCACTCCGGCCGCTTCACCGCCGAGGCCGCCGGCTTCGGCGTACTCAGCGCCTTGGCGCTGCTGCTGTTCATCGGCGCGACCGGCAAGAGCGCGCAGATCCCGCTCTACGTCTGGCTGCCCGACGCCATGGAAGGCCCCACCCCGGTCTCCGCGCTGATCCACGCCGCGACCATGGTGACCGCGGGCGTCTATATGGTGGCGCGCTCGGCGGCGCTGTTCCAGTTGACGCCGCATACCTCCGAGATCGTCATGTTCGTCGGCGCTTTCACGGCGATTCTGGCGGCGTCGATCGCGCTTGTGCAGAACGACATCAAGCGCGTGCTGGCGTACTCCACCGTCTCGCAGCTCGGCTTCATGTTCATGGCCGCCGGCGCGGGCGCCTACTGGGTCGCGGTGTTTCATCTCTATACGCACGCCTTCTTCAAGGCGCTGCTGTTCCTCGGATCGGGCTCCGTGATTCATGCCATGTCCGGCGAACAGGACATGCGGCGCATGGGCGCTTTGCGCGACAAGATCCCGACGACATTCCGCACCATGTTCATCGGCTCGGTGGCGATCGCCGGGATTCCGGGACTCGCCGGCTTCTTCTCGAAAGACGAGATTCTCTGGCAGGTCTACAGCGCGCCGCACGGCTCGAAGATCGTATACACGGTCGGCATCGTGACCGCCTTCATGACCGCGTTCTACATGTGGCGCATGATGTACATGACCTTCTATGGCGATTCGCGCGTCTCCGAGGAGGCCAAGGCGCACTTGCACGAATCGCCCGCGTCGATGACGGTGCCGCTGATGGTCCTGGCCGCCGGCTCGGTGCTCGGCGGTTGGATCGGCGTTCCCAAGCTGTGGAGCTTCTTCGGCGAGGGCTTCCGCACATTCGAGCATTGGCTGGAGCCGGTGTTCGCCGCGCCGGGACACGCCGCCGCGGCCGCGCATGGCGAAGCCCATCACGATACGTCGATCGAGTGGCTCCTCATGGGACTCTCGGTCGCCATTGCGATTGCCGGTATCCTGCTCGCTCGGAAAAAGTTCGCCGAGCGTTACACTGCACCCGCCGACACGGCGCTGCATCGAATGCTCTACAACAAGTGGTACGTCGACGAGATTTACGACTTCCTGTTTATCAACGGTCTCTCGAAGGGCGGCGGATCGGCGCTGGCGAAGTTCGACAGCCGCGTGGTGGACGGCGGCGTCAACGGCGCGGGCTGGCTGACGCGATTCTCGTCCCGCGTCTCGATCTGGTGGGACGTGTGGATCATCGACGGCTTCGTGCGCTTCACGTCGTTCCTGGTGCGCATCCTCTCGTATCCCGTGCGGATCGTGCAGAGCGGCTACGTCCAGGCCTACGCGCTGATGTTCGTGATGGGCGTCGCGATTGTGTTCGGCTATTACCTGATGCGGTGAGATGATGGAGAACCTGCTCAGCCTGGTCCTGTTCCTCCCGCTCGCCGGGATGGTGGCGCTGCTGTTCATCCCGTCGTCGAACCGCACCGCCATCAAGGTGTGGGCCAACCTGGTGATGCTCGCCGGCTTCGCCGTATCGACGCAGCTCCTCTCGCGGTTTAACTCCGCCAACGGCGGCTTCCAGTTCGTCGAGAAGGTCGACTGGATTCCGGCGCTCGGCGCGAAGTATCACATCGGCATCGACGGCATCAGCCTGCTGCTGGTGATGCTGACGGCGCTCACCGGCGTGGTGGCGACGCTCTCGGCATGGAACGCGATCGAGGATCGCGTGAAGCAGTTCTACGCCATGATGCTGCTGCTCCAGACCGGCATGATCGGCGTCTTCGTCTCGCTGGACTTCCTGCTGTTCTACGTGTTCTGGGAGGTGGTGCTGGTGCCGATGTATTTCATCATCGGCGTCTGGGGCGGCCCGCGGAAGCTGTACGCGGCCATCAAGTTCTTCATGTACACGCTGGCCGGCAGCGTCCTGATGCTGCTCGGCATTCTGACGCTCTACTTCCAGTACAAGGCGCAGTTCGGCGTCTACACCTTCGACATCGCCGACCTGATGAAGCTCAACATGACGCTCGGCCTCGAACGCTGGGTGTTCTGGGCCTTCTTCATCGGCTTTGCGATCAAGGCTCCGATGTTCCCGTTCCACACCTGGCTGCCCGACGCCCACGTCGAGGCGCCCACGGCGGGTTCGGTAATTCTGGCGGCCGTGCTCCTGAAGATGGGCACCTACGGATTCATCCGCTTCTCGCTGCCGCTGGTTCCGAAGGCCTCGATCGACCCGTGGATCATCCAGGTGGTTGCCGTGCTCTCGATCGTCGGCATCATTTATGGCGCGCTCGTCAGCCTGATGCAGCAGGACTGGAAGAAGCTGGTCGCCTACAGTTCAGTGAGTCACCTCGGATTCTGCACGCTCGGAATCTTCTCGCTGAACCCCAACGGCATCGCCGGCAGCGTGATCCAGCAAATCAACCACGGCATCTCGACGGGAATGCTCTTCCTGGTCGTCGGCGTGGCGTATGAGCGCCGGCACACGCGCGAGATCAAGGAATATGGCGGACTCGCGCACGTGATGCCGGGATTCGCGAAGGTGTTCGCCTTCGCGATGCTGAGCTCGGCGGGGATGCCGCTGCTCAACGGCTTTGTCGGCGAGTTCACGATTCTGCAGGGCGCCTTCGAGGCGAATCGCGCCTGGGCGGCCTTCGCGGTGACCGGCGTGGTGCTCGGCGCGGCCTACCTGCTGTGGCTCTACCAGCGCACGATGCTCGGCCAGATCACCACGTCGAAGAATCTCCGTCTGCCCGACCTCAGTCTGCGCGAATGGCTGGTCTTCGCGCCGCTGATCGCCTGGGCGGTGTGGATCGGCGTATATCCGAAGCCGTACTTCGAGATTCTGGAGAAACCCGTGGCGCAGCTGGTCGAGCGCGTCCGGCCCGACTATTTCAAGACGGTGGCGGGCGCGCCGCCCGCATCGCAACCGAGCCGCGACCGCGAGGGAGCCGTCGCCGGAGGCCGGCCATGACGCAGTACTACACCAGCACCGACCACTTCGTCCTGCTCCCGGCCCTGCTGCTGGCGCTGTTCGGCTGCGCCATCCTGATCCTCGATTTCCTGGTATTCCCGGAATCGAAGCTGAAGAAATACCTGATCATCTTCGTGGTCATCGCTGTCGCCTTCACCGGCGCCGCGCTCTGGAAGCAACACAACCACCTGACCACGAACGGTTACCAGGAACTGACCGCCTTCCAAGGATCGTTGACCATCGACGGCTTCGCGCTGTTCTTCAACTGGGTCTTCCTCGCCGCGTCGCTGATCGTCTCGCTGATCTCGTATAAGTACCTCGACATCGAAGGCGAGCACCACGGCGAATACTACGGCCTCATCCTGCTGGCCAACTGCGGCATGTTTTTCCTCGCCGCCGGAACCGACCTGGTGACCATTTTCGTCGGACTCGAATTGATGGCGCTCTGCTTCTACGTGATGGTAGGGTTCCTGCGCTCCGACAAGCGATCGAACGAGGCGGCGCTGAAATACCTGCTGCTGGGGGCGTTCTCCAGCGGCTTCCTCGCCTACGGATTCTCGATCATGTACGGCATCGCGGGGTCCACCAAGCTGCGCGAGATCGCAGGCGCCTTCGCCGCGCGCGACGCCTGGGACCCGCTCGTGTTCCTCGCGCTCGGCACTACCGCCGTCGGCCTGTTCTTCAAGATTTCCGCCGTGCCCTTCCACATGTGGACGCCCGACGTCTACGAAGGCGCGCCGACCACCGTCACCGCCTACCTCTCGACCGCGTCGAAAGCCGCCTCCTTCGCGCTGCTGCTGCGCATCTTCATGGGACCGCTCGCCGCCAGCCGCGCCGCCGGCGAGCCGCTGCTGATCGGCATCGCCATCCTGACGATGACCGTCGGCAACTTCGCGGCGATTACGCAATCGAACGTCAAACGCATGCTGGCCTACAGCTCCATCTCGCATGCCGGCTACATGCTGCTCGGCCTGATCGCCGGCAACGACACCGGCATTCAGGGCGTCGCCGTCTACGTGCTGGTCTACACGTTCATGAACCTGGGGGCGTTCCTGGTCATCGTCGCCCTCCGGCGGCAGAACATCATCGGCGAAGACGTCGAGGACCTCTCGGGACTGATGCATCGCAGCCCCGGCTACGCGGTGATGATGCTGATCTTCCTGCTGTCGCTCGCCGGCATTCCGCCGACCGCGGGCTTCATCGGCAAGTACTACATCTTCCTGTCGCTCATCCAGACCGGCCACTATCTGCTGGCGATCGTCGCCGTCGCCTACGTCGCCGTGGCGATTTACTACTACTTCCGGCTGGTCCGCAGCATGTTCCTGGGCGACGCGCCGGAGGCCGCGGCGCCGCTCTCGTCGAGCTTCGGCATGCGCGTGGCGATGGGCGTAACCGGCGCGCTGACGCTCGCCATCGGCGTGTATCCGGAGCCGTTCCTCCGCATGGCGCAGACTTCCCTGATCCGGTGACCAGATGAACGAGCTGCTCCAGAATCCGCTGCTGCCCTCGATCCTGATCATGGTCGTGATCGTGGCGGTGTTCCCGCTGCTGGCCGGCTACATCGTGCTCGTCGAACGCAAGGTGCTGGCCGACATGCAGGTGCGCCTCGGACCTATGCGCGTCGGTCCGCACGGGTTGCTTCAGCCGATCGCCGACGCTCTCAAGCTGCTGCTCAAGGAAGACATCGTCCCGACGGATTCCGACAAGTCCATCTTCTGGATCGCGCCGGTTATCTCCACGCTGACCGCGCTGACCGCCTTCGCGGTGATTCCGTTCAGTCCGAGCATCTTCATCACCGACGTGAACGTCGGCATTCTGGTGGTTTCGGCGATGAGCGCCGTCGGAATTCTCGGCATCGTGCTCGGCGGCTGGGCGTCGAACAGCCACTATTCCCTGCTGGGCGCGCTGCGCAGCGCGGCGCAGTTGGTCAGCTACGAGGTCGCGCTCGCCTTGGCTCTGCTCAGCGGCGTCATGATGGCGGGCACGCTCAGCATGGTGCAGATCGTCAAGACGCAGCAGGAGCGCGGACTGTGGCTGGTCTTCGAGAACTATGGCCTGATGATCGTGCCCTTCATGGTCTACCTGATCTCGGCGACCGCGGAAACGAATCGCGCCCCGTTCGATCTGCCCGAGGCCGAGTCCGAGCTGGTCGCCGGATTCCACACCGAGTACAGCGGCTTCCGCTGGGCGCTCTACTTCCTGGCCGAGTACGCGAACATCTGGGTGGTCGCCTCTGTGGCCGTGACGCTGTTCTGGGGCGGCTGGCTGCGGCCGTTCCCGGGCGTCGGCTGGCTCGACCTCCCGCTCAACGCCGGCTTCCCGCTGGCGCTGTTCGCCGTGTCCGGACTGCTCTGCTTCCGGCTCGCGCCGCGGCTAAGGAGCGTGCCCCAGGCCATCGGACTGCGCGTCGTGGGCCTGTTGCTGGTCGGCGTGGGTGCGGCGTTCCTGATTCCGTTCGTCCACACGCACGTCGCCCCGTTGTTCTGGTTCTGCTTCAAGGTTGCGATTTTCGTCTACATCATGATCTGGTTCCGCGGCACCTTCCCGCGATTCCGCTACGACCAGTTGATGAACATCGGCTGGAAGTGGATGATCCCCATCGGCCTGGGCGCGATCGTCGTCAACGCCTTGGTGGGAATGTGGAAGAGCGGCGCATAGCCCGCTGAATCCGATCGCCCGTTTCGCGCGTCTATAATCAGGTAGATTCTATGTTTCGGCTGCTGCTATTGCCGTTGTTCTGCCTCGCCGCGATCGCGGTCGACCTCGACAAGGCGCGCGAGCTGTACGACCGCACCGACTATCGCGCCTCCCTCAAGCTCCTCGAATCCGCGCCGTCGAAGGACAGGACGCCCGATGTCGACGCGCTCATCGGTCTCAACTACATGATGCTCGGCGATTTCAAGAAATCCATCGACCATCTGGAAAAGGCTGTCCATCGCACTCCCAATTCGTCGCAGTTTCACCTCTGGCTCGGCCAGGCCTGGGGACGCCGCGCCGAAAAGGCCAACATTATCGTCGCCCCGCGCTACGCCTCGCGCTGCCGCCAGGCCTTCGAAAAGGCCGTCGAGCTCGACCCCAAGAACCAGCGCGCGATTCACGACCTGTTCCTCTTCTACCTCGAAGCCCCCGGCATCATGGGCGGCGGCGCCGACAAGGCCGAACGCCTGGCCGCCCGCCTCGAGCCGCTCGATCCGCCCGAGCACCAGTTCCTGCTCGCCCGCGTCGCCGAGAAGCGCAAACAGCACGAGAAGGCCGAGCAGCACTACCGCCGCGCCGCCGAGTTGTCGCCCGCCGACCCCGGCCGCACGGTCGACCTGGCGAGTTTCCTCGCGCGCCGCGGCCGCATTGACGAAAGCGAGGCGCTGTTCGAGCGCGCCGCGCAGTCGTCGCCCGATAGCCCCGAGCTGTTGTTCGGACGCGCCGCCGTCTACGTCGAGGCCAAGCGCAATCTCGCCGTCGCGCGCAAACTGCTGGAGCGCTACCTGACGCTGCCTCTTTCACCCGACCATCCGCCGCGCGAGGAGGCCGCGCGCCTGCTCCGCGAAGCCTCCGGCGGATAACGTCGCGTGGGCCCGCACCTCAATTTTCTCGAAGCCCTGCGATTCAGCGTCCAGGCTCTGCGCGCCAACCGCGTGCGCACGCTGCTCACTGCGCTCGGCCTGGTGATCGGCAACGCCTCGGTCATCCTGGTCGTCACCATCTCGCTCACCAGCCGCGAGTACATCCTGGAGCAGATCCGAGGCATCGGGTCGAACATGATCTACGCCTACTACGCCGCCGGCGGGCAATCCTCCACCGTGGTCGACGCCGACCTCATTCAGTGGTCCGACGTCGAGGCCGTGCGCGCGCAGCTCGGCCCGCGAATCCGCGCCGCCACCGGCGTCATGAACAACTTCGACCGCATTCTCGTCGAGGGCCGCGAGGAGGACGTCGCCGTCATCGGCACCGACGAGCAGTACGCCGCCGTGCGCAATCTCGTCACCGTCGCCGGGCGGCCGCTGGAGCCGAGCGAGGTCGAACTGCGTCTGAAGGTCGCCATGCTCACCGAGCGCCTCGCGCAGCGGCTGTTCGGCGGGCAGCAGGCGGCCATCGGCCGCGTCATCAAGGTCCACGGACTGCAATTCACGGTCATCGGAACGTTCCGGGAGAAAACCGAAAGTTACGGCCTCTCGGAGCTTGCCAAGGAAACCATCGTGATTCCGATCACGGTGATCCGCTATTTCACGCCGGTGGAGCGCATCGACCCGATGTACGTGCAGGCGCGCACGCCTGAGGACGTCGAGCCGCTCACCGCGCAGGTGCGCACCATTCTCGAGAGCCGTCACCGACCCGGCGCGCGCTACCAGGTGGAGAATCTCAAGGCGATCCTCGACGCCGCGCGCAACATCGCGCTGATTCTGACGATCGTGCTGGTGCTGGTGGCGGCCATCGCGCTGGTTATCAGCGGAATCGGCATCATGAACATCATGCTGGTCACCGTTACCGAGCGGACCCGCGAGATCGGCGTGCGAATGGCGATCGGCGCCTCGCGGCGCGCCGTGCTCCAGCAGTTCCTGCTCGAAGCCGTGCTGATCAGCGTCGGCGGCGGAATGATCGGAGTCGTCGCGGGGCTGGCCGGCCCCATCGCCGTGCGCCTTTTCGTCCAGGGCGTCGACATTCCGGTCTCGCCGCTTTCGGTCGGGGTGGCGTTCGCGGTGTCGTTTCTGGTGGGGCTGGTCTTCGGACTTCTGCCGGCCAATCGCGCGGCGCGCTTGAATCCCACCGAGGCGCTGCGGTACGAGTAGTTCAACGGCATCATGAGAACCATACTCATTTCCCTCGCTGTTTCCGCGCTCGCCGCCGAGACGCACACCCTCACCCGCGGGCAGACCGTCGACACCGCACTGAAGCAGAATCCCGATCTGGTGATCGCGCGGCTCGACGAGCAGAAGGCGCGCGAGCAGGTGCGCGTTGCGCGCGACCCGTTTCTCCCGAAAGTCTTCGCGGGCAGCGGCGCCGCCTACACCAGCGGCTTTCCGATGAGCGTCGAAGGCTCGGCGCCGACCATCCTGCAAGCCCGCGCGGTGGCCTCGGTGTTCAACAAGCCGCAGAGCTACCAGCTCGCGCAGGCCCGCGAAAACGCCCGCGGCGCGGCCCTCTCCGCCGAGGCGCAACGCGACCGCATCGCCTTCGCGGCGCTCGACCTGTGGCTGCGCGGATACTGGACCTCGCGCACTCTCGATCTCGCGCGCCAGCAGGCGTCGAGTCTCGAGAAGGCCGCCGGCGTCGTTCGCGCGCGCGTGGAGGCGGGACGCGAGACGCCCATCGAAGCGCGCCGCGCCGACCTGGAGGTGGCCCGCGCGCGTCATGCGGCCGTCGAACTGGAGACCGCGCTCGACGGCGCCGAGGGCGCCCTGGCCATGGTTCTGGGCTTCGCGCCCGGGGATCGCGTGCGCGCCGCCGCCGGGGAAGCGGTGGCGATGGAGACGCCCGGGGAGGACGCCGCCGTTGCCGGCGCGCTTGCCGAAAGCCGCGAGATTCGCCGATTGGAGTCGGCCGTGGCCGCCAAGGAGCTGGAGGCCGCGTCGCACCGGGCGGCGCGATGGCCGCGCCTGTCGCTCGTGGCGCAGTACGGGCTGTTCGCGCGCTTCAACAACTACGACGATTTCTTTCAGCGCTTCCAGCGGCACAACGGACAGATCGGCGTCGCGCTGGAGGTGCCGATCGTGGCCGGTGAAGCCTCGCGCGCGATGGCCTCGCAGGCGTCTACCGACTTGCTGCGGCTGCGCGCCGAGATCGCCGCCCTGAAGCATCGCATCTCGACCGACACCCGCGACGCGCTCCAGGAGATTCGCCGCGCGGCATCGGCGCGGGACTTTGCGCGGCTCGATCTCGACGTCGCGCGCGAGGGCCTGTCGGTGGCGCTGGCCCGTTACGAGGAGGGCCGCGCGACATTGGCCGAGGTGGAGCAGGGGCGCGCCGCCGAGCAGTCGAAGTGGATCGCGTATTTCGGATCGCAGCACGCCCTGGAGCGGGCGCGCTACGCGCTGCTCCGGCAGACCGGCGGGCTGATCGCGGCCGTCAGGTAGAGTGGGCCTTCGGACACTGGTTTCACGGCGTCTCGCCCGACTTTGGGCGCCGCTTGCGGTATTCTCGTAGCGAATGCATAGACGCGATTTCCTCCAACTGGCGGCTGCGTCACCGCTGGTGGCCGACACTTCGCCGCTGCCGATACCGAAGTACCGCGTCGTCTCGGCGCACAAGCCCTCGGCGAGGCCCGGCATGCCGGGACCGTATCGCGGCCAGGTCGTCGGCGTCCACTCCGCGCGCTCGGTCGACGAATCCACCGGCAGGATCGACGCCGCGGTGGTGCGCGAGATGCTCGGCATCGGCATGCGCGCGCTCACCGGCGACAAGGACGATCGCGACTCCTGGGCGCGCTTCGTCACGCCGAAGGATCACGTCGGCGTCAAGGTGAACTGCTCCGGCGCGCCCAACATCATGTCGGCCCCCGAGGTCGTGGCGGGCGTAGTCGAGAAGCTCATCGCCGCCGGCGTACCGGCGAAGCAGATCTACATCTACGAGCGCTTCATCAACCAGATGAGGACGGTGCGCTACGAGCGCTACGTTCCCGAGGGCGTCAACGTCGTCGCCGCCGAGGAGCAGCGCGGCACGATCCTCGGCTACGACGCGAAGACGTATGTCGAGGTCGATTTCTTCGGCGAGGAGGACACGCGGTCCAACCTGGTGCGGCTGGTCTCCGAGCGGTTCACCAAGATCGTCAACGTGCCCAACATGAAGGAGCACCAGGCCTCGGGTGTCACCGGCTGCCTCAAGAACATCGCCTACGGCAACTTTTCCAACATGGACCGCTCGCACCGCGACGCGGTCACCAACACGCTCTCGTTCATCGGCACGCTGGCCTCGGTGGAGCCCGTGCGATCCATGACCGTGCTCCACGTGATGGACGGCATGCGCGGCGTCTGGCACGCGGGGCCGTTCTCCGACAATCCACGCTTCCGCTTCTATCCGAAGCGCCTCATGTTCGGCACCGATCCGGTCGCCATGGACCGCCTTCTGATCGACATCATCGACGGCAAGCGCAAGGCCGAGGGCGCGCCCTCCGTCTGGGACCGCTCCAAGGAGCGCCTGATCGCGCGCCGCAGTCAGGACCCGCAGTTCAACCGCTTCGTGCGCGAGCCGGGGCACATCGAATACGCCGCCAAGCTCGGCCTTGGCGAATACGACATCGCGCGCATTAATCGCAAGGACATCGAGCTGTGAAGCTCCTTTTTCTCGCGGCGGCCATCCCCGGACTCTTCTGGGACAAGGGGCCCGATACCGCCGATCAACTCAAGCAGGCGGGCATCGCGCGCGCCATCGTGCCCGCGTCGCGTGAGGCCGAGTGGAAGCCCACGCCGATCGCCGTTCGCGCGGGCGACACTCAGGGCGCCGTGCGCCTCGCCACTCCGGCGGCGTCGTTTCGCGCCAACGAAGCCTCGGCCAGCCGCGCCCCGTGGCTGGTCACCAACGGCTGGCGGATTCTGCGTGAGCCTGCGCGGCGATACTACTACGACGCGGGTGGAGCGGCGGCGGCGCTGGCCGCGGCCGAAGCCTACGTTTTCGGCGCCGACGCCATGATCGCCACCGACGCCGCGGGCCTCGCCCCGCTGGGCGCGATGCTGGCGTTTCTCGGCGAACTCAAGGCCTTCGAGGCCCCCGCCGTGGCCGACATCGGCTACATCGACGACGGCTCGACGGCGTCGGCCGAAGTCATCAATATGCTCACGCGGCGGAATCTGCTGGTTCGCCTGGTGAAGGCCCCGGAGGCGCGCCTCGCCGTGAACGTCGAGTTCGGCTCGGCGAAGTATCCGAAGGCGGAGGCCGTCGATCCCGGCAAGATGGCCGCGAAGATCCGCTCCGAGCTCGGCGACGCCCGGCGCTCTCTGCGCATCTACGGAAGCGACGTGGTCGTCGGTCGCCTCACCGCGTCGGGCCCGCGCGCCCGCGTGCACCTGCTGAATTACGGGAACCGCGTCGTGAATGGCGTGCGCGTGCGCGTCGCCGGACGATATCCGAAGCAGTCGGCGTCGGTCGCCGGACTTCCCGGCGCGGCGCTGTCCGACCCGGTCGTCGAATCCGCGGCCACCGAGTTCACGCTGCCGGAGCTGAGAACCTACGCGGTCGTCGACCTTTCGCGATAAGGGGGAACCCAACATGATTCGAATGAGTCTGCTCGCGCTCGCGCTGGCCGCCGCCGCGGCCGCGCAGACGCAATACGACCTGCTGCTGCGCGGCGGTCACGTCATCGACCCGAAGAACAAGATCAACGCCGTGCGCGACGTCGCCATTCACGAAGGCAGGATCGCCGAAGTCGCGCCGAAGATCGACCCGGCGCGCGCGTACAAAGTCGCCGACGTCTCGGGCCTCTACGTGACGCCGGGGCTGGTCGATATCCACACGCACGTCTACACCGGCACCGGCGAGCGCGGCTCTTACGCGGGCGACAACAGCGTCTATCCCGACGGCTTCACTTTCCGCGTCGGCGTCACCTCGGTGGTCGATGTCGGCGGCGCGGGCTGGCGCAACTTCGAGGACTTCCGCGACCGCGTCATCAATCGCTCCCGCACGCGCGTGCTGGCGTTTCTCAACATCGTCGGCCACGGCATGCGCGGCGGCAAGTGGGAGCAGGATCTCGCCGACATGGACGGCAAGCTCACCGGCGAGGCGGCGCTGAAGTACAAGGGCCTCGTGGTCGGCGTGAAGACGGCCCACTACGGCGGGCCGGAGTGGAAGCCCGTCGAGCAGGCGGTGGCGGCGGGCACGATCGCCAACATCCCCGTGATGGTCGACTTTGGAACCAATCGCGCTGAGCGGCCGATTCTCACTCTCACCACCGAGAAGCTCCGTCCCGGCGACATTTACACGCACGTCTACTCGGGCAACCGCAACGAACAGGACGATTCCGGCGGCCCGAGCCCCGGCCTCATCCTCGGCCGCAAGCGCGGCGTGATCTTCGACGTTGGTCACGGCGGCGGCAGTTTCCTCTGGCGCGTCGCCGTGCCGCTGACCAAGGCCGGTTTCTGGCCCGACTCCATCTCGACCGATCTGCACATCGGCAGCATGAACTCCGGTATGAAGGACATGCTGAACGTCATGTCGAAGTTCCTGGCCCTCGGCATGCCGCTCGACGCGGTCATCGAGCGCTCCACCTGGAATCCCGCGCGCGAGATCAAGCGCGAGGAGTTGGGCCATCTCTCCGTGGGAGCGCCCGCTGACGTCAGCGTGCTCCGACTGGAGAAAGGAAACTTCGGTTTCGTCGACCACGCCGGCGCCCGCCTCCGGGGCACCCAGCGGCTGGGATGCGAGTTGACCTTCCGCGAAGGCCGCGTGGTCTACGACATGAACGGCATTCTGCGGCCTGAATGGAACACGCTGCCCAAGGACTACCGCTCCACCGACGATCCGCGGTGGGCCGGCTCGGGCCGGGGCGGCGGTGGAGAGAGGAAAAAGCAATGACCCGACGGACATTCTCGATCGCCGCGGCGGCGGCGGCCGCTTCCGCTCAAGGAGCGCGCCTGCCGATCCGCAAGTGCGTCCTGTATTCGATGATGCCGCGCGACCTTTCGCCCCGCGCGAAGTTCGACCTCGCCAAGGAGGTCGGATTCGAGGGCGTCGAGATCGGCACCGTGACCGATCCGGCGCTGGCCGAGGAGATCGCCCGGGCGTCGGCCGACGCCAAGGTGCGCATCCACTCGATCATGAACCAGGCGCATTGGCGGTACCCGCTTTCGTCGGGCGATCCTGCCGTCGTCGAGAGCAGCATGGAGGGCATGCGGACCAGCATCCGCAACGCGCGCCTGTTCGGCGCCGACACGGTGCTGCTGGTGCCCGCCGTGGTCGACGCGAAGACCAGCTACGCCGACGCCTGGAAGCGGTCGCAGGCGCAGATCCGCAAGCTGATTCCGGTGGCGGCCGAGGCCAAGGTGGTCATCGCGGTGGAGGAAGTGTGGAACAAGTTCCTCCTGAGTCCGCTCGAATTCGCGCGCTACGTCGACGAGTTCGAGAGCCCCTGGGTGAAGGCCTACTTCGACGTCGGCAACGTTCTCATCTGGGCCTTCCCGCAGGACTGGATCCGCACGCTGGGCAAGCGTATCGTGAAACTCCATTTCAAGGACTTCCGCTTTAAGAACCGCCTCGCCGAGTTCGTCAACCTGCGCGAGGGCGAAATCGACTGGAAGGAAATCTACAACGCGCTCGCCGAAATCGGTTTCCGCGGCGACGCCACCGTGGAGCTTTCCGGCGGCGACCGCGACTACCTGGCGGAAGTCAGCCGGCGCGTCGACCTGATCCTCACGGGCGCGTAGCAGCGTCCTACTGGATGTAGCCCAGCGAGCGCAGGCGCTCGCGGGTCTCGGCGTCCAGCGTGGTGGGTGACGCCGGCGCCTTGGGAACGGTTCGGATCCAGTCGTTGAGGTGCGACGTGAGCTCCCGGGCCTGCGGGTGGTCGGGCCGGTAGAGGTTCCGGTCCTCGAGGGGATCGGCGGACAGGTCGTACATTTCGCGCATGCCCTTGTCGGAAGCGATCAGCTTGATGTTGTCCCGAAAAACGGCCCGCTCTATGCGCCGGAAGCGCGACCCCGGCGCCCTCGCGAACGACTCGCTGTAAATCCATCGCGGTCCCGTTCCGTGCACCTTCGCCAGGTCGACGCCGGAAACGCCGCCCGGAGCCGCCAGGCCGGCCGCCGCCAGCACGGTCGGCAGAATGTCGACCTGGCTCACGCGCTCCTCGACGGTCTCCGCGGTCTTCTGCCCCGGCCACTTGATCGCGAGCGGCACGCGCACCTGGTTCTCGTAAACGGAAACCGCGTGCTCCATGAGGCTTTTCTCACCGAAGGCCTCTCCGTGATCCGAGGTGACGACAATGAGCGAGTCGTCAAAGAGCTCGCGGCGGCGCAGATCGTCGAAAAAATCGCCGAGCCGGGCGTCGAGGAACGCCAGCGCGCCATCGTACTGCGACACGGCGAACTCCCTCTCTCTCGAAGTCAGCGTCCGCCGGCGCTCGTTAACGCTTTCGATCAGCTCGTCGAACTCCGGGACCGATATCGGCGACTCCCAGCCGGGGAACATCCGATCGAAGGGCGGCGCCGGGGCCACGGGCCGGTGGGCGTCCATCAGGTTGAGGAAGAGGAACAGCGGGCGTCCGGACCCGGCCTCCCCCGCGAGCGCCCGCGCCGCCTCGGCCGTCATTGCGGCGGCGTCGCGGTAAGGGCCGACGTGCGGGTCGCGGCCCGCCAGCCATGCGGCGATCTTACGGCTCCGCTCGCGAAGCGCGGCATGCGTCCATCCGCCGAGGAAAGGCGTGCCGGCCCGCGCGTCGTAGTACTCGAAGCCCTGTGCAAAGCCAAACTTGGCGGACACGTAGGCGTAGTTCGAGACCAGCGCCAGAGTCCTGTAGCCGGAGGCGCGAAGTATCTCCGCCAGCGTGAGCGCCTTGCCGTCGAGCGGAGATCCCAGGGGCGCGCTCGGCGAATAATGGGCGCCGTGGGAGGAGGCGAAGACTCCGGTGAACATCGACGCGTGGGTCGGCAACGTCATATCGGCTGTGGCGGTGGCGTTCCGGAACAGCGTCGCGCTTCCGGCGAACTCCCGGAGCCGCGGCGTCGTGTCGCGCTGGTAGCCGTATAGGGACAGGTGATCGGCGCGCACCGTGTCGAGCACGATCAGGAAGACAGGGGGCCGGCGGACTCCCGCCGGAGGCGGCGCCGCCACCGCTGCTCGCAAGGGCGCCGGCTGAAGGACGATGGCGAGTGCCGCGACAATCAGGGCCACCCCGCCGGCAACCGCCAGGTGTGTGCGCCGTGCGACCGGGCCCGGTCCCGCCAGACGGCGCCAGGTCCACTGCACCAGGGCCGTCGCGGCCGCGGCGATGACCAGACACATAACCATGGGAACGACCTTCCGATCCCATTTGGAGGTCGCGAACCAGGTCTTGACGATCCACAGAATGCCCGTGGTCGCCACCCACACGGTCCAGTGCCCCGTATAAGGCTCCAGCCAACGGCATCCCGGCCAGGCCATCAGGACCACCAGACACACAGCCGCCGAGCCCGCCAGCGCCGCCCCGACGAAGGCCGACGGCTGATCGCTCGTGGTGTTGGCTGCCAGTACAACGACCAACATTAGAATCAGCGCGGCGAGCCGCTGGGCGCCGTCGGGATTCGGGCCGCCGATTCTCGCCGCGCGAACCAGCCACACCCCCACGATCCCCAGCACGATTCCCAGGCCGCAGTGGACGATCAGGAAGAACGCGGTGATGTCCCAGGGGAGAAGCATCACCGACATCGTGCCCAGGAAAAAAGGAAGGACCCGGAGCATGAGTTGTTCCAGGCTGAAATAGGCGAGAGCGACGGTGAGGCCGGCGATTGCCCCCGAAACCGTTGTGTCCCAACCCGTGCGCCTACCGGTCATCGGCCGCGCCTCTCGCAATCGTGCCCCCGGCTGACGTCGCCGCAGCCTTCTGCTAAGGCCTGTGCGGGCTCACGGGCGTGGTCTTTCAGTCTGGGGGAACCCGGCGGCAAAAACCGCCCTATCGTCCGAAACGCTCGAAGCGCCGCTCGAGCTCTTCCATCCGCTGGTTGATGCGCTCCTCGAGACGCTGAAACCGCGCTTCGCCGCGACTGGCCGCGCGCTCCACGTTGCGCCCGATGCGGTCGCCCAGCATTCCGATACGCTCGCCGAACAGGGCCACGCGCTCGCCGAACCGCTCGGCGCGCTCGCCGACGCGATCCGCCATGCGGTCGACCCGCTGTTCCACGCGACCGATCCGGTCTTCGACGACTCCGTCGGTCACCGCATCAACGATAAACCCGCCGACGGCCACAACGGACAACAGCGCGACCGTCAGCACACCCTTCACGAATGGAACGGTATGGCACATCATGGCTGTTGTTATTGTAATACGTAGTCCGAGGGGTTCCGTTCCGTCCATTTTCCGTCCCGCCAGTCGAAGACGAAATCGTACTTCGTCTTCGCCGCTTCTTCGCTGCCAATCCGCTCGATCCGGTCGACCCGCATGGTCGGGTCGTGATAGGCGAGCTGGAACAGGAACAGGCTCGACCACCCCAGCTTCTCGACCGGCCCGAACGGGTCGCCGAGGATCAGGATCTTCGACCCCCTCGGCAGCGCCGGGTGCATGCGCCGAATCTGGTCGAGCGCCGCGTGGATGACGTCGGACTCGATACGCCAGTTGGCCGCCTGCGGGCCATAGGTGCGATGCAGCGGCAGCATCGCGAGCGTCGCCAGCGCCAGTGTGGCGGGCAACCGCCACGGCCGATCCCCGATCGCGCGGTCGAGCAACGCCGTCACTCCGGCGGCGATGTACACGATCACGCCGGCGATCGGCAGATAGGCGTGCGCCAGGTCCATGCGGCCGATCAGCGCCACGGGCAGCGCCGTCACCAGGTAAAACGGAATCGCGAAGCGCATCGTGGGCGATCGCCATCCCAGCGCCATCAGCGCGGCCACCAGCGCCGCCGCGCTCCACGCCGTCAGCGGAACGCGATTGTACGTCCAGGCCGTGAGGAAGAACGCGATGTGGTCGAGATACTGCCGCGCCGACGGCGTCACCGCGTAGCCGCCGACGCGGCCCAGACCCTCGGGCCCTTCGACCCGGATAGCGGCGAACAGCACGACCATCGCGCCCATCGCCGCGATCGGCGCGGCGCGGCGCCCGACTTCGCGCCATCGGAGCGGCCGCGGCCAGTGGAATGATGCCTCGTACAGCGCGAGAATCGCCGGTAGCGTCGCCGCCGATTCCTTCGAGTTGAGCGCCAGTGCGAACAGCGCGCAGAGGAAGATCGCCTGTCGCGCCCCGAGGTCGCCCGCCTCGCGGCATCGAACGTAGTAGAGCAGCCCGCCGATATAGAACGTGAAGCACAGAATGTCGAAGCACGATCCGGTGCTGTAGTATTCGTGCCCGAAGTGGTGATGGTAGGAATAGAGCAGTGCTGCCAGCGCCGCCGCGTGACGGGAACCCGTGAGCCGCCTGGTCAACGCGAACAGCAGTCCGATGTTCACCGCCAGCAGCGTCATGTAGAAGACGCGCAGCGGGAGGCTCGCGAGACCGAAGACCGCGTGGAAGGCCTTGTACACGACGGCGGCCGCGGGCCGGTAGGTGGGCGAGAAACGGAAGAACACGGCCACGTCGCCGGCCAGGTCGGGCCACGGGCGCACGAGCGCGCCGCGCATGTTCATGAGGTCGTCGTGCGAGATTCCGGCCAGCAGCCCGGTCCACGCCCAGGCAAAGAAGTGTGCGATGGCGAAGGCGAGCGGCCAGGCGCGGCGAAGGAAATCCACGCGGCTACGGCCTCGCTGGGGGGGCGATCATCGTTATACTTGATACTAATCTTAATGCAGGGATATCCGATGCTTCGCCGCCTCACCTTTCTTGTTCCGATGCTGGCCGCCGCGCAGGCGCCTCAACCGACCGAGCAGTTCGAGCAGCCGGTCGGGATGATCCTCTCGGCAACCGGAGGAGTCGTGGCGCGTGCACCCGGCACGCTTCCGCTGGGGGCTAAGGGCGGCGTCCTTTTGTTCGCCGGCGAAACTCTGCGCGCCGAAACCGGCTCGATCCGGTTTTCCTTCTGCCCCGAGAAGTCCATTCAGACGCTGCCCGCCGGCGGCGAGGTGACTTTCGAAGGCTCCGCGATGCGTGTGCGCACCGGCGCGCTGGCCGACAAACAGGCGGCTGCGTTCTGCTCCCTGCCGGCCGCGCCGCGGGCGCCCGACGTGAGCAAGTACCACATCGCCTCCACGCGCGACGCCCGTGCCGTTGCCGCGGGTTTCAAGTCCCGCGTCGACGCCCTGCCCGAGGCCGACCGGGCGTCGCTGATGAAGGAACTCGCCCCGGTCGACCAGGCCCTCGCCGCGAATCCCAACGACGCCATGGCGCGCGCCGCGCGTTCGATGATTCTGGAGAAATACAAGCTGTCGGCCGACGCCGCCGAGGAGGCCAGGCGGATTCAGGAGTCGATGCCCGACGCTACATGGGTGAGTACGCGCCTGTTCGTTCTCGAGAAGAAGGCCGACGCGGAGGGCTCCGGGCCGCCGCCGCCGCCGGCGCCCGGAAAGACTTACGCGCTGCTGGTGGGAATCTCCTCGTTCCAGAGCGCCGACATCCGCGCCCTGCGGTACGCGCACGAGGACGCTCGCCTCTTTGAGCGATACCTGCGGAGCGAACGCGGAGGCAGCCTTCCCGACGAAAACCTGGTCGTGCTGCTCAACGAGCAGGCCACCTCGGCGGCCATCCGCAACAGCATGACCAACTTCCTCAAGGCGCGCGCGACCAAGAACGATACCGTGATCCTGTTCTTCGCCACGCACGGCACCGTCGTGTCGGCAGGCGGCAGGCGCGGCGGCAAAGGCTATATCGTCACCTGGGACAGCAATCCCGAGGATCTGGCCACGACCGGCCTCGGGATGGCCGATGTCCAGGATTTCATCAGCAAGGACCTGACGAACGTGCGCGAAGTGTTGGCGTTCATCGACGTCTGCCACGCCGGCAAGATCGGCAGCATCCCCGAGGCGGAGCACGTCAAGATTAACGCCATCTCCGAAAAGCTGGAACAGAGCGAGAACGAAGGCGAACTCTTCATCTTCCGCGCCAGCCGCTCCAACGAAACCTCCGAGGAAGGGCCGCAGTTCGGCGGCGGCCACGGCGCTTTCAGCTTCTTCCTTCTGGAAGCCCTCAACGGCAAGGGCGACATCGACCAGGACGGGAACGTCACCATCAACGAGCTGATCGGCCACACCTACCGCAACGTCGTCGACTCCACCTTCGACCGCCAGCATCCCAAGGATGGCGGCGAATTCGAGGGCAAACGCACCATCGCCAACACTCGGCAGCAGGGCATCACCATGCTCGCCTACGCCGCCGTGCCCCCGGGCGCCACCCGCGGTTCGGGCGGCCTGACACTCACCGCGACGGCCAGCGGCGATACGCGCAGCCTTACCCGCCGCTCGGCCATCCCCGTGGTGCGCACCAGCGTGTTTCAGGAGGCCATCGACTTCGAAGAGGCCATTGGCGCGGGCCGCATTCTCGCCGCCGCCGATCGCAACGCCCTCAGCGCCCTGCGCCAGTTGCAGGAGCGGCAGCGTGTGCCACGCGAGGAGTATCTCGCGCAGCGCAATCGCCTCCAGATCATGCTGGAGGATAACGGCCAGCAGGTGCTGCTGCGCTATCTCGCCGGAGAGCAAATCCCCCAAACCCGCGGCGACTTCGTCACCGGCGCGGCGTACTTCGCCACAGCCCGGCAGCTTTCGCCGAATTCCGTCTTTCTCGAGGCCCGCGAGACCTTCTGCGAGGGACGTGCCGCCCTGTTCCCCGACGCCGGCGGAAAGCGCGATTACCGGCGCGGACAGGAACTGCTCGAACGCTCCATCCGTCTCGACCCCGAGGGCGCCTACTCCTACAACGCGCTCGGAATCGCCTATCTCGAGCAGGCCGTCTACGACAAGGCCGCGCTGGCGTTCCAGGAGGCCATCCGTCGTGCGCCCTACTGGGCCTATCCGCGCCACAACCTGGCCTTGACCAACACCCAGGCCGGCGATTATGCCTCGGCCATCCGCGGATATCAGGAGGCCATGGCCCTGGCGCCGTCGTATTCCTACCTGCCTTACAATCTCGGACTCGTCTACCAGCGCATCAACCGCCGCCGCGAGGCCGAGGCCGCCTTCCGCAAGGCCATCGACCTCAACCCCAAGGAGGGTATGCCCTATAACGCGCTTGGATACCTCAACGCGTCGACCGGCCGCGCCGCCGAGGCCGAGAAGAACTACCAGCAGGCCATCGCGCTCTCGCCGGACCTCGTCGTCGCGCGCCACAACCTCGGCGCGCTCTACGCCGAAAAACTTCGCCGACCCGCCGACGCCATCGCCGAGTGGCGCCGCATCCTAGACAAGAATCCCGACTACCTGCCCAGCCGCCTCAGCCTCGCCAAGACGCTGGCGGCGACCGCCAAGAACTCCGAAGCCATCGCCGAGTACGAGATCGCGCTGAAAGCCCGGCCCGAGTATTCCGCCGCACGCCTGGAGCTGGCGCGCCTGCAGCTCGCCGCCGGCAATCGCGACGGTGCGCTCGCGAATCTGCGCGAGGTCGCGCGCCAGCAGCCGGCGAACGCATTGGTGTGGGAACAGATCGGCGACGCCGAAAAAGCCGCGGGCCGCGCCGCCGAGTCGCGCGAGGCGTACCAGAAGGCGCTGGCCGCCGCCGTCGAAGGGTCGGTCAGGAAGCGCATTCGGCGGAAGATGTAGCGGCTCGGCCGTGTCGACTCCTGCGAGGAGAAGTTAGCGGAGTCCTGTAGGAAGTGATATCCTTACTGTAGGGAGCCGAGGTAAGATGCCCCATTACAGTACCTTAAGCACCAAAGGGCAGGTCACGATCCCGGTGGACGTGCGTCGGCGGCTGGGAATCAAGGAGGGGGACCGACTCGAATTCGTCTTCGACGGAGGACAGACCGTACTGCGACCCGTTCGTGATCGGAACCCGTTCGAAGCATATGTCGGCGCCCTCGGCGGGTTCTCCAGTCGGGAGCAGATCATCGAGTGGGTTCGCGATATGCGCGACGAGGACTGACCGCAGCCGATGAGGACGGCGGTCGACACGAACGTGATCTCCGCGATATGGTCTCGTGAGCCCCTCGCGCACCTGGCGGCGGAAAAACTCGGGCAGGCGCGCGGCGAGGGCGGGTTGGTGATCAGCGCGCCGGTATTCGCTGAGTTGTTCGCCCATCCGGGTGCGACGCCGGAGTTCGTGGATGGCTTCATCGCGGCCAGTGGAATCCAGGTTGACTTCGCGCTAACCGAAGCCGTCTGGCGCGAAACCGCGCGATCGTACGCCGAATACGCTTTGCGTCGCCGAAAGTCGGGCGGGGACGCCCCGAAACGCCTCTTAGTCGACTTTCTTATCGGCGCGCACGCCTCGCTCCACGCCGACCGCCTGTTCACGCTGGACCGCGCCCGCTACACTCTTGCATTTCCCCGGTTGATAACCGTCGATTGGTAGCGCCTCTACCGCACCGCGATCTTCACCACCGGACTCGCCACGCCGTCGACCGTCACCCGCAGGTCGCGATGTCCCGACGCCACGCCCGCCGGAAGCCGCACGTTGATCTGGTAGACGCCCGGGAATCCCGGCGCCAGGCCCGCGTAGAAGACCTCGCACTCCACGCCGTCCACCGTCACCCTCACCTCGCGCAGCGTGCGAGCATCGGCCACCGCGCCCAGCCCGTTCGCGTAGAAATACACGATCTCGCCCGCCGACGCCGGACTCGCATCCGTCACCAGCGTGTTGGTCGCGTGATGCACCGCGAGCGCCACGCCCAGCTCCGCGAAGACGCCCGGTTGCAGCGCGCGCAGCGGAAACGCGACCGCCGCTCCCGTGCGCCCGTCCTTCGTCACCACAATCGATCCGCTCGCGCCGCTCACCTCGAACGGAACCTGCACGCGCACGAACTCCTGCCCGTTCACGTTCGCCGTGGCGATCGCCAGCGCGGCGATCCCGTTCACGGTCACCGCCACCCCGTCCGGTCCGCGGACCCCCGCCTCGGCGCGCACGCCGTACGTGTAGATATCCGCCAGCGACCCCGGAATGAGCCCCTCCTCGAACGTCGCCGGATTCAACGCCGCAACCACCTCGGGCGCAGCCCTTCCCTCGATGCGCGCGATCCGTCCGCTGTTGTGGTCGGCGACATAAATCTCGCCGTCCTCGTCCTCGCCGAACGTCGAGATCGCGCCCGCGCCCGTCGCCACCACGCGAACCACCCACGACGCGCCCTCGCGCCGCGCGCCCCACATCCGGCCGCTGCAAAAATCGCCGTAGAGGAACGTCCCGCGCAGGCCCGGCGATCGCGTGCCGCGATACACGTAGCCGCCCGTCACCGAGCAGCCCTGCGAATGCGGATAGTCGGCCACCGGGTCCACCAGTCCCTCCGAGGAACAGTTCCGCAGGAAGCACGATTTGCCTTCCTTGGGATTCCAGCCGTAGTTCTCGCCGCCGCGGCTCGACCTCGGCGCGAAGTTCACTTCCTCGAAGGCGTCCTGTCCGACGTCGCCGATCCACACGTCGCCCGTGAGCCTGTCGAAGGAGAATCGCCACGGATTCCGCAGGCCGCGCGACCAGATCTCCGGCCGCCACGACGAATCGCCCACGAACGGATTGTCCGGCGGCACGAGCGCGCGCCCCGGCTGCGACTCGACGTCCAGGCGCAGCATCTTCCCGAGCAGCGCGGTCCTCGTCTGCGCGTAGTTGCGCGGGTCGCCGCCCGAGCCGCCGTCGCCCATGGCGATCCACAGCATGTCGTCGGGACCGAATCGCAGCGCGCCGCCGTTGTGATTGCTGAAGGGCTGCTGGATCTGAAGCAGAACGGTCTCGCTGTCGCGGTCGGCTTGGTCGGGATTCGCCCCCACTCGGTACATGGCGATCACCGTATGCCCGGCGCGGTCGGTGTAGTTGACGTAGAAGCGCTGTCGCGCCGCGAAGTCGGGCGGGAAGGCCAGGCCCAGCAGCCCGCGCTCGCCCGAGCCCACCGTGCGCTCGCTGATGTCGAGGAACGGATACGGCTCGATCGCGCCGTCGCGGAAGATGTAAATGCGGCCCTGCTGCTGGACAATGAAGAGGCGGCCGCTGCCGTCGCGCGCGCTCTGGATATCGGTCGGATTGCGTGGGCCCGTGACGACCGTGCGCAACTGGATCGCCGGGTCCTGCGCGAAAGCGGTGAACGCCCCTGCGAACAGGGCGGTGGCCCTAACCCACCAGGTCTCCCACCGCCTCGAACTTCTTGTAATTCTCGTCGAATCGCGCACGCAGCGCCTCCGCCGTCGCGCGGTATTCCGCGCGGTCCTTCCACTGCCCCTCGGCGTCGAGCACCTCGGGCGGCACGCCCGGACAGTTTTCGGGCGTCATTACTTGAAACACCGGATGCACACGCATAGGCGCGGTCGCCAGGCGTCCTTCGATCGCCGCGTTGACCATGGCGCGCGTATAGGGGAGTTTCATGCGATGTCCCACCCCCGGCGCCCCGCCGACCCAGCCGGTGTTCACCAGCCAGCAGTCCACCTGGTGCCGCCGCATCTTCTCGCCCAGCATCTCGGCGTAGACGCGCGGATGGCGCGGCAGGAAGGGTTCGCCGAAACACGCGCTGAAGGTCGCCTGCGGCTCCTTGCCCAGGCCGCGCTCGGTTCCCGCCAGGCGCGCCGTGTAGCCGCTGAGAAAGTGATACATGGCCTGCTCGGCGCTCAAGCGCGAAATCGGCGGCAGCACGCCGAAGGCGTCGGCCGTCAGAAACACGAGGTTCGAGGGGTGGCCGGCGACGCCCGGAATCAGCGCGTTGTCAATGAAGTCCACCGGGTAGGCCGCGCGCGTGTTCTCGGTGTGCTGCTCGGAGTCGTAGTCGAGCGTGCGGCAGGCCGGGTCGATCACCACGTTCTCCAGGACGGAGCCGAAGCGGATCGCGTTCCATATCTGGGGCTCGTTCTCGCGGCTCAGCCGGATGCATTTGGCGTAGCAGCCGCCATCGAAGTTGAACACGCCGGCGTCGCTC
>CAZEVY010000077.1:0-26785 GCA_964515555.1 uncultured Solibacteraceae bacterium | reverse complement strand
GTCGTGAGATCGCCGTGACCCGGAATCACGACAGCGCCATCAGGTAGCGCGAGCAGTTTCTCGCGGATCGATATCAGTATCTGTCTGCCATCGCCGCCCGGCAGATCCGTGCGCCCGATGCTGTCGCGAAACAGCGTGTCGCCGGCGACCAGCTTGTTCTCGGCGGAAATCCACAGGCAGAGGCTCCCCTGCGTGTGACCCGGCGTGTGGAGAACGTGGAAGTCCGCCGCGGCCAGCTTCAAGGTGTCGCCGTCGCGCGCGTCGACGTCGATCTTGGTGCGTTCGGGCGTCGCCATCCCGAGCCAGGCGGCCTGGGTGTCGAGGTGGTCGTAGAGCAGCCGGTCGTTCTGATTGAGCCAAACGGGCGCGCCGGTGGCGGCCTTCAGCTTGGCCGCGCCGCCGATGTGATCGATATGCGCGTGGGTGACGACAATAGCCGTCACGCGCAGGTTGTGCCGCGCCAGCACTTCGAGGATGTCGCCGATCTGGTCGCCCGGATCGACCACGATGGCCTCGCGCGTCGCTTCGTCGCCGAAGACGGAGCAGTTGCACTGAAGCATGCCGACCGGCAGGATTTCGTGGATCAACCCGCTATTCTACGCCGCGGCCCGCAGGCAGCGGCGCCGTGCAGGCCTCGGTCATGGCGTGCGCCCGCGAGCCGTCGGAGCCCACGCCGAGCAGCAGCTCCTCGAACGTCTGTAGCGGCGCGACGTTTCCCGATGCGCCCACTGCGGGAATCGCCACCCAGCGCTCGGCCGCGCTCCGGGGAAAGGCCGCCGACTCGCCGGCCATGAGCACGCCCGGCTCCGTCTCCCGGAGTCCCGATGGAACGCACATCTCGGGATGGTCGAACGGAGCCCGCTCGAAACGCACGCGATGGTCGGTGAGCGCGCGCAGAAACGCCGCCAGCGCGGCGCGCTGCGCCGGACTCGCGTTGAAGGGCCGGATATTGTTGGTCGCCGCGAAATCCGCTCCGCGCACGTAGAAATCGACCACCTGCTCGAGCGTCGCCTGCCCGCCGTTGTGGAAGTACGGCCCGGTGAGCTCGGCATTGCGCAGTCCGACGCTGCGGAACGACCCGTTGCCGGCGCCCGCGTCGTCCTGCGCCGGGCGCACCCCGGTCCGCTGGAAGGCGCGATCGGCGCGGCCGCCGTTGGCGCCCGAGAACGTGGCGGCGGAGAACTCCGCGCCGCCGTGACAGGTCTCGCACCGGCCCGCGGTGAGGAACAGACTCATGCCATCCTGTTCCTGGCGCGTGAGCGCGCCCGAGTCCCCTTCCAGGAAGCGGTCGAACGGCGCATCGTCCGACACCAGGGTCGACTGGTAGGCCAGCAGCGCCAGGCCCCAGAATATCGGGAAATTGAACTCCATTTGAGTGAATTCCCCGGGATTTTCCGGATCGCCGAAACGGCTCGGAAGGAGATTGCCCGAGCCGTCGACCAGTTGGGTCGACTCCCAGAACTCCGGCCGGAACGCGGTCCGGATCATGCCCGGGTAGGTGAAAGCGTCCAGAAGGCCTCGTCCGTCGACGCGCGCCATGGGGCCGAGCACGCTATCGTCCGGCGCCACCTGCTGGAGCGCGAGCGGGGCGAGACTCAGCAGCTTTCGCCCGAGCTGCGGCCAGATACGGCCTTCGTAGGACATCTCGGTCGCATCGACGGCAGGCCCGACGGCCTGCGACGCCAGGCTGGCCCGGTCCAGCCGCACGCGCTCGCCGCGCAGGACGCCGTTTCGCGACACCAGGGCGCCGGGCGCGGCCGCCCCGTCGCCGAACGGGTTGAAGCCATTGAAGACGCGGCTGGCGCGGCCGTCCCAGAAGTTCGACACGTTGAACACCGTGTTGATGACCGAGGGCGCGTTGCGAATCGTCACGCGGCGCACCTGAACCTCGCCGACCATGAATTCCGGCCGATCCAGCCCATCCCAGCCGATCTCGTCGGGCTGGCCGGCGACGACATCGCCCAGCATTCGCCGGAACAGTCCCGCCGAGCCGATCCGCAGCGAGGTGTCGCGCAGCACGGTGGAGTTGCGATTGTTCGGATCGGCGAGAAGCCGCAGCGGAAAATGCGCGATGTCCAACTGAAGGTTGGCCGGAAAGGGAAAGCCCGAATCGGCGATCTGGTTCTGCCGGCGATGGTCGGCGCCGGCGTGAAAGTGGCAGGTCGCGCACGCGGTGCGCCCGTCGCTGCCGGCCTGCATGTCCCAGAAGAACGCCTTGCCGAGCGCGATCAGCGTCGCGCGGTCGCGCACATAGGCCGCAAGCTCCGGCGGCTCCGGGACCGGCACGCCCCGGAGCGGCCGCAGCGGCTGCATCTGCTGCATCGGCTGGGCCTGGGACAGTCCGAGGATCAGGAAAACGGCGGCTACCCTCATACAAGCCTCCAGATCATTGCTAAACACATGGACGAAAGACTTGTTTCGAAGCTTACCTCCTTTCGTAGATTTGTTTCTGCCGGCGATGCTGGGCCTTCAGCCACCGCTTGTACTCGGCAGCTGCAAGCGGGTCCTCGGCGCGATCCACCCGCGCGATTTCGCGGCGCATCTTGGAGTAGCCCACCCATCTGCCCTCGTCGATCTCGCCGCGCCGGCGCGCCTCGGCGACGGCGCACCCCGGCTCGCCCTCGTGCGCGCAGTCGCGGAAGCGGCACAGGGGCGCGAGGCCGGCGATGTCGGCGAAGGTCGCGGCGAGGCCGTCGCCCTCCTCCGGCGCCCACAGTTGCAGCTCGCGGATGCCGGGGACGTCCATGAGCAGCCATCCGAAGTCGAGCGCGATCAGTTCGCGATGCGTGGTCGTGTGGCGGCCGCGCGAATCGTGCTCGCGCACAGGACGCGTCGGCTGCGACTCATAGCCGCGCAGCCGGTTCACGATGGTCGACTTGCCGGCGCCGGACGACCCCAGCAGCACCGCCGTCTCGCCCTCCTCGACGTGCGCCGCCAGTTGGCCGACGCCGCTTCCTTCGAGGGCGCTCATGGCGATCACCGGGGCGTCGGGCGCGAGCCGCTCGCACGAATCCATTCGGACGGCGAGGTCGTCGCACAGATCGCTTTTGTTCAGCACGACGACGGCGCGCGCGCCGCTCTCGCGCGCCAGGTACAGGTAGCGCTCGATGCGGCGGAGGTTGAAATCGCCGTCGAGGCCCGTGACCAGGAAGGCGACGTCGATGTTCGCCGCCAGCGCCTGCAACCCGCCGCCGCCGGGCCGCCGCCGCGCGAAGCACGTCCTGCGCGGCAGCATCGCCTCAATGCGTCGGCCATCGGCCCCGAGCGCCACCCAGTCGCCGGTGACCGGCCAGGCGGACGCGCCGGCGGTCTCGTACCGCAGCTTGCCGGCAGGCTCGGCGTCGCGCTCGCCACCGGCGGTCGCGACGGTGAAATGCTCGCGCTCCGCGATCATGACGCGGCCGGGCGCTAGGCCATCGGCGTCGAACGGCGCGAAGACGCCGTCCCAATACACACTCCATCCCAAAGACTTGAAATTCACTGGAATTCTCCTCAGCAGTCGTGCGCAGGCACACTTGCCTGCCGCGCCGGGGACCGGCGCTTCGCGGGCTAGGAACGCCCGCGCGTGCCCTTTGCGGGCTTAGCTGAGGACAATGACCGTCAAAGGCAAACTACAGGGTACCAGGAAGTCCGGCGCGTTTCCACATCTCGTCGACGCGGCGGCGCACCTCCTCGCTCATGCGGATCACGCCGGGCCAGGGGCGCGTGAATCCCTCGGCGGGCCACTTGCGCGTGGCGTCGACGCCCATCTTCGACCCGTAGTTCGGCAGGCGGCTGGCATGATCGAGCGAATCGACCGGCCCGTGCACGAACTCGATGTCGCGCTCCGGGTCGATGTTGTTGAGCGCTTTCCAGGCGACCTCGCGCACGTCCTGCACGTTCACGTCTTCGTCGACGACGACGATGCAT
This sequence comes from uncultured Solibacteraceae bacterium, assembly GCA_964515555.1. GTDB lineage: Bacteria > Acidobacteriota > Terriglobia > Bryobacterales > Bryobacteraceae > CAZEVY01. The sequence goes on along the minus strand of CAZEVY010000077.1, from coordinate 22,876 downwards.
TTGGAAAACATCGCCTGGCCGAGGCCCCAGATGGCGTGCATCACCTTGCGCGCGTGGCCCGGGTACGACTTGCGGATCGCCACCAGAATCAAGTTGTGGAAGATGCCCTCGGCGGGCATGTGGATGTCGCGCACCTCGGGCAGTTGCAGCCGCATCAGCGGCAGGAAGATGCGCTCGATGGCCTTGCCCATGTAGAAGTCCTCCATCGGCGGCGGGCCGACGATGGTGGTGGCGTACACAGGATTCTTCCGCTGCGTCATGCAGGTGACGTGGAACACCGGGTAGTCGTCCTCGAGCGAGTAGAAGCCCGTGTGGTCGCCGAAGGGGCCTTCGCGCCGCAGCTCGCCGAGCGTCACGTAGCCTTCGAGCACGATTTCGCTGTTGGCCGGCACCTCGACGTCGACCGTCTCGCACTTCACCATCTCGACGGGCTTGCCGCGCAGGAAGCCGGCGATCATCATCTCGTCGAGATCGGGCGGCACCGGCAGGATCGCCGAGTACATGGTGGCCGGATCGGCGCCGATCGCCACGGCGACCTCCATGCGCGCCTGTTTGCCCATCGCCTGCATGCGGCGATAGTGCTCCGCGCCATGCTTGTGCGTCTGCCAGTGCATGCCGGTGGTGCGCTCGTCGAAGACCTGCAACCGGTAACAGCCGCAGTTGCGCTTGCCGGTGTCGGGATTGCGCGAAAACACCATGGGCAGCGTGATGAACCGCCCGGCGTCTTCCGGCCAGCACTGGAGGATCGGCAGGTCATGCAGCGAGAACCCGTCCCGCCGGATGACTTCCTTGCAGGGTCCGCTGGAGACGTTGCGGGGGAAGAACGATCCGAGGTCGGCGAGCTTCGGCAGCATCTTCAGCTTGCCGATCAGTCCCTCGGGCATGCGCGTTTCGAGCAGCTCGACGATGCGCGCCGCGATCGCCTCGACCGACCCCACGCCCAGCGCGATCTCCATGCGCCTCATGCTGGCGAAGGCATTGATGAGCACCGGGACGGTGCTGCCCTTAGGTTTCTCAAACAGGAACGCGGGGCCCCCGGACTTCACCGAGCGGTCGGCGAACTCGGTGATTTCGAGCACCGGATCGACCTCAAAGGGGATGCGCTTCAGCTCGCCGTGCTTTTCGAGGGCCGCGATGAACTCGCCGAGGTCGTGAAAGGCCATGGAAACGACCAATGGTAACCCATCGGCCGCGCCCCTAACTCCACAGCCGTGCGACGAACCAGACCCCGCCGGTCGCCAGCAGCAGCCACGACCCGATCGCTCGCAGCGGAGCGCCCGCGAACACGCGCCCTATCCAGGACCCGGCGGTCGCAAACAGCCCGAGCAGTACGATCTCGGCCGCACCGACGCCAGCCAGCACCCAGGCGGTCGAGTACCGGCTCGATTCGATGAACAACGCGAAGTACAGTCCCTGAAACAGCCCCAACACGCCGACCACCGCCCATCGCCGTCCCGCCGCCGGCAGCATCAGGATCTCCACGGCCAGATAGGCGATCGTCAGAGCCGCCGCCGCCTCGACGAAACGTGGCGCGGGCCGCCACCCCGTCATCGGCAGCACGAGGCAGGCGATCACCTCGCCGGCGATCAGGGCCACGGCCAGCGCGACGAGCTCCCGGCGCGTTCGCGCAGCGAGTACCAGCGCGCCGAGGAACAGCAGCGGGGCCGCGCCCCCGGCCGCCCGCAGCGCACCCCCGACGATCTGCTGTACGGCGAGCTCGCCGGCGGTCGGCGGGCGGAAACGAATATCGGCGGTGGGAAACGAGAGGTCGAGCACGGCCTGGTCGGTCGCTCCGCCGCGGGTCGCGCGCAGCAGGTGGACGTGATTGCGCACCGTGATGGCGTGCAGCCGCGAGGTCACCGAGAGGCGCTCCACCGGGTCGGGGAACTCGTACTCGGCAAGGCAGTAATAGGACGCCTGCGGCTTTTCCTCACGGCATTCGCTCGAAGTGCGCCGCCCGTCGACGCCGCGGCTGGAGAAGGTCAACGCGTCAAGCAGCGCCCTCTCGGGACTCTTCACGTGCGCGACTTCGTAGAGTGGCACCCGCAACTCGAACCGCAGCCGCGGGCCTTCGATCGCCGCCTCTCCGGTGCTCATGCTGACCATGTGGGCGGCGAGTGGGGCCGCGGCCGCCAGTGCGAGCGCCGGCCGGACCCTCACGGCTGCGTCCGGGCGATGCGAATCCGTGTGTAGACGACGCGCAGGGTGGCGAGCACGGGAATCGAGAGGAACATTCCCGTGGCGCCGGCGATCTGCTCGCCGGCCAGCACGCCGAAGATCACCGCGATCGGCGACAGTTTCAAGCCCGAGCCGAGCAGGTAGGGCTGCACCACATAGTCCTGGAAGAGGCGGAACGCGATGAAGAACACCACCAGCCAGATCAGCCCGTCGTAACCGGCAAACCCGGCGACCACCAACGTCGCGATCGCCGCCGTGAGCGGCCCCGCCACCGGGATGAACTCCAGCACGCCCGCGAGGCCCGCCAGCAGCAGCGCGTAGGGGACGCCGGTGATCGCGAACCAGATCGAGTAAACCGTGAAAGTGAACAGGCTTAGAAGCACCAGCGCGCGCATGAACTGCGCCAGCATGACGTTGATGTCGGCCAGCACGGCGTCGACGGTGGCGCGCGCGGCTCCGGCGAACTGATTGAGAAGCCCGGCGCGGATCTCGCGCGAGTCCTTGAGGAAGATGAAGCTCAGGATCGGCACCAGGATCGCGAAGAGCACATTGCCGAAGACCTCGATGGCGATCTGGCCGGCGCGTCCGATCGCCGGGACGATCTGTCCGGCGCCCTCCTCCAGCCGATGCCGCAGCGCGTCGAGCGCCGGCTTGCGGTACGGCTCGGCCCATTCCGGCAGCGGCAGCCGGGTGAACGCTCCGGCGTCCTTGAGATACTGCGGCAGCCGGCTGGCGAGACTGGCGGCTTCCTCGGCGATGCGCGAGCCGACGGTGAACAGTCCGAAGGCGATCACCCCCAGCAGCGCCAGATACACTACCGCCAGCGAGACGTTGCGCGAGACGCGGCGCGCGGCGTAGCGGTCCACCAGGTCCACCAGCGGGCCGAGCATGTAGGCCAGCAGCATCGCGAAGACGAAAACCAGCAGCGTGCGGCGGATCAGATAGACGACGCCCAGGCCCAGCGCCAGCGCGAAGACCGTCCATGCGGCGCGGGCGGCGCGGCCGTCGAGTCCGAGCATATGGACGCTATGCTAGCAGGCGCGTTCCCCTCCACGCGGCTTCGGTCAGGGCGGGCGGCGAGCGGTCCGTGATAGATTGAAAACTTCGTCACTCGCGATCTCCGATGTCCATCCAAATCTTCCTCCAGGCGAAGCTGCGCGGGATCGAGGAGTTCCTTCTCGCTCCGGTCGCGGAATCGGAAGCCGCCGCCGAGTTCGTCCTGGCGGGCCGCTCGGGCTGGGTGACGATGATCAGCGAAGTGCTTCCGCGGGCCCTCCTCGCCGAACTGGGCCTGGCGCGCATCCTGCTGGGTTCGGCCACCAGCGGCCAGTTCCTGCTGGTGCTGCCGGAAGAGGCTCGCGACCCGGCCGAGGAGTTCCTGGCCGCGGCGCGCGCCCAGATCCGCGACCTCTCTGGCGGCCGGCTCGAGCTGGGTTGGGCGGTCACCGAGAACCTCGGCGAGTGGAGCATCGTGCGCCGCCGCCTCGGCGAGGAATGGCAGCGGCAGACGGGCGCCTGGCTGAGCGCGGCGACGGACGACTGGGTGAACGCCGCACCGGCGCCCGCGCCCGCCGACGCCGCTTTCCGCGAGATCGGACGCCGTCTGCGCGACGCGCATTCGATCGGGTGGTCGCCCGAGGATCCCGGCCGGGTGCAGATCGACTCCGGCAAACACGCCTGGACGCTCGGCGGCGCATCCGACGGCATCGCCCTGGCCCGTCACAGCGCCCCGGACGCGGACGGCCACGCCGCCGCCGGCCTGGACGAACTGGCCGCGCGCGCCGAGGGCCGACCGCTCTGGGGCGTCCTGCGCGGCGATGTCGACGGCTTCGCGATTCGCGCGCGGCGCATCGGCACCATTGAGGAGCACGTCCAGCTCTCGGTGCTCTACAAGCAGTTCTTCATCGGCGAGCTCGAGGTGGCCTGCTCGATGCCCGAGTTCTGGCGCAAGGTCTCGATCCTCTACTGCGGCGGCGACGACTTCGCCGTCTATGGCGCCTGGGACGCGTTGCTGCCGCTGGCCCGCGAGATCGAGCGCCTCTTCCGCCGCTTTTGCGAGGAGGGCCTCAAGGACCTGCCGGGGCCGGAAGGCAAGACGCTGTCGATGGCGCTCGCGCTGGGCTCCGGCGGCACGACGCTGCCGCGCGCGTTCGAAGAGGCCGGGCGGCGCCTGGAGGCCGCCAAGTCGTCGGGGAAGGATTCCTTCCACGTCTTCGGGCGCACGGTGGAGTGGAAGCAACTGGGCCAGGCCGCCGACATCCGCGACGGGATGATGCGACTGATCCGCGACTTCCGCTGCTCGCCGGCGTTCCTGAGCGAGCTCGAAGGCTTCTATCGCGAACGCGAGCCGGCGCGGGCCTTCGACCGACCGTGGCGCTATCACCGGCGGTTCAACACCGTCGTCGGCAACGTCAACGACCGCGACTTTCAGAAGCTGCGCGCGCGGCTGATCACCGAGCTGATCGGACGCAACCCCGCGCAGGTCAAGCTGCGTCCCGCCGGGCGGGTCGCCGCCGAGTGGGCCAGACTTTCTATCAAGGACTGAATTCGATGCCAGAAGAAAAGACCGAAACACCTGCCGCCGAACGCCGGGCAGGCGGGGAGGGCGGACCGGGCCGCGAACGCGGCGACCGCCCCGGTGGCGGCGAAGGCGGAGGCGGCCGCGAGCGTAGTGACCGCCCCGGTGGCGGCGAAGGCGGAGGCGGCCGCGAACGCAGTGACCGCCCCGGTGGCGGCGAAGGCGGGGGCGGCCGCGACCGCGGCGACCGTCGGGGCGATCGACGGGGTCCGCCGCGCGGAGGCGACGAGCGCCGGGGCGGCGACCGCGGCGGGGGCCGCTTCGAGGGTCCGCCGGAGATCGACCTCGACCGGCTGATCGCCGACAGCCTGTACCTCGACAACCAGGCGCACGGCGTCGTGGCCCGCATGCGCGACCTGGACTCCGGAACGCGCAGCACGCTGCGCCGGCTCTACAACGCCGTGCGGCGCGCCACGCGGGCGCCCGAATCCGAGCGCCAGCACGAGTTCGTCATGCTGCGCGCGCGGCTGGCCTACACCATCGCGCGCCACTCGCTGCGCAGCATGGACAGCATCGAGCGGCTGCTGCTTCAGGTGACACGCAAGAACGACCTGCGCGGATACGAGCGCTTCCGCGACCTGTTCGAGGCGATTATCGCCTACAACGAATGATCGCCCCGGGGAGATTGACATGAGTTCGCACACAACCGAAACGGTGCTGACGCTGATCGGCAAGCTGGTGATCGAGGGCGATCTGCACTGCGAGACGGGACTTCACATCGGCGCGGGTAAAGGATCGCTCGAGATCGGCGGCGCCGACAATCCGGTGGTCAAGGACGCCTTCGGGCGGCCCTACGTGCCGGGCAGCTCGCTGCGCGGCCGGCTGCGGTCGCTGTTGGAACAGTCGACGGGCGAAGCCGTTCCCTCGGCGCTGGTCTACGTTTCGCGCCGCCGCGGCCAGGACGTCCGCATTCACCAGAGCGACCGGCCCGACGACGAGATCTGCCTGCTGTTCGGGCGCAGCCCCGGGCGCGTCGAGCGCGTGGGCGGAGAGGCGCTCGAAGGAGGGTCGGCGTCGCCGGCCCGGCTCACCGTCTACGACGCCCCGCTCGATCTCGACAGCATCACGCCGGCGATGCGCGAGAACCTCGACGACGAACTCACGGAGGTCAAGAGCGAGAACGCCGTCGACCGCATCACCTCGCAGGCCAGCCCGCGCACGCTCGAACGCGTTCCCGCGGGAGCGCGGTTCCGCGTGCGGCTGGTGGTCGACGTTCTGTGCGAGGAGGATAAGGCGCTCCCGGCGCGACTGGCCGAAGCCATGCGTCTCCTCGAGGACGACAGCCTCGGCGGGGGCGGCTCGCGCGGCAGCGGCCGCGTGCGCTTCGGCAATCTGCGCGTGACGTGGCGGCCGCGCGCCTACTACGCGTCGGGCGCCGAGGAATCGGAGCTGCTTCCCCCCTCCGGCCTGGGCGATGTGCAGCGTGCCATCAACGATCCGGATTTCTCCGGAAAGCTAAGCTGATTTAGATTCAATGACCGGGATTTTCCTGAAATTGCAGCCGACCACGCCCTGGCGGCTCGGCCCCGGCAACGGCCGGCGCGACGCCTCGGGGCTCCTGCTGCACAGCGACACGGTGTACTCGGCCGTCGCCGGCGCCATGCTGCGATTCGGGATGCTCGACGAGTTCCTATCGGCGACCGCCGCCGCCGGAACCCCCGCCGTCCGGTTCACCTCGGGATTTCCCTTCCGCGGCGACGTCCTGCTGATCGCCCCGCCCCGGCACCTGTGGCCGGCGCCCTCGTCGGGCCGTCTGCGCACCAAGGGCGCGCGCTTCGTGCCGGCGCCGCTGGCGGCTGCGCTGATCCACGGCGAGCCCTGGAACGAGGATCGCTGGGCCATTGACCCATCGAGCCTCTCGCTCCTGCCACGGTCGCTCGAATCCCGCACCGGCGCCGCGCGCGAGTCCCTGCGCCCGGCGGCCGCGGTCGACCGTCTCGAACCCGGGACGATCGCGCCGCACCGGTCGGCCTGCGTCGAGTTCGCCGAGGGCGCGGGATTCTGGCTGTTCGCCGCGTTCGAGAGCGACGCCGCACGCGAGCGATGGCGGAGGCCCGTCGAAACCGCCTTCCGTTGGCTGGCCGATTCCGGCATCGGCGGCGAGCGCTCCCGCGGCTGGGGCCGCTTCCGGATCGTCGAGTCCCGCGAAGCCTCGCTCGCCGATCTCCTCCCCGCCCCGGCTCCGGCGCCGCTGCCCGACCCCGAGGCCCCGCTGCCGCCGCCGCCCGAGACCGCGCACTGGCTGCTCTCGCTCTTCACTCCGGGACCCGGCGACCGCGTCGACTGGCGCCGCGGCAGCTACTCGATCGTCGAACGTGGCGGATGGGTCGACAGCCCCGCCGCATCGGGCCTCGCCAAGAAGCCGCTGCGCATGGTCGAGGAAGGCTCGGTGCTTTTCGGCGACGCGCCGCGCGGATCGGCGCCCGACGTCGCACCGGACGGCGCGCCGCATCCGGTCTATCGCAACGGATACGGCGTGTCGCTCGAGATTCCGTGGCGAGGCGCCGCATGACCTATCGCCTCACCTGCCTGACGCCGACTCTGGTCGGCGACGGCGCGCGCCGGCCGCCCGGCGGCGACAAGGTGTGGTAGGACCAGGTCAACGTGCTCGATCAGCGGCGCATCTTCAAGCTGCTGGCCAAGGGGCCGCGCCTCGAGAGCTACCTCACGCAGATTCGCCGCGCCGAAAAACTCGACTTCGCCTCCTGGGGAGGATTCGCGCAAAACTTCGCCGGACGGCGCATTCCCTTCGAACACGAGAGCCTCACCGCGGTCTGGGAGCGTCTGCGCGCCGAGCACCTGCATATTCCGACGTTTGCGGCCGGGCTGCGCGGAGCGTACCTTCCCGGAAGCGCGCTCAAGGGCGCGCTGCGCGCGGCGCTGCTGTTCGCATCGGCCACGGGGGACGAATGGAAGCGCGTCGCCGCCGAAGCCGAGGGCGAACGACCCCCGCGACACCCCGCCGATTCGCTCGAACGGCGCTCGCTCGGCGCCTCGGGCCGCGACCGGATGAAGTCCGTCGCCGTCGACGACTCGGCGCCGGTCCCCTTCGACGGATTCCGCGTCCACCTCACGCGCACCGCGACGATCGAGCCCGCGGGCGGCGGTCAGTTCCGGCTCGGCTGGAAGCGCGCGCCGAGCGGATCGGTCGACTCGCGGCGCATGGAAGAGAGCGCGGCCACATTCGCCGAAATGGCTCCGGCGGGCGCGGCCTTCGAGGGCCGTATCTCGGAAGCCGCTTTCTACCGGGCGCGCGAGGTGGCGCAGGACCTGAGCTGGCCCGCGGAGCCGATGCTCCCCCGCATCGCCGCCGCGGCGAACGCGTACGCGCGACGGCAGCTCGACCTGCACGAGGAGTACACCGCGCGCACGGGCCTGGCTGCGATGCGCGAGTCGCTCGGAAGGGTGCGCCGGGCGGTCGACGATGCCGACTCGCGCGGCGCGTGCGTGGTGTGCCTGGGCTGGGGAACGGGGATGTTCGCGAAATGCCCGTGGCTGGCGCGCGACCCCGAAGCCGCAGCTCCCGTGCTCGGCGCCAGTCAGCTCTACGGCGGCGCCATCCGCGCCGGCACGCCGTTTCCCAAGACGCGCCGGGTGGTGTTTATCGGGAATCAGCCGGCGGCGCTGCCGGGCTGGTGTCTGGTCGACTTCGCGTAGACGCCGCCCATCGCCTTCAGCGCTTCGCCGCGCCCGGCCTGGCGACGAACTCCAGCAGGTCGCTCAGCTCGGTGTTCCGGAAGCGCGGCCACGCGATGCCTTTGCCGCGCATCTGCTCCAGCATCGCCGGCCCATGCTTCCATAACGCCGCGACCACCGAGATGCTGTTGATGCGGCGCCCACGCAATGCCGGCCCGGGACCCGAATCGTGACAGGCGCCGCAGCGTTTCGCTGTCCATACCTTCTCGCCGCGGCGCGCGTCTCCCGCCGGCTCGAAGTGCTGGATCGACCACAGATAGCCCGCCAGCCGCCGCATCTCTTCGCCGGTGATGTCCGGCGGCAGTTGCAGCATACGCGGCGCGTGGCTCCACATCGACGCGGCGAAGTCGGTCATCGAATGGCTCCGGACGCGGCCTTCGAGCGAGAGCGCGCCGCCGTGACAGGTCGAGCAGCCTTTCGACTCGAACAACTGCCGTCCGCTCTCGGCCGAGCCGACCGCGAAGAACGGCGTCGCGCCCCGCGCCTTTGGCTGGCTCCGGAAGTAGACGACAAGGTCGGTCATTTGCTGGGAGGAGAGAGCCGGCCATTCCATCTTCCGTTCCTCGGCGGCGCGGCGCATGCGCGGCGCGTGATTCCACATCGCGGCGGCCAGCTCGATGGGGTCGTTCCAGGAGGAGAACGAGGCTACCGCCGGGGCCGTCGAACCGTCGTGGCATCCCGCGCAGCGGCGCGCGACGAACACCTGGCGGCCGCGACCGGCGTCGCCCGGCTGCTCGAAGTAGCGAAGACTGTAGAAGTAGGCGAACAGGTGCGCCGCGCGCGGCTCGTCGATCCTCGGGCGCTCGACGCCGCGCTTCTCCATGGCCGACCACATCGCGGGCGCGTGGTTCCACATCAGCGCCGCCATGAGACCTGGAGAATATGCCCGCGCGGTCGATCGCGCCAGGTCCGGTGCGACGCGCTGGCCTTCGCCCCGCACGTTGTGGCAGCCGAGACAGCCTTCGTCGCGGACGATCTGCTCGCCGGCGCGCGGGTCGCCGGGAATCGGCGCCTGTGCCCATGCGGCCGACGCCAGCAACAACGAAAAGGCGCGGAATCTCATCGCGATATCCTCAAGCCGCCCAGCAGCTGGTGGGTCCGAAATCCTTCGTAGAGATACAACGGCTGCGTGAAGCCGTACCATCGCCATTCGAAAAACACGGCGCAACGCGCCACCACCGGCGCCTGCAGCCGCGCGACCGGTTGATAGTAGCGCGCCGGGCGCGTCCCCGCCGAGTGGAACAGCGACCCGCCCGCCGTCAAAACCACCACGCGGTTGCCGGCCTTCGGCAGGTTCCAGGTCCCGAGCGCCGTCGCCTGGTGTGCATTCTCCAGGTAGCGCGACGCCACCGGCGCCAGCGACTGCGGCTCGAAGTAATTCAGGTCCGATCGCAACCGCGAGCGGGTGTACTCGGCCAGGAGACTCCCATGCTTTCCGCCCGCCGGCGTCCAGTGCACGGTGGCCGACCCGCCGAGGTCGCGGTGGTCGTAGTTTATGCCCGTCGACGGATTCTCGTTGTCGAGCATCGAGAAGGCCGCGCCGATCTCGATCGACGCCAGAGGACGCACGCGAGCGCGCACGCGCACGCGCTCGTAATTGTGAAGACTGGTGCGGAAGTAGCTGCGCTCGTCGAAGGAGGCCTCGCGATCGGCGTGCACCATGGTGTTCCACCGGCCGCGCAGAGTGCCGCCGAAACTGACGACCTGCTGCCGAATCTCGCTCGACTGGCGCTCCACCGGGTTCAGCACCGGCGACCGCACCGACGCATCGCCCCAGGTGTAGCGGTGCCCGGCGCGCAGCGTGACGTTGCGGTGCGGATCGAAGAAGGCGTCGGCCTGCTGGCGATGGTACTTCACCGCGAGCCGGTCGGCGCTGACGAGCGACCGGATGTCCTCGGCGCTTCCCGTCGTCAGTATGCGCTCGGCGAGCACCGCCGACGACGCGTTATGAAACCGGTCTGTCGACAGCGACTCCACGAGGCGCACGCGCCACGGCGTGAAGATCTCGGCGCCGAACGCGCCCGTGGTGCGCGGCTGTTTCGCCAAGGAAGAAAGGAGGCTCTCCTGTCCGTTGTAGAACCGGGAGCCTCCGAGGAAGAAGAGTCCGCGCCCGCTGTCCTGGTACTGGACAGAAGTGCTGGGCTGAGTATAAAAAAGCTGACCATATAAATGGACCCAGCCAGCGGGCGCAGCGGTCAGCAAACCCTTGGAATAAACCCCGTCCCCGCGAACTCCATACGCCTGCAACAACTCCGACAAAAACAACTGCCGGCCTTGCAGTGGAGTCGCGCGGTTGCCGAGGTTTCGATCAGCGGTGAACGCCTGCTGATCGTCCTTGAAGACCGTTCCGCCCTGCTCGAGCGTCAGATTCCATTTCCGGAGATCGAATCGGATACCGCCCGCGTAGCGGTCCGTCGAATCGCGGAGTATCGTGGCGACGGGATATTCGTTCGCATTCGCGACAAAAGGTGTGATTCCCGTCCCGGAGCCAGAGTCCCGTGAATACTGAAGGTACGGAACGATCCGCCGTTGAGGGAGCAATTCCAGTACCACCTCGGTTCCCCGGCGGTGCAGGTCCATGGACCGCTGGTTGATCCCGTCCGCCTCCCTCGCCGACGGATTGGCGAAGGACGGAAGGAAGTTGAAATAGAAGATGTTGCGGTAGTCGACCGTCAGCCGGTACGCGCCGCGTTGCTCGATGTCGAGGTGCGCGGTGTTGTAAGGGTCGCCCCAATTGCTGCCGCGCAGCGTGAGCCGGTCGAAAACGCGCCGGGTTGGGTTATTCACCGATATTTCCAACAGTCCGAGCTGGGGACCCTCACCCGTATTCACGAGACTGCGATAGGTATTATTATCGCCGCCGATGCCGGTAATACCCCGAAAGCCGGTTTCGAGTGTGATCGAGATCGGACTTTCAGCGACTGGGGAGGGTGGCGCCGGTGTCTGTTCGGCGGGAGGCGGCGGGGTCTGCCCGGCGGGCGGCGCGGCCTTCTCCTGCCCGGCGGCAGCGGCGCACAACAGAATCGCGAGCAGATGTTTCATCGCAGCAAAGCCCGGTTCACGTGCGACCCGTGAATCTTCTGATGACACACCGTGCAGTTGCGGAAGCGCGGATTCCGCAGGTCGTGGAACGCCGGAGGTATGCCCCCCAGCGCGCCTGAGCGCGTCGCGCCCGACGGCGTCGCGATCCCGGCATGACACTCCAGGCACAGCGTCGCCATGTCGGCCCGCGTCAGCATGCGGGGATTGGCCGACCCGTGCGGCTCGTGGCAGGTCGCGCAGCTCTCCAGTTTCACCGGCGCGTGCTCGAAGGCGAACGGTCCGCGCTTGTCGCCGTGACACCGCAGGCATCCCGGCTCGTTCGACGCGAAGACGCGCGTGTTGGCGCGCAGCAGCGTTCCGTGGGGATTGTGACAGTCTGTGCACGACATCGCACCGGGCTTGTTCTCGAAGGCGACCTTGTGCGTGTGCGGCTTGGTGAAGGCCGCGCGCACGCTGGTGTGGCATCCCGCGCAATCGGCCTTCACAGCCGGCGTTTTGTGGACGGAATGGCAGGCGGCGCAGCTCACCTGACTGCGTCCGTGGCCGCTCATGACGCGGCCCGCGTGCGTCGTCTGTCCTTTATGACAGCTCAGGCAGGTGCGATCGGTCTCCGCCGGTTTCAGCTTGGCCGGATTGCGGATGGAGGCGGCCTCTCCCGATTCGGCGTGCTTCGACCCCGGCCCGTGGCAGGACTCGCAGCTTCTGGTCTCCCAGCCGCGGCGCTTGTCCTTTTCCAGAAGTGCGTGCGGGTTTTTCTGGAACGCCTTCGAGATGTCCTCGTGACAAGCGGCGCACATCTCCGAACCGATGTAGTCGGCCTTGGCAGGCGCGGCCTGTTGCGCCGCGGGCGGCGCCTGTTCCGGCGCCGGCGGAGCCGGTTGTCCCAAGAGCAGCGGCCCCGCCAGCGCGCAGACCCACCACCCGGCGGCCTTCATCGCGCGTGTACTTTGTTGATCGAGAACTCTGCGTTCGGCCCGTGACACGTCGCGCAGCTCTCGCCGAGCGCCGAGGTATTCACCAGCGCATGCGACGCCGTGGCGATGCTCGTGTGGCAGCTCGTGCAGGCCGCCGTGGTCGGACCCATCGGACTGAGCGGCCCGCGCGGGTCGTTGACAACGCTCCGCGCCGCCGCCAGCGGCAGTTGCTCGGAGTTGTTCACATGGCATGTGGAGCAGTTCCGCCGGTCGCCCGGATAACCGACTTCATTGAAGCCGATGGCCGTGCCGCCGAATCCGAAGATCGAGTACTCGAACCCTAGCTCGTCGCCGGTGTGAATCCGGTGAATCATGGTGCGGAAGTCGACCGACTGCGCCGGCAACTGACCCGCCGGCCGGCGCGCCGCGTCCGTCTCCACAGGATTATGACAGAGCACGCACATCTCGATCTGGTTGCGGTTACTGCCGTGGAGACTCAAGTTCGAGTGGCAGGCGTTGCACTTCGCCAGCGAGACCACTTGGCGCCGCGGCGCCACCGCCGATCCGTCGACGGAGAAGTGCAGCACTTTGTTGACGCCCGCGTCGCGCACGGTCATCTGCTGGGTCGTGCCGGCCAGCAAGGTCTGGTTGCGATAGCCTTCAATGCCGACCGTGAAGCTGCCCTTGGCGTCGGCCGGAATGGCCGTGCCGAAGGTCCAGTAGAACTCGCCGCCCGACCCCTGGGCCTGACGTGCGTCCTGGCTTACGTATGTCTTGTAGTCGCTGGTGGGACCGGCCAGCACCAGCGCCAGCCTGGTCATCTCCGACGGAAGGATGGTTCTCCCGGATTTGTCCTTGATCGAGAAAACCACCGTCGGCTTGCTCCCTGCCGTGCCGTCGGCGACCTGTTTCAGCTCGAACACCGTGCCCGGCAGGCTCGGCGATAGGGTTGCGGTCATGTGCGCACCGATGATCGAGGCGTCGTACTCCAGTTCACCCTGCGGCGTGTGGCAGTTCTTGCACTGGTTGTCGGAGACCTGCGGCATGTCTACGTGGCCCGCGCCGGTGGCGAAGTTCGTGTTGTCGTGGCAGGCGCCGCAGGCGGCACGCGAGGGATTGAGCCACGCGTCCTTCTGCGTCGCGTTTTCCTTATGACAGGCCTGGCAGTTGTTGACACCGGCCGGAAACGCAACGGTCGAGTAGTCGTGCAGGGATTGCTGATTTCCGATGATCTGGTACTTACCGCCCGCCACCACACTGGGAAGACTGCGGCCCATGTGAATCTTGTGCGCCATCACCGGCATGTCAACCGTGTTGCCGGTATCGGGATCCGTCGTCTGCGGCGTATGGCACATCACGCACAACTCCAAGCTGCGCCGCGAGCCGCCGTGGAACGCCATCTGGTCGTGGCAACCGTTGCAGGTGGCCGTCCTAATGACGTCGCGCGTCGTCACCACCGCCGAGCCGTCCGGCACGAAGTTGAAGACGGCATCGTCGTAGTTGTTGGGCAGCGCGAACTCGCTGAGGTTTCGGCTGGAGTAAGCGCCGATGGTGTGCGTCGCGGAGCGGTCGATGGTCGACGGCGCGCGCGTGCTGAACGTGTAGGTGTACTCGCCGTCGCCGACAGCGGTGAAGGTTCCGTTGTTCTGCCCGGCGGCCTGGGTCGCCGACCGCCCGTTGATGGGGCTGGTCTGCACGCGCGTCGTGTAGGCCACGTATTGCGTCTGGCCTCTGGGGATATGCGCCGCGATGAAGCTGATCGACACCGGCCCGGGCGTGGTCACGCCGAGGCGGTCGAGTCCGAGGCCGCGCGGGTCGGTCAGACGGAAGCGCGTCTGGATGGACCCGTCGGCGGCGATTGACGCCGAAAGGATCGTCACTGTGAGGCCGGGCCTGACGAAATTGACGAGGTTGGGGTCGGCGTAATACGCCTTGTCGCTGGTCGTGAACAGCGAGTTAGGCGCGCTGATCAAACCCGCCGCCGAAACCAGGACGGCGACGGCGACTGCAACCTTTAGAGTGATGCCGAGTCGAGCTTTCATCTTCAATCTCCTGCCATTAAGCCGAGACACACATTAAGCCCAGATGCACGGTTGGTTCCACGACATTCAGTCGTCATCCAATTGATTCCCGTGGGGTTGGCCATTGAGTCGGCTCCTGTGGTGCGTCATTCCACACCTGAATTGGGGAATTTGCCCCAGCCGCGGCTCGGCGCAGCCGGGAAACCGCACGACGGCGGGCTTCCACGGTGGCATGCGGAATGCACCCGTTAGAGATGCATGCCCAACCGGGAACTCCCCCAGTTTGTCACCCTCGACGGAAACGAAGCGGCCGCCACGATCGCGCACAAACTCAATGAGGTGATCGCGATCTATCCGATCACGCCGTCGTCGCCCATGGGCGAATGGTGCGACCAGTGGTCGTCGGAGAAGCGCACGAACCTGTGGGGCGCCGTACCCACCGTCGTCGAGATGCAAAGCGAGGGCGGCGCCGCCGGCGCCCTCCATGGTGCGCTGCAAACGGGGTCGCTGGCGACCACCTTCACCTCGTCGCAGGGCCTGCTGCTGATGATCCCCAACATGTACAAGATCGCCGGCGAGCTGACGCCCGCCGTCATCCACGTGGCCGCGCGATCGCTGGCCGCGCAGGCGCTCTCCATATTCGGCGATCACCAGGACGTCATGGCCGTCCGCCAGACCGGGTTCGCGCTGCTGGCCTCCGCATCGGTGCAGGAGGCCATGGACAACGCGCTGATCGCCCAGGCGGCCACGCTGGAGTCGCGCATCCCGTTCGTCCACTTCTTCGACGGCTTCCGCACTTCCCACGAAGTCGCCAAAATCGAGCCGCTCGCCGACGATCACCTGCGCGCCATGATTGACGACGAGTGGATCGCCGCCCACCGCCGCCGCGCGCTCTCTCCCGACAGCCCGCTGCTGCGCGGCACCGCCCAGAATCCCGACGTCTATTTTCAGGGCCGCGAGGCCGTGAATCCCTTCTATCGCGCCTGCCCGGCCATCGTCGAGCGCGCCATGGAGCGCTTCGGGGCGTTGACGGGGCGCCATTACCGGCTCTTTGACTACTTCGGCGACCCCGAGGCGACGCGCGTCGCCGTCGTCATGGGCTCGGGCGCCGAGACACTGCGCGAGACGGTGGAGCACCTGACGGCGCGAGGCGAGAAGGTCGGCGTGGTGGTCGTGCGCCTCTACCGGCCCTTCTCCGCCGAGCATTTCCTGCGGGCGCTGCCCGGGACCGTGCGCGGCATCGCGGTGCTCGATCGGACCAAAGAGCCGGGATCGCTCGGCGAGCCGCTCTACCAGGACGTCGTCACCGCGCTGGCCGAGACCGGCACGATCGGCGCCGTGCGCCTGATTGGCGGGCGCTACGGGCTGTCGTCGAAGGAGTTCACGCCGGCCATGGCGGCCGCGGTCTTCGCCGAGCTCGACCGTCCCCGCCCGAGGAACCACTTCACCATCGGCATCGCCGACGATGTCACGCACACCAGTCTCGATTACGACGCGTCGTTTTCCACCGAAGACCCCGCCACCGTTCGTTGCCTGTTCTACGGACTCGGCGCCGACGGCACGGTCGGCGCGAACAAGAACTCCATCAAGATCATCGGCGACGAAACGCCGCTCTACGCGCAGGGCTACTTCGTCTACGACTCGAAGAAGTCCGGCTCGGTAACCGTCTCGCACCTGCGCTTCGGCCCCAAGCCGATTCGCTCGACTTACCTGGTCACACGGGCCAACTTCGTCGCCTGCCACCAGTTCAACTTCCTCGAGCGCTTCGACATGCTGAAGGCCGCCGAGCCGGGCGCCGTCTTCCTGTTGAACAGTCCGCACTCTCCCGCCGACGTGTGGGGCCACCTGCCACGCCGGGCGCAGGAACACATCGTCGCCAAGGGTCTGAAGTTCTACGTCATCGACGCCTACGCGGTGGCGCGCGAAGCGGGCATGGGGCAGCGCATCAACACCATCATGCAGACCTGCTTCTTCGCCATCAGCGGCATCCTGCCGCGCGACGAGGCCATCGCGGCGATTAAGAAGTACATCGAGAAGACATACGGCAAGCGCGGCGAGGCGGTCGTGCGCCGCAACTTCGAGGCCGTCGACGCCGCCCTCGGCCATTTGCACGAGGTTACGGTCGCCGAGGTGATGCGGCCTTACGGGACCGCGGACCGCCAGGCCCCGCCTTCCGCTCCCCCGTTCTTCCGCGATGTGCTTGCCAAGATCCTGGCCGGCGACGGCGATACGCTGCCGGTCAGCGCCATGCCCGTCGACGGCACGTTCCCGACAGGCACTGCGCGCTGGGAGAAGCGCAATATCGCGCAGGAAGTTCCCGTCTGGGACGAGGAGCTTTGCATCCAGTGCGGCAAGTGCGTCCTGGTCTGCCCGCACGGGGTTATTCGCGCCAAGGTCTTCGGACCGGAGAAGCTCGCCGGCGCGCCGGGCACGTTCAAGGCTGTCGCCGCGCGATGGAAGGAATTCCCCGAGCTGCGATACTCGCTCCAGGTGGCCGTGGAGGACTGCACCGGTTGCGAGCTGTGCGTCGCCGTCTGCCCGGCGAAGAGCAAGAGCGATGTCAGCCACAAGGCGATCAACATGGCGCCGCAGGCGCCGTTGCGCGACGCCGAGCGCGCCAACTGGGATTTCTTTCTCGATCTCCCCGAAGTGGGACGCGATTCGGTGAATCACGGCCTGGTGAAGGACGTCCAGCTCCTCGAGCCGCTCTTCGAATTCTCCGGCGCCTGCGCCGGCTGCGGCGAGACGCCCTACATCAAGCTGATGACGCAGCTGTTCGGCGACCGCGCCATCGTCGCCAACGCCACCGGCTGCTCGTCGATTTACGGCGGGAATCTCCCCACCACGCCCTACACCGCCAACGCCTGCGGACTTGGCCCGTCGTGGTCGAACTCGCTGTTCGAGGACAACGCCGAGTTCGGACTCGGCATGCGGCTCAGCCTCGACAAGCAGGCCGACTTCGCCCGCACTCTGGTGCGATCGCTTTCCGCCCGCATCGGCGACGCGCTCGCTACTGGCCTGCTCGCGGGCGGTGGGCGCGACGAGCAAGCCATCGCCGCACAGCGCGAGCGCGTGAAGCTTCTGGCTGAGCGGCTCCACGACGTCGATCATCCCGACGCCCGGCGGTTGCTCGCCGTCGCCGGCGCGCTGGTCCCGCGCTGCGTCTGGATCGTCGGCGGCGACGGCTGGGCCTACGACATCGGCTACGGCGGCCTCGATCACGTAATGGCTTCGGGCGCCGACGTCAACGTGCTGGTGCTCGATACCGAGGTTTACTCCAACACCGGCGGCCAGATGTCGAAGTCGACGCCCCGTGCGGCAGTCGCCAAGTTCGCGGCGTCCGGCAAGCCGGCGCCGAAGAAAGACCTGGCCATGATGGCGGCGCTCTACGGCAGCGTGTACGTGGCACGCATCGCCATGGGCGCCGCCGACGCCCACACGGTGAAGGCGTTCCGCGAGGCCGAGGCCTGGCCGGGCCCGTCGCTGATCGTCGCCTTCAGCCACTGCATCGCGCACGGCTACGACATGGTGCACGGGATCGAACAGCAGAAATCGGCGGTGAACTCCGGGTATTGGCCGCTGTTTCGCTACAATCCGGCGCTGGCGGAGGAGTCGAAGAATCCGTTTCAGCTCGATTCGCGCGCGCCCACCGTGGCTCTCTCCAAGTACATGTACAACGAAGGCCGCTTCAGTATGCTGGCCCACAGCGATCCCGAGCGCGCTCGCGCGTTACTGGCCGACGCCGAGGGCGATGTCGCGCGCCGCTGGCGGCTCTACGAGTTCCTGGCGACCATGCCGGGCGGCAACGGAAAGGAGCCCCACGCATGAACATCTCCACCACCTACCTCGGGTTGAAACTGCGCTCGCCGCTGGTGGCCTCTTCGGGACCCTTGCAGTCGGAGATCGATAACGTGCGCCGCATGGAGGAGGCCGGCATCTCCGCCGTCGTCCTGCATTCGCTCTTCGAGGAGCAGATCGAGATCGAGTCGATCAATCTCGACCGTTATCTCTCCCACGGCGCCGAGAGCTACGGCGAATCGCTAAGTTACTTTCCGGACCTGAGCCATTACAATATCGGGACGGACGGTTATCTGGAGTTCGTCTACCGGCTGAAGCGGTCGGTGGGCATTCCGGTGATCGCCAGCCTGAACGGCATCTCGAGCGGCGGTTGGATCCGCTACGCGCGCTGGATCGAACAGGCCGGCGCCGACGCGCTCGAGCTGAACATCTACAACATCCCGACGGACGCCAATCGCAACGGCGCCGACGTGGAGCAGGAGTGCGTGGACCTGGTGTCGAACATTCGCGACAGCGTGCGCTTTCCACTGGCGGTGAAGCTGGCGCCGTTCTACACGTCCCTGCCGCACACCGCGCGGCGGCTGGAGGAGGCGGGGGCGCGCGCGCTGGTGCTGTTCAATCGCTTTTACCAGCCGGACTACGACCTCGACGAACTCGACGTCAAACCGCATCTGGTGTTGAGCACCTCGCAGGAGCTGCCTCTACGTCTGCACTGGACGGCGATTCTGTTCGGGTCGGTCGGGTGCGACCTGGCGGTCACCGGCGGCGTCCATTCCGGCGCCGATGTCCTGAAATGTCTGCTGGCGGGCGCCAAGGTCGCCATGACGACATCGTGCCTGTTGCGCCACGGCATCGGCTTCGCTTCGCGTATCCTCAACGACATGGTCGACTGGATGGAGGAGCGCGAGTACGAATCCGTCGACCAGATGCGCGGCTCGATGTGCCGCCTGCACTCCGGAGACCCCTCCGCCTACGAACGCGGCAATTATATGAAGGTGCTGAGCTCGTACGCGCTGCGGAGAGCGCTCGCATGAAATCCGAGAGAGGCTCCAAGACCGGCGCCGAGTCCGCCCACGACCTGTTCGGCGGCGGCCGCCATCCGCTCGACGTCTTCCTACAGCCTTCCAACGTAGCCGTCATCGGCGCGACCGAGGCGCCCGGAAGCGTCGGCCGCACCGTGCTGTGGAACCTCATCAGCTCGCAGTTCGGCGGCGCGGTGTTTCCGGTGAATCCCAAGCGCTCGAGCGTGCTCGGTATCAAGGCCTACAAGACCGTCGCCGACGTTCCCGCCGAAGTCGACCTGGCGGTAGTGGTGACGCCGGCGCCCGCCGTGCCCGGCGTCATTCGCGAGTGCGTCGACGCGGGCGTCGGGGCCGCCATCGTCATCACGGCCGGTTTCAAGGAGCTCGGACCTCCCGGGGCGGCGCTCGAACAGCGCCTGTTCGAGGAGGCGCGCCGCGGCGGCCTGCGCATCATCGGGCCGAACTGTCTCGGCCTCATGTGCCCGGCGACGGGATTCAACGCGACTTTCGCGCGGGCCATCGCGCGGCCCGGCAACGTCGGATTCATCAGCCAGAGCGGCGCGCTGTGCACGGCCGTCCTGGACTGGAGTTTTCAGGAGATGGTCGGATTCAGCGCCTTCATCTCGGTCGGCTCCATGGTCGACGTGGGCTGGGGAGACCTGATCGACTATCTCGGCAACGATCCTCGTACGCGCAGCATTCTTATTTATATGGAATCGGTCGGCGACGCCCGTTCCTTCCTATCCGCCGCACGGGAAGTGGCCCTCCGCAAGCCGATCATCGTGATCAAGGCGGGCCGAACCGCAGCCGGTGGCAAGGCCGCTCAGTCCCACACCGGCGCCCTCACTGGCAGCGATGACGTCCTCGATGCTGCCTTCCGGCGCTGTGGCGTCCTGCGGGTGAACAACATCGCCGACCTCTTTTACATGGCCGAGGTGCTCTCGAAACAGCCCCGGCCCGCCGGTCCCCGGCTGACCATCCTGACCAACGCGGGCGGCCCCGCCGTGCTCGCCACCGATTCGCTGATCGCCAACGGCGGCCAGCTCGCCGAGCTTTCGCCCGAGACGATGGAAGCGCTCAACGCGCTGCTGCCGCCGCACTGGAGCCGCGGCAATCCCATCGATATCCTGGGCGACGCGCCCGCCGAGCGCTACGCAAAAGCTCTCGAAATCGTAACCAAGGATCCGAATTCCGACGGAATTCTCGCCGTCCTCGCCCCCCAGGCCATGACCGACCCCACGCAGACCGCCGAGGCGCTGCGCGCCCACGCCGGGCAGTGGAACAAGCCGGTGATCGCGAGCTGGATGGGCGGCGCCGACGTCGCCGCGGGCGTCCAGATCCTCAACGCCGCCGGGATTCCGACGTTTCCCTACCCCGACACCGCCGTGCGCGCCTTCCAGTACATGGCCTCCTACAGCTACAACCTGCGCGGACTGTACGAGACTCCTTCCCTGGTCGGCGAATCCGAGGCCGTCGACCGCGCCCGGGTCGGGACGATCCTCCAGGGCGCGCGCGACGCCGGACGGTCGCTGCTCACCGAGGACGAATCGAAACAGGTGCTGGCGGCTTACGGCATCCCGGTGGCGCAGTCGATCGTGGCGGAGACCGAAGACGGCGCCGTGGCCGCGGCGTCGCGCATCGGCTATCCGGTGGTGCTGAAGCTGCACTCGCGGACGATCACGCACAAGACCGACGTCGGCGGCGTGCGCCTCGACCTGGCCGACGAAGCGGCGGTTCGGGCGGCCTTCCGTGCAATCGCCGAATCGGTGCGCGTCAAGGCCGGCGAGGGACACTTCCTCGGCGTCAGCGTGCAGCCCATGATCCGCGCCCGCGACGGCTACGAGCTGATCCTGGGATCGAGCGTCGACCCGCAGTTCGGTCCCGTGCTGCTGTTCGGGCTGGGCGGACAGCTTGTCGAGGTCTTCCAGGACCGCGCACTGGCGCTGCCCCCGCTCAACACCACGCTGGCGCGGCGCATGATGGAACAGACGCGCGTGTTCAAGGCGCTCGGCGGCGTGCGCGGGCGCGCCGCGGTGGATATCCCGGCGCTCGAGCGCCTGCTGGTGCGCTTCAGCCAGTTGGTCGCCGAGCAACGCTGGATCCGTGAGATCGACATCAATCCACTCGTCGCCTCGCCCGAGCGCATCGTGGCTCTCGACGCCCGCATCGTGCTCGACGGCGCCGCGCGTGAGGAGGATCTCCCAAAGCTCGCCATTCGCCCCTACCCGTCGCAGTACGAGGGCCGCTGGACCGGGAAGTCCGGCGTCGATGTCGTCATTCGGCCTATCCGCCCCGAGGACGAGCCGATGATGGTGCGCTTCCATGAAACGCTCTCGGATCGCACGGTCTACTTCCGCTACCTGCACATGATGAAGCTGAACCAGCGTGTCGCGCACGAGCGGCTGGTGCGGATGTGCTTCATCGATTACGATCGCGAGATGGCGCTGGTGGCCGTCGCCGGAGGCGAGATCGCCGGCGTCGCCCGCCTGCACAAGCAGCCGGCCTCGCGCGACGCCGAACTGGCGCTGGTGATCCGCGACAACTTCCAGGGGCAGGGCCTCGGATCGGAGATGTTGCGGCGGCTGGTCGACGTGGCGCGGCGCGAGGGCGTCGGGCGCGCCGTCGCCGAGATTCACGCCGAGAACTACACGATGCAGAGCCTGTGCCGCAAGCTCGGCTTCCAGTTCACGCGCGAGATGGGCGACAGCACGGTGTCGGCGTCGCTCGAGTTCGAGGCGCAGCCCGCCCTCGCCGGCGTGTGATGTAGGGCGCCTTCCCAGCCGGCGCGCGAACGGATGATCGCGCGGGCCTGTTATTCCACCGGGCCGAGATACCTGTCCAGCCAGGCCAGCGATTCCTTGATGATCTCCTGCCTCGGAGGAATGTGGCCGCTGTGGAAGATCACATGCCGCTTGTCGCGCGCCGGCGTGCCGAGCAGTCGAAACAACGGCGCCTGGGTGGTCTCGACTGGATAGATCGAGTCGTAACGGCCGTTCAGCATCAGCGCCGGGATTCGCACCCGAGGAGCGAAATTCACAGCGTCCACCTCGGGCGGAACGCTGGCATAGATGAATCCCCCGCCGACATAAACGATCGCCTTGAGACGAGGATCCACGGCCGCGTGCTGCGTCCCCAGGTGACCCACGTTGGAGACCCCGCTATAGGCCAGCTTGTCGATTCGAATGTCTTTTCGCGTCTCCAGGTAATCGATGGCGCGTCCGACATCCTTGGCCCGCATCACATGCAGGTCCCGGCGCTGGTTGGGCCCCAGCAGCGCGTCGCGCCAGTTCGGATGACGGCGCTCAAACTGGCCCTTGGCGACCACCATCAACACCGCGCGCCCGCCGCGGACATAGTGGAGAAAGAAGGCCTGCTCGGTGGCGTTTTCACTCGACCCGGAAAAGTTGGCAGTGCCGCTGGGGAAGTGGATCACGGCCTGAAAGGGAGGCGGAGTTTTTTTCGGCAGATAGATCTGTCCCAGGACCCGCTCCCCACCGTAAGCGGCGTCGAAGCTGACCGTCTCTCGCCGCCAGTCCGGCTGGCTGTCGTCGGTCTTTTCGATGCGGGAGTTCAGCGGGGTCTTGTCGTAGGAGTAGAAGCTCCGGTACGACTCAAACACCGCGTCGC
>CAZEVY010000076.1:0-26829 GCA_964515555.1 uncultured Solibacteraceae bacterium | reverse complement strand
CCGAGCTGATGCCCTCCTCCGCCGCACAGTTCATCCCCAGCCGGACCGCGGTCACCTCGGCGGGCGGCGTCGCGCCCGCGGGCAAAGTCGAGCTGGCCTACACGGCGCCGGAACTCTTCGAGGGAAGGCCGCACGACGCGCGCATCGACATCTTCGCCTTCGGCGCCATCCTCTACGAAATGATCACCGGCAAGAAGGCGTTCGAGGGCAAGAGCCGCGCCGTGCTGATCGCCGCCATCACCACCGCCGACCCCGATCCGCTCTCGACCTACCAGCCGCGCGCGCCGCGCGCGCTCGAACACGTCGTCGAGCGGACGCTCGCCAAGAATCCCGACGACCGCTGGCAGACCTCGCACGACATGATGGTCCAGCTTCGCTGGATCGCCGGCGGCGGCGCGCCGGCGGGCAAGGCGGTCGCCGTCGTTCCGGAAAAACAGGATCGCGTCAAGCCGCTAGTGCTCTCGGCCGCTGTATTCGCGGGTGTCCTCGCCGTGACGGTGGCCGCGGTACTGTTCCTTCGCCCCTCGGCCGACGCCGAACGGTTCCAGTTCCGCGTGCCGGTGGCCGGCGTCAGCGCCGGAAACTTCGCCCTCTCGCCCGACGGACGCACGATCGCGCTGGTCGCGCGCCCGGAGTCGCAGGAACCGTCGGCGCTTTACGTGCGCCCGGTAGGCGCGATGACGTTCAATCGCGTCGGAGGTACGGAAGACTCCACGCTACCCTTCTGGTCGCCCGACAGCCGCTATATCGCCTTCTACGCCGGAGGGCGATTGAAGAAGGTGAGCGTCGCCGGCGGCGCTCCGCAGGATATCGCCGCTGCGCCGGGATTCTCCGGCGGGACCTGGAACGCCGACGGCGTCATCGTCTTCGGGTCGCCCAAAGGGCTGTTTCGTGTCTCGGCAGGCGGCGGCGCTCCTTCGGCCATCACCGCGCCTGCTGAGAAAGAGACCGGGCACTACTGGCCCAACTTCCTGCCCGACGGCAAGCACTACATGTACCTGGCCTGGTCGGGCGAGGCTTCCAACCGCGCCGTCTTCCTGGGCGCACTCGACTCCAAGGAGAAGACGCGGCTGCTCCCCGCCCAGTCCAACGCCGTCTACGCCGCACCCGGGTATGTGCTGTTCCATCGCGAAGCGTCGCTCTTCGCGCAGCCGTTCGACGCCGGCAAACGCACGCTCACAGCCGACCCCGTGAACGTCGCCGACCAGGTTTTCTCCAACCCCTCCAACGGCCGCGCCAGTTTCGACGCTTCGCAGAACGGGGTGCTGCTTTACTTCGAGGGCGCCGGCGCTCCCGCCGGCCGCGCCGACGTTCCGCCGCCCTCTCAGTTCGTCTGGCGCGATCGGACCGGTGGTCGCGCCTTGGGCAGCGCCGGGGAATCCGGACCGTTCGGCGACATGGACCTTTCCCCCGACGGAAAGCTGATCGCCCTGACGCGGCAGGAAGCCGGTGCCTCCGGGGCCGACATCTGGGTCGTCGACTGGCAGCGCGCCAGCGTCGCCACGCGGCTGACGCTCGACCCGGCCGACGACCTGAATCCCGTCTGGTCACCGGACGGGTTGCGCGTCGCTTTCACCAGCTACCGCAAGGGCAACGCCGACATCTACGTCAAGAACGCCAACGGCTCCGGCATGGAGACGCCGCTGCTCGAATCGCCCGGCGAGGAGCTGGTGGAGCACTGGTCCGCGGACGGGCGATACATCGCCTACCTCTCGGGTCAGGGAAACACACACGACATATACGCACTGCCGCTCACGGGCGATCAAAAGCCGATTCCGCTCGTCCAGGGGAATTTCCGGAAAAACGAGCCGCAATTCTCCTACGACGGGAAATGGCTCGCCTATACCTCGGATGAAGCGGGGATTTTTCAGGTGTTCGTGATATCTTTTCCGGGGGGCGAGCAGAAACTCCAGGTCTCGACCGATGGCGGCGGCCAGCCCCGCTGGCGGCGCGACGGGAAAGAGCTCTACTACCGGGCGCTCGATGGGAAGGTCATGGCCGTCGATCTCAAGACCGGCGCGAAACTGGAGTCCGGCGCCCCTCGCCTTCTGTTCGATGCCGGAGCCGGCAACCCGAGAGGGTACGATCCCGGTCGACACATGATGGCGGTGACGCCCGATGGCCAGCGTTTCCTTGTCCGCTCCGCCGGGGGCGTCGGCGGCGGCGGCCTGCAAGGGGGGCTTCCCATGGCCCAGACGTTCGCCACCGGGTCACAGTTAGGCCGCACCGGCGCCCAGAACCCTGTCTTACGGATTTCGGCGGGCCTCACCGTGATCCAACACTGGACCGCTGCGATTGGAAAGGGGGGGAAATGAGCACGCTCGTTCCGGGTATGCGGCTGGGCCCCTACGAGATCGTCGAGATGATCGGCGCGGGCGGTATGGGAGAAGTGTACAAGGCCAACGACACGCGCCTGGAGCGCGCCGTCGCCGTGAAGCTGCTCCCCACGCAGTGGGCCGAGAACACCGAGATGCGCCAGCGCTTCGAGCGCGAGGCGCAGATCATCGCCTCGCTGCACCATCCCAACATCTGCGTGCTGCACGACGTCGGCAAGCAGGACGGCCATCACTTCCTGGTGATGGAGTACCTGGAGGGCGAAACGCTCGGCAAGCGCCTGGAGTCCGGCGGCATGGCCTGGGAAGAGGCGCTGAAAATCGCCATCGCCATCGCCGACGCCCTCGACAAGGCGCACCGCAAGGGCGTCGTGCATCGCGACCTGAAGCCCGCCAACGTGCTGCTGACCGAGTCCGGACCGAAGCTGCTCGACTTTGGTCTGGCGAAGTGGAATGCGCCGTCGTCGTCGTCGAGCGGAGCGGGCGTTTCGGTGGGGACCCTGAGCGGGCTCACCGTCCCCGGCGCCATTCTGGGGACGCTCCAGTACATGTCGCCCGAACAACTGGAAGGGGTCGACTCCGACGCGCGCACCGACATCTTCGCCTTTGGCGCGGTGCTGCACGAAATGATCACCGGCAGGAAGGCGTTCGAGGGCAAGAGCCGGGTGCTGCTGATGTCGGCCATCGCGACCGCGGAGCCGGCCGCGCTCTCGGGCTCGCAGCCCGCCGCGCCCAAGGCGCTCGACCACGTCGTCAAGGTCTGCATGGCGAAGGATCCCGCCGACCGCTGGCAGACCGCGCGCGACCTGCTCGCCGAACTCGAATGGATCGCCAGGGCCGGCCAGGAGACCGGCCTCGCGGCGCCACTCACGTCGGCCCGAGGAACGCCGGGAAGGCGTGGAAGGCTCATCCGCTTCCTCCCGGTTGCGGCGGCGCTTGCGGCGGCGGCGGTTGCCCTGCCCGCGGCGCTTTACCTTCGTCCCTCGCCCGTCGCGGAGGAACACCGTTTCGGCGTGCCCGTGAGTACGACAGCAGCCGCGACACTCGTCGGGAGCGCTAACGCCCAGACCAGCGCGGGTGCGAATTCCGCGATTTCGCCCGACGGGCGGGCGATCGTTTTTGCGGTCGGGAACGGACCTCAGGCGGAACCGTCGCTCCACGTACGTCCACTCCGCTCGGTGTCTCCGCAGCGCCTGGCGGGCACCGAAAGCGCCACGCAACCGTTCTGGTCCGGCGACGGGCGCTCCATCGGCTTCGTCGTCTCGGGAAAGCTGAAGAAGGTCGAAGCCACCGGCGGGCCTCCCCAGGAACTCTGCGACGCCACCGGTGTTCAGGGCGGCGCGTGGAACGCCGAGGGCACCATCCTGTTTGGCTCCGCGCAGGGCTTGATGCGCGTCTCCGCGCAGGGCGGGAAGCCGGAGCCCGTTACATCCGTCGCGGGAGACGAATCGGGACATCATTGGCCGAGCTTCCTGCCCGACGGCCGGCGGTTTCTGTACACCTCCTGGAGCCAGCAGTCCGGCAAGCGCGCCGTTTACCTGGGAACGCTCGGCTCGAAAGAGAAGAAGCGCGTGGGTCCCATCGAGTCCAACGCCGTCTACGCCGAACCCGGCTACATTGTGTTTCATCGCGCCCGGACGGTCTACGCGCAGCGGTTCGACGCGGAGAAGGCGGCGTTAACCGGAGAGCCTGTGCGCCTGGCGGACGACGTCACGTCGTTGAATGGACGAGGCAGTTTCGCGGTGTCGCCCAACGGCGTTCTGGCGTACTTTCAGGGAGGACTCGGGGGAGGCGGCGGTCCTTACACGGACCAAAGCGACACGCAACTGGCGTGGTGCGACCGCGGCGGCAGCGTGATCGAGACCGTGGGCCCGCCGGGCTTGTATCGGGGGATCGAGGCGTCGCCCGACGCCACACGAGTCGCGGTGCATCGACATGAAGCCAACGGCGGCGACATCTGGGTGATGGAGCCGCGCGGCTCGGTCACGCGCATCACTTTCGACGCGTCGCGTCATAACTCGGCGCCGGTATGGTCGCCCGACGGAAAACGCATCGTCTACGCTTCGCTGCAAAAGGGCAAGTGGGGTATCTACGAGACGCTATCCGACGCATCGGGGAAGGAGGAGCTGCTGTACGAGTCCGAGCCGCTCAAGACTCCGATGTCCTTCGCGCCGGACGGCAAGCGCCTCGTGTTCTGGACACAGGACGCCAAGTCTGGCGGCGACCTCTGGCTGCTCGACGCCGACCGCAAGGCCGCGCCTCTGATCGCGACGCCAGTCAACGAGACCCGCGGCCAGATTTCGCCCGACGGAAAATGGATCGCTTACACGTCGAACCTGACGGGGCGCAACGAAGTGTACGTGCAGCCGTTTCCGTCCGGCACGGGACGCTATCAGATCTCCAATCGTGGCGGCGACTGGCCGCGATGGCGCAAGGACGGCAAGGAGCTGCTCTATCACGGCATCGCGCTCAACCTCGATCTGCCGGCGGCAAGCGGTGCGTTCCCGAGCCCGGTGCTGTCGGCCGGCGTGACCGCCAAAGGCGCGACCCTGGAACACGAAAGTCCCAAGGAGTTCCTCCGCATGATGGCCTGGAGCTATTCGCACAGCGGCGGCGAGTACCAGCACTACTCGATCTCGCCCGACGCCAAGCGCATCCTCTACCAGCAGGGCGTCGTCTCGGGCGCGAGCGCCACGGCCAGCTCCGGTCCCTCCCCGACGATCGGCTTCGTGGTCGCGATGAACTGGGCGTCGTCGCTGAAGAAGTAGTTCGCGGCGTTGCTGAGCCGCGGGCGCACGCAAGCGGCCGCTCATCTGCGAATCAGACTCCCGAGCAGTTCCGCGGCGGCGGGGAAACCGGGGTTCATTGCGAGCGCCCTCTCGAGGTGCGCGATGGCGCGCGCGTTGTCGCCCAGGCACGAGTAGGCCATCGCGAGATTGGTGCGGACCAGGAGCAGACCGGAGTTGCGCGCCAGCGCGTCCTCCCACAATCGGACGGCCCCGGCGTCGTCGCCGCGCTCCATCCGAACTCCGCCGAGTCCGACCAGGCCCGCGACGCGCGAGGAGTCCAGGCGCAGCGCACGCTCGTAGAGCGGAGCCGCTTCGGTGAAGCGCCCGGCGTCCCTGTGGAAGTCGGCGACGTATAGGAGCGCCTCGATGTCATCGGGAAACTTCGCGAGCGATTCCTGAAGCAGCGCGATGGCGCGGGGACGCCGCGCGGCGCCGCCCTCCCGGCTGGCGGCGATGGCGTGGGCGAGCGCGATGTCGCGGGGCGGCGCTGTGAATCCGCCGAAGGCGACGAGGTCCGAATCGGCGGCGGGCGCGGGGCGCGAGCGCCGCCGGCGCGGGATGGAGTGATCGGTGAAGACGACATGCTGCGCGTCGGCGACCGGGTTGCGCGGCATGTGGCAGGCGAGGCAGTCGCCGCCGGATTTGCGGCGTGCCGCGGCGGCCTCCTTGCAGGTGGCGTGGCAGGCGGCGCAGTGGGCGCGATACGCCGCGCGTGACGGTGGCGTGGGGGTCGTGGCAGGAGCCGCACCAGAGGCGGTCGCCCGAGGCGATCCTGCACGCGCTGCGCGCGAGGTCCTCGACGTGGCTGGTGACGCGGGCTGTCGCACCCTCGCGGACGAAGACGGTCATGCTGTCGGCGAGGCGGTCGCCCGGCCGATACGATTGCCAGTCGCGGCCGGGCCGCATGACGCGGACCTCTCCACTCAGATGGCACTGAGCACAGACCGAGTCGCGGCGGGCGGGCGGGAGCTTCGACGGATTGACGATGGCGGCGCGGGGGTCGGCGATGTGGGCCTCGCCGGGGCCGTGGCAGCGTTCGCAGGCGACACCGCCCTCGTCAAACGGCGGCGTCGCGTAGCGGTTCTGCGTCCCATCGGCGAGATTCAGGAAGCTGGCGTGGCAGCTCAGGCAGGGCGCGGCGATGGGCGGGTGAGGTAGGGGTAGGCGTAACGGTCGTAGCCGGGCGAGAGGTCCCACTTCGCGGCGCGCGGGCACCAGGCGACAGGCGCTTCGAAGAGGAAGCCGCTGTCGGCGAGAACGTAGCTGCGCGCGGCGGCGCCGGAGCCGATGTACCAAGTTAGCGGCTTAGTAGCCGCGGAAAGCGGCTTGCCGGCGCCCCCGATGTGCAGTGTGCTGCCTTCGACGCGGTAGCGAGTCGCGCGATGGGTGAAGTCGCCGGCGGGGAGCGCGCCTTCGACGGGGCCGCTGGAGGAGGCCATCGGCGTGCGGCGGTAGCTGTCGTAGAGGGACTGGTGGCAGCCGGCGCAGGCGGCGCTGGGAGCGGCCGGGAGCCCTGCGGCGCTCGCCAGGAGCGCCGCACAGGCGAGTCTTAATCGATTACCACTCAAACCGGCCGACGAGCTGGCCGTTGCGCTGCCCGCCGGTCTGATTGGCCTGAATAAAGCCGAAGCCGCCAGTCGGGATTCCGGCCGAGGAGAACGTCGGCGTCTGCGCCGGGTTGCCGCTCGAAGGGTTCGGAAGCTGCAGCCGTTAAACGCATTGAAGAACTCCGCGCGCACCTGGAACCACATGCGCTCGCGGATCGCGAACCGCCGCCCGACACTCAACTGCTCGCTGACGTTGCGCCGCCACCGGTAATCATTGTAGAAGGGCGCGCCGAAGCCCCACTCGCCGGCGGGCGCGTCCTGCCAGGCGTTGGGATTCAGCACGAAGTCCTTGTTGGGGTCGATGCAGTGGCAGCCCGGGTCCTTGGTGAACAGCGGCTGGCCGGGGACGCGATTGTATCGCGTGCCGCCGTTTTGCAGGGTCACCGTATTGAGATTGTTGCGCGCACCGGGCACTCCGATCAGCGACCCGCTCGCGTAGCGCAGAATGCCGCCGAACGTCCAGCCGCCAGCGATCTGGCGGATCAGCTTGCTGCTCCCGATCCGCGGCGTCTCGTAGTTGAACCCGGTGACGAAGATGAGCGGCTGCGAGGAGCCGTTGAGCGCCTTCTGGTTGGGACGATTGAAGACGTCGTTGACGCCGCTGTTGCCCAGGTTCAGCTCCTTCTGCCAGGTGAAGGCGGCCGTCATGTCAAGCCCGTGCGAGTAGCGCTTGGTGAACTTGGCCTGCAAGGCGTCGTACCAACTGTTGCCGACCGGCGACCACCAGATCGCCAGGTTGTCCTGGTACATCGGGAAGGGCCGCAGCGACTGGGCCACGGTGCCGAAGTTCGGGAAGCCGGCGTAGGGCGCGCGGAAGCCGCGATTGACGGCGGTCGCGGAATCGATGCGCGAGGTCAGGAGCGTGCGGTCGGCGGCGTTCCGGATGTCGATGCCGCGGGCTTCCAGCGTGGCCGGATTGATGGCGTTCAACTGGATCAGGCCGCGCGCCTCTTCCCAGATGCCGCGATTGCCGACGTAGGCGACGTCGAGCGACCTGTCGTTGGTCAGCTCGCGCTGAACGGAGATGTTCCACTGGTTCACGCGGGCGGGACGGCCGCCGTTCGGATCCTTGAGTTGCGGTCCCCATGCCGGCGGCACGTCGAGTTGGCCCGGCGAGGGACGCACGCCGGGATCGAGCGTGGCGGTGTAGAGATCGGCGATGTTGTAGGTCAGGCCGTTGCGAAGCCGGGCGCCAATCTGGCCGAAGCCTCTGTCGAAGGGGACGGAGTTATACCCGACGCCAAGGGCGGGCGACCCGCCGGTCACGTACGCCCAGTTCGGGCCGGCGCTGTAGGAGATACCCCAGCCGGCGCGCAGGACGGTCTTGCTGTTGTACTGATACGCGAGGCCCAACCTCGGTCCGATGGCGTAGGGATAGGTCTTGACGAACTCGCAGTTGCAGCGCTTGGGACCGTAGCCTTCGTAGACGTAGCCGCCGGGAAGGCCGCCGGCCGACGGATTGGGTGTATTCACGCCGAGCTGGCTGCTGCGGTAGTGGATCTCGTGGCCCATGGGCGAGTAGTCCCAGCGGAGACCGTATTCCATCGTGAACTTCCTCGTGACCTTCCACGAATCCTGGATATAGAGGCCCCAGCTTTTCTTGCGCCACTGCGGATCCTTCACCGCGTTCACGTTGGCGACGTTAGCGGTTCCGAGCAGGAAGCTCGCGTAGCCGGCGCCGATGGAGCCACCGCCGACGCTGGTGGTCTGAAGATACGGCAGCCCCGTCGGCGAGTTGCCGAAATTGTACCTTCCCTGCGCGCTGTCGTAGTTGTACTCGGTCCAGACGTCCTGGCGGAAGCGGCTAAGGCGCCACCGGTGCTCGTCGAGCGCGTGCTGGTGGACGACAAGGCGGTTTCGTTCGATTCCGCCGTTCGCATCGCGGCCGGCGCGAGCAAGGTGGAGATCCCCTACACGGCCATCCGGCTGCGGTCGCCCGAGGGCCTGCGGTTCAAGTACTGGATGAACGGCTTCGACCCCGGCTGGACCGAGGCGGGCGAGCGGCGCGTGGCGTACTTCACCAACCTACACCCCGGCGAATACCGTTTTCACGTAGTCGCCTACGGCGCCCACGATCCGGCCGGGGCTTCGGAGCGCATCCTGCGAATCCACTGGCTGCCGCGCTTCTATCAGACGTCGTGGTTTCTGGCGCTGTGCACGCTGGCGGCGGCCGCGGCGATCTGGGGGGGCTACCGTCTGCACGCGCGCGGCGTACAGCAGCGCTTCGAGGCCGTGCTCGAAGAGAGGAACCGCCTGGCCCGCGAGATGCACGACACGCTGATCCAGGGATGCACGGGCGTCTCGGCGGTCCTGGAAGCCGCTTCGAGCGCCGCCGAAGTCGCGCCGCCGGTGAGCCGCCAGTTGCTCGAGCGGGCGCGGCGCGAAGCGCGGTCGATGGTGGAGGAGGCCCGGCTGGCGGTGTGGGGTCTGCGACAGGGCGAGGGCGGCGACCTGGCGGAGGCGGTGGCGCGGCTCACGGAGCGGATCGGCGACGAATCGGGCATCCCCGTACGGTTCGAGAAATCCGGCGTCGGCCTGCCGCTCGGCGCCGAGGCGCAGCGCAGCCTGCTGCTGTTGATCCGCGAAGCCCTCCAGAACGGCGTCCGTCACGCCTCGGCGACCAGCCTGGCGGTCCGCCTGCGGTTCGAGCGGCGCGCGCTCGAAGTGAGCGTCGAAGACGACGGCCGGGGCTTCGACTGCTCCCCCTCGGCGCTCGATCCGACGCGCCACTACGGCCTGATGGGCATGCGCGAGCGGGTCCAGAAGCTCGGCGGCGAGTTCGACCTCACGTCCGCCCCCGGTCAGGGTACGAGCGTGGGGGTGCGAATCCCGTCGCGAGGTGCGGTCAGACCGAGCGCCTGAGCGCCGCCGGCATTTTCAAAGACGCCTCGGACCATAACCTTTCCTGGCGGTTGCCGTATACAGTAAGGACATGCGACCGCTCACCCTAGCCCTCGCCGCCGCCACCGCGCTGGCCGCCGCCAACGTCAAGCCCATCCCGCCGGTGAAGTTCACCGACACGCGCCTCGAAAACGGCCTTCGCGTGATCATCGCCGAGGACCGCCACGCGCCGGTCTTCGCCATCGCCGTGAGCTACGCGGTCGGCTCCAAGGATGAGCGGCCCGGCCGCACCGGCTTCGCCCACCTGTTCGAGCACATGATGTTCAAGGGCTCCCAGAACGTCGGCGCGGGCGAGCATTTCTACCTGATCTTCAACAACGGCGGCAGCATGAACGGCACCACCAACACCGACCGCACGATCTACTACGAGATCCTGCCGAAGAACCAGATCGACCTGGGCCTGTTCCTGGAAGCCGACCGCATGCGGTCGCTCAACATCACCCAGGAGAATCTCGAAAACCAGCGGCAGGCCGTCAAGGAGGAGCGCCGGCTGCGTCTCGACAACCAGCCCTACGCCAAGTCGCGCGAGCGCCTCGACGAGCTGGCCTATGACGCCTTCCCCTACAAGCACTCCGTCATCGGCTCGATGGCCGATCTCGACGCCGCCACCGTCGACGACGTCGCCGCGTTCTTCAAGACCTACTACGCGCCCAATAACGCCGTCCTTGCCCTGGTCGGCGACATCGACACCAAGGACACGCTGGCCCGAGTGCGCAAGTATTTCGGCGACATTCCGAAGCAGGCGCCGCCGCGCGGCGTCGACTTCAGCCAGCCCGAGCAGACCGCCGAACGCCGCGAGACGATTTCCGATCCGCTGGCGCGACTGGCGCAGGTCACCATGGCCTACCGGATTCCGCCGGCCAGCGCGCCCGAGGTCGACGCGCTGACGGTGCTGAACTCGGTGCTGTCAGGCGGCCAGAGCTCGCGTCTCTATCAGAAGCTCGTCAAGGAGAAGGAGGCCGCGCTCCAGGCGGGGGGATTCGTCGGCGCGCGGGTCGGCCCCGGACTCTACATGTTCAGCGCGACGGTGCGGCCCGGCAAAACCGTCGAGGAAGTCGAGAAGCTGCTCGACGAGGAGATCGCGCGCGTGCGCACCGATCTCGTCACTGACGCCGAGTTGCAACGCGCCCGCGTCGCCCTGCGGCGGTCGGCGGTGTCGGGTCATACCAGCGCGCTCAACCGCGCCCTCCATCTCGCCGACGACGCCGTTCTGTTCAACGACCCGGGCCGGATGAACACCATCGACACCAAGCGCGCCACGATCACCGCCGAGCAGATGCGCGACGCCGCGCAAAAGTATCTCAAGACCGCCAACCGCACCGTCATCGTCACACAGCCGGCGGCGCGGCCGGCCGGCGCCGCGAAGCCCCCCGCGCCGAAACCCGCCAAGTAGGAGACCCGCCATGCGACGAATTATCTTCCCGGCCACCCTCATCGCCGCTCTCGTCCTCACGCCGCTCGCCGCGCAGGAGGCTCAGGATGCCTCGACCTTCAAAGGCGTCGTGCGCCTCAACAAGGCGCCCGTGGCGACCGACATCCTTCGGGTGAAGCTGACGCGTCCCGAGGAGTCCAAGCTCCGCAACGGGCTTTCGCTGCTGGTCCTCGAAGATCATCGTGTGCCGACCTTCTCGCTGACGCTGGAGCTGCCCGTTTCCACGCTCGGCGACCCTGCCGGAATGCACGGCCTTGGCAGCGTCACCGCCGCCATGCTGACGCTCGGCACCAAGCGGATGGACGCGCGCACCATCGCCGAGCGGCTGGCCGACCTGGGCGGATCGCTCAACGCCGGAGCGGGACAAACCAGCATCGCCGTATCGGTCGGGGGCCTGATCGACAATCTCGACGAGCTGCTCGACCTGTTCCGCGAGGTGCTGCTCGAGCCGACGTTCCCGCAGGACGAGCTCGACAAGTGGAAGCAGCGCCAGCTCGGCAATCTCCAGCAGGCGCGCACGAACCCGGGCTTTCTCGCCAACGAGCGCATTTCGCGGATCCTCTACCCGAACGACTCGCGCGGCCTGGTCTCGATGAACGAGGCGTTTGTGAAGAAGCTCACGCGGCAGGACATCGTCGACTACTACCAGTCGCGCTACGCGCCCGCTCCCGGCGGCCTCATCGGCGTGGCGGGCGACGTCTCGCGCCGCGACATCGCCGCGCGCCTGGAAAAGCTGCTCGCCGACTGGAAGCCGGGAAAGGTGGAAGCGCCCAAGATCGCTTTCGACGCGCAGATTTCCGAGAAACGCGTGGTGCTGGTCGACCGGCCGAACTCCGTGCAGACCTTTCTGTTCGTCGGCAACCGCGCCATCAACCGGAACGATCCCGACTACATCGCCTGCATGGTGATGAATCGCGTGCTGGGACAGGGGCCGTCGGCGCGCCTGTTCCGCAACATCCGCGAAGAGAAGGGATACACCTACGGGATTTCGAGCCTCTTCGACGCCACCAAGTATCTCGCCGACTTCACCGTGAACACCTCGGTCCGCACCGAGGTGACCGGTCCGGCGCTCGAGGAGCTCCTCAAGGAGTTCCGCGACATCCGCGACCGCACGGTTCCCGCCGACGAGCTGGAAGGCGCCAAGCGCGCGCTGGTGGCCGGCTTCGCGCTCGGCCTGGAAAGCTCGGCGGGATTGCTCTCCCGCGCCGTGCAATTGCGCAACTACGGCCTTCCCGCCGACTACTGGGACCGCTATCCCGAGGCGATCATGAAGGTCACGGCCGCCGACGTGCAGCGAGTAGCGCGCAAGTACGTGCCGGTGGACAATATCCAGATCGTAGCGGTCGGCGACGGCTCGAAGATCCGCGAGGTAGTGCGGAAGTTCGGGCCGCTCGAGGAGTACAACGCCGACGGCGGCAGGGTCGCGCCGTAATCGCGCGGCGTACCACTTCCCTTGCGTGCCGCTGAGTTCCTCGCACTCAACCGCAACACCACGCTGCTCATCGGCGCGCTGATCCTGATCCGCGCCGGCGAGGAAACCTGGATGCGTTTCCTCCCGAAGTACCTGGAGACGCTCGGCGCTTCGGCTTTCCTGATCGGGCTCTTCGACGCCATCAAGACGCTGTGCGGAGGAGTCTACGCGTATCCGGGCGGGATGGCGTCGGACCGTTTCGGCCACGGCCGCGCTCTGGTCGCCTTCACGCTGATCTCGATCGCCGGCTACGCGATCGTGCTGATCCCGCATCGCGCGGCGGTTATCGCCGGGATGTTCCTGTTCCTCGCCTGGAGCCAGCTCTCGCTGCCGGCGACCTTCACGCTGGTCGCTTCCAGCCTTCCCGCGACGAAACACACCATGGGGATCGGCGTGCAGTCGCTGATCAAGCGGCTGCCGGTGATTGTGGGGCCCATCGCCGGCGGCATGATGCTCGACCGCCTCGGCGTCGCCGGCGGGGTGCGCGCGGGCGTGATGCTCTCGATCGTCCTCGCCGCCGGGGCGGTGTTCCTTCAGCGCGGCATCGGCGGCGCGACGCCCGGGCAAACGCCCCGCATCTCGTTCGCCGACGCCGTCCGCGGCTTTGACCCGCGCCTGCGCCGGCTGCTGTGGAGCGATATTCTCATCCGGTTCTGCGAGCGGATTCCGTTCGCCTGGGTGGTGATTCACGCGATGAACAATCTCGGCGCGAGCGCCACCGAGGTCGGCGTGCTCACGGCGATCGAAGTGCTGACCTCGATCGCCTGCTATGTGCCGGCGTCGTACCTGGCGGATCGTTTCGGCAAGGAACCGTTCGTGGTGGCGACCTTCGTATTCTTCACGATGTTCCCGCTGGCATTGTGGCCGGCCAGCGGATTCTGGACGCTGGCGCTGGCGTTCGCGGTTCGGGGGCTCAAGGAGTTCGGCGATCCCGCGCGGAAGGCGCTCATCGTCGGCTACGCGCCGGCGGAGAATCGCGGCCAGACGGTCGGCGCCTATTACCTGATTCGCGACGCGGCCGTGACGCCGGGGGCCTTTCTGGGCGCGGCGTTGTGGAGCGCCGGTCCGGGATGGAACTTCGCGGCAGCCGCGGCCGCCGGAGCGCTGGGGACCGCGGTCTACGTCATCACGTCGCGGCGAGCCGGATCAGCAGCGCCACCCGCGATATAATCGCATTCGGATGGACGTCTACGAGGAACTCGTACGGCTTCGCCGGCTCGGCCAGAAGTGCGCGGTCGCGACCATCGTCGAAGTGAACGGGTCGATTCCGAGCTACGAGAGCGCCAAGCTCCTGGTGCGCGAGGACGGGTCCATGATCGGCACCATCGGCGGCGGCTGCGTGGAGGCCGAGGTCTGGAACGCCGCGCGCGAGGTCATCGAGAAAGAAACGCCGCGGCACCTGACGTTCTCGCTCGGCCAGGAGGCGGCCTACGACAACGGCCTGATCTGCGGCGGGCAACTGAACGTCTTCGTCGAGCCCGTGCTGCCGCAGCCGCGCGCCATCATCTTCGGCGCCGGACACATCTCGAAGAGCCTCTCGAAGCTCGCCACGCTGGCCGGCTTCGCCACCGCGATCGTCGACGACCGCGAGACCTTCGCCAACCGCGAACGCTTCCCGGAGGCCGACGAGATCTTCTCGGGCGAGTACGAGGAGATCTGCGCGCGCCTGGCCGTGAACGAGTCCACCTACCTGATCATCGTCACGCGCGGCCATCGCGACGACATGCGCGTTCTGCGCTGGGCGGTGACGACCCCGGCGCGCCACATCGCCATGATCGGCAGCAAGCGCAAGGTGCTCGGCGTGGTGCGCGAGTTGGAGAACGAAGGCGTACCGCGCGAGGCCTTCGAGCGGCTGTTCGCGCCCATGGGTCTCGACATCGGCGCCATCACTCCGGAGGAGATTGCCGTGGCGGTGGTGGCCGAGATGATCGCCGTGCGCCGCAATGCGGGCGACTCCTGGCGCTCGCTCGCCAAGTCGATCTTCGCGAATCCGGGCGCGCGCGCCGTGCTGAAGTGAAGCTCGCCGGGATCGTCCTGGCGGCGGGAGCGTCGCGCCGCATGGGAACACCGAAAGCCCTGCTGGAATACCAGGGCGAGACGTTTCTCGATCGCATGACCCGGCTCCTCGCCGCCGCCGCCGATCCCGTGATCGTCGTGCTCGGCCATGACGCGGAGCGCATCGCCGCCGGCGCCCCCGGCATCGTGACGATGGCCGTCAATCCCGATCCAGAGCGCGGAATGCTGAGCTCGCTCCAGTGCGGACTGCGCGCGCTCCCGCCCGACGCCGCCGCCATGTTCACGCCCGTCGACCTGCCGGCGATTCAGGCGGAGACGATCCTGCTGCTGGCGCGCGAGTTCGCCGCCTCGGGAGCGCCGGTCGCCTCGCCGGTCTATCGCGGACGCCGCGGACATCCGGTATGCGTGGCGCGCGAAGCCATCCTCGACCTTCTGGCCCTGCCCGTGACCGCGCGGGCCCGCGACGCGATCCGCCGTTACGACGGCCGCGCCCTCCCGGTCGATGTCGACGACCCCGGCGTGGCCCGCGACGTCGACGATCCCGAGGCCTATCACCGTCTGCTCGAGGGCGCCGCGCCATGAGCGTCCGTCGCGCGATCGCAGCGGTTGCGCTGCTGGTGGCGGCGGCGCTGCTGGCGCCGCTGGTGAGTGCGCGCCGGTTCGCCGAGCCGGTGCGAGCGGCGCTCGAGCGCGGCCTCGGCCGCCGCGTGGAGGTCGGCGACGTGCGCGTGCGGCTGCTGCCCACGCCGGGCTTCTCGCTGGAAAAGCTGATCGTGCACGAGGACCCCGCCTTCGGAGTCGAGCCGCTGGCGTACGTCGAGGAAGGCGTCGACCTGGCGGTTCGCGTGACGGCGCTGCTGCGCGGACGCGTCGAGTTCACGTCGATCCGGATGACACGCCCGCACCTCAACCTCCAGCGGCGCGCCGAGGGCTGGAACGTCGCGGGGCTGTTCGCGCACGCGCTGGAGTCGGCGCGGCGGAGCGGGGCGCGGCCGCCGGCGATCGTGCTGACGGGGGCGCGCATCAACTTCAAGACCGGCGATCGGAAGTCGGTGGTTTACCTCTCGGAGACGGGCCTCGAGCTCTCGCCATCGGCGGCGGGCGAACTGACGGTTGCCTTCTCGGCCGAGCCGGCGCGGTCGGACCGCCCGGCGCACGGCTACGGCGCTCTGCGCGGAAGGGGACGTCTGCGCGACGGCAAGCTCGATCTCGATATCAACCTCGATCGCAGCGCGGTCTCCGAAATACTCGTCGTGCTTCACGGGCGCGACCTCGGACTCGGCGGATTCGTGACCGCCAATGCCCGTGTCACCGGCTCCGCCGCGCGCCTGGCGATCGCGGGGCGCGCCCGCTTCCAGGACCTGCCGCGATGGAGCTGGCTGCTGCCGGGCGGATCGCGGGAGAGCCTGGAATTCCGCGGATCGCTGGAGCTGCCCGCCGGCGCCATCGAGATGGAGACGGTCGAAACCGAAGCGCTTCCGCTGGCGTTGCGATACCGCGCGCGGCCCGAGCGCGACGGCGTTCGATGGGCCGTATCGGCGGTGATGAAGGGCCTGCCGGTACAGTCGGCGCTGGCGCTGGCGCGGCAAACGGGAGTGGCGGCGCCGGAGATCCGGGAGGCGACCGGCCGCGTCACCGGCGCCGCCGGCTACGACCCGGAGAGCGGGTTTCAGGGCGGTCTGCGACTCGAGGACATCTCGATCGCGCTGCCGGGCGAGGGCGCGGCGCGCATCGGATCGGCGGCGCTGACGCTGGACGGCGACGGCATGCACCTGGCGCCCGCCGAGGTTTCCTTCGACTCGGGCGAGACCGCGACCGTGGAGGCGCGGCTGGGGCCGCGGTCGGTGGAAGTGAAGATTCAGACGGCGCGCATGCCGCTCGATCACCTGCGCAGCGTGGCCGCGGCGGCGGTAGGCGAATCGCCGCCGGTGTTGGCCGAGTGCCGCGGCGGATGGTGGCGCGGCGCCCTGCGCTACGCGCGCTCCGGCGCTGCCGACGCCTCCTGGAGCGGATCCGTCGATGTGGGGGAGACCAGCCTGGCGGTCGAGGGACTGGACTCGTATCCGCGGATCGAGTCGGCCCGGGTGCAATTCAAGGGACGGCAGACTCAAATGCAGGCCGCCGTTAAAATGGGCGGCGGCGTGACAGCGGCGTACTGGTTCGACCCGGCCGCGGCGATTCCGCACAGGCTCGAGCTGTCGGCGGCGGAAATCGACTGGGCGCAGATCGAGAAGACCCTGTCGCCGGCCCTCGACCGACGCCAGGGATTCCTGGCCCGCACGCTTCGGCGAGGGCGGCAGGCCGCGCCGGCGTGGTTGACAGGCCGGAACGTCGCCGGAAGGTTGCGCGCCGGACGGATGGAGTTCGCCGGCGTCGCTCTGACCGGCGTTCGCGGACGGTTTCGATGGAACGGAGCGCGGTGCGAGATCGAGGACTTCGCCGCCGCGGCGCTGGACGGCGAGATTTCCGGCCGTGTCGCGCTCGACCTCGCGGGCGCCGACGCCGTCTGGCGCGCCGAGCTTCGCATGCGCAACATAGAATGGCAGGGCGGCCGGCTGGATTCCGACGCGCGGCTGCGCGCCCGCGGAATCGCGGGCGATCTTCTGGCAAGCCTGCGCGGCGACGGCCTGTTCGAGGCGCGATCGGTGCGCATTCCGCCCGAAGGCGACTGGCGGCGGGTGAGCGGCGCCTTCGCGCTGCGCGCCGGTGCGGGCGGCCCGCGTCTGGCCTTAACGGATCTCGATGCGGTGTTCGGCGGGCAGACCTACACCGGGCAGGGAGAGAGCGGCCTCGACGGCAGCCTGGCGCTCGACCTGGCATCGGGCGCGCGTCCACTGCGCCTTACGGGCAAGGTGTCGCCGTTGTCGCTGGAGATTTCGGGAGCGCGGTGAATTCGAGCCGCCCGCGAACGGGGATCGGCTGGTGCTGGAGGAGGGGGTCGAACCCTCATGACCAGTGAAGGCCGCGGGATTTTGAGTCCCGTGCGTCTGCCAGTTCCGCCACTCCAGCGGCGCGCGACTTCAGTATATCAGCCGCACCGCCGCCTTCCCGGCGCGATATCCGCGCTACACTGGCCCAGGAGGAAACCGCGATGAACGCCCGCGCCCTGCTGCCCTTGCTGATCCTGCTCCCGCACGCCGTGGCACAGCCCACCATCGTCGCCACCGGACTGGAATCGCCGCTCAAGGTGATACTCACGCCCGGCGGAAACCTGCTGGTCGCCGAGGCCGGCCGTCTCCCGAACTCCGGGCGCATCTCGATCCTCACGCGCGGCGGCTCTCGCCGTACTCTACTCGACGCGCTCCCCTCCGGCCTCGACGTCGAGAACAATCCCATCGGCCCGACCGGCATGGCGCTGCGCGGCCAGACCCTCTACGTCCTGATCGGCATCGGCGACGTGCTGCGCAACGGCGCCACGCCCGGCTCGGAAGCGGCCAACCCGGCGGGACCCTCGTCGGGTCTGCTCAGCTCCCTGTGGTCGTTCGAATTCAGCCAGCCGGTCGACACCGTGACCGGCTCCCTCCGCGTCAGCCTCGCCGACCAGGGCAAACTCATCGACGGCGACGACGCCACCATCACCGACGACGTCGGCAACACCGCCCGGGTGCGTCTCATCGCCGACTTCCGCGACTTCGTGCCCGAGGGCGGCCGCGGCGTGCGCGGCTCGGACCCCTACGGCCTGGCGCTCGACGCCGCCGACCCCGACCTCGCCTACGTCGCCGACGCCGGTCAGAACGCCGTGCTCTCGGTGCGCCTCAGCACCGGCCGGTCGCGCACCGTCGCGAAGTTCCCGCCGCTGCAGCACTCCGTGCGCTTCGGCCCGCGGGTCGCCGACGCCGTGCCGACACAAGTGCTGCTCACCGGGCCGTTCCTGCTGGTCCCGCTGTTCACGGGCTTTCCGTTCCCGCCGGCCGAATCGGTGGTGGCCTCGGTGGATACGCGATCGGGCGCGCGCGGGCTGTTTCTGGCGGGATTATCATCGCCCATCGACATCGCGCAACGCGAGGTCAACGGTCGCACCCAGTACTTCGTGCTCGAATTCAGCTCCGATCTTCTGGGCGACGGCGCCGGCCGCCTCCGCCAGTACAACACCGGACTCGGCGACGTCATCGCCGATACCCTGGTGACGCCCACCTCCATGGCGGTCGACCCGGCGAGCGGCGAGATCTTCGTCACCGAGCTCGGGCCCGGCCGGCTCCTGAAGCTACAGGCTCGGTAGGCCGGACGGCGCGCGAAAATCCCCCTTGCTTTTCCCGCCGGGTTCTGATACTTTTCTCGGAATTCATTCCGATGAAGAAGCCGGCCAACTCGTCCCGGTCTCCGGGAGCGCGGGCGAAGCCGACCGCCGGCGGCGCCCCGGCGAACTACCGCACTCTGCTCGACCGTAAGCGCCGCGAGCTGTCCGCCAACCTGGAATACGCCCGATTCGATACCCTGGCGCGGCTGGGCCGCGTCGCCGAAGACGACCAGGCCCAGATCACCCACGAGGAGTTCATTTCGGTTCACCGAAACAGCCTGGATTACGCGCAATTGCGGCTCGTCGAGCAGGCCCTCGATCGCTTGAACCGCGGCGATTTCGGAGTCTGCGTCGGCTGCGAGCGGCCCATCGCACCCAAGCGCCTGGAGGCGATTCCGTGGGCCGAGTATTGCGTCGAGTGCCAGGAGCGCGCGAGCGCGGGCGCGGTCGAGGCGCCGTCGGTGGAGACCGTCGGGGAGCGTGGCTGACGGCCTTCCCGGCGGTTCGTTTCCCGCCTTGTTTTAACTTGACTTAACCTCCCCTCAAGGTTATATGTGGAGTACCTTGAAACATGTTCCACGGCGCGCCTGTGGAACGCAGTGTTCCATGAAGGGGGCCTTATGAGGATGCTTCGCCTGGTCGCGGTATGCTTCGCGTTCGTGACGCTCGCCGCCTCGCAACAGATCACCGGTTCGATCTCGGGGCTGGTGCAGGATCCCACGGGAGCGCCGGTCGCGGCCGCCAAGGTCACCCTGACGAACACCGGCTCGGGCGTGAAGATTCAGGTCGACAGCAGCGATATCGGGACCTTCGAGTTCCTCTCGGTCGTGCCCGGAACCTACGACGTCGAGGTCGAGGCGCGCGGCTTCAAGAAGCTGCAACAGACCGGACTGCGCCTGGTCGCCAACCAGCGCCTCTCGACCGGCCCGCTGTCGCTCGAACTGGGCAACGTCACCGAGTCGGTGCAGGTGACCGGGCGCGTCGACGCCGTGCAGACCGTGAGCGCCGAGCGCAGCTCCAACATCAGCCGCGACCAGATCGACCGCCTTCAGACGATGGCGCGCGATCCACTGGAGCTGGTGCTGCGCCTCCCCGGCGTGCTCTCGCCCGGCGGGACGACGGCGGCGGTGCAGCTTCCGCAGACGCTGCGCGAGTTCTCGGTGAACGGCAGCCGCGGCAACAACAAGAACTTCCTGGTCGACGGCGTGAACGCCGTCAACACGGTGACCAACCAGGCCGCCAGCATCACGCCGAACATGGACTCGGTGGAAGAAATCCAGGTCCAGCTCGCCAACTACCAGGCCGAGTTCGGGCGGTCGGCGGGCCCGGCGATCAATCTGATCACGCGCTCGGGCACGCGCGAGTTCCACGGGTCGGCGTATTTCTATCTTCGCAACGAGGTGCTCAACGCCAAGGATTTCTTCCAGAACAAGAACAACCAGCCCAAGCCGCGCTACCGGAATCGGACTCAGGGCTTCACGATCGGCGGACCGGCCTATTGGCCCGGGAAGTTCAACACCGAGAAGAACAAGCTGTTCTTCTTCTTCGCCTATTCGGGACAGCCCTTCATCCTGCCCGCTCCGCTGCACCAGTTGCAGATGCCGACGCAACTGGAGCGCAACGGAGACTTTTCGCAGACCGTGAACCAGGCCGGGGCGCGCATCAACGTCATCGACCCGACCACCGGGGCGGCGTTTCCCAATAACACGATTCCGGGGAACCGGCTGAACGCCTTCGGCCAGCAGATCCTCAACTTCTTCCCGCTGCCGAACACCACCGATCCGACCGGCGCGCGCCGCTTCAACTTCCAGAAGGTGGGGCTTGAGTACCGCCAGCCGCGCACCGAGGAGACCGTGAAGATCGACTACAATCTGTCGTCGAAGTACACCTTCACCGGTCGCTACATCCAGGACAGCAACGACATCATCACCGACTACGCGTCGAATTTCTCGATCACCAATACGCGCCTCTATCGTCCGGGCAAGAACCTCTCCTTCCGCGCGACGCAGATCCTTTCGCCGCGCATGACCAACGAAGCGACCTTCGGGTATAACCGCCTCGGCGGCAATACGACGCCCG
This sequence comes from uncultured Solibacteraceae bacterium, assembly GCA_964515555.1. Lineage (GTDB taxonomy): Bacteria > Acidobacteriota > Terriglobia > Bryobacterales > Bryobacteraceae > CAZEVY01. The sequence goes on along the minus strand of CAZEVY010000076.1, from coordinate 5,964 downwards.
AGACCACCGCCGACCTGGCGAAGCTTCAGCGGGAGCCCAACGGCGTCCGGCTGGCGCAGCTCAATCCCTCGAACAACCCCGACGGCGTCATGCCGCTGGTCACCTTCGGCGCCATCGTCAGCGGTCTGACGGCGCCGACGCTGATGGGCGTCTTCGGACTCCAGACGATCCAGAACACCAGCTTCACCGACAACCTGGCGCGCATTCACGGCACGCACACCTTCAAGTTCGGCTTCTTCGTGGAGAAGACGCACACCAAGGATCTCGCGGGCGCGAACCTGACGCCCTTCGCCGGGTCGCTGAACTTCGCGGTGGATCCAGTGAATCCCGGCAACACCGGGTATCCCTACGCCAACGCGGTGCTCGGTAATTTCAGTTTCTACGACGAGGCCACGCGCCGGAACAACAATCGCTTCCGGTTCACCAACTGGGAGTTCTACGCGCAGGACAACTGGCGCGTAAACCGCAAACTGACGCTCGACTACGGGCTGCGCTTCTACTTGCACCAGCGCGAATCGGAGGCCAACGGCAACATGGCGAACTTCGATCTGACGAAGTTCGACCCGGCCCGCACCGTGCGGCTATACCGTCCATTCCGGCAGGGAACCACGATCGTCGCGCAGGACCCGGGGACCGGGACGATCGTGCCGCGCACGCTGACGGGCGCCATCGTGCCGGGCAGCGGCAATGTCGCCAACGGCATGGTGGTCGAATCCGACAGCGGCGCGCCGAAGGGTCTCATACCGGGTTCGGGCCTGGCCCTGGGGCCACGCTTCGGCTTCGCCTACGATCCGTTCGGCAAGGGCGATACCGCCATCCGCGGCGGCTTCGGCGTCTTCTACGACCGCATCGCGGGCGCCAACATCCAGCAGGTGCTGGGTCTGAATCCGCCGGTGGTCTCCACACCGCGCATCTACTACGGCAACCTCAGCACGTTCGCCTCGGCGACCGGCGTGCTGTTTCCGCAGAACGTTTCCGGCTACGCGCAGCGCGACAAGCTGCCGACGGTGATGAACTTCTCGCTCGGCGTTCAGCGGCGCGTCAAGAACCTGTTCATGGTGGACGTGGCCTACGTGGGGTCGCTGGCTAGAGGATTGATCGAACAGCGCGACCTCAACGTCACTCCGTTCGGAACGAACTTCCTGCGAGCCAACGAGAATCCGACGGCGGCCAACACGGCGCTGGCGGCCAATTTCCTGCGGCCGCTCCAGGGCTACGGCGCCGTGAACCTGCTCGACTTCTCGAGCAATTCCTCCTACCACTCCTTGCAGACCCAGGTGCAGCGCCGATTCTCGCGTCTCAGCATCCAGGGCGCCTGGACCTGGTCCAAGTCGATGGGCTACGCCGATGGCGACCGCGGCCAGCGCACGGCGCTGCTCGGCCGCTGGCGTGACTACGGCAAGAACGTGAACTTCGACCTCACGCACGTCGTGAACCTGTTCTGGTATTACGACGTGCCGGAGATCGGCAAGCGCCTCGGCGGGAACCGCTTTCTCGGCGTGGTGCTCGACGGCTGGCAGCTTTCGGGCCTGCTCGACTTTATCAGCGGGCGTCCCTCGGGCATCGGCTTTCAGGCGCCCGGCGCCGACTTCACGGGGTCGACCGAGGGAGGGCGAATCAACGTGACGGGGAACCCGGTGCTGCCGAAGGATCAGCGCACCTTCTCGCGGCACTTCAACACCTCGGCCGTGGCTCGTCCGACTCCGGGCGTGTTCGGCACGACGACCGCGGCGCAGGTCGACTATGGCAACGCCGCCCGCGACCTGATCCGCCTGCCGGGCCTCAACGACGTGAAGGCGACGGTGTCGAAGAACTTCAAGCTGTACGAGACGCACACGATTCGCATCAGCGGCGAGTTCTACAACCTGTTCAACCACCCGTCGTTCCGCACGGTGAACACGAACGCGGTTTTCAACGCCGCCGGTGTGCAGACCAGTCCGACCTTCGGAGAGTACACGGGAACCTTCGGCGCGCGCGTGATTCAGATCGGACTGCGTTACGGATTCTGAGCGCCTGATCTAGGCAGCGCCGGGCGCCCGCGCGCCTCCGCGATACACTGAAGTCAGCGCATGCCCGAGGTCCCGCCGGTCGTCCACGAACTCTACGAACGGCTGGCGGCGAAGGTCCGCCAGGCGCGCCCCGCCGACGATCTCGCGCTCCTCCAGAAAGCCTTCGACTTCGCCGCCGAGCGTCACGCCACCCAGATCCGCGACTCCGGCGAGCCCTACATGGTCCACCCGCTCGAGGTCACGCACTCGCTCGCCGACCTGAACATGGATCTCGTGGGCCTTGCCACCGGCCTTCTCCACGACGTCGTCGAGGATACCGGCGTCACCGTGGGCGAGCTCCAGAAGTACTTCGGCGAAGAGGTCGCGCAGTGCGTCGACGGCGTCACCAAGCTGAGCAAGGTCGCCTTTTACTCGCCCGAGGAGCGCCAGGCGGAGAACATCCGCAAGATGCTGCTGGCGATGGTCAACGACATCCGGGTGATCCTGGTGAAGCTGGCCGACCGCCTGCACAACATGCGCACGCTCGGCTCGCTCTCGGTGGACCGCCAGCAGCGCATCGCCCGCGAGACCCTGGAGATTTACGCGCCCATCGCGCATCGTCTCGGCATGGGCAAATTCCGCGCCGAACTCGAAGACCTCTCCTTCCGCTATCTCGAGCCCGAGGAGTACGCCGCCATCGCCGGCGAAATCGAGGCGCGGCGCCAGGCCACCGAGGACTTCCTCACCGAGACGCGCCAGACCGTCGAGCGCAAGCTCTCGCGCGAGAACATTCCCGCGCGCGTCGCCGGACGCATCAAGCGGCCCTTCTCGGTGCAGCAGAAGCTGAAGCGCCAGCGCATCAGCATCGACCAGGTGTACGACCTGCTCGCCCTCCGCATCATCACTGATTCGGTGAAGAACTGCTACGCCGCCCTGGGCGTGATCCATAACGAGTGGCACCCGATTCCCGGGCGCATCAAGGACTTCATCGCCATCCCGCGGCCGAACCTGTACCAGTCGCTGCACACCTCGGTGATCGGACCGGGCGGCGTGCCGTTCGAGGTGCAGATCCGCACCGAGGAGATGCACCGCATCGCCGAGGAGGGCATCGCCGCGCACTGGAAATACAAGGAAGGCAAGCGCGGGCCGCAGGACGACCAGCGCGTCGCCTGGCTGCGCCAGCTTGTCGAGTGGCAGCAGGAGATGCGCGACCCGGGCGACTTCATGGCGACCCTCAAGGTGGATCTCTACCCCGAGGAGGTCTACTGCTTCACGCCGCGCGGCCGCGTCATCGTGCTGCCGCGCGACGCCACGCCTATCGATTTCGCCTACGCGATTCACAGCGAGATCGGCCACACCTGCGTGGGCGCCAAGGTCAACGGGCGCATCGTGCCGCTGCGCTACGGGCTGAAGAACGGCGATGTGGTCGAGGTCATCACCGAGAAAGGCCACGCGCCCAGCCGCGACTGGCTGGCGCTGGTGAAGACCTCGCGGGCGCGCAACAAGATCAAGCACGTCATCAACGCCACCGAGCGCGCCAAGGCCATCGAGATCGGCGAGAAGATGATCGAGAAGGAGGCGCGGCGGCTCGGCATCGCGCTGGCGCGGCTCAAGCAGGACGATCTCGCGGCGGCCGCGGCCGACTACGGCCTCGCCAAGCTCGAGGATCTCTATGCCGCCCTGGGTTATGGGAAGTACTCGGCGCGCCAGGTGCTCCTGAAGCTCGCGCCCGAAAAGGCTCCGCCCGAAGAACCCGCTCCCGCCGCCCCCGCGCCCGTTCCGCCGGCCGGCGATCTCGTCATCCGCGTGCGCGGACTCGACGACGTCATGATCTACCGCGCCAAGTGCTGCAATCCAATTCGCGGCGAAGGCATTGTCGGCTACATCACACGCGGCAAGGGTGTCGCCGTGCATTCGAGTTCGTGCCACAACGTACAGAACCTGCTCTACGACGCCGAGCGCAAGATCGACGTGGAGTGGGCGCGCGCCGAGGGCGACGTCTTCCCCGTGAAGATGGTCGTCTACAGCGAGGACCGGCCCGGCGTGCTCAACCAGCTCACGGCCGTGCTGACGCGCGAGGACAGCAATATCCGCACGCTGGAGGCGCGCGCGGCCGGCCAACGCGGCGACGAGCCGGCCATCATCGACATGACGGTCGAGGTGCGCGACAAGAAGCAGCTGGAGCGCATCATCGCCTCGATGCGCCGCATCTCGGGAGTGCGGGACGTGGAGAGGGTGCAGGGATGAACGACCCGGAACACATTGCCATCTCGAAATCGCGCGGAGTTCAGATCGACTGGAAAGACGGACACCACAGCGACTACCCGCTCGCCCTGCTGCGCGATGAGTGTCCTTGCGCCACCTGCACGGGCGCGCACGGCGCCACGCCCGAGAAGACCGACTACTCCAGTCCGGCGCCGGCGAATCCGTTCCAGATGTTCAAGCCCGCGCTGAAGATGCTCGACGTCGAGGCCATCGGCAATTACGCCATCCGCATCGCCTGGAGCGACGGCCACGGCTCGGGGATCTATTCGTGGGAGCACCTCCGCAAGATCTGCCCCTGCGGGGAGTGCGCGAAGGCGCGGTCCGCTACCCTTCCGCTTTCCCAACCGGGATGACGGCGAACTGAGCGTCGCCGATTTTCACGTGCGCACTCCGGATTTGTTGGCCATAACGACCGTTCGTCCTACCTTGGCCTTGTCCGGATGCGTGTCGTGTGGTATTTCCGTAGCCGGATAGCCACTTGAGGATTGGACGAAGAGAGCGTGAGCGACCGACATCAGCGGCCTAACGCGCGAATGGAGCCGGTGCTCCGCTGAACGGCGGTACAATGTTGCCGTGAGCGCCGCCAAGACGCTCGGGCGACTCCTGAGCGGGACGTCCGATGCGGCGATCCGTTTCGACGATGTGTGCTCCCTGCTTGAAAGCTTGGGGTTCGAGAAGCGCGTGAGAGGCAGCCATCATCTCTTTCGGAAGGCAGGCGTCGAGGAGAGAATCAACCTACAGCGTGAAGGCAACAACGCGAAGCCGTACCAAGTGAAACAAGTGCGGGCTGTGATCTTGAAGTACAAGCTCGGTGAAGTCCAATGAATAAGTACGAAGTCATCATCTATTGGAGCGACGAGGACCAGGCGTTCGTTGCCGAGGTGCCGGAGCTCCGCGGGTGTGCCGCTCACGGCTCCACACAGGAAGCAGCGCTCCTAAGTGCGCAGGAAGCGATTCGTCTCTGGATCGACACGGCGAAAGAGTTTGGCGATCCGATTCCAGATCCCAAGGGTCGGCGCCTGATATTCGCGTGAGACCATCGAGATCGGCGAGAAGCTGATCGAGAAGGAGGCGCGGCGGCTCGGCATCGCGCTGGCGCGGCTCAAGCAGGACGATCTCGCGGCGGCCGCGGCCGACTACGGCCTCGACAAGCTCGAGGATCTCTACGTGGGCCTGGGCTGCGGGGGCGAGACGGTCACGGCTCGGGGATCTATTCGTGGGAGCACCTCCGCAAGATCTGCCCCTGCGTGGAGTGCCAGGGCGTCGCCGGGTGACTGGAGCCCATTCGCAATGACGAGTCACGTCCCACTCACGACCGGGCCGTCCTGCGGGAGCGAGCGCGGCGTGTCCCGGACCCCGTGATACCTTGAGAAGTCATGGCCGCGGCCAACCCTTTTCTCGACCCGCTGCGTTTCGACCGCCGCCTCGAGCCGTGCGCCATGCTCATTCTCGGCGCCAACGGCGACCTCACGCGCCGCAAGCTCATCCCGGCGCTCTACCAGCTCGCCTGGGAGCGCCGTCTGCCCGGCGGATTCGCCGTCCTCGGCAACTCGCGCACGCCCATGACCGACGACCAGTTCCGCGAGCGCATGCGCGAAGGGGTCGAGCGCTTTCTCGAGGACAGCCCCTTCGACGAGGAAATCTGGCGCGACTTCGCCGCCGGCCTCTTCTACGAACCGGGCGACGTGCGCGACCCGGCCTGCTTCCGCCG
>CAZEVY010000075.1:0-26900 GCA_964515555.1 uncultured Solibacteraceae bacterium | reverse complement strand
ATCATGATCTGCGCGCCGTTGACGAAGTCGCCGAACTGCGCCTCCCACAGCACCAGCGTCAGCGGGTCGCCGACGCTGTAGCCGAACTCGAAGCCCAGCACCGCGTACTCGCTCAGCGAGCTGTCCCACACCTCGAATCGCGCCTGGTCCGGCGCCAGGTGTTGATGCGGAACATACGGCCGCCCGTTCTCCGAGTCCACCAGCCGCAGATGCCGTTGGCTGAACGTTCCGCGCGCGCTGTCCTGCCCGCTGAGCCGCACCGGCGTGCCTTCCACCACCAGCGTGCCGAACGCCAGCGCCTCCGCCAGCGCCCAGTCGACCGGGCCGCCCTCCAACGCCGCGCGGCGCTTCTCGATGAAGCCGGCCAGCTTGGGATGCAGGTGGAAGTCGGCGGGAAACGTCGTCAGTCCGGCGACCGCACGCTCCAGCGTCTCGCGATCGACGGCCGTGCGCGCGCACACCGACGGCATCGCCTCGGCGTCGACGACCACCAGCTCCTGCACCTCGTAGCGCACCGCGTTGTCGCGCGCCTGCTCGTAGCCCTCCTGAAGTTTCGCCGTGATGCGCTTCTTCAACTGGGCGGAGTCCTCGGCGGCCATCGCGCCCTCGCGCGCCAACCGCTCGGCGTAGAGCTTCGCCACCGGCGGCTGCTCGCGAATCTTGCGATAGAGCAGCGGCTCGGTGTAGCTGGGATCGTCGGCTTCGTTGTGACCGTGCCGTCGATAGCAGATCATGTCGATGACGACGTCCTTCTTGAATTCCTGCCGGTAGTCGAAGGCCACCTGCGCGACACGGATGGCAGCCTCGGGATCGTCGCCGTTGACGTGAAAGATGGGCGCCTGCACCATGCGCGCCACGTCGGTGGAGTACACCGTCGAGCGCGCCTCCTCGGGCCGCGTCGTGAAGCCGATCTGGTTGTTGATCACCAGGTGAATCGTGCCGCCCGTGTGATAGCCGTCGAGCTGCGAGAGATTCAGCGTCTCGGCCACCACGCCCTGTCCCGCGAAGGCCGCGTCGCCGTGAATCAGCAGCGGGATGACGCGCTGGCGCTCCGCGTCGCCGAGCCGGTCCTGCTTGGGCCGCACGATGCCCTCGACGACGGGGTTGACGGCCTCCAGGTGACTCGGGTTCGGCGACACCGAGACCACCACCTCGCGTCCGCTCTCGGAGCGGTGCACGCCGGTCGCGCCGAGATGATACTTGACGTCGCCCGAGCCTTGCGTGCTCGAAGGATCCATCTCGCCCTCGAATTCCGAGAAGATCTGCTCCAGCGGCTTGCCCACCACGTTCGCCAGCACGTTCAGCCGCCCGCGGTGCGCCATGCCGATGACGATCTCGTGGACGCGGTTGTCGGCGGCGCGGTCGAGCAGCTCGTCGAGGATGGCGATGGCGGTCTCGGCGCCTTCCAGCGCGAAGCGCTTCTGGCCGACGAAGCGCGCGTGGAGAAAATGTTCGAACTCCTCGGCGGCGATCAGCCGTTCGAGTATGCGCGCACGGCCCGCGGCGTCGATCGGCCACTGGAACGCCGACGGCTCCATGCGCTGTTGCAGCCACTGCTTCTGCTCCGGATGCTGGATGTTCATGTACTCGCATCCGATCTTGCAGCAGTAGGTGCGTTGCAGCGTCTCCAGAATCTCGCGCAGCGTGGCGACCGCCTTGGGCGCCTCCTCGGCCGACTGTCCGAGCGTGCCGACCAGGAACTCGCGGTCCAGGTCCCATATGGTCAACCCATAGGTCGCCGGGTCGAGCTCGCGGTGATAGCTGGGGTCGGAGCCGAGCGGGTCGAGGTCGGCGATCAGGTGGCCCCGCACGCGATAGGCGTTGATCAACTGGCGGACGGCGGCCTCCTTGGCGATCTCGGCGTGACGTCCCGAGGCGGCGCCGGGCAGCGCCGCGCCGCGATCCGGCTCCCAGCGCACCGGGTGATGCGGCATCTTGAGGTCGGCGAAGATCCAGTCGTAGAATCCGTCGTCGCCCTGAAGCAGCGTCTGAACGACGCCCAGGAACATGCCCGATTCGGCGCCCTGGATGATGCGATGGTCGTAGGTGCACGTCACCGTCATCACCTTGCTGAGGCCGAGCGCGGCGCGCACCTCCGGCGACACGCCCTGGTACTCGGCCGGATAGTCGATCGCCCCCGCCGCGATGATCGCTCCCTGCGTGGGCATCAGCCGCGGCACGCTCGCCAGAGTGCCGACGGTGCCGGGATTGGTGAGCGAGATCGTCGTACCCTGAAAATCGCCGACCGCCAGCCGCGCGCGGCGGGCGCGATCGACGATGTCGTCGAAGGCCTGCGCATACTCGGCGAAATTCATCGCCCCGGCGTTCTTGATGTTGGGGACCAGTAGATTGCGCTGGCCGCCCGAGCCCGCCACGTCCACGGCCACACCCAGGTTGATCTCGCGCCGCACATGGCGGAAGGCCTCGCCGTCGTTCTCGGCGTAGGCGTCGTTGATCCCCGGGTGTTTCCCGATCGCGCGCAGCACGGCGAAGCCGATCAGGTGCGTGAAGGAAATCTTGCTCTTGCCGAGCATGGCGCGATGCCGGTTGATCAGCCGCCGGTTCTCCTCCATCACCTTCACCGGAATGACGCGCTGCGACGTGGCCGTCGGAATCGCGAGGCTCCGCGTCATGTTCTCGGCGATGCGCGCGGCGGCGCCCTTGAGCGGCACGAGCTGCTGGGCGTCGCCGGTCGCGGTGGGGGGCGTCTCGGGCGTCGGCGCGACCGCGGCCGGAGCAGCCGGAGGCCCTTTGCGGAAAACGCTCTTCCAGCTTTCGTCGATCTCGCTTCCGCGGCTGAGATATTCCTGGTACAGCTCTTCCTGAAGCCAGCTATTGACGTCGGGTGTGGCGGGTTTTTCGGGCACTCGGTTCAATGATAGCGCCGCGACCTATCATGAATACATGTCCGTCTACGACGACCACAAGGACGCCCTCGAGCGCTACGAATTCATGATGGGCGCCGGACGCGGCCGCCTCGCCATGACGCTCGACCTGCTGACCGACGCGCTGGTGCTGGTCGGCCAGCACGGCGTCTATTGCCAGAGCGCGCGACAGCCGGGACGTCCGGCGATGGACGTGCAACTCATCGCCAAGGGCATTGAGGACGCCAAGAGCCTGATCGTGGATGTGATGGACGTGTTGAAGCGGGGCGGCGCCGCCCCATCCGATCAGGACTGAATCTGCACCAGCGGCGACCCGGCCGGCGCGCGGCGCGTCTGCGGGTCGCGCCAGAAATCGATGGTCGACACCTGGTGCACGCACGAGACCGTGCAGTGCGGCGCGCAGCCCTTCTCCGTCAGGTACTCGCGCTGGATGTCGTCGAGAGTGTACTCGGCCAGCGGCTTGGCCGGATAGCCGCGCTGCTGGGAGCAGTAGTGCACCAGCCCGTCCTCACAGATGTAGAGGTAGCGTGCGCCCGCGCGGCAGCGCCAACGATTCGGCCGCCCGTCGGCGATGGCCTCCTGGAAATGATTCACCCGCGCGTAGCTGCGTTTGCGCATCCCCGTCATCTCGCGATATACGGCGCGCTCTCGCTCGCCGAGCGCTTTGAGCTGCCCGTCGCCGTCGTGAATGATGCCGACGGTCGACGAAAGCCCCAGGGCCACGGCACGCCGCCCGATCGTCAAGGCGTCCTCGGGCGTTTTGATCCCGCCGCCGACCACCGAGTTGATGTTGACGTGAAACTCGGCGTGTTCGGCCAGCAGCTCCAGCTTCCGGTCGAGGACCTTCAGGCTCTTCATGCTGACGTCGTCCGGATTCGCGTTGTCGATGCTGATTTGCAGATGATCCAGGCCCGCGCGATTCAGCCGCTGGATTCGCTCGGCTGTCAGCAGGTAGCCGTTGGTGATCATCGTCGCGAAGATGCCGCGGCTTCGCAGGTGGACGATCAGCTCGTCGAGCTCCGGATGCAGCAGCGGCTCGCCCCCGCTGATGGTCACGATGGTCGTGCCCAGCGCGCGCAACTGGTCGACGCGCTCGCGCAGCGTCTCGATCGGCACGGGCTTCGAGTAGTCGTCGAACTCGTTGCAGTAGGTGCAGGCCAAGTTGCAGCGGCGGATCGGGATCAGGTGCGCCAGCACCACGTGGTCGATCGATACCAGCCCCTTGAGAATGGCGCGGAACTCGCGGAAGTGCCTCCAGGCGGCCACCCGCTTCCGGCGCAGGCGCTGGCGCAGATCGGACATCGTAAACCCTATTAAATCACGGGAATGCGCCGTATCCGAGCGCGAACCTTCCGAACAGTCGATTCGGTGCGCTGAACGGGCGCGGAGACGGGGCGGGCGGCGCCGCGCCACACCGGAATCCGCGGCGATCTACTCGCCGCTCATCGCCGACGAGCGGGGCGGCCTCAGGCCGAACTTTTTCATCTTGTAGCGCATCGTATCCCGCGTGATACCGAGCAGACGGGCCGCCTGCGTCTGGTTCCATTGCACCTTCTCGAGGGCCCGCACAACCATGGTCCGCTCGGCCGACTCCAGCGACACGCCCTCCAGCCGCAGCTCCTCCGGGATCTCGCCGTCCGGCGCCAGCGTCGCGGCCGACGCGCTCCTCTCCTCGGTGAATCCCAGGCTCTCCACATGGATCCACGACGACTCCTCCAGCACCATGGCTCGCTCGATGGTGTTCCGCAGCTCACGCACGTTGCCCGGCCACGGGTAGGCCATCAGCGCGTCGACGGCCTCGGGAGCGAGCCCCTTGACGTCGCGCTTGAAGCGGCGGTTGAAGGTGGCTATGAAATGGCTGGCCATCGGCACGATGTCGTCGCCGTGCTCGCGCAGCGGCGGCATCTCCACCTGCACGACGTTCAGCCGGTAGTACAGGTCGAGGCGGAACTTGCCTTCCTTCACCTGCTCGCGCAGATCGCGGTTGGTGGCCGCGATCACCCGCAGGTCGACCTGGATGTCCTTGGTCCCGCCCAGACGCCGGAAGTTCTGCTCCTCGAGCACCCGCAGCAGCTTGGCCTGCAACACCAGCGGCAGCTCGCCGATCTCGTCCAGCAGCACCGTCCCCGTGCTCGCCAGCTCCAGGATGCCGCGCTTTTGCGCGCGCGCGTCCGTGAAGGCGCCCTTCTCGTAGCCGAACAGCTCGCTTTCGAGCAGCGTCTCGGGAATGGCGGCGCAGTTCAGCGCGATGAACGGACCGTCGCGCCGGCTGCTGTGATAGTGCATGAATTTGGCCAGGACGTCCGTGCCCGTGCCGCTCTCGCCCAGCACCAGGATGGTCGACACTTCGCTCGATGCCACGCGTCGCGCGAACTGCGTGACCTTGCGCATGGCGGCCGAATGCGCCACCATCTCGAAGCCCGCGCCATCGCCGTCCGTTCGAGGCGCGTCCTGAGTTTCGGCCGCCCGCTCCTCGCGCTGGAGGCTTCCGAAGAAAAGCACCGCGCCGGTGATCGCCCCGTGATGATCGCGGATCGGCGAGGCGTGCCCGCCCACCGGACGCTCCGAGCCGTCCGGACCCACGATTCCGGTTCCGGCCGGCAGCTCCACCAGCATGCCCAGGCGTATCGCCGCGATAACCGGATTCTCCGTGGGCGTGGCGTCGCCGCTGAAGCGGACTACTCGATCGACCGAGCCTCCAATGGCGTCGTCGCGGCCCACGCCCGTCCAACGCTCGGCGGCCGGATTGAATACCGTGATGATTCCGCCGGCGTCCACCGTGATCACCGCCTCCCCCAGCGCTTCCAGCGTGCTGGTGAGAATCTCGTGCCGCTGGCGCGAGACCTGGTCGGCGCGCGCCTTGTGCAGCGCCATCTCGATGGAGGCCTCGAGCTCCAGCTCCTGGAACGGCTTGACGATGTAGCCCAGCGGCTCGGCGTCGCGCGCGCGGGCCAGCGTCTGCGGGTCGGCGTGCGCCGTCAGGTAGATCACCGGGATCTGGAAGCGCTGCCGCAGCCGGCGCGCCGTCTCGATGCCGTCCATGTCGCCACGGATGCGGATGTCCATCAGTACCAGGTCGGGGGTGGTCCGCGCCGCCTGCTCGATGGCCTCCGGACCGCTGGATACCACCGCCGTCACCGAGTACCCAAGATCGGTCAGGATGTCCCGCAAATCCTCGGCGGTAATCCTCTCGTCCTCGACAACCATGATGCGCGCGGGCGTCATGCGGTTGGCCTCTCTTGCTGAAACGTCGCCGGAAAGCAGAGATCCACTTGCGTTCCCCCTTCGGACTTGACCTCGACGGCGGCGTTCAACTGGCCGGCCAGCGTGCGCACGAGCCTCAGTCCGAGCGATCGCGCCCTCCACAAGTTTACATCGGCGGGAAGCCCGATTCCGCTGTCGGCCACGCGCAGGTGCACCGAGTCGTCCGGATCCCGCCGCATCTCGATCCAGATTTCGCCCTGCTCGCCATTGGGAAAAGCGTGCTTGAGAGCGTTCGACACCAGCTCGTTGATAATCAGGCCGCAGGGCACGGCCGCGTCCATCGTCAGATGAAGATCCTGAATCCCGATGTGCAGCTTCACGCGGCTGGAGCTAACGCCGTAGCTGCGGAACAGATGCGCCGAGAGCTGGCCGATGTACTGCCGGCAGTCGATCTGCATGAGGTTGTCGGACTGGTAGAGCCGCTCGTGGAGCAGAGCCATGGACTGAATCCGGTTCTGACTCTCCAGGAACATCCGCCGGACCTCTTCCTCGTGGCTGGCCCGCGATTGCAGCCCCAGCAGACTCGAAACCACCTGGAGGTTATTCTTTACCCGGTGGTGGATCTCCTTGAGCAGTGTCTCCTTTTGTTGCGCGCTCTTGAGGGTGGTGAGATCGGTGATCAGCGCCAGCGCGACGATGCCCTTCTTGGTCCGAGTGAAGCTCAATCCGATCTCGATCGGGAATTCAGTGCCGTCCTTGCGGCGGCCCGCCAGGTCCAGGTCCCGGCCCATCGGGCGCACCCGCGGCTCCGCGAAGTAGATGTTGCGGTGAAACCGATGATTATGGCGGAACTTCTCCGGCAGGAGCATCTCGACCTCGGCGCCGATGAGGTTGCCCCGGTCGTAGCCGAACATCTCCTCCGTCCGGGCGTTGACCATCAGCATGCGGCCGGATTCGTCGATCGTGACGATCCCCTGCGACGCCGACTCCAGGTAGGCGGCGATCTCCGCCGTCCGCTCGCTGACCTTCTCCTCGGCCAGCCGGCGCTCGGTGACATCGTTGAGTATCCAGATCTCGCCGAAGTCCGTCGCCGAGGCCGAAAACTCCACCCAACGCAGTTCGCCGGTTTTTCGCGTTACCGGAACCGTTCTGGGTTCCGGGAAACCGGCGCCCTTCTCGCCGTCGTAAATTGCACGGACGGCCGGAACGTTTTCCGGATAAAGCTTCCGGAACCACTCGTCGACGGTGGGGATTTCTCCGCTCGAATAACCGACGATTCGCTCGGCCGCCGAATTGAAATAGATGGAGTCGCCTTCGAGGCAGACCGCCCCCACGGGCAGGAGATCCAGCAGGTGCCGCATGCGGCGGTGACCCGCCAGCCGCTCCTCCAGGTCGGCGATCCTGGCGCGGAGCTCCGCGATCGATGTCTCCAACTCCAAACAGTTTAGCGCATCCGGCCCCGTTTGCGACTACCCGGTGGGTGGGGGAAATCACCCATGGCGACGCCCTCCTGCTCCCGTCGAATCGGCTAGTGTCCTCATTCAATGGCGGTTGCCGCGTGGCCCGCGGCGTGCTAACTACCGAATCGCAGACCCGAAGGGCGGACGAACCAGTGCAGTCGAATACCATGGGAATCCTCCACGCACACCCGTTTCTGGACGGAATGGCTGCCGGGTTGATCGGCGGCCTGGAAGACTGCGCCGCGCCGTGTTCGTTCCGGAGGGGTGAGTACCTGTGGTCTCAGGGCCAGCCGGCCGATCGCCTTTACCTGATCGCGACGGGAACGGTGAGCCTGGAGATTCACGTTCCGCATGTGGGACCGCAGCACATCGACACCGTTCGCGCGGGTGACGCGCTGGGGTTTCCGTGGCTGGAGGTTTCCTACCGCTGGAAGTTCGACGCGCGCGCCACCACCGACGTGCAGGCCATCGGTCTGGACGGCGGATGTGTTCGCGAGCGCATGGAAGCCAACGCCGAGCTTGGCTATCAGCTCCTGAGGCGCTACCTGCCCGTGCTTTGGCGGCGGCTCGAGGCCGCCCGCCTGCAACTGCTCCACCTGGAAGCCACCGGCAAGTAGCCGGGGCGCATCCTCTGCCGGGGCGCCACTATCGCGCCCGCGCCGGGTCGGGCTTGCCGAACTGGTGTAATAGACACCATGCCGGTACGTCTCTGGTTGCTGCTCGCCCTCACCGCCTCCGCCCAGGAGATTCGCCCCCGCTCCCGTGACATCGGTCTCGTCGTGGGAACGCTCCCGACCGGGCCGTTGAACGCCATCACCGACGTCGCCGGAGTGCGCGTCGGTCATTCGACTCTCGTCCGCGGAGACAACGTCCGCACCGGAGTCACTGCGATCCTGCCGCACGGCGGCAACCTGTTCCGCGAGAAGGTCCCCGGCGCCGTCTTCGTCGGCAACGCCTTCGGCAAACTCCTCGGCTCCACCCAGGTGAACGAGCTCGGCGAGATCGAGACTCCCATCCTGCTCACCTCGACCCTCAACGTCCCGCGCGTCGCCGACGCCGTCATCGACTACATGCTGGGCCTTCCGGGCAATGAGAATGTGCGCTCGATCAACCCGCTGGTCGCCGAGACCAACGACGGCGCGCTGAACGACATCCGCGGTCGCCACGTGGGACGCGACCAGGTCATGGCGGCAATCGCCAAGGCGCGCGGCGGCGCGGTCGACGAGGGCGCTGTCGGCGCCGGGACCGGGACGATCGCCTTCGGCTTCAAAGGCGGCATCGGGACGGCCTCGCGGCGCGCCGGGCCGTGGACGGTCGGCGCTCTCGTGCAGAGCAACTACGGCGGGGCGCTGCGCATGAACGGAGCGCCTGTGGGAGCGGCGCTCGCCAGCCCGCCGCCGGCCCCGGGCGACGGCAGTGTCATCGTCGTGATTGCCACCGACGCGCCGGTCGATCACCGGAATCTCCAGCGCATGGGCGCGCGCACGATGTGGGCGCTGGGGCGCACGGGATCGTCGGGGTCGAACGGCTCGGGCGACTACGCGATCGCGTTCTCCACCGAGAGGCGCCCGTCGAAGCTGCTCGCGAACGACGAGATGTCGCCGCTGTTCGCCGCCGTCGTCGAGGCGACCGAAGAGGCGGTCTACAACTCGCTGCTGCGCGCCGTGACGATGACGGGGAATAGCCGCACCGTCGAGGCGCTGCCGCTGGAGCGGACCAGGGAGATCCTGCGGAAGCACGGCGCGATGCGCGCGCCCTAACGCCTCCGCGCCGCGTGAAGCTCGTCGAGCAGCGTCCGCATGTGGCGCGCGTACTCCCAGTCCTTCGGGCCGTCGCGCGCGAGCGCCCGTTCCAGCACGGCGACGGCCTCGGCGCGCGACCCCGTCTCGACCAGCGCCTTCGCCAGCGCGTGCGAGAAGACGCTCACCTCCGGCGCCAGCTCGACCGCGCGGCGGAATCCCGCCAGTCCCTGCGCCGCCGGCAGCGCGCGAGCCGCGTCCCAGGCGGCCCGTGCCGCCTTCATGCGGTCGCTCCACGGCTTCACGTCGGGCGACGGCGGGAACACCCAGGTTTCCGGGGCCTTCGGCAACAGCACGGCCGTGCGATGCAACGGGAGCCGCCGGACGTCGCGCCGCCCCGTGAGCCATCGGTCGATCGGCCCGACGTCCTTGGGCAACTCCGTCACACCCGACAGCCGATAGTGCATCGGAATCGTGACGCGAGGCGCGAGCTCGCGCCGGATGGCCTCCACCTCTGCGAATTTCAGGATGTGCTCCATGTCGTCGACCGGCAGCATCAACACGTCCACCCGGCCCAACGCGGCGACAGCCGCGCTTTCCAGGCGTCCGGTGTCGCCCAGGTGCGCGATGCGCAGGCCGCCGGTTTCGAGCACCCACAGCGTGTTCCTCCGGCCGAACTCCTCTCCGTACGGCTCGGCGTGCCGTCCGGCTACCCCGCGAATCTTCACGTCGCCGACCGAGTACTCGCCCGCCGCGCGGAAGACGGGAGCGTCGGCGGGAAGGTAGTAGTTCGCGTCGTGGTCGTAGTGGGGATGGCTCACCAGCACCGCATCGGCGCGGAGGCCGCGCGGGAACTCGTAGCCGAGCCAGCGGTAGCCGTTGTAGGGGTCGATCGCGACGCGCGTGCCTTTCGGCGACTCGACGATGAAGCAAGCGTGCGCGACGTACTCCAGCGCGACCTGGCCCGAGGAGAGCGCCGCAAAAACGAAGAGGCCGGCCGCGAGCGCGACCGGCCTCAGGTTGGATCGATTCGTCAGAACGCGAACCGCAGTCCGAAGCGGATGGTCCGCTGCGTCGCCGCGGCGCCGGTGATCTGCATGAAATTGCTGACCGTGCTCACGTTCGCATTGGGATTATTGAGCGACGGCGTATTGGTCAGGTTCAGCCCCTCGGCGCGGAACTGGAGATCCATGCCTTCCTTGACGACGAAGGCCCGGAAGACGCCCATGCTGGTGTTGAACAGCCTCGGGCCGCGCAGCGCATTCAGCCCCATGTTGCCGAACCGGACGCCGGCCGCTCCCGACGGAAGAGCCGAAAAGGCCGACGGGTCGTAGAACGGCGCGCCGAGCCCGACGCCCCCGAGATGCCGAACGTCTCCGTTGATCTGGTCGGCCACCTGAGTGTTCTGAGGCGCGTTGAGCGAAGATCCATCGGCGGTGACGATAAACGGCGTCCCGCTGTACAGCGCCAGCGACGGGTGCAACTGCCAGCCTCCCGCCACATGCGAGGCGATGCCGCTGGTCGCCCAGCGCTTACCCTTTCCGAACGGCAGATGGTAGTTGACCGCGTTGGTCCAGGACAGCGTGCGATCGAAGTCGGCCACGGCCTTGTTCTTCGAGAACTGGCTGGGAACGTAAAAACGCAGACCGTTGTCGCTGTTGCCGGCGTTGATGCCGAGCGTCTTCGACCAGGTGAATGACGACGACATGAAGAAGCCCTGGGAAAAACGTCGGGTTATGTTGGACTGCCACGCGTCGTAGCGGTTGTACGCCATCGGAATGTGGAACGACCGCCCGACGTTGATTCCGCCGAACCGCGAGTTGAACGGACGGCCGGCGTTGCCCGCGCCGATGATCAGTCCGGCGTTGGCTTCGAAGTTGGTGAGCGCCTGGCGGATCGAACGCGTCCCGACGTATGCCGTCTGGAGAACGAATCCCGCGCCGATGTCGTGCTGGATGGTCACGTTATACGACTGGATGTAGCCGCGCCGGAACTTGCCGGGCAACAGAGAAACCGTCGCGATCGTGTTGGGAATGTCGACTACGCCGGTCGAGAGGTCGGGGAACACCGCCGCCGGAATTCCCGTCGCCAGCGAGCCAATGGAGGCGAATCCGGAGCCGATGTACTCGTTGATGATCACCGCCGGGAACGGCGCGCGCATCGGGCGGCTCATCGGATACGGATCGTTGGTGATGCCGTAGCCGGCGCGGAAAACGGTCTTCTCGCTGATGCGGTATGCCAGTCCGATCCGCGGCCCGAGCTTGAGGAACTCCGCCTTGGTGCCCGCATCGCGCGGCACATTGCCCCGGCTGCCGATCAGCACCTTGTTGGTGTCCGGATCCCAGCGCTCGATGCCGAACTCGCCGCGGTTCATGATCGGGAAATGCTCGAAGCGCAGGCCGAGATTGATGCTCAACTTCCGGCTGGCCTGCCAGTTGTCGCGGATGTAGTAGCCCTGCTGGAACTCGCGAGTCCGCATGGGATCGTAGAACTGGAAGGCCTTGCCCATGGTCTGCGGAAAGCCCAGCAGAAACGCGGCTGCCGCGTTGAAATTGTTCACCGCCGGACCGCCGCTCAGACCGGTAACACCGTTGTTAAACGTGAAGGCTCCGCGCGGGCTGTAACCGCCCGATTCCGGCTGCCAGTGATTCATCTGGTGGTTCACCAGGTCGAAGCCGAAGCGAAGGTTGTGCGCTCCCTTGGTCCAGGTCAGGTTGCCGGCATAGGTGTAGAGACGATCGTTGCGCTCCACCGGGCTCCAGTTGTTGACCTGGCCGATCGCGGTGTAGCCGCTGATGTTGAAGATCGGCGTGCCGCTCTGCCGCGGGTCCGGACCGTTGGTCCCCGGGATGCGTAAAACGTCCAGACCGACGTTGGTGCCGAAGTCCGGAGGCGCCGTCAGATGGTGCATGAGCGTCCCGCCGAAGTTGGCGTCAAACAGCAGGGTCGGCGAAATGATGTAGCTGATGCCGCCGCCGAAGATGTCGGTCTTGTTTTCACCGGTCCCGATACCCGCCGCGCCCGCGGCGCCGCCGGGATAGCCGCCCAGCGCCTGCCCAAAGGGCACGCCGCCGGTCACCGGAGCGATCATCACGCTGTACTTGGCGAAGATGTTGGTCTTGCTGCTGGGCGTCCAGTTCAGCTTGCCGTCTACCTGGTTGCGCTTGAAGTAGTAGGGTACCGATGTGAAGAAGTTGTTGGTCTGGGCTGTGCCCGTGTTCGGCAGCGGCATCCAGCCCCACAGCGTGCGGCTGGCGAAGGCGATCCGGCTGTCGGGAATCTGGTTGTTCGGAATTGGCGTCCGTCCCGTGCCGTTGGCCGCGCCGGTCAACGGATCGTAGACCGTCGTCAGACCCTGAAAGTTGCCGCTCCTCACCTGCGCCGTGGGGACGCTCAACACGCCGTTGCCGCGCTCGGCGGTGGTGGTGCCTTCCCACGACATGAAGAAGAATAGCTTCTCGCGCTTGATCGGACCGCCCAGGGTGCCGCCCCACTGGTTGTCGATGCGCTGCGGCGTCCCCGGACCCGCCGGCGTGTTCGGGTTAAAGAACAGGTTCTTGGCGCCCCACTTGTGATTCAGGTGATACCAGAACGCCACGCCGTGAAAGTCGTTCGTCCCCGACTTGGTGATCACCGAGACGGCCGCGCCGCCCGACATCCCCTGCTCGGCGTCGAAGTTATTGGTCGAAATGTTGACCGTGTCGATCGACTCCAGCGCCGGAATGTAATAGGCGTGGTGCGGTAGCCACGTGAAGATGCTGGCCGCCCCGTCGATGCGGTTGTTGTTGGAGTTGCGCGCCGTGCCGTTAACGTTGGTCGTGAGGGCGCGCGAAGGAGAGTCGGTCGACGCGTTCTGAAACGCCGCCGGCGTCGTCCCGGGGATCAGGTCGATCAACGACTGGAAGTTCCGGTATCCGGGCACCGAGATTTGCGACAGCTCCTTCGAGGTGATGTCGGTGTGCAGATCCGAGCGGTCCGTCTGGAGCCGCGCCACCTCGGCGCCGACCGTGATGACTTCGCTCACGCTGCCGACCTTCAGGGGCGCGTTGATGCGTGCAATGTTATTCGCCGCGATCGTGATGTCGACGGCCTCGAACGTCGAGAAGCCCGCCGCGGTGATCTTGATGTCGTACTGCCCCGGCGGGATGTTCAGAATCTCGTAGCTGCCGCGATCGTCGGTCTTCGACTCGACCGAGTAGCCGGTGGCCTTGTTCTTGATCGACACGCTGGCGCCCACGACCGCCGCCTGCTGCGGATCGGTGACGATGCCCAGCAGACTTCCGTACAACACCTGGCCTACCGCGAGACCGGCCAGCGCTACGAGCGCGGCCAACGCAACCAGCAGATGCACACGTTTCATGCGGACTCCCCTTTTCGAGGTCTATGGAATGGGTGAAGGCGAGGAAGTGGGGAGTACGATTCCAACCGGCGCGCGATGGACGCAAGGTTAGTGTTGTCGAACAATCCCCAGCTCCCAGACGGGACTAACCAGTGCTATTAAATGCCATCCTGTCAGCGATGTCAAGGGCTGCAAGCGCTCTTGCCCGGTCTTGCAACATTTGAGTAACAAACATTAACAAACCGCCATGTGGCTGGCGCCTGCGCGCTATGCTAGCCTGCCTGTGTGTCGCTTTCAGCAGTGTTCATCGCGCTCGGCGAAGAGAGCTTCCGCGGCCAGCTCCGCGGCGTGTCGATGGGAAAGCTGCGAACCTACCAGCTTTTCGACCGCCTCAAGACGCGCCTCCACCTCGCCAAGCTGAGCACGGAGACCCTCCGTAAGTCGGCGGCGCGGCAGTGGGAGCGGCTCTCGGCGGGCGACGAAGAACTCGCCGCCGACCTCGCGCAGGCCATCCTGGTCTCCAACCTCGACCTGATCCGCGCCGTGCTCGATTTCCTCGGCGTACCGCACAACGACGGCTTCTTCGACAAGGACGCCGCCGTGAAGGACCACCTCACCGAAGGCTGGCAGGAGCGGGTCTGGGGGGAATTCCGGGGGAGGTTTGCGCCGGACGTCTTGCTGTTCTATTTGAATCACCTGGGCTGGGAGGTCGACAAGTCGGCCCCGGTGTTTCGGCCGCAATGAGCATGTCACTGAGAGGCGACCTTAAGAGCGCCGCGCGCAAGCAACCACGCGGCGCGGACCGCAAAAGGCGCCGCCAGTTCGAACAGAAATCCTTCTCGATGGGCCATGATCGCAACTTTCGATGGGACAAGGCCCTCGCCCTTGCGGAGGCCATCGAGGACGAAGAACTCGTCCGCAAGCTGGCGTTGCGTAAATGATCGTCGCGAGTCCGCACCGGGACGGTGCGGATCACAGTGAGTTAGCCGCTGACCCGCCCAGCGAGCGTGTTCACCGACCCAACGCGTCGCGACTCGAACTCCGCTATCGCCGCCGCCTGCTGAAGGATATACCCCATCTCGTCGACCCCTTCGAGCAAACAGTGCTTCGCAAAACCGTCGATCGGAAACTCGACCGCCGAGCCGTCCGGCAGCGTCAGCGTTTGCGATGCCACGTCGACCCGCACCCGCGCGTTCTCATCCGCCGCCACCGCGGCGAACAGCTTCGCGTGCGCCTCGCGCGGCACGACGATAGGCACCAGTCCATTCTTCAGCGAATTCCCCTGGAAGATGTCGGCGAACGACGTCGAGATCACCGCCCGGAAGCCGAACTGCACCAGCGCCCACGGCGCGTGCTCGCGCGACGAGCCGCAGCCGAAGTTGTCGCCCGCCAGCAGGACGCCGGCGCCGATTGCTCGGGGTTGGTTCAGGATGAAGCCGCGAAGCGGCGTTCCAGAGGCGTCGTAGCGCCAGTCGTAGAAAAGCTGGTCGCCGAGGCCGTCTTTGGAAGTCGTCTTCAGGAACCTTGCCGGGATGATCTGGTCCGTGTCGACATTATCGACCGGTAGCGGAACCAGTCTGCTTTCAAATGCCGGGAATTTGCTCACAACATCGTCCTCACATCCGTCACGCAGCCGTGGACCGCGCTCGCCGCCGCCGTGAGCGGACTCGCCAGCAGCGTCCTGCCGCCCTTGCCCTGCCGTCCCTCGAAGTTGCGATTCGAAGTAGAGACGCTATACTCGCCCGGCTGTAGCTGATCGCCGTTCATGGCGATGCACATCGAGCAGCCAGCCTCCCGCCAGTCGGCCCCCGCCTCGCGGAAGACGCGATCGAGTCCCTCGGCCTCGGCCTGCCGCTTGATCTCCTGCGACCCGGGCACCACCAGCATCCTGACCCCGGGATGCACCTTGCGGCCCTTCAGCACTCCCGCCGCCGTGCGCAGATCGCCGATGCGCGAGTTGGTGCAGCTACCCAGAAACACGACGTTGATCGGCCGTCCGAGCAGCGGCTTTCCCGGCTCCAGGTCCATGTAGCGGAGCGCCTTGGCGAGCGTGTCGCGCTCCAGCGGATCGCCGATCGACGCCGGATCGGGCACCGCGCCCGTCACCGGAATGCCCATGCCGGGATTGGTGCCGAAAGTGATCATCGGCTCCAGCGCCGAGGCGTCGATTGAGATGCTGCGGTCGTAGGCCGCACCGTCGTCGGTCGCCAGGGCGCGCCAGCGCGCCAGCGCCATGTCCCAATCCGCCCCCTTCGGAGCGAATGGACGCCCGGCGAGAAACTGGAAGGTCGTGTCGTCGGGCGCGACCAGCCCGGCGCGCGCGCCGCCCTCGATCGACATGTTGCACACCGTCATGCGCTCTTCCATCGAAAGCGCGCGCATCGCCGAGCCGCAGTATTCGAACACGCAGCCCGTCCCGCCGCCGATGCCGATCCGTGCGATCAGGGCGAGAATGATGTCCTTCGCCGAGACGCCCGCCCGCAGCGTCCCGTCCACGCGGACCTGGTAAGCCTTCGAGCGCCGCTGCAACAGGCACTGCGTGGCGAGCACGTGCTCCACCTCGCTGGTCCCGATCCCAAAGGCTAAGGCGCCAAAGGCGCCATGAGTAGATGTATGGCTGTCGCCGCACACCACCGTGAAGCCCGGCTGCGTCAATCCCTGCTCGGGGCCGATCACGTGCACGATGCCCTGCTTCGCGCTCTGAAATCCGAAGCACGGAATGCCGAACTCGCGGCAGTTGGCTTCTAGTTTTTCCACTTGCGCCCTGGCAATTGGATCGAGGATGGGTAGCGAACGCGGGGTGGTCGGGGTGCTGTGGTCGGTGGTGGCGAACGTGAGGTCGGGACGGCGGACCTTCAGCCCGCGGCGTTTCAGCCCGTCGAAAGCCTGCGGCGAGGTGACTTCATGGACCAGGTGCAGATCGATGTAGAGGAGCGCGGGCGCACCCTCGCGCTCGGCGACGACGTGCGAGTCCCAGATCTTGTCGACGATAGTTTTCTGTGGCATCTTAACGGGCGAGACCTTCTTTGAGCTGCTTGACGATGTCGGCGTGGCTTCCGCGATCCGACAGTTTCACGATCCCCGCGTTGGTCTGATACGTGGCCGGCGGCTTGGGCGCCTCGGACGCCGGGCGGACCCGCATGTCGGTATGCGCACCTCCCCGAGGCACGCGCTCCAGGATGTAGGGCAGGCCACTGCCGCGGGTATCGGGTTGCAACCCGGCAAACCGGCCGATGTAGCCCCACGACCCGAACCCGATTGCCTGCCCGGTGCCCGCAACCGATTTGAGGTCAGCCCACTCCTTCAGCACGAGGTCCACCTGCGACTGATCGGTGAAGCCCGAAATCAGCGCGGGAAGCCTGAAATAGAGGTAGCCGCGTTTCACGGGCGACACGGTCAGGCTCCCCGTTCCCCCGTCAACGTACGCGAACGCGCCCCAGACCTGTATCCGCTCCGGCGACCGCTCATTCGGCTCCAGCACCACCTTCTCGACGATGCCGTAGATTCCAATGGCGCCACTGGCGCTGAGGTTTGCTACAGCAGCCAACGTGAGCAAAACCACGAGCGCAATTCTCATACTCATATTGCATCACACACGGCGCGCCCGACCTCGCTGGTCTTCGCCGGCGCGCCCTTGGGCTTCAAATCAGCGGTCACGCGGCCGCTGTCCAGCACCGCCTCCATCGCGCGATTGACCGCCGCGGCCTCTTCCGCCAGCCCGAAGCTGTACTCCAGCATCGCCGCCACCGATCCGATCGCCCCCAGCGGATTGGCTTTGTTCTGTCCCGCGATGTCGGGCGCCGACCCGTGCACCGGCTCATACAGCCCGACCCACGCCCCCGACGGGCGCTTGTCGCCGATCGACGCCGAGGGCAGCATGCCGATCGAGCCTGCCAGCACCGCGCCTTCGTCGCTGAGGATGTCGCCGAACATGTTCTCCGTGAGCACCACGTCGAACCGCCTCGGATTCAGCACCAACTGCATGGCGCAGTTGTCGACCAGCAGGTGATCGAGCGCGACATCCGGATACGCCTCGGCGACCTGCGTCACCACCTGCCGCCAGAGTTGCGAATTCTCCAGCACGTTCGACTTGTCGACGCTGGTGACCTTCTTGCGCCGCCTGGAGGCCAGCTCGAACGCCATGCGCGAGACGCGCTCGATCTCACGGTTCGTGTAGACCATGGTGTTCACCGCGCGGACCTCGGGGCCGTCGGTCGTGATGCCGCGCGGCGTGCCGTAGTAGATGCCTCCGGTCAGCTCGCGCACGATGATCATGTCGGTGCCTTCGACCAGGTGATTCTTCAGCGGCGAGGAGTCGATCAGGGCCGCGTAGGTGCGCACCGGCCTGAGATTCGCATACACGCCCAACGCCTGCCGGATGCCGAGCAGTCCTTTTTCCGGCCGCTTGTCGGGTGGCGCGTTGTCGAACTCGGGGAGTCCGACGGCGCCCATGAGCGTGGCGTCGGCGTCGAGCGCCAGTTTGCGGGTCTCGTCGGGGAAGGGCGTGCCGGTCTTGTGAATCGCGATGCCGCCCAGCAGTCCGTCGGCGATGCGCAGCGTATGGCCGAACTTCGACGCCACGCGGCCGAGCACGTTCACGGCTTCCTGTGTGACTTCGGCGCCGATTCCGTCGCCGGGCAGAACTAGAACGTTGAGGTTCATTCTCGGTTGGACCGGTCCCTTCCGTCGCGGCTCAGTCGGCGGCCACCGCGCGGTCCGCCGTCACCACCTGCCGGATCAGCTCGACGATCTCGTCGTTGCGCACGCCCTTCTTGCGGTCGGCGAGCGCCGTGAACTGCCGGTAGACGGCGTCGACCTGCTCTTTCGAAAGCTGGAAGCCGAGGTCGCCGCAGCGCTGCGCCAGCGCGTGCCGCCCGCTGTGCTTGCCGAGCACCAGCCGGCTCTCGGGCACGCCGACCACCTTGGGTTCCACGATCTCGTAGGTCGAGCGATGCTTGAGGTAGCCGTCCTGGTGGATGCCCGCCTCGTGCGCGAAGGCGTTCTCGCCGACGATGGCCTTGTTCGGCTGCGGCCCGAAAGTGATCATCTGGCTGAGAAGCTGGCTCGCCGGATAGAGTTGCTCGGTGACGATGCCGGTGGTGTAGGGCAACTGGTCGTTGCGCACCTTCATGGCGACGACAACCTCTTCGAGCGAGCAGTTTCCCGCCCTTTCGCCGATGCCGTTGATGGTGCACTCGATCTGCCGCGCCCCGGCCGCCAGCGCCGCCAGCGAATTGGCCGCGGCGAGTCCGAGGTCGTCGTGGCAGTGGACGCTCAGGATCGCCGAGCCGTTCAGCGCCTTCACCATGCGCCCGATGAGCTCGGCGTATTCATGCGGCACGGACCAGCCGACCGTGTCGGGCAGGTTCACCGTGCGCGCCCCGGCGGCCACCACAGCGCGGCAGATGCGCTCCAGGTATTCCGGTTCCGTGCGCGTGGCGTCTTCGGCAGAAAACTCCACGTCGTCGGTGTAGCGGCGGGCGAGTTCCACGGCCGCAACCGCTTCGTCGAGAATCTGCGCCTGCGACTTGTTGAACTTGTACTTGAGGTGAATCTCGCTGGTGGCAATGAAGGTGTGGATGCGCGGCCGCTTGGCTCGCTCCAGCGACTTCGCCGCCCGCTCGATGTCGAGCCGGCAGGCCCTCGCCAGCGCCGCGATCTGGCACCAGCCGAACTCCCTTGCGATCTGGTCGACGGCCTCGAAGTCGCCGTCGGAGGCGATCGGGAAGCCGGCCTCCATGATGTCGACGCCGAGTTCGACGAGCTTGCGCGCCATGCGCAGCTTTTCCGGGACCGTCATGCTGCACCCGGGCGATTGTTCGCCGTCGCGCAGCGTCGTGTCGAAGATGTAGACGCGATTGTTCATCTGCTGCACCTTGACCATCAGTATGATTGGCCCGTCTTCGATTTGGCAAATTTATAATTCTCTTGGCGTCATAAGCTCGCGCAATGGCGCGCCGGCTGGAGCCACCTGCCCGTTGACAGAGCTGATTAACTAAGGCATACTACTGTAAGTTAACTATGATTAACTCAGCGCTCGACGATAATATCCGCTGGGCCTTGCTCGCGGTGCTGCTGCCCGGAATGGCTGCGGCCATGCGACACCGCCTCCGCGCCGCACGCGCCGGCGACCGCCTCGACCGCCGGCAGGAGGGTCTGTTCATCCTGATCGCGCTCCGCGGCGCGGGCCTCGCGCTGTGGCTCGCCATGATCGCCTGGATGGTCCGCCCGACCCTGTTCGCCTGGTCGGCTCTCGACCTCCCCGAGCCGGTGCGATGGCCGGCCTGCCGTTGACCGCGGCCGGATTCCTGTGGATTCACTGGGTACTGCGGTCGCTCGGCGCCAACCTGACCGATACGGTCGTGACCCGCGCGCGC
Organism: uncultured Solibacteraceae bacterium; assembly: GCA_964515555.1. Classification (GTDB taxonomy): domain Bacteria; phylum Acidobacteriota; class Terriglobia; order Bryobacterales; family Bryobacteraceae; genus CAZEVY01. Next base: position 6,896 of record CAZEVY010000075.1, on the reverse strand, counting down.
GCCACCCTGGTCACCGCCGGGCCCTATCGATGGGTGCGGAATCCGCTCTACAACGGCCTCTGGCTCGTCGGGCCCGCTATGACGCTGGCGACCGGCCGCTGGCTCTTCGCCGCCGGATGCGTGCTGATCTTCACCCTCCTTGCCGTGCGCACCCGCAAGGAGGAGGAGAATCTCATCGCCCGCTTCGGCGACTCGTATCGCGACTACATGGCGCGCACCGGCCGCTTCCTGCCGCGACTGAGCGCACAGCGCCGCGGTGCCGACGCCGCGCAGCCTCACTTATCCTGAAGCCCGAGTGCCGCGGCTGCGTTGTGCGCGTGATCAATGGAGAGCTAATCTGGGGCGGTGAACGAAATCGCCTTCGAGCTCGCCACTTCGAGCATCCGCTACGGCCCGGGCGCGACCTCCGAGATCGGCATGGACCTCGGCGAAATGCGCGCCGCGCGCGTGCTCGTGCTGACCGATCCCGTCCTCGCCGGCCTGCCGCCGGTCGCGCGCGTCGTCGATTCCCTCGACCGCCACGGCGTCCGCTTCGAGCTGTTCGACCGCGTCCGCGTCGAGCCTACCGATGAGTCTTTTCGTGAGGCCATCGCCGCCGCCGGGCGCGGCTTCGACGCCTTCGTGGCAGTCGGCGGCGGCTCGACTATCGACACCGCCAAGGCCGCCAATCTCTATTCCACCTACCCGCCCGCCGATTTCCTCGACTACGTGAATCCGCCCATCGGCAAGGGACTGCCCGTGCCCGGCCCGTTGAAGCCGCTCATCGCCGTTCCGACCACCGCGGGCACCGGCAGCGAGACCACTGGCGTCGCCATTTTCGACCTGGTCGCCATGCACGCCAAGACCGGCATCGCGCACCGCCGCCTCAAGCCCACGCTCGGCATTCTCGATCCGGAGAACACCCGCACGCAGCCCCTCGAGGTCGCCGCGGCAACCGGCCTCGACGTCCTGAGCCACGCCGTGGAGTCCTACACGGCGATTCCCTACACCGGGCGTTCCCGCCCCGAGCGCCCCGTGCTGCGGCCCGCCTATCAGGGCTCGAATCCGATCAGCGACGTGTGGTCGATCGAGGCGCTGAGAATGGTGGCGCGCTTCCTTCCGCGCGCCGTCGCCGACCCCTCCGACGACGAGGCCCGCGGCGCCATGCTGCTGGCGGCGTCGTACGCCGGCGTCGGGTTCGGCAACGCGGGCGTGCATCTGCCGCACGGAATGTCGTACCCGGTGTCGGGGCGCGTTCGCGACTACCGGGCGCGCGGCTATCCGGCCGACCGCGCCATGGTGCCGCACGGGATATCGGTGATTCTCAACGCGCCGGCGGTGTTCCGTTTCACCGCGCCGGCCTGTCCGGATCGCCACTTGCGCGCCGCCGAAGCCCTCGGCGCCGATGTCTCGCGGGCGCGCGCCGCCGACGCCGGTGCGATTCTCGCGGATACGATCGTCGCGATGATGTCGCGCCTGGGCGTCCCGCGCGGCCTCTCCGCGCTCGGCTATTCGGCGTCGGACATTCCCGCGCTCGTCGAAGGGACTCTGCCGCAGCATCGCGTGACCAAGCTCTCGCCGCGCCCGGCGTCGGCGGAGGATCTGGCTCGATTGTTCGAGGAGTCGATGACGGTGTACTGAGCTATTTCCGCGTCCACTCCCCGACCCAATCGAGAAACGTCTTGTACCACAGCAGCGTATTCTGCGGCTTCCCGATCCAGTGACCCTCGTCGGGGAACAGCAGCAGCTTCGACGGAACCTTCATCATCTTCAGGCCAGTGAAAAGCTGAAGCCCCTGCCCGTAAGGGACCCGGTAATCCAGCTCTCCGTGGATCACCAGCGTGGGCGTCTTGAACTCCTTCACGAAGTTGCTCGGCGACCAGCGCTCGTGAATTTCCGGCGTGTCCCACGGCATTCCCCGAAATTCCCACGTCGTGAACCATAACTCCTCGGTCTCTCCGCCCATGCTGCGCAGGTCGTACACCCCCGCGTGCGAGACGAACGCCTTGAACCGGTTGGTGTGGCCGAGCATCCAGTTCACCATGTAGCCCCCGTAGGACCCGCCCGCCGCCGCGAAGCGGTCCGGGTCGGCGTAGGGCTGGCGAGTTACGTGATCCACCACCGCCATGATGTCCTCATAGACCTTGCCGCCCCAGTCGGCGTTGATCTCGTCGGTGAACTTCTGGCCGTACCCGGTCGATCCGCGCGGGTTCGGCATCACCACCACGAACCCCGCTGCGGCGAACACCTGCGCGTTCCATCGGTAGGTCCAGCTCTCTCCCCAGGCCCCCTGCGGACCTCCGTGAATCAGAAAGAGCACCGGATATCTCCGATTTGCCTGAAATCCAGGTGGCTTTACGAGAAAACTGTGCACCTGCGCCCGCTCTGCCCCCTCCACCCAGAACTCCTCCAGCGGCGTCAGTTGGTGCGCGCCCAGGATCGCTTCGTTCAGCTTCGTGAGCGCCGCCGGCGTCCCCCCCGCCGCCGACCCGCGGAAAATCTCCATCGGACGCGACCCGCTCATCTCCGTGTAGATCATGGTCTTGCCGTCGGGCGTGAACTGGGTGTCGTCCAGATGACTGTTGCCCGATGCGACGCTCCGCGTGGCCCCACCCGTCACCGGAATCATGTGAATCCCGCTGCGCCCGCGATCCTCCGCCGTGAAGAAAATCCGCCGCGAGTCCGGCGACCAGGTCATGCTCCCCACCGCGCGGTCCAGACCCTCGGTAAGAATCTGCGGTTTCGACGATTCCCGATCCATCACCGCCAGCCGCCACTTGTCGCTCTCGTAGCCGGCGCGCAGCTGCACCCGGTAGGCGATGTACTTCCCGTCCGGCGAGTACAGCGGCGAATTATCGGCGGCCGTGTTCTCGGTGATGCGGCGCGCCTCGCCGCCCTCCAGCGGCACGAGATAGAGGTCCGAATTCGTGCTGACGGCCGGTTCCGGATCGGTGATCGCCACGTAGGCGACCTCCTTGCCGTCCGGCGAGATCGCATAGTCGTCCGGCCCGCCCAGCGAAAACGGCGGCACGTCGCGCGCCCCCGGCGTCAAGTCCCGCGCGGCGCCGCCCGCGGCGGGCACCGCCATCAGGTGGCGCCGGCGCGTCCCCTGCCACTGGTCCCAGTGACGATAGAGCAGCGAAGTGTAGATGCGCGCCTTTACCTTGCTCGCGGTCTCCTCGTCGAGCTTCTTCTTGTTGCAGGCCTCGTCGGCACAGTCTGGATACACGTCGCTGGTAAACACCAGGTTCTTGCCGTCCGGCGAAAACGTCACCCCGTCGGCTTCGGTCGCCAGCGCGGTCACCTGCTTGGCGTTCGCGCCGTCCGGGTCCATCGTCCAGATCTGCGACGACCCGCCGCGATTCGAAACGAACGCGATGCGCTTGGAATCGGGCGACCACCGCCCGCGGGAGTTTGCGGTTCCGTCGCGCGTGAGCTGCCGCGGCGCACCGCCCTCGATCGGCACGATCCACAGTTGCCGCGGCCGGGTGTTCTTCTCGACGTCGATGGTCTGCACGCTGAACAGCACCTGCCGGCCGTCGGGCGAAAGCTGCGGGTCGGCGATGCGATTCAGCTTCAGCATGGCGTTCACGTCGAACGGCGCCTTCTGCGCGTGTGCGGCAAGCGCACACGCCAGCGCCAGGGAAAAACGGATCATAGATTCGATTGTAACGCCGGAGGCCCTGCGGCCCTGTGTTAGCATGAAGTTTCCAGCTTCATGATTCGGTCCTACCGCGGCGTCGCGCCGCAGTTTGCGGCGTCGGCATATGTTGACCCCAGCGCTCAAGTGATCGGCGACGTAATTGTCGGCGACCACTCGAGCATCTGGTGCTGCGCCGTTTTGCGCGGCGACGTAGCGCCTATCCGCGTCGGGGCGCGCTCGAACATCCAGGACAACTGCGTCTGCCACGCCGACGACGGCTTCCCCCTCACGCTCGGCGACCGCGTCACAGTCGGCCACTCGGTGGTCCTCCATGGCGCCACCATCGAGGACGACTGCCTCATCGGCATCGGTGCTATCGTGCTGAACGGCGCGCGCATCGGACGCGGGTCGGTCATCGCCGCTGGCGCATTGATCTCCGAGGGCACCGAGATTCCCCCCGAGAGCCTCGTCATGGGCGTGCCGGGCAAGGTGCGGCGCGCCGTCGGCGCCGAGGAGCGCGAGCGCTTCCGCGTCAACGCCGAGCACTACGTCGCGCTGGGGCAAAGCTATAAGGAACAGCAGCCGTGATCCGCGCCGTGAAGGGCACGCGCGACATTATGCCGCCGGCGAGCGAGGTGTGGAATCGCGTGGAGTCCATCGCGCGCGACGTCTTCCGGGCCTATAACTACCAGGAGATCCGCACGCCCATCTTCGAGGAGACCCAGTTGTTCGCGCGCGGCGTCGGCGAGGAGACCGATATCGTTTCGAAGGAGATGTACACCTTCGAGGACCGCGACGGCTCGTCGATCACGCTGCGTCCCGAGTGCACGGCCTCCGTCATCCGCGCCTACATCGAGCATCGCCTCGACCAGCAGGCCGGCCTGCAGAAGCTCTACTACATCGGCCCGATGTTCCGCCGCGAGCGCCCGCAGAAGGGCCGTTACCGGCAGTTCTACCAGATCGGCGCCGAGGCCATCGGCTCCGAGGAGCCCTACGTCGACGGCGAAGTCATCGAGATGATCGTCGAGCTGCTCGAACGCTGCGGCGTCGGCGACTTCGAGCTCATCGTCAACTCCGTCGGCTGCCCGAACTGCCGCCCGGCGTACGTCGAGCGCCTGCGCGCGAGCCTCCGTGAGGCCGCCCCGCGGCTCTGCGGCGATTGCCGCCGCCGCGCCGAGACCAACCCGCTGCGCGTGCTCGACTGCAAGATCCCCGAGTGCCAGCCCGTCATCGACACGCTTCCCTCCATCGTCGACCACCTGTGCGCCGACTGCCGCGCGCACTACGCCTCGGTCCGGCAATACCTTGACGACCGCGGCATCGCCTACACGCCGCGCCCGCGCCTGGTGCGCGGCCTCGACTACTATCGCCGCACCACCTTCGAGATTCTCCACGGCGCCCTCGGCGCGCAGAACTCCGTCATGGGCGGCGGCCGTTACGACGGCCTCGCCGAGCAGCTCGGCTCCAAGGTGCCCGCCCCCGGAATCGGCTTCTCGATCGGCGAGGATCGCCTCGTCATGACCGTCGAGGAAAAACACGGCGGCGCCTGGCGGCATGCGCTCGAACTCTACATCGCGCCCATCGGCGCCGAAGCGGCGCGGCGCGCGGCCGGCATCGCGCAACAACTTCGCCGCCGTGGCGCCATCGTCGAGCTCGGCCCCGACGCCAAGCTCAAGCGCGCCCTCGAGACCGCCAACAAGCTCGGCGCCCGGCGTGTGCTCATCGCCGGCGACTCCGAGCTGGCCGCGGGCAGTTTCACGCTGAAGGACATGACCACCGGCGGCCAGGAGAGCGCCACCCTTGACGAACTCCTCGCCCGCTACGCGAAGAACTGATATGCAGACTGGCGCACCACTCGACTTCCTCGGCGACCTCCGCCGCTCGCACTCCTGCGGCGGCCTCCGCGCCGCCGACGCCGGACGCCGCGCCCTGCTCATGGGCTGGGTGCATCGCCGCCGCGACCTGGGCGGCGTGATCTTCGTGCACCTGCGCGACCGCGACGGCGTCACCCAGGCCGTCTTCCACGCCGACGCCGACCTCGCGCTTCACGCCAAGGCCGAGCTGCTGCGCCCCGAGTACGTCGTCGCCATCGAGGGGAAGGTGGAGAAGCGCTCGCCTGAGACAATCAACTCCGCCATTCCGACCGGCGAAGTCGAAGTGGTCGTCGAGAAGCTCTGGATACTGAACGACTCGCGCACGCCGCCGTTCCCCATGGAGGAGCACGTCGACGTCGCCGAGGAGACCCGTCTCAAGTACCGCTACGTCGACCTGCGGCGGCCGCACATGCAGCGCAATATCATCCTGCGCTCGAAGGTCGCCTTCGCCGTGCGCGAGTACCTGATGTCGCAGGGATTCCTCGAGATCGAGACGCCCTTCATGACTCGCTCGACGCCCGAGGGCGCGCGCGACTTCCTGGTCCCCAGCCGCCTTCAGCTCGGCACGTTCTACGCGCTGCCCCAGTCGCCGCAGATTTTCAAGCAGCTCCTGATGATCTGCGGATTCGAGAAGTACTTCCAGATCGTGCGCTGCTTCCGCGACGAGGACCTGCGCGCCGACCGCCAGCCCGAGTTCACCCAGATCGATCTGGAGATGAGCTTTCCGCAGGAAGAGCAGATCTACGACGTGATCGAGGGACTGGTGGCGAGCGTCTGCGAGGTCGCCGGTTTCTCGGTGAAGCCGCCCTTCCGCCGTCTGACCTACGCGCAGGCGATGGACTCCTACGGGATCGACAAGCCCGACTTGCGGCTGCCGCCCTTCCACCGCGTCGAGGATCTGTTCGCGGGCGCGAATCTCACGACGCCGGGACTGCCGCTCGTCGCCATTACGATTCCCAAGACCGGCGGCCTCAGCCGCAAGGAACGCGACGAGCTCAAAGCCTTCGGCGCCGAGCGCGGACTGCGCGTCTTTGACGATCCCAAGCGCCTCGATCGCGACTACGCCGATGCCATGGCCGCCGTTCGCGCGCGCACCGGCGCCGGCGACGATGACCTGTTGATGCTCGCGGGCTGGGCCGGCGAGCCCAATGGCCCGCGGCCCGACGAGACCGTGCTGGTCGCCTGCGGCCAGTTGCGTCTCCACGCCGGTCAGAAGTACAACGAGCGCCACAAGCTGCTCGACCCGCGCGATTTTCGATTCCTGTGGGTCACCAGCTTCCCGATGTTCGAGTGGGACGAGGAGGAGAAGCGCTGGAACGCGGCGCCTCATCCTTTTACGTCGGTCGCCGACGAGGATATCGACCAGCTCACGGCCGCCCCGGCGCGCTGCCGCGCGCGCA
>CAZEVY010000074.1:0-27171 GCA_964515555.1 uncultured Solibacteraceae bacterium | reverse complement strand
AGTGTTGTCCGTGGAACCGCGCGGTGATCGGGAAGATCCGCCGGGTGAGCCGGACGACGATGTTCTGGTTGGGGTCCGTGTGGTCCGTCTTCAAGGCCAGCATCTTGATTCCAGTGACGATCAGGAAGGCCCCGAAGACGTAGAGGATCCAATGGTATTGGGCGATCAAGGCCGCGCCCAGTGCGATCATGGCCCCGCGCATCGCCAGGGCGCCCAGGATGCCCCAGAACAGCACACGATGCTGGTAGATTGGCGGAACCGCGAAGAAGCCGAAGAGCATGGCGATCACGAAGACGTTGTCCACGCTCAGCGACTTCTCGACGACGTACCCCGTCAGATACTTGACCGTCGCCGTCGCACCGTCGTTGATCACCCCATCGACGGCGTCAACCGCGTTCCCCAGCCCCAGCCAGTGGTTCTCGTACCCGAAGTAGACGAAGATCGAGAACGACAGACCCAGCGTGATCCACACCGCGGACCACGTGAGGGCCTCCTTCATCGAGACCACGTGGGCTTTCCGGTGGAAGACCCCCAGGTCCAGCGCGAGCATCAGAAGCACGAAGACGACGAACCCAAGCCAGATCCAGATCATTCACGACTCCTCTTGCCCTTGTGGCAAACCCCGCTCGAACACCGAACTCGTCCGAGGTTACGTTCGCGAAGGCCCCCGCTGCGCCTCGATCTCCCGCCGCAACGCACGGACTTCGTCGAGGACCTGCCGCGTGTGCGTTTCTCCCTCGTGCTTGAGGTCCTCCGTAACCTCAGACTGCATCGCGTTGACGACGACTGCGATGAACAGGTTCAGCACCATGAACGTCGCGACGAGAAGGTAGACCACGAAGAAGATCCAGGACAACGGCGACTGCGCCATCACGCCTCGTGCAATGTCGGGCCAGCCCTCGACGGTCATGACCTGAAACAGCGTGAACAGGGATGCGCCGAGGTTGCCGAAGAGCTCGGGCTCGATCTTACCAAACAGTTTCGTGGCCATCACCGCGGATACGTAGAGCACGAGTCCCATAAGGCCGACGATCGATGCCATGCCCGGTAACGCTTTGAGCAAGGCGCCCACCACCCGGCGCATGGACGGCACCAGCGACACCAGCCGGAGCACACGCAACACTCGCAGGGAGCGCAGGACGGCGAACGCACTGCCCGCCGGAACGACCGCGATCCCGACGACCACGAAGTCGAACACGCGCCAGGGGTCCGCGAAGAAGCGGCCACGGTAGACGAAAAAGCGCAACAGCAGCTCGACGACGAACACGGCTAGCACCAGTCGGTCGAACGCGTGGAGCCAATCGCCGAATCGTGCCGTGGCCGACGGTGAGGTTTCGATTCCGAGCGTGATGGCGTTCGCGACGATCAGCGCGGTTATGGACTTCTCGAACCGAGCGCTTTCGATGAAACCGCGGACGCGCTCACGCAGGCCTGAGGCGAATTCGGTGTCGCTCGTGGTCACCGTGCTTTCTCCATGGATTCCGGGATAGCAGCTCCCGTCACCACACCCTATCGTATGGCTCCTTGTTCCCGCAGCAGGAAGCGATCCCGCCTCGACGTCTTTCAGGCATCATCACGACATTTTTGCTCGGCTCCACACGCCACCAAGTGAGCGGAGTTTCCACTTGTCCAGGCAACCCTCTGCCCTATCTGTGTCGGCCGCCTACGTCTTGTTTAGGCTGACCTGCATAAGACCGATCCCGGTCGGTTGGCCTACGCGGACTCGGTTCGAAAGGGCACGATTCATCCCGTGCGGGGCACTGGGTCAAGCTGGCGAAACTTCTTGGCGTATCGGAGAAACCAGCCTCGCGGTGAGGCCCTCTGTTTTTTCGGCGGGATACTGAGGAGGCATTCTCCGGACACGCTGCGTTCACCCCCCGCACTGATCCGGGCGAGGGTACGGTGTCACGCCCTGCTATCTCCAATCCCCAGTAGATGGTGCGGATGAGAGGACTTGAACCTCCACTCCCTTGCGAGAACTAGAACCTGAATCTAGCGCGTCTGCCAATTCCGCCACATCCGCACGTGGCCTGCACTCACATTGTCCCGAAGGCGGCGTCGGACTGTCAAACGGGCGCGGTTATCGAACCGGTGGAGTCAGGAAGTCCTTCGATCTTGGTAGGGTTGCCCACACAACGGGACGTTATCTCGCCATGCCTTGTGCAGGCCAGCAAGCATCTACCCACATTTGAAGCGTCGAGCGGTTCCATGTCGGCGTCCGCCCGGTTATGTACGGTTCGAGTTCCCTCTCGAATCGCGAAATCAGGGTCTCGCGAACGATCAATCCGGCCTGTGCCAGGTACAGTACGTCTCGGATGTCGCGGTCGTTGCTCCGTTCCAACTTCGTGAGGGCGAGATCGTGCGGCTCGAGCGCCCACAAGCGTACGTTCGGCCAGATCGGAAAGACGCGGACCAAACGGGTCTCGCAGTCGCCCGGGTAGTTGGCGACGACCACATGGTCGATGTAGACCCGGTGCTTCTTCTGGAGTGGCGAACCCCTGCCTGCCAATCCGGCCACACGCTCGGCCACCTCCGGTGGAATCACGGCGAGTACGTCCAGGTCCGCAGTCTCTCGCGCGAACCCGTAATGCTGGCTGACGACGAAGCCCCCGATGCAGTGGAAGTCCGCAGGCTCGCCGAGAGCACCATCCAAGTCCGTCAAGAACGAAAGCCACGGTTCGGAGGGACGGCGCCCGGCGGGAAGATCACGCGGCATCGTGGACGTCCTCCTCACGGAGCCGGGTCAACACGTTCCAATGCCCGGCCAGCGAACTTCGATTCGCGCGCATCCATTCGCGCGTTGCGGCCGGCATCGAATCCCAACAGAGCGTGTCCTCGCGGAGCAAGCGCGCGAGGTCCAACTGACGGACTGCCAGCAGTCCGGCGGGTGTATCGACGCCGGCCACCTGCAACAGGAAGCCCAAACGGTTTTGCAGATTCTGAAGTTTGGCCTGGCGCACCATCGAGCCGAAGTCGAGTTGGTCCTGGAAGGCTGTCATCAGCCAGGGCAGGGCCTCCACGACGCGTGCGTCGGCATCCGGTTTGGCGAGGACCGCCATCAGCAGAGCTTCCGGCCGAGGTTTTGACCTGGACTTCTCAACGTGAGTGAACCCTGGATAGCCAAGGGCGCTCAACTGAGCGCGGAAGAGGTCGTCTGACGTTCTTTGCTTGACGTGGCCACCGGCGGTCTTCATCCGATTCCGAAGCGCCGCCGTCAAAGGCCGCGTTCCCTTTTCGAGAAGCGACAGGTACGGCTGAGAGACGCCGAGCAGGGACGCCGCAGCCACCTGCGTCAGCCCGTTTCGCCTTCGCCACCGCAACACGTCCGCCATGTGCGCCTCTTCCTCAGCGTAGCATGTAATATTACAAGTACGGTAATCGGCTCTGGTCGGTCCGAGCGCTTTGTGGCAAGCCAGTCCGGCTGGCCGGTTGGCGAACCGGCGGAGTCCCGGAAAGTGAGCTCTTCCACCGTAAGCCGAGCCGGTAGTCGAGCGCATCCAATGTCCGTTCACTGTCAACAATTGACAGTTACTGTTATCCGGGCTATTGTACTCCCATGAACGTGCATCTCGGTCCGGTTTTCGACCGGTTCGTCGCCAACCTCGTCAAGGGAGGCCTGTACCAGTCGCAAAGCGAAGTCTTGCGCGATGGCCTTCGCCTCCTCAAGGAACGGGAGGAAGCGAAACGTCTGCAAGTAGCACGCCTTCGCAAGGAAATCGCGCTCGGCATCGCGGAAGCGGACCGCGGTGAGTTCGTCGACGGGCGGAAGGCATTCGCCGAGATCCGGGATCGGAGCGCCCGGCGCAAACGGGCCGCTCGGTGACAGCGTTCGCGCTCACTCCGAGAGCGCGCCAGGACCTCCACGACATCTGGGACCACATCGCCGCCGACAGCGTCGCGGCCGCCGACCGTGTGCTCGCCGATCTCGAGCGATCGATGCGGCGGTTGGCGAAGGATCCGGGGATCGGACACTGGCGGGAGGCGTTGGCCGACAAGCGCCATCGCTTCTTCCCGGTGCACTCGTACCTGATTGTCTACCGTCACTCGGCCAGGCCGTTCCAGATCGTCCGCATTCTGCATGCATCTCGGGACGTTCGCACCATCTTGCGGCTGATCTGACGCGTGAGCCCAGGCGGCGTCTCAAAGCACCGGCGTTACCGCCGGCGGAAAATCGACAAGCACGAAGTGATCCATGTGGTAGAGGTAGTCCTCACCGCTCTCGTCGACGACCCGAACCAGGTCGTCCTTCGACGCCATCGGGTCCGGGAGGATGCGATACACCTTGCCGGGGACGAGCGATGCCCGGTAGCCCGCGTTGTCGATGCAACGGCGAAGGGCTCAGCCCTCGACGTCACTTCACCCCGGCCAGATCCTGCAACATCCGCCAGTTCTCCAGCCTTTCGTCGCGAGCCGAGAGCAGCGTCGGCGACGGGTTGCCGTCCTTGTCGAAGTGCTTCGAGAACCGCCCCTCGGTGCGCGCGAAGTAGACGAAGTCGATCTGCTCGCCCGTCTTGGGGTGAACGTACCAGTCGTCTTTCACGTTCGGATTCCCGACCAGGCTCAGCCGCTCGCGGAAGCGCGCGCCCTTGCGCGGATCGTAAATCATCACCGGAAAGCTGCGCGAATCGGCGGCGAGCTTCGCCTGGTGCTCGGCCATGTTGTCTGCCACCCCGTGCTCGGGCTGGCACGTCGTGAACACGTTGATCAGCGCCGGACCCGGATACTGATTGGCCTCCATGATCGCCTTGTAGAAATGATTCTGGTGCGCGCAGGTGGTCTGCGCGACGTACACGTCCTTGTGCATCATGCACAGGTGCGCCAGCTCCTTGCGATTCTCCTTCTTGCCCGAGATCGACGTGCCGTGCGCGCTCATCTTCGCGTCCTGCCCCTTGAAGGAGCTGGTCGACGCCTGGCCGCCGGTGTTGGAGTACACCTGCGTGTCGAGCACCAGCACCTTGATGTCGCAGCCCGCCGCCAGCATGCGCGAGAGCGACTGGAAGCCGATGTCGTTCATGGCCCCGTCGCCGCCGATGATCCACAGCCGCTTGTTCTTCCATCCCATCTGGTCCCAGCGCGCGCGCACGCCCATGGCGTCGGCCGGCGCGTTCTCGAACAGCGAATTGGTCCAGCAGACCTTGTAGGGATTGTACGGATAGGTGGACGTGTAGACCGTGTTGCAACCGGTCGCCGCCACGATGCCGATGTTCTCCGGCCCGTACTGGAAACCCGTCGCCGCCAGCATCATGCGCAGCGCCGTGGCCTCGCCGCATCCCATGCACGAGCCCGCCCCGCCGACGTAGAGCAGCGAGCGCTCCGTCAGCATCATGTCCGAGAGCGCCTTCTCGTTGATGTACTTGGCCGGCGTCTCCGGCATGCTGCGGTAGAAATGAAAGGCCGCCTTGAACCAGCGCATGTTGTCGTCGGTCTTGCGGATCATCTTCAGCGCGTCGTGATCGCCGCAGGCGTCCACGCACTCGGCGCAGCCCTTGCATTTGGTGGGGTCGATGAAGATGCCGAACTTCCCGCCGCCCACGCCCTTCTTCTCGTAGACGTTGAAGTATTTGTTGGTGTCCACCCACTGCGCCCCGATCGATTCGCGGAAATCCTCCTCGATCCCGCCGACGCGCTCGGCGAGCGTGGCCGGCTCGGCTACCTTGGCGAGAATGGCCGTGTCCGGACACTGCGTCACGCAGTCCATGCAGCCCACGCAGTTGGGGCCGATGAATTCGGGGATGTCCGGCGAGATGTAGCTGAAGTCGCGCAGAGCGCCGGTGGCCGCCGGGACGACGCTGCGAGCCAGCTGGTCGTCGGCCTCCAGCCCTTTCTCGGCGGTGCCGTCGTTGTAGGCGCCGACCACGCGCGCGTTGAAGTCCTCCACATCGACGACGTGAAGCCGGATGTCTTCCAGCCGGGCTTCGAGAGGTGCTTGCACTACGGTTCCCATGTTGTCTCCCTTACATCACCCGCAGGGCAGCCAGCGTCTTATCGCCGGCCGCGGTCGACATCATCACCTCGAGCGGCACCTCGATCACCTCGTGGTAGCCGCGGCTGACGGCCTTCAGGTTGTCCTGCACCACGCGCTCGCCGCGCTTGCCGAAGTACTTGCGCAGCGACTTCTCCACTCCCTGGAACAGATCCGCCTCCGAAATCCCCGACTGCGACTGGAACGGCGTCACCCGCAGGAAAATGCCCAGCAGCACGATGCCCTGCATGCGCTGCTGCAAGTCGGCGCGCGACGACACTTCGCGCGCGATGCCGACCGTGTCCAGCGCGAACAGCCGTGCGCCCTTGTCGAGCATCGTCTTGCGCGCCCAGGCCGGCACCGAATTCCAGATTTTCGCGGGGTCGGTCTCCGGACTCTGCACGAACACCATGCCGCCGTCGGCCAGCCCGGCCAGCGGATTCTCCAAATTGAAGGCGTTCACGTCGTTCAACGGAATGAACTCGACGTGCTCCAGCTCCGAGTGCGGGCGGATGTGCTCGCGCGCGATCGTCAGGTAATACGTCGTCGGCAGGCCCTTCTTCTCCGATCCGTATTTCGGATACGCCTGCACGTCCATGCCGTACACTTCCCCGGCGATGGTCGCGATCACCTTGTTGGTGGTCACCGACCCGTAGCCGCCAACCGAGTGGCCGCGCATCGAGAACGACCCGGCGCCGCGCACGTCCGGATCGACCGCCACCGGCAGCGCCGACGCGTGCTTGATGCCGACCGTGAAGTACAGCCGCATATCCGCCCGCATCAGATTCTCGACGATCGCAATGAAGTCGCCGGCGCGCACGTCGCGGCTCCCCAGTCCCGCCGACCCGCCGCAGAATCGCGGCATGTGGGTGATGGGCGGATAACCGGGCGTCTCGGCCATGGAATCGGCAAAGGCCGCCTTGATCTCGGCGAGCTGCGGGTTGGACTGCATCATCGGAATGTCGAGCCGCTCGATCACGGCGACGCCCTTGACGTGCCGCAGAGCCTTGACGATATCGGCCGAGGGGAACGGCCGGAACGAAGTGATGTGCAGCAGGCCGACTTTGACGCCCATGTTCTGGCGGATCCAGTCGACCGCCGCCTCGCCGGTCTCCATCATGCAGCCCGAGCCGACGATGGCGTAATCGGCGTCGTCGAGGCGATACGGCATGACGACCTCGTAGCGCCTCCCGGTCAGCGCCGCGAACTCCTCCATGACGCTCTTGAGCGCCGGCAGCACGCGGTCGTAGTATTTCCGCTGGGCGATTTTGCCCTTCATGTAGCTGTCCTGGTTCTGCACCACGCCGGACATCAGCGGCACCTCGGGGTCCATGAGATTGCGCAGCCGCGCCGGGGAGCCGACGAACTGCTGCATCATCTCCGGCTCGGGCAGCCGGACGTTCTCGATGGTGTGCGTCGTCAGGAACCCGTCCTGGACGTTCATGAAGGGCGTCTCGGTGTCCTCGGCGACGCGCCGCGAGATCAGTGCCAGGTCGCCGGCCTCCTGCGCGTTGCGCGCGTAGAGGATGCCCCAGCCGCAGTCGGCGACCCCGTAGACGTCGTCGTGCCCGGCGTGTACGTTGAGCGAGTGCGACGTGATGGCCCGCGCGCCGATGTGAAAGACGATCGGCAGGCGCTTGCCGGAGATGGTGTAGAGGACCTCCTTCATGAGGATGAGTCCCTGGCCGGAGGTGAAGTTCGTCACCCGCCCCCCGGCGACGGCGAAGCCCTCGCAGGTGGAGGCGGCGCTGTGCTCGGACTCCGGCTCGATGAAAGCCAGTTCCTCGCCCCACAGGTTGCGCTTGCCGTTGGCGACTTCGGCCTGGTAGCCGCCGCCCATCGTGGTGGATGAGGTTATCGGGTAGGCGCAGGCGCCCTGTGTGATGTGGGTCTCCACCCACACGACCATGGCTGCGCCGTCGGCGGTGGTCGGTATCCCCGGATAGGGAGGTCGCGACTCCTCCGCCTCGACGGAAGACTCGATGCGGGGCAGTGCCCCGTCGACTACAACGCTCATGTCAGCCCCTCTGTTTAACTGGCGGCCGGCCGGTTAGCCCGCCGTCAGGCGTTAGATAAGAGTGCTCAGAGCGGCTGTCCCAGAATGACTCCCCTAGACCTTATCAGATTCGGGTCGGGGATTGGGGAGCATCCACCCCGTCACCTTTCCGGTTGTCGCGCCGTCTTTACCAAAGCTATGCTGAATCCTATGAACCTTCGCACCGCGACCCTCCTCCTCACCGCCGCCGGCCTCCTCGACGCCGGCAACTGGCCGCAGTGGAGGGGACCGGACGGCAACGGCATCAGCAATGAAACCGGCCTGCCGGTGAGCTGGAGCCCCACCGAGAACGTCACCTGGAAGCTCGACATGCCTCAGTGGACCGGCTCCACGCCGATCATCTGGGGAGACCTCATCTTCCTCAACGTCGCCGAGGCCGGCAAGGTCCACCTGTGGTGCGTCGACCGCAACAAGCCCGAGATTCTCTGGAAGCGCCACCTGAGCGACGGCGACGTGAAGATGCGCAAGCATAACATGTCCAGTCCCTCGCCAGTCACCGACGGGCGCATGGTGTGGGTCCTCACCGGCACCGGCATCCTGAAGGCGTTCGACTTCAAGGGCGCCGAGCTGTGGATGCGCGACATTCAGAAGGACTACGGCCGCTTCGGCCTCAACCACGGCTACGGGTCCAGCCCGACCCTCCACCAGGGCGCGCTCTACGTCCAGGTGCTGCACGGGATGAAGACCGACGACCCGTCCTACCTGCTGAAGTTCGACGCCAAGTCGGGCAAGACCATCTGGCGCGTCGAGCGCCCCACCGACGCCATCGCCGAGTCGCCGGACTCCTACACGACCCCGGTGATCTTCCGGCACGGCCAGCAGGAACAGCTCCTGATCACCGGCGGCGACTATGTCACCGGACACGACCCGGCCAGCGGCAAAGAGCTGTGGCGCGGCGGCGGCATGAATCCCACCAACAATCCGGCCGGGCGCATCATCGCCTCGCCGGTCGTGTCGAACGGACTGATCTACGTGCCGACGCGCGTGCGTCCGCTCCAGGTGTTCCGCGCCGGCGGCGCGGGCGACATCACCACGTCGCACATCGTCTGGAAGTTCGACCGCGGGCCGGACGTGCCCTCGCCGGTCGTCGACGGGACCTACTTCTACAGCGTGAGCGACAACGGCGTCGTCTGGTGCCTGGACGCCAAGACGGGGACCGAGCACTACGGCGGCCAGCGCATCAAGACGGGAACCTATAGCTCGTCGCCGGTGCTGGCCGAAGGCAAGCTCTACATCACGAGCGAAGACGGCGTCACGACGGTCTACAAGGCGGGACCGAAGTTCGAGGTGCTGGCCGAGAACAACATGGCTGACTACACGCTCAGCTCGGTGGCGATCTCCGATTCGCAGATATTTCTGCGGACGGCCTCGGCGCTGTGGTGCATCGGCAAGCGGGTGAAGAGGTAACCGAACCCAAACCGAGCCGCGACCGAAGGAAGCGGTCCCCAGCTCTTACGCCGCCGGCTGTCCGCCCGGCACCGGCGCGGCGATCTCGGCGTCGAACGCCACGGGAGGGTTGTAGTAGAGCATCGAGCCGCAGCTCTCGCAGTGCTTGATCTCGTCGCCCTTCTTCAGCTCCTGGAACAACTGCGGACGAAGCATCATCTGGCAGCTCGAGCAGCGTCCGTCGGTGGCGTCGGCGACCGGGTGCGGCGCCTTCTTCCTGCGCTGCTTCTCGTAGACGAAGTAGACCGCCGGGGCCAGGGCCGCCACCAGCACGGCGCGCGCGGCGCGCAGCTCGGCGAGTTGCCGCTCGTCGGCGGCCGTGCGGTCGCGTGCGATCTGCTTCTCTCTCTCCACCTGCCGCTTCTCCTGATCGAGCGCCCCCTTGGCGGTCCGGACGTTCTGATCCAGCGGCTCGGATTCCTCCATCAGCTCCAGAATGCGGTCCTCGCACTTGCGGATGGCCTGCCCGCAGAAGTCGATCTCGTGCTGGAACGCCCGGTAGACCTCGTTGGTCTTGGCCTCCATCATCTGGTCGCGTAGCTTGGAGCGCTTCTGCTCCTGCGCCTGGATCTCGGCTTCCAGCGCCTTGCGCTCTTTCTGGTTGGCGGCCAGGGCGGCTTCGTCGGCCGCCAGGCGGCGCTGGTGGCTGTCGAGCGTCTTCTCGATCACCGCGATGTGACGCGGCAGCGCGGCCACTTCGCGCTCCAGTTCGCCGATGCGGGCGTCGACGCTTTGCAGTTCGATCGCACGAGTCAGGTCGGGAAGCACCGATCTGGATTTTATCACGCGCTGGGTCGGCGCTCCCGTGCCTTCCGCCGCGGCCCCGCCATGGCCGCTTCCGGCCGCTTCGATATAATGGCGGTTTGCCAACCACCAGAAACGACCTGGTCGTGGTCACCGGCGCCGGCGGCTTCATCGGCGGCAGCATCGTCGCCGGATTCCTCGAGCGCGGACACACCCGCATCCGCGCCGTCGACATCAAGCCGTTCGACGAGTGGTACCAGCGCTTCGACGCCGTTGAGAATCTCTCGCTCGATCTCAACCTCCGCGAAAACTGCGAGACGGCCGCGCGCGGCGCCGCCGACATCTACAATTTCGCGGCCAACATGGGCGGCATGGGCTTCATCGAGAACAACAAGGCGCTGTGCATGCTCTCGGTGCTCATCAACACGCACATGCTGGAGGCGTCAGTGAAGTACGGCGTCCAGCGCTACTTCTTCGCGTCGTCGGCCTGCGTCTACAATGCCGATAAGCAGCGCACCGCCGACAACCCCGGCCTCAAGGAAGAGGACGCCTATCCGGCCATGGCCGAGGACGGCTACGGCTGGGAGAAGCTCTTCAGCGAGCGCATGTGCCGGCACTTCCGCGAGGACTACGGACTCCACACGCGTGTCGCGCGCTTCCACAACGTCTACGGGCCGCACGGCACCTGGGACGGCGGTCGCGAGAAGGCCCCGGCGGCCATCTGCCGCAAGGTGATCGCGGCGAAGCTTTCGGGCCGTCATGAAATCGAGATCTGGGGCACGGGCGATCAGACGCGCAGCTTCATGTATATCGACGACTGCGTGACCGGCGTCGAGAAGATCGTGAACTCCGAGATCCTCGAGCCCATCAACCTGGGTTCGAGCGAGATGGTGTCGATCAACCAACTGGTCGACATCGTCGAGGACATCGCCGGCGTGAAGCTCCACCGGCGCTACGACCTCGGCGCGCCCAAGGGAGTCGCCGGACGCAACTCCGACAACACCCTCATCCGCCGCTACCTCGGCTGGGAGCCGGGCGTTCCGCTCCGCGACGGTCTGGAAAAGACCTACGCCTGGATCTACGACCAGTACGCCGCACGCCTGCGGGGCGACCCCGCCGCCGCGTCGCACACCGCTCCGGCGATGGTGTGATGCATCCCCTGAAAAAGGGAAAGTTCGCGCGGCAGGCGCACGTCGGACTGCCCGAGGGGACTTACGAGGAGGAGCACGGCCGCAAGGGATTCTACGGCCGCAGCGCGCACCTCTATCACGCGAATCCGCCGACCAACTGGATCCGCTTCGAAGGCAAGCTACGCCCGCACTGCCTCGACCTGAACCAGCTCGCGCCCTCGGACATGACCGACCCGGAGGGCATGCCGGTCGCCGTGCTCGGCAACGGCGACCTCGTCGTGTTCGTCTCGCGCCGCGCCGCCGCGATGCCCTTCTACTACCGCAACGCCGACGGCGACGAGCTGCTGTTCGTCCATCGCGGCTCGGGGCGCATCGAGACCGACTTCGGACCGCTCGCCTACGAGCGCGGCGACTACATCGTCCTGCCGCGCGCGGTGACCTACCGCATCCTTCCGGACTCGGCCGACAATTTCTTCCTGCTGATCCAGGCCAAGGCCGAGTTCGAGCCGCCCGAGAAGGGACTCGTCGGCCAGCACGCGCTCTACGACCCCGGCGTCGTCGTTACTCCCGAACCGGAGCCGATCCTCGACGACAGGCGCGAATGGGAGGTCCGCATCAAGGCGGGCGGCGAAATATCGAAGGTGTTTTATCCGTTTAATCCCATGGATGTCGTCGGCTGGAAGGGCGATTATTGCGTCTGGAAGGTGAATATCCGGGATATTCGCCCGATTCTGAGCCCGCGCGTGCACCTGCCTCCGAGCGCGCACACGACTTTCGTCACGCAGGGCGCCGTGGTCTGCACCTTCCTTCCTCGCCCCCTCGAAGAGGACCCCGAGGCCCTGCGCGTGCCCTTCTTCCACCGCAACACCGACTACGACGAGTTCATCTTCTACCACGACGGGGATTTCTTCAGCCGCGACAACATCCGCGCCGGCATGTGCACGCTGCACCCCCGCGGCATCCACCACGGTCCGCACCCCAAGGCGCTCGCCGGCCAGCGTTCGAAGACGCACACCGACGAGAGCGCGGTCATGCTCGACGGCCTGAACCCGATCGACGTGCTGCCCGCCGGTGAGGCCGTCGAGTGGAAGGATTACTGGAAAAGCTGGTCGCCGGCCTGAATTTGCCCGGTGGGGCGGCGCTCCAGCGCCGCGCGCGACCCTCCGGGTCGCGCAAGACCGAGCACGAGGCCCGTTGCCGTCATCCCGAGGCGCATTCGATCAACTGCGCGTGTCCCAACTTCAGGAATTGAACTGCCTGATGCCGGCTCACCGTAGGGAAGTCTCTTAGAAACTCGTCGATCGTCGAGCCGCCTTCGATGTAATCGACCAGATGCTGAACCGGAACTCGAGTGTGCCGGAAACAGGGGGCGCCGCTCATGCGCTCCGGGGCGATCCAGAGGACGTCGTCCAGCAGGGCTCGTTGTTCCGTGCTCACAACCTCAGTGTCGTAAACGCGTACGCGGTGTGTCAATGAATGGACCCTGAGGTGGAACGCAACTCAGGCCCGGCGATATACTGGCTCGCACGGCCACGCATGCGACTCCTCCCGCTCCTCGCGCTCCTCACCCCCCTTCTCGCGGATGACTGGACCCGCTTCCGCGGACCCAACGGCGCGGGTGTCGCCGCCGACGGCGCGTATCCCGCCGAGTTCGGCAAGTCCAGCCGCGTCGCCTGGAGGACGGCGGTCCGGCCCGGCAAATCGTCGCCCGTGCTCACCAAGCGCCACGTTTTCCTCACCGCCTTCGAAGCCGGTAAGCTCTACACGCAATGCTTCGACCGCGCCACCGGCAAGCTCCTCTGGGAGCGCGACCACGAGCGCCCGCGCAACGAAGTCAAGAACGGCCTCAACGAGCCCGCCGCCCCCAGTCCCGTCACCGACGGCGAGAACGTCTTCGTCTTCTTCAGCGACTACGGCCTCCTCTCCTACGACCCCGCCGGCAAGCTGCGATGGAAGACGCCGCTCGGGCCGTTCACCAACATCCAGGGCGTCGGCGTCTCGCCCATCCTCGCGGGCGACAACATCGTCCTCGCCATCGACCAGCAGGACGACCCCTTCATCGCCGCCTTCGACCGCCGCAACGGCGAGACCCGCTGGAAAACCGGCCGCGCCGAGAAGGACGCCTGGTCGACTCCCGTGCTCTTCCGCTCCCCCGGCGGCGCTCTGCAGATCGTCACCGTCGCGCGCGGACTCATGGGCGCGCACGACGCCGCCACCGGCGCGCGCCTGTGGGAATACGACCAGCTCAGTCCCGCCATCGTCTCCAGTCCGGTGGTCGATGGCGACGTCGTCTACACCTTCGGCTACGGCAACGAGTCGCCGAACCCTTTCGCGCCGCGCCTGGCGCGCCACGACAGGAACAAGGACGGCCGGCTCTCGCCCGACGAATACGGCAGCGACGCCTTTCTCATCGGTGTCGGGCGATTCGAGGGAAACCGCGACGGCGTCATCACGCAGGAGGAATGGGACGGCAAGCAGCAGACGCTGCTCGTTCCCTCGCGCCTGCTCGCCGTGAAGCTCGAACGTGACGCGAAGGGCGCCGTTCGTCCGCGTGAGCTCTGGCGATACGAGCGCAACTTCGTCGGCGTCATCCCGTCGGTGCTGCACTACCGCGGCGTGCTCTACCTGGTCCGCAACGGCGGACTGCTCACGTCGTTCGACGCCGCCACCGGCGAGGTCGGAAAGCTGACCCGCATTCCGGGCGCGCTCGGCGGATACTCGTCGTCGCCCGTGGCCGCCGACGGCAAGGTGTACCTGGCCAACGAAGAAGGAAAGGTGGTCGTGCTGCGCGCCGCGCGCGACTGGGAGGTGCTTGCCGTGAACGATTTCGGCGAAAGTTTCTTCGCGACGCCCGCGCTCTCGGGCGGTCAAATCTACCTGCGCTCCTCGGAAGCGCTGTATCGCATCCAATGACCCGGCGCGACGTTCTGCACCGCGCCGCGCTCGGCGGATTCGCCGCCACACGCGCCGGCTACGCCGCCAACGAGACCCTGCAGATCGGCTGCATCGGCACGGGTGGACGCTGCCGCGCTCTCATGCGCGCGCTCCAGAGAATCGCCGGTGTGCGCGTCACCGCCGTCGCCGACGTCTGGGACGCCAACCTCGCCGAAGGACGCAAGCTCGCCGACCCCAAGGCATTCGCCACCAGGGACCACGCCGCCCTGCTCGCGCGCGGCGACGTCGACGCCGTAATCATCGCCACGCCCGACCACTGGCACGCCGCCCTCGCCATCGACGCCTGCGCTGCCGGCAAGGACGTCTACGTCGAGAAGCCGCTCACGCACAAGATCGCCGAGGGCCCGCGCGTGGTCGCGGCGCGCGACCGCTACAAACGCGTCGTGCAGGTCGGCACGCAGCAGCGCAGCATGCCGCATCTCCAGGAAGCGGCGAAGATCGTGCAGTCCGGCCAGCTCGGCAGGATCCACAAGGTCCACATGACGTGGAACCGCAACACACCCCGCCGCGGCCCGGCGACGCTGAACATCGACCCCGCCACCGTCGACTGGAAGCGATTCCTCGGCGTTGCGCCCGCGCAGCCCTTCGACGCCTACCGCTTCCGCAACTGGCGCTGGTTCTGGGATTTCGGCGGCGGCACGCTCACCGACCTCATGGTGCACTGGCTCGACGTCGTCAACTGGTATCTCGATCTCGATGTGCCCGCGTCGGCGACCTCGGTCGGCGATGTCTTTCACGCGCGCGGCCTGTGGGAGACGCCCGACACCATGCAGACGTTTCTGCATTACCCGGCGAAAGAACTCCAGGCGTACTTCGAGGCGACCTTCGTCAACGCGCGCAACGCCGCCATGACGGAATTCATGGGCGCCGAGGCGACCCTCTACATCGACCGCGGCCGCTACGAGATCCACCCCGAGCGCGGGCGCGACATCAAGCCCGTCGAGCGCGTGCTCGGCAGCGGCCCCCGCGGCGCCGACTACTACGACAACCCCGACGGCGAAGTGCTGCACCTCGCCAATTGGATCGAGTGCATCCGGTCGCGCCAGGCGCCTACCGCTCCGCCCGAAGCCGGCGCCAAAGCCGCCGCCGCGGCGCAACTCGGCAACATCGCGTATCGCACCGGCCAGGTCGCCAGGTGGGCCGACGTCCGCGCGTAACCGCTCCACCCCCCTGTTGTACGATACGGAAACGATGCGAAGGCTCCTCCTCATCGCCGCGGCGATCGCCGTCGCCACCGCGGCGCGATGGGACCTCGCCCTCGACGATCCCGCCGACCGCCGCGCCTTCACCGCCTGGTTCGCCTTTCTCGCCGAAGCCCAGTACGTCGCGCCATCCCGCGAAGTCAACGACTGCGGCGCGCTTCTCCGATTCGCCTATCGCGAGGCGCTGCGCAAACACGACGGCGCATGGGCCGATTCGCTCCGCCTGCCGCTCGTCCCGCCGATGCCGTCGGTCGCCCGGTACAACTACCCGCGCACGCCGCTCGGGCCGCGCCTGTTTCGCATCGCCGACGGCAGCTACCGGGAATTCGCCGACGCCGAGACCCTGATGCGTTTCAACACGCGCCGCGTTTCGCGCGACGTGCGCCGCGCACAGCCGGGCGACCTGCTGTTCTATCGCCAGATCGAACAGGACATGCCGTTTCACGCCATGGTTTACCTCGGTGAGAGCCGCATGGAAAGCGCCGCCGGGCCTTTTGTCGTATATCACACGGGTCCCATCGAAAAATGGCGCGGGGAAATCCGCCGTCCGGCGCTCGCCGAGCTGATGCGGCACCCGGAGCCGCGCTGGCGGCCCGTCGAAGGCAACTCCAATTTCCTCGGAGTGTTTCGCTGGGAGATCCTGACGGCCGGAGGCGACCAATGAAGCGGCGCTGGACGATCCTCCTGCTGCTCGCGATGCTGCCGATGGTCGCGCAGGAGGAAGAGGCCGAGGAGGAATCGAAGGGGCCGTATTTCTCGGTCGCCACGTCGCGCAGCTTCGGCCCTGCCGACACGCCGGTCGTGCAGCTCTGGGCGCAGGCACTCGACCGCCTCCAGTTCCGCGTCTATCGCGTGAACGATCCCGTCAAGTTTTATTCCAACCTCCGCGAGGAGACGCGATCCGGCGGCCGCCGCGCGCGCCCGCCCGCCGAGCTCACCCCGATCGAGAAGCTCCACCGCTGGAAGCGCCGCACGCGCGAGACTCTCCGCAACGTGTTCCGCGCGCAGTATTCACCGGAATCGCGCGCCGCCATCCGGGCGCGCCTCGAGGCCAGGACGCCGGAGGAGCGCGCGTTGCCCGCCGCGCCCGCCCAGCCGCCGCAATACGCCGGCGTGCCGATCCTCAATCCCCAGCAGCTGGTGACCACCTGGGAACAGCCCATCGCGCGCGGCAGGCGCCGATGGGACGCGCAGACGATTCCCGTGCCGCTCAATAAGAAAGGCCTCTACCTCATCGAAGTCACCGACGGAAAGCTGCAAGCCTACACCGTCGTCTCCGTCACCGATATCGCGCTGATGACCAAGGGCGCGCCCGGACATGTGTTCGCCCGCGTGGTGGATCGCGCGACTGGCGCCCCGGTCGCAGGCACGTCGCTCGTCGCGCGGCTCGGCGAGAAGGAGCTCGGTCGCGCCGAGACCGGCCCCGACGGCCTGGCCGCCATCGCCATCGCCGAGAAGAAGCCCGAGCAGGTGCTCGTCACCGCCCGCAAGGGCGACGACTTCGCCGCCCTCAACCTCTACGGCTACGGACTGCGCGCCAGCGAGGAAGGCTCGTGGACCGCGTATATATACACGGACCGCCCCGTCTATCGCCCGGGGCACAAGGTGAATTTCCGTGGAATTCTCAGAATTCCCGGAGAATCCGACTACGAAATCCCCGCCGGCCGCGACGTCGACCTCGAAGTGCAGGACCCCGACGGCAAGGCCATCGTCCAGCGCAAGCTCAAGGTCTCCGCCATGGGGACCATCCGCGGCGACTTCGACGTCCCCTCGACCGCCGCGCTCGGCTACTACTTCCTGCAAGCGAAATCCGGCGACACCTATATGTCGGGCGGCTTCCACGTCGAGGAGTACCGCAAACCCGAGTACGAAGTGCGCGTCACGATCGACAAGCGCCGCGTGATTCAGGGCGAGACCGCACCCGCCGTCATCGAGGCGCGCTACTACTACGGCGAGCCGGTTGCGGGCGGCAAGGTCGCCTGGGTCGTGCATCGCACGCGCCACTGGATGGCCGAGTACATGGAAGACGAAGCCCCCGAGGAAGGCGAGGGCGACTACTACGCCGGCGAGCAGGTCCATGAAGCGGCCGGCGTCCTCAACGCCGAGGGCAAGCTGACCGTCCAAATCCCCACCGCCGCCGGCCCGCACGACTTCCGATACCGCGTCGAAGCGCGCGTCACGGATGCGGGCGGACGCGAGATCGCCGGCGCCGGAACCCTTGTCGCCACGCAGGGCAGCTATCACGTGCACATCCGGCCCGACCGCTACGTCTACTCGCCGAAACAGGCCGCGCGATTCGAGCTCGAGGCCCGCGACTACGACGGCAACCCCGTCGCCGGCGCGGCCATGCGTGTCTCGCTCGCCGAGTACAACTGGCGCGGCCCCGAGACGCCCGTTCCCGGCGAGACCGAGGGCCGCACCGACGCCCAGGGCAAAGCGGCCGTCTCCGTGAATCTCCCCGGCGCCGGCAGCTACCTCGCGCGCGTACGATCGCGCACGCCGGAGGGCCGCGAAGTCAGCGGCACGACCTACGTCTGGGTGTCGGGCGCCTTCACCTCGAGCGGACCCGGCACGCAGCGCGTGACCATCGTCGCCGACCGCAAGTCCTACCGGCCCGGCGACACCGCGCGCGTGCTCATCCTCACCGGCGTCGACGACGCGCACGTGTGGGTGACGACGGAAGCCAACGCCGTCTACACCAGCCGCGTCGTGGCGGCGAAGGGAGGATCGGCCAGCGTCGATGTGCCGATCACCGCGAAGCTCGCGCCGAACTTCTTCGTCGTCGCCTCGTTCCTGCGCAACGGCCAGCTCTACCACGGCGTGAAGAGCATCAAGGTGCCGCCTGTCGACAAGCAGCTCCAGGTGCAGGTCACGTCGACGAAGCCGGAATACAAGCCCGGCGAGACCGGAACCTTCACCGTCGATGCGAAGGATCACGCGGGCAAACCCGTCGCCGCCGAGTTCTCGATCGGCGTGGTCGACGAGGCCATCTACGCGATCCGCCGCGAACCGGCCGAGGACATCGTGCGCGCCTTCTACGGGCGGCGGCACAACCGCATCTCGCTCGACACGTCGCTGAGCGCCTACTTCCACGGCGAAGCCGGAAAGCGCCGCATGCAACTGGCGCAGGTGCGGCCGCTGAAGTCGCGCGCGCAATTGAAACCCGACCGAATGGTGGAGCCGAAGATCCGCAAGGCCTTCCCCGACACCATCTACTGGGTCGCCGACGTGATGACCGATTCCCAGGGCCGCGCCCAGGCCAAGGTCGCCTTTCCCGATTCGCTGACGAGCTGGCGCGCCACCGCCCGCGGCGTCACGCGCGCGACGCAGGTGGGCGGCGCGATTCATCGGGCCGTCGTGAAGAAGAACGTCGTGGTGTCGCTCGCCGCGCCGCGCTTCCTGCGCGAGGGCGACACCGTGCTGATTCCGGCGATCGTGCGCAATTACCTGCCAGCGTCCAAATCCGCCAGGGTTACGCTCGAAGCCCAGGGCGCCGACATCGTCGAGGGCGGCGCTGCCGAGATCGCCATCCCAAGCCGCGGGCAGGCCGTCGTCGACTACCGCCTCCGCCCGCGCCCCGGCGCCGAGGTCGTGCTCACCGCGAAGGCGCTCACCGACGAGGAGTCCGACGCCCTCGAGATCCGTCTGCCCGTGCGCCCGTTCGGCGTCGAGATCTCGCAGGCGCAGGCGGGAGCCATCGGCGACGCGCGCGCCGGGGCCGAGTCCACCTTCGCGTTCCCCGGCGACGCCACGCCGCACACGCGGCGCATCGAAATCACCGTCGCGCCGTCGGCCGCCGGCGCGATTTTCGGAGCGCTGGTATTCCTGAGGTCGTTCCCCGACGGCTGCACCGAGCAGACCATGTCGAGCTTCCTGCCGAACGTCATCGTCTCGCGCGCGGTGCGCGAGCTCGGCCTGCGCGCCAACATCGACCAGGCCGCGCTCGACCAGAAGGTCCGCCAGGGGCTCGAGCGCCTCTACGATTTCCAGCACGAGGACGGCGGCTGGGGCTGGTGGAAGACCGACGACAGCGACCGCTTCATGACCGCCTACGTGCTCGCCGGACTCCGTAGCGCGCGCGACGCCGGACAGTCCGTGCGATCGCACGCCATCGACGAGGCGTCCAAATGGCTGCTCGCGGAGCTTCCGAAGATCGGCCGCAACAAGTCGGACCTCAAGGCCTACGTCGTGTGGGCGCTGGGCGACGCGCTGAAGGACAGAGCGCCCCTGGAGAGTCTCTACGCCGATCGCGCCGCGCTCAGCCCCTACGCGCTCGTGATGACCGGCCTCGCGCTCGATCAGTTGGGCGACGCGCGCGCCGCCGAAGCCGCCGCGCTGGTGGAGACTCAGGCTGTCGTCACCGATAGCGAAGCCTATTGGAAGACGCTCTACGATCACCTGATGGACATCGACGTCGACACAACTTCCGAAGTCACCGCGCATGCCGTGAAGCTGCTCGCGCGGCGGAAACCCGAGAGTCCGCTGCTGGCCAAGGCGGCGCGCTACCTGGTGACGCATCGCGACCGCGGCGCCTGGTGGTCGTCCACCAAGCAGACGGCGATGGTCGTCTACGGCCTCACCGACTACGTGCGCAAGAGCGGCGAGCTCAAGCCGAATCTCGAAGTCTCGGTCACCGTGAACGACCGCGAGGTGCTCTCGCGCCGCTTCAGCGGGGCCGACGCATTGGGCGCCGCGCCGGTGGCGGTCACGCTCGACGCCGCCGAATTGAACCAGCCCGGCCAGCGCGTGCGCGTCCGCATGAAGGGCGAAGGCCGCGTCTACTGGACCGCGCGGTCAGCCTACTGGTCGCCGACCCGCGCGCTGAAATCGCGCGACGCCGCGCCGCTCTCCGTCCAGCGCGAGTACTTCCGGCTGGCGCCGGTGCGCGAGGGCGATCGCGTCGTCTACCGCCTGGATCCCTTCACGGGCGCGGTAGAGCGCGGCGACGTCCTCGCCGTGCGGCTGACCCTCGAAGGCCGCCCGTGGCGCTACCTGATGATCGAGGACCCGATTCCTTCGGGCGCCGAGGCCATCGAGCGCGACGATCTGTACGAGCTGCGCGACAAACCGGAGTGGTGGCGGTCCTTCTATTCGCGTCGCGAGCTGCGCGACGATCGCGCCGCGTTCTTCCAGACCTATCTGGTCCGCGGCAACGCGCAGTACTTCTATCTGCTGAAGGTCACCAACGCCGGACAGTTCCGCGTGTCGCCTCCGATGGTGCAGCCGATGTACCAGCCGGAGTCGGCGGTGTCGGGCGAGAGCCGCGTGATTGAGGTGAAATGACGCCCTTGCTACGACGGCTGCTGATCGGCAACGCCGCGCTGGCGGCGGGGGTGTGGCTGTGGCTCGAGATTCCGCTGGCGGCGTGGTGGCAGGTGGCGCTCAACGCGCTGCTGGCCGCGGCGGTCGTCGGCGGCGCGTTGTGGCTCTACGGGCGCTGCTTGAGTGCGCTGAGCGCCGCCTGCCTCTGGGCGCTGATCGCCGACGGGACGCCGTCGCGCACCGCGATCGCCTGGGTGGCGGCGGCAGTGCTGTTGCTGCTCCTGCTGCCCGTCGCGACGCGACGATTCGCCGCGCTGACGAGCCGCCGATATTGGCTGCGCGGCGCGGGCCTGGTGATCGTCGGGGGATTTGTCCCGTGGGCGCTCGTCCGCTGGCCTCCGCCGATGCCGGGATTGGTCATGGAGACCGCAAGTCTCGTGCTGCGCTTCGCCGCGGCGTACTTCCTGGCGAACTGGGCGTACGCGAGGTTGCGCGAACACGTTACCGCGTCCGCGACATTGCTAACAGAGCCGCGACCATAGGGCGCGGTCCTTACCGCCGCGAACGTCCCGCCCCTACACCTTCCGGAACAACTTCCGCAGCTTCGATATCGCCTGGTCGACTTCCCGCTCCGCAATAATGTACGGCGGCAGGAACCGCAGCACCGTGTCGTGCGTGCAGTTGATCAGCATCCCCTCGCCGATGGCGTCCAGCACCATCTGCTTTCCCGGCACCGCCAGGTCCACGCCGATCATCAGCCCGAACGCGCGCACCTCGCGCACGAAGGAGAACTTCCGCGCCAGCTCCAGCAGCCGGTCCCGGAAGTAATCGCCGACCCGCCGCACCTGCGGCAGCAGCCCGTCCAGCTCCTCCATGAACTCCAGCGCCACCCGGCACGCCAGCGCGCCGCCGCCGAACGTCGACCCGTGCATCCCCGCGCCCAGCGCCGCGGCCGCCTTCTCGTTGGCGGCGATCACGCCGAGCGGGATGCCGCACGCCAGCGGCTTCGCGGCCACCATCACATCGGGCATCACCGGCGGATCGAGCAGTTGATAGGAGAAGTGCACGCCGGGCCGCCCCACGCCGCACTGGATTTCGTCGAAGATCAGCAGCGCGTCGTAGCGGTCGGCGAGTTCGCGCGCGCGCCGCAGAAACGCGGGCGTGGAGGCGTGAATGCCGCCCTCGCCCTGGATGGCCTCGACGAGAATCGCGCACGTGCGCCCGCCCACGGCATGTTCGAGCGCGTCGACGTCATTGGCGGCGACGAAGCGCACGCCCGGCACCAGCGGCTCGAAGGCGGCGCGATACTTCGGCTGGCCCGTCACCGAGAGCGCGCCCATGGTGCGCCCGTGAAAGGAATTCTCCAGCGCGACGAACTCGTACTTCTGCGGGTCGAGACGCCTGCCGTAGGCGCGCGCCATCTTGAGCGCGCCTTCCACCGACTCCGTTCCCGAGTTCGAGAAAAAGCATCGCGAAAGGCCGCTCACCTCGGCGAGCTTCTTCGCGAGCGGCGCCTGGTACTCGTGGTAGTAGAGATTCGAGCAGTGGATCAGCTTCGACGCCTGGTCGCGGATCGCCTTCACCATGCGCGGGTGCGCGTGCCCCAGAGCGTTGACGCCGATGCCGGCGATCAGGTCGAGGTAGCGCTTCCCCGCCGTGTCCCAGACGTGGCAGCCCTTGCCGCGCGCGAGCACCAGCGGATAGCGCGCGTAGTTTTGCACGAGCG
This sequence comes from uncultured Solibacteraceae bacterium, assembly GCA_964515555.1. Taxonomy (GTDB): domain Bacteria; phylum Acidobacteriota; class Terriglobia; order Bryobacterales; family Bryobacteraceae; genus CAZEVY01. Next base: position 4,688 of record CAZEVY010000074.1, on the reverse strand, counting down.
CCTGGCGCTCCAAGTCGACGACGGAGATCGGTGCGGCTTGCTCCTCGGGGGCGATCAATGTGGTGGCGGACATTCTTTCATGATAGCCGCGGCACGGAGGCCGATTGGACCCCTTCGCGCGCACCAGTAACGGACAACTCTAGCCGACTGTCAGGGCCAGGCGCATCGTCTTATGTGCGAGGTGCGGACGCCGATGGAGAACCTGCTGCCCGTGTCGAAGGCGAGGACCTGTTTTTCGGGCGGGACGAAACTTCCGAGAACGCCGTCCAGCCCCGCGCTGGGCCGCACTTGTACGGGTTGGCGACTACACGGCCACGTCGATTAGTCCGTGCATTCGACAAATGGAGCAGTGGCCTCAAGCCGGCTGCTCGCGCGGCGGTCGATGCGGCTCGATCCCGTGGAGACCGATTCGCTGCGAAACACACGCAGCAGGTCATGTCCAGCTACGGCTTGGCTCGCGTCAGCCCGGCTGGTTCGCTGAGTTTTCCACACTATCCGTCTTCTCCGACCAAAGCGTGTAACCAAACGCCGACCAGCCAATCGCGAAGCCGTAAAACACAAGCAGCCCTCTGCCTATGCCTGCCACCGCCACCGATATAACAATCAGAGCCAGCATCAGACCGAAACCCAAGGGGACGGCGCGCCTCCAAGCGGTAAACACTCCCGCTCTGAGAGTGGCAATGCCAAGGAGGAGAAAACCCACCGGCAAAATCATTAGCCCGATCCCCATCGCCCTCCAGCCCGGTGTCCAGCGCGCCTCTAGAATCCCGTAAAGGTATTTGTACACCCAGATTTCCGTGATATTGCCGAGAAGCATGGTGCCGGCGCCAAGCAGGCAGACTGCGAATCCGGCTGCGCCGAACCGGCCTGAACGCTTGGCTTGCCTTTCATGGAAGCCCATCAGGCCGGCGATGAGAAGCACCAGGGCCGGATTCAAGAGCACAGTGCGCAGGACCGCTTCGGCACGAGTTCCACCACCTCCAGTGAACCCGACAAGAACTCCGGTTACGACCCACAGGAGACTGCCCACCATGGCAAATAGACCACGTCGGCGGTTGACTTTCGGGTCAAACATGGACAGAGCTTACCACTGTCACCTGGCCGTATCACGCCCGACTCGTATATGTGGTTCAGCCGAAGCGGCCAGCCATGGGAAGCGCCGCTCGCCCTTTGCGTTCCGCCCAGAGGCGACCTTGCGGCAAGGTAGCCAAAGCGAGGGGCGGGGGCGGGTGGGACGCCGCCCCTGCCTGCGAGCAAGAAAGAGAGAGGAAGCCTGGCCGTTACCTCGCCGCCACTTCCTCGCGATCCTCCGCCTTGCGCGGCGCCAGGCTCTGCTCGTACTCCATCGGACAGCCCGTGCCGGGATCGTCGACCCCGTAGCGCCGCATGGCATCCAGCGCCGCCAGCCGCCGATAGCTGTTGTACGTCACCATGTGCGCGAACATGCCGCCGAAGGTGAACGTCTCGGGCGGTTCGCACAGCGCGTCGACAAAGGTGTCGTCCCACGACCCGTGGTCGCGCACCTCCTTGAGAATCGCGTTGAACTCCGGGTCGATGCGGTCCCAGCGCGCCAGCATCGCCTCAATCGTCTGCCCGGTCTTCGGCGTCTCGGGCGGAAAATTGCGGCCGGCCAGCGCCGCCGTCCAGACCTCCTTGGTGTAGACGATGCGCTCCAGCAGGTGGCGCAGCGTGTGCGAGACCGGCTCCCAGCAGGCGAGCTTCACCGATCCGCTCAGCGGCCGGTCGAGGTCGGCGTCGCTCAATCCGCGCGCGTGCTCCAGGAGTTTGCGTGTGTGCCAGGAATCGTGCCCGGCGAAACGGTCGAAGAGATCCATGTCCGATGCTCCTTTCGAACGGGAACCGGGCGCGGCGAAGTGCAGGCCGCCCGCGGCCGGCAGTCGATAGTGGGTCGCGCCGAGCCTCCGGTAGATGCTGGGCGAGACGCCGAACGCGCGCCGGAACGCCCGCGTGAACGCCTCCAGCGACCCGTACCGCGCGTCGAGGGCGACCTCGGTCACCGCCGCGCGCGAGCGGCTGAGTTGCCAGGCCGCGCGCTCCAGCAGCAGCCGCCGCCGCATGGCGCCGGGCGTCTCCTCGACCAGCGACCGGAACAGCCGGTGAAAGTGCGTCCGGCTCCAGTAGGCGCGCCGCGCCAGTTGCGGCGTGGCGCCTTCGCCGTCGAGCGAATCGAGCACCACCGCCGAAAGCCGGTCGGCCTGGGACTTCGTCATCCGGTTTCCCTACGCAAGGATGTTATATTCTCGCGCGGCGCGCTGCCTGATCGGAAGTACCTTTCTGAGCGGGCCACGGCCGTGATCTACACTGAGGCCTGATGCCCGCCCCGCGAACCGCTGTTTTCGGGGCCGGCGCGGTCGGCTGCTACTTCGGCGGCATGCTGGCGCGCGCCGGTCTCGACGTCGTCTTCATCGGCCGGGCGCACCACGTCGAGGCCATGTCCCGCGGCGGCCTGCTGCTCGACACGCTCCAGTTTCGCGAGCGCGTCCCCGCCCGCGCCACGGTCGACCTCGCGGCGGCGCACGGCGCCGAGGTCGTGCTGTTCTGCGTCAAGACGCTCGACACCGAATCGGCCGCGGCGGCGCTCGCCAAGCACCTCGCGCCCGGCGCCGTCGTCGTCAGCCTTCAGAACGGAGTCGACAACGCGGAACGTATAAACCGCGCCACCGGAATCGACGCCGTCTCCTGCGCCGTCTACGTCGCCGCGTCGATGATCGCGCCCGGAGAGGTGCGTCACACTGGCCGCGGCGATCTGGTGCTCGACGCGCGTCCCGAGTGCCCGCCGATCGCTGCCATGTTCGAGAGCGCGGGCGTGCCCTGCCGCGTGTCGGATAACGTCGCGGGCGAGCTGTGGGCCAAGCTGGTGATGAACTGCGCCTATAACGCCATGTCGGCGCTGGCGCGGGCGCGCTACGGGGCCATCGCGCGGCATCCCGAAACGCGCGAGATCATGCGGCTCGCGGTGGAGGAGACGGTCGCCGTGGCGCGCGCGCTCGGCGTGCGGATGCCGGAGGGCGATCTCGTGGAAGCGGCCTGGAGGCTCGGCATCGCGATGGAGAACGCGATCTCCTCGACGGCGCAGGACATCGCGCGCGGGCGCGCCACCGAGATCGAATCGCTGAACGGCTACGTCGCGCGGCGCGGCGCCGAGCTGGGGGTCGCCGCACAGGTGAATGCGACGCTCTCTGCGCTGGTGAAGCTGCTCGAAACCAAGGACGACGTCAGCGCGGTGTTCGGCTGACGGTCACTCGTCCTTTTTCCTTTCTTCCTTCTTGCCGGTGAACTTTTCGAGATCCCTCAGGGCCGGGATGCCTTTTATCGCGCTCAGGGAAGACAGGTCGATGCTGCCCACGATGTTCACCACCGTGAGCTCCTTGGGCTCGGCGGTGATGATGGCGAAGCCACCGGGCTTGCCGGCTTCGTTGTAGATCGAAATCCAGGTGCTCTCTTCGCGCTCGATCACCTCGATGATGTTCTTCCAGTTGGGGCCGGTGATCTGCTTGCGGAGCGCCTCCAGGTCGTCCTTGGTGTACGCGCCCTTCTCCTCGAACTCGAAGGAGCGGACGTAGATCCCCTCCATACCCTTGGTGGCGTCCTCGCCGACGAGCTTGCGCGCTTCCCCAAGCATCGAGCCGTCCAGGTTGACGTTGACCGACTCTTTGGCCTTGGCCTTCAAGTGGTCCAGGTTGAGCTGGAGCTTCGGTCCCTGCGCGAGCAGGGGCGCCGCCGCCGCCAGAAGAATGAAAAGTCTGCGCCCCATTTTCTAGTTTCTCCTCATGACTCCGATTACGGCCTCGCGGGCCTTGTCGAGCTTCGCGTTGGTGATCTGAACCGCCAGCACGAGCTGGTCGCGCGCCCGCGCCGCCCGCTCCTCGCGCTCCCGCGCTTCGCGCCAGTAGAAGCCGCCGATCCCCATCGACGCCGCCAGCGCGCCGGCCATCGCCCATCGCCACAGGACGAAGGGCCGCCGGCGCCGCCCGCGATGCTCCCGCACGCGCGCCATCACTCCATCGGTGAAATCGCGCGACGGCTCGCGCCGCGCGAACAGCGCCTTTACTTCACTCTCCGGCAGTTCACCGTCCAGCGGTTCCATACTCACTCCTCAAACTTCCGAGCTTGCGTTTCAGCACGGCCAGCGCGCGATGCAGCGTGCTCTTGACCGTGTTCAACGGCATCTCCATCACCCGGGCGATCTCTTCGAGCTCCATCTCTTCCTGAAAGCGCAGAATCACCACCATGCGCTTGCGGTCCGGCAGCGACAGAATCTTCTCCCGCACCTCGCGCTCGAGGAACGGGTCCGCCGGCGGCGCCGCCGCCCCGGGCTCGGCCGCGTCTTCGAGCGACTGCGGCGCGTGCAGCCGCCGCCGCGCCTGGTCGATGCATCGGCGCGTCATCGCCTGGCGAAGCCAGTTCGCCAGGTGCAGGTCGGACTCGATCGACCACAGATGACGGAACAGGTCGAAGAAGACGTCCTGGGCCAGGTCCTCGGCCATCTCCCGGTTCTGGAAGAAGCTGCGGCCGATGCTGAACACCATCGCCTTGTAGCGGTCGACGATGGCGCGGAAGGCCTCTTCATCAGCCAGCGCGGCCTCGACCAGCCTCCTCGACGATGCGTCCATCCTTGTTCGACTCTAACTACGCGGGTGGGGTCGTGCAAGGTGCAGTTTTCTTTG
>CAZEVY010000073.1:0-27428 GCA_964515555.1 uncultured Solibacteraceae bacterium | reverse complement strand
CGGTCGAATCGGCCGAGGCCCAGAACTTCCTTTCGTCTCCCTCGTGTTTGAACCTCGGAGTTTTCATGTGTCGGGATTATTATGCCGCAGATGCATTATGGAGGCCGAGCAGAAGAATGATTGGCCGCAGATGAACGCAGATAAACGCAGATAGGCAAGGCGTTGCAATATTATCCGGGATCATTGTGGCTATTAGATCCGTTCGCCGCGGATGGCCGGGAGCCGGGTGGCACGGGGAACCGCTCTGCTATTCTGAGACCGGAAAGCGCATGCGCCGGGCGCACGCATTCTTCTGGCCGGTCGCGCTGGTGGTGGCGCAGGATCCGTTCGCCGCGCGCAGGGAGAGCATGGTACGCGAGCAGATCGAGAGCCGCGACGTCCGCGATCGCGCGGTTCTCAAGGCGATGCGGGCCACGCCGCGGCACCTGTTCGTCCCCGAAGTGCTGCGCGACCGGGCCTACGACGATTCGCCGCTGCCGATCGGCTTCGGGCAGACCATCTCGCAACCCTACATCGTCGCGGCGATGACCGAGCTGCTCGAGGCCGCCCCGCATCACAAGGCGCTGGAGATCGGCACGGGGTCCGGTTACCAGGCGGCGGTGCTGGCGCCGCTGGTGGCGAAGCTCTACACCATCGAGATTGTCGAGGAGCTGGCGAAGCCGGCGCGCGAGCTGCTGAAGAGGCTCGGGCACAAGAACGTCGAGGTGCGATGGGGAGACGGCTACCAGGGCTGGCCGGAGCGGGCGCCCTTCGACCGCATCCTGCTGACGGCGGCGCCGCCGGAGGTGCCGCGCGCGCTCACCGACCAACTGAAGGCGGGCGGCAAGCTGGTGGCGCCGGTGGGGCGCTACGCCGACGACCAGGAGTTGATCGTGATCGACAAGGACGCGGCCGGAAAGCTGAAACGAAGAACCGTGTTCGGCGTGCGGTTCGTGCCGATGGTGAAGGGGCGGTAGGGCGGCGCTTACCGACGCAACGCCTCGAGCGGCAGGCTGCGCGGGCCGGCGGCCGACTGTCCGCCGTCGCAATGGAACACGGCGCCGGTAATATATGACGCGGCGTCGCTGGCGAGGAAGATGGCCAGGTCGGCGATATCGTCCTTGGAACCCATGCGGCCGAGCGGCACGCCGCGGACGACGCGCTGTCGGATCTCCTCGCTGGGAGCGAGGCGGCGCATGCCCTCGGTGTCGTCGATGGGTCCGGGAGTGATGCAATTGGCGCGGACGCCGTCGGGTCCCCATTCGAGGGCGATGGTGCGGGTGAGCAGGTCGACGCCGGCCTTGGCGGCGCACACGTGCGACTGGAGCGCGTAGGGCTGCGTGGCGTGGTTGGCGGAGATACTAATGATGGAAGCGCCGGGTTTGCGCAGGTGCTCGTAGGCGGCGCGGCAGGCGTTGAAGGTGCCGAGCAGGTCGATATCGATGACGGCCTTGAAGCCGTTGGCCGACATGCCGGTGACGGGGGCGGGGAAATTGCCGGCGGCGCCGCAGACCAGGATATCGACGGGTCCCCAGGATTCGCGGGTTTGGGCCAGGGCGCGGGCGATGGCGTCGTAGTCGCGCACGTCGCCCTGGAATCCGATGGAATCGGGGCCGACGGTGTGGACGCAGCGGACGGCGAGGTCGAGTTTCTCCCGGTTGCGGCCGAAGAGCGCCACGCGGGCGCCCTGGCCGGCGAAGCGCTCGGCGATGCGGAGGCCGATGCCGCTGGTGCCGCCGGTGAAGAAGGCGGTGCGGCCGGCGAAGATCTGGTCGCGGAAGGTTTCCGGCATAGCGAGCAGGATAGCACCGGCGGCGGGCGCCGCCGGGAGGATGCGCCGCGAGGGCGCGGTACACTGATCGCTTGGCAACCGCCACGCTGATCGCGCCGGCCGCGGCGCCGCGATTCGAGGCGCGCTGGATCGTGGGGCGCGGCGTCGACCTGGCGCTGGTGATCGGCAGCGCGCTGGCGGGCTACCTCTACCTGGTGTTATTCACGGCGCTCCAGGTCCCGGCATCGACGCTGTGGTGGTTCTGGTCGGTGGGCTTCGACGGCACGCACATATTCGGGACGGCGTCGCGCACCTACTTCGACGCCGCGGAGCGCGCCTCGCGGCGGCGGCTACTGATCGGCAGCCTGGTGTTTTTCTTTTCACTGGGGCCGGCGATGGTGCTGATGGGCTGGAAGCTCCCGCTGGCGGTGCTGGTCGGCGCCTGGGCGTACTTTCACGTGGTGCGGCAGCACTGGGGCTTCGTGATGCTCTACAAGGTGAAGAACGCCGACCTGGACGCGCGCGACAACCGGCTCGACGCGGCGTTCCTGGCGGCGATGCTCGCCACGCCGCCGTTTCACCGCTACTTTGTGCACTCGCCCCAGGAGCTGGGAATGCCGCGGCGGTTCGCGCTGGAGTCGGCGGCCCCGTGGTGCGAGCCGCTGATGTGGACGGCGCTGGCGGCGGTCGTCCTACTGTGGCTGGGGGCGCAGGCGCGGCGATGGCGGGCGCGTCGGCCGCTGAACGCGCCCAAGCTGCTGCTGCTGGCGGGAGTGGCGCCGCTGCACTGGATGGCCTTCGCGTGGATGAGCGTGTACGCGGCGGTGCCGACGGTGACGATCGTGCACAACATTCAATATCACGCGCTGATCTGGTTTCATAACCGCAACCGCTACGGGGCCGAGGGCAGCGAGCGAAGCCACGGACGGATTCCCCCGGCGGTGGCGCGCAGCGTGCTCGCCTACGCGGCGGCGGCGCTGGCGTTCAGCCTGCTCTACCGGGTGCCGGGTTTCCACCTGGGCAAGGCGTCGGACCTGGCGTTCGGATTCTTCTGCGGGTTCGGCATGACGCACTACTACCTGGACAGCCGCATCTGGCGCGTGCGGCACGATCCGGCGCTTCGCGGCGTGCTGGGGCTGAGCGCGCCCGTGCCAAAAAACAACCGCTCCCTGACGGTCGCGGCTCTGTAACGGGTTGCGTCGAGGTCGAGGCGAAGTCCGGACCGCTCCCTCCGGTCGCGGCTCTGCTAGCGCACGGCGATCACCGAAATCTCTTCCAGCTTGGGAAAGCGCCCGTCCGCGGCGCGGCGACGCTCGACGGGCGGGACGGGCGCGACCGTCGTGCGCGTGGGCGGAGCGTTCGCGGGGAAGTATTTTCCGTAAACGCCGTTCATTTTCGAGAATTCGTCCAGATTATCCACATACACGTTGGAGGCGACGACGTTCGAGAAGTCGAGGCCGGCCTCCTCCAGGCCGTCGAGCAGGTTGCGCAAGGTCTGGCGGACCTGATCCTCGACGTTGTCGGCGTAGATGCCGCCGTTGGGGCCGGGGATGAAGCCCGATTTCGCCGAGCAGTAATAGGTGTCGCCGGCCCAGACGCAGGGGCTGGCCGTGGCGCTGGGCGCCATGTTCTTCGGGCGTACGGCGCGGCGTTTGGTGAGGTCGGCGATGGCGACGCCGGTGAACTCGATGTTGGCGCCGTTGGGCAGGTGGTTGACGCGAATGGTGGCGCGCGCGGGCGTGTTGCCATGCTCGAAGCGCTTGGCGTAGAGCTGATTCATGACGTTCATCGGCATTTTTTCGGTGAGGTAGGGATTGACGAAGACCAGGTGGCGGAAGTCGAGCCCGGCGGCCTTCAGCACGTCGCCGATGCGATCGAGCGCCAGCGTCACCTGATCGGCGGGCTCGGCGGGCTCGGCGGGGATGGCGCGGGTGGCGGGATCGCGGCCCAGCAGCCCGGACAGGTAGAGCCGCTCGCCGGCCATCACGCCGGCCGAGATGGGAAGGGTCTCGTCCCAGCCTTTCGGGTTGACGGGCTTCTTGCGGGAAAGGTCGCGCACGGCGACCACGGTGATCTCGACGGGGGTCTCGGTGGGCATGCGGTGGACGCCGAGGGTGGCGCGGGCGGGCTTGTTCTTCGGGAAATACTTCGCCCAGACGGCGTTCATCGCGTCGTAGCCGACCGAGGGATGCAGGTAGACCTGCGCGTAGACGATGTGATCCATCGTCAACCCGGCGGCTTCGACGATCGTGCGGACGTTCTCGAGCGTCTGCCGGACCTGGCCCTCCGGCGCCGGCGCGAACTGATTGCTCGAGTCGCGCGCGCCCTGGCCGGAGACGTACAGGAAATCGCCGGCGAGGATGCCGGGACTGTAGGGTCCGACGGGCTTGGCGCCCGGCGGAAAGACGACGCGGCGCTCCTGGGCGGCGAGCGGCAGCGCGCATAGGAGCACGGCGGCGGCGATCCGGGGAATCATGGGGAGATTCTATCGCGAGACTGAGGCGGAGTCGCGGCGTGGCGCTGATACAATCGGGACGGGATGACCAAAGAGAAGATCCTCGCCTCCATCCGCGACGTCGGCATCGTGCCGGTGATCCGAACGCCCAGCGCCGAAAGCGCCATTCGCGCCATCGAGGCGATCTACCAGGGCGGCATCCGCGCGGCCGAGATCACGATGACGGTGCCGGGCGCGGTGCGGGCGCTCGAAAAGGTCGCCGACCAGTTCGGCGACAAGCTGGTGCTGGGGGCGGGCACGGTGCTCGATCCGGAGACCTGCCGCGCCTGCATGCTGGCGGGGGCGGAATTCTTCGTCACGCCGGCGCTGCGGCGCTCGGTGATCGAAATGACGCAGCGCTACTCGAAGGTCGTCTGCCCGGGCGCGCTCACGCCGACCGAGGTGCTGACGGCCTGGGAGGCAGGGGCCGACATCGTCAAGATATTCCCGTGCGGCAACGTCGGCGGGCCGAAGTACATCCGGTCGCTGCGCGCGCCGTTCCCGCAGATCGAGATGATTCCGACGGGCGGGGTGAACCTGGAGACGACGCCGGAGTTCCTGAGAGCGGGGGCCTGCGCGGTGGCGGTCGGCGCCGAGCTGGTGGACGCCAAGACGATTCAGGAAGGGCGCTACGAAGTTTTCGAGGATCGCGCACGGCAGTACCTGGCGGCGGTGGCGTCGGCGCGGTAGAAAGTCCGCTCCCTGTGGTCGCGGCTCGGCTTTCGTGAGCCGTGGGGCCTGATAAACTAACATCACTGCCATGGCCATCAGCAAAGAACTGTTGGAGATTCTCGTCTGCCCGCTGTGCAAGGCGCCGGTGGAGCTCAAGCAGGACGAGAACGGCCTCAAATGCGTCCAATGCAAGCGCGTCTACCCGATCCGCGACGACATCCCCGTGATGCTCATTGATGAAGCCCGCATCGAGGATTGACCCGGCGCACCGGCCTCCCTTGGAGTCGCTGCCGGCGGGCGCGCGCATTCTGATCCTCCGGCTGCGGTCGCTGGGCGACTGCGTGCTGACCACGCCGGCGCTGGCGATTCTACGCGCGGCGCGAGGGGACCTCGAGATCGGCGTGGTGGTGGAGGAGCGCTTCGCGGCGGTGTTCGAGGGCAACCCCGACATCGACGCGATTCTCCCACCCACGGCGGCGGCGGTGAGGGGGTGGCGCGCGGAGCTGTGCCTCAATCTACACGGCGGACCGCGCAGCCGCTCGCTGGCGGCGATCTCGGGAGCGCGCCTTCGCGCCGGATTCGCGCACTATCGCGGCGTGTCGCGCGACAATGTGCGCATCCCCACGGCGCAGGAGATTCTGGGCGTCGACCGCAAGGTCCACACGGCGGAACATCTCGCCTCGGCGATGTTTTTTCTGGGCGCGCCCCGCGTGGAGATTCCGCCGGCGCGGCTATACGCGTCGCCGGCGCCGGGGGAGGCGCCCTACGCGGTCCTGCATCCGATGGCGTCGGCGCCCGGCAAGACCTGGCCGGCGGAGCGTTTCCTCGACCTGGCGGCACGGCTGACGCGCGACTTCGCTCTCGCTCCCGTCTTTCTGGCGGGACCGGGCGAGGACGCGGACGCCTTCGCGCGATATCGCGTGGTGGCCGGCGCGCCGCTCGGCGAGGTGAAGAATCTCATCGCCGGCGCGTCGATGTTCATCGGCAACGACAGCGGGCCGGCGCACATGGCGGCCGCGCTGCGGACGCCGGCGGTGGTGCTGTTCGGCGCCTCGGACCCGGTGGCGTGGGCGCCGTGGAAAGCGCCCGCCGAGCAGATCGCCGCGGGGGCGGGGATCGGCGCGATCGCGGTGGAGGAAGTGGCCGCGGCGATCGAGCGGCTGCGCGTGCGGGCATGAGGGAGCTGCCGCGGCTGCTCGGCTACGCGCGCCCGTACTGGGCGCCGCTGGCGGCGTCGGTGGTCCTGATGGCGATCGCCGGCGCGGCGCACGCGCTGATCGCGATTCTGATCGGCCCGATCTTCGACCGCGTGCTGAACCCGGCGCCGCCCGGCGCGCCGATCGTATTGTTCACGCTGCTGGGCCGGCCGGTGCGGCTCGACCAGTTTCTACCGGCGGGAATCGAAGATGTCTGGGGGATGGTGGCGGCCGGCATCGTCGCCGTGTTCGTGCTGAAGGGCGTGTGCGACTACGCGGGCAACTACCTGGTGAGCTACGCGGGGTTCTCGGCGGTGACGGATCTCCGGCAGGCGGCCTTCGAGCGGGTGCTGCGGCAGGACGCGCAGTTTTTCGAGACCACGCCGACGGCGCGGTTGATGTCGTCGATCATGAGCGACATCGAGAAGATCCAACTGGCGGTCTCGCAGATGCTGGCCGACTGGCTGCGGCAGATGTTCGCGGCCGCGGGCCTGCTGTACGTGGTGCTGCAAACCGACTGGAAGCTGGCTATCGTGAGTTTCACGCTGCTGCCCTTCGTGCTGGTCCCGACGATCCGCATCGGGCGGCGCATCCGGCGGTCGACGCGGCGCGCGCAGGACGACTCGGCGGAGCTGAACCAGGTGCTCCAGGAATCGCTCGGCGGCCACCAGGTGGTGAAGGCGTTCGGGGCGGAGGCGCGGGAGTCGCGGCGCTTCCACGCGGCGGCGGAGCGGCTGAAGACGAGCAGCCTGCGGTACGTGGCGCAGCAGGCGATGGCGTCGCCGCTGATCGAGTTTTTCGGCGCGCTGACGATCGTGGGTCTGCTGACGTACGCGCGCAGCCAGATCCAGGGGGGCCGCATGACCACCGGCGAGTTCACCAGCTTCGTGGTGGCGCTGCTGATGCTCTACGAGCCGGTGAAGCGGCTCACGGGAATCCACAACATCTTTCAGCAGGCGCTGGGGGCGTCGCAGAAGGTGTTCGAGTACCTGGACGGGCCGCAGGCGGTGGCCGACCGGCCGGATGCGGTCGCGATGCCGGCGTTCTCGCGGTCGATTCTGTTCGACGGCGTGAGCTTCCGCTACCCGTCGAACCCGCACCGGCACGCGCTGGAGAGCGTGTCGCTGGTGGTGAGCGCGGGCGAGATCGTGGCGCTGGTGGGGCCGAGCGGCGCGGGCAAGACGACGCTGGCGAATCTCGTCGCGCGCTTCTACGACCCGACGGCAGGGCGCATCCTGATCGACGGACGCGACTTGCGCGAGGCGACGCTGGCGAGCCTGCGGGCGCAGATCGGCATCGTCGCGCAGGAGACCTATCTATTCAACGACACCGTGGCGGCCAACATCGGCTACGGGCGCGAGGGGGCGGCCGAGGAGGAGGTTCGCGAGGCGGCGCGCAACGCGCTGGCCGACGAGTTCATCGAGCGGCTCCCGCAGGGCTACGCGACGGGGGTGGGCGAGCGCGGCGTGAAGCTGAGCGGCGGGCAGAAGCAGCGGCTGGCGATCGCGCGGGCGCTGCTGAAGAATGCGCCCATCCTGATTCTGGATGAAGCCACCTCGCATCTGGACACGGAGTCGGAGATGCTGGTGCAGCGGGCGTTGGCGAACCTGATGCGCGGGAGGACGGTGATCGTGATCGCGCACCGTCTCTCGACGGTGCGGCGCGCCGATCGGATCGTGGTGCTGGAGGCGGGGCGGATTCGCGAGATCGGCACTCACGAGGATTTGCTGGTGGGCGGGGGGATCTACCAGCGGCTGCACGAGCTGCAATTCGTGGAGGCGGACCCGCTGGCGAGCTTATGAGCGCGAATCGGCAACCCATCCGCAGCATGACCGGATACGCGCGCGTGCGGCGCGCCGCCGCCGGAGGCGAGCTGACGGTGAGCATTCGCGCGGTGAACCATCGCGGACTCGACATCCGGGCGTTCCTGGGCGCGGGCCTGGAGCCGTTCGAGAGCGCGCTGCGGGCGGCGCTGGCGAAACACGTCGTGCGCGGACACCTGGAGGTGCGCGTGCAGCTGCGGCGCGACGCGCAGGGTCCGGTGGCCTGGAACCGCGCGCTGATGGGGACCTATCTGGAGGCCTGCCGGCAGGCGGCGGCGGAGTTTTCGATTCCCTTCGAACCGGATCTCAACGCCGCATTTCGAATCCCCGGCATGCTGGTGGAGACCGAAGCGGAGCCCGATCCGGCGCTGGAAGCCGAGGTCGCCGCCGCCGCCGATGAGGCCGCGCGAGCGCTGAACGCCGAGCGGGAGCGCGAGGGCGGGCACATCGCGGCGGAACTGCGCGCCTACGGGGCCGAGATCGCCGCCGGCGCCGCGGAGATCGAGCGGCTGCGCGGCGAGATTTTCCCGAAGATCCGCGCGCGCCTCGAAGAACGGCTGGCCGAGCTGCTGGCCGGAGCGCAGGTGGAGCCGCAGCGGCTGGTGCAGGAAGCGGCCCTGGTGGCCGACCGTTCGGATATCGCCGAGGAGCTGGCGCGTCTGCGCATTCACTGCGCGCGCCTGGCGGAGCTGCTCGAGGCCGGCGGCGAGGTCGGCAAGAAGCTGGAGTTTCTGGTGCAGGAGATGCATCGCGAGTCGGGGACGATTCTGGCGAAGACCGGGTCGGCGGGAGAGGCCGGGATGCCGGTGACGGCGCTGGGGCTGCGCGTCAAGAGCGCCATCGAGAAGATCCGGGAGCAGGCGGCCAACTTCGAATGACGACGGTGTACATCGTCTCGGCGCCCTCCGGCTCGGGCAAGTCGACGCTGGTGAAGAGGCTGCTGGCCTTCGACCGGCGGCTGCGCTTCTCGATCTCCTACACGACGCGGCCGCCGCGCGGCGCCGAGACGCAGGGACACCAGTACCACTACATCGCGCGGGAGGAGTTCGAGGAGCGCATCGCGCGCGGCGAATTCCTGGAGCACGCCGAGGTGTTCGGCAAGTACTACGGCACGCACCGGCGCTACCTGGAGGAGGCCGTGGCCGCGGGCGCCGACCTGGTGCTCGACATCGACGTGCAAGGTGCGCGACAATTAAAACATAAGCTCCCGGATGCGGTAACCGTATTTATACTTCCTCCCTCGCGCCAGGTGTTGGAACAGCGTCTGCGCGACCGCTCCGAGGACGAAGAAGATACGATCCAGCGCCGGCTGCGGGAGGCGGCCGAGGAGATCCGGAATTACAGCTGGTACGATTACGTGCTCGTCAATCGCGAAGTGGAGGCGTCGGTGGAGATACTGGCCTCGATTGTACAGAGCGCGCGGGCGCGGCGCGCCCGGATGGAGGAGGAGATCCGGCCCATCCTCGCCAGCTTTGAATGCAGTCTTTGAAAGGACCTCGTAAATGCCCGCACGACACGCGACCTTCTCGATCCCGGACGACTCCGAGCAGAGCACCTACCGGTTCATCATCGTGGCCGCCAAGCGCGCGCGCCAACTGCAAAGCGGCGCCCGGCCGTTCCTGCCGACCACGTCGAAGAAGCCGACGGTCACCGCCGTCGAGGAAGTGCGGCGCGGCCTGATCAAGTACACGGACCCGGCCAAGCCCGAGGAGCCGGCGGCCGAACCGGCGTAGAGGCCCATGAACGTCGTCCTCGGCGTCGGCGGCGGCATCGCGGCGTACAAGGCCGCCGAGCTGGCCCGCGCGCTGATGGAGCGAGGCGCGCGCGTCGAGGTGGTGATGACGGACGCCGCGCAGGAGTTCGTGCGGCCCCTGACCTTCGCCGCGCTGACGGGGCGCAAGGTGATCACCTCGCTGTTCGCGCAAGCGGGCGGGGAGGAGACGCTCTCGAGCGCCATCGAGCACATCCGCGTCGCGCAGGACAATGAAGTTCTCGTGGTGGCGCCCGCGACCGCGGATTTGTTGGGCCGCTTCGCGCACGGCCTCGCCGGAGATTTCCTGACGACGCTGTATCTGGCCTTCGCCGGCAAGGTGGTGCTGGCGCCGGCGATGAACACCAACATGTGGAACCATCCGGCGACGCAGTCGAACATCGAGACGCTGCGCGCGCGGGGGAATCACTTCATCGAGCCGGATTCGGGGCCGCTGGCCTGCGGCATGGTCGGGCCGGGGCGGATGGCGGAGCCGGAGCGCATCGCCGGGGAGGTGATGCTGCTGGCGTCGCTGCGCCGCGACCTCGACGGCGAGACGGTGCTGGTGACGGCGGGACCGACGCAGGAGCCGATCGACCCGGTGCGCTACATCTCGAACCGGTCGTCGGGCAAGATGGGCTACGCGATCGCCGAGGCGGCGGCGGGGCGCGGTGCGCGGGTGGTGCTGGTCTCGGGCCCGGTGGCGCTGCGCGAACCCGCGGGCGTCGAGGTGGTTCGCGTGAAGACGGCGCGGGAGATGCGCGACGCCGTGATGTCGCGCATGGCGGAGTCGACGATTATCGTCAAGGCCGCGGCGGTAGCCGACTATCACGTCGCCGAAGCGGCGCCGCAAAAGGTGAAGAAAACGGCGGCGCGGCTGTCGCTCGAACTCGACCCGACGCCCGACATTCTGGCCGAACTGGGACGCAGGAAGGACGATCGCGTCCTGATCGGCTTCGCGGCGGAGACGCAGAACCTGGTCGCCGAGGCGCGGCGGAAGCTGGCGTCGAAGAATTGCGACATGATTGTCGGGAACCTGGTGAACCGGGAAGGCACGGGCTTCGAGTCGGACGAGAACCAGGTGGTGCTGGCGCTGGCGACCGGCGAGGCGATCGAGCTTCCGCGGGCGTCGAAGCGCCGCATCGCCGACCAGATACTCGACCAGGTGTCGAAGCTCCGAATCGCCTCCCACGCGGCGCGATGACTCCCGACGAGCTGCGCCGCCGCCTGGAGTTCTATCGCGACATCGGCATCACGACGGTGTACGCCGGGAGCGGGGCGGCTCCGGCGGAAGGACCGCTCCCTGACGGTCGCGGCTCGGTTGCGGAGTCGGGTCGCGGCACGGTGTCGTCACGTGGAGAAGATGCGCAGCCGATCACACCTCGGGAGCCCGTGGTGCAACCGCTTATCCTTCCCTCTCTCGCCCCCGAGGGCGACACGCTCGAGAAGATTCGCGCCGACATCGGCGAGTGCACGCGCTGCCGCCTGCACTCGGGGCGCAACAAGATCGTCTTCGGCGACGGCAATCCCCAGGCGCGCCTGGTCTTTGTCGGGGAGGGACCCGGCGCCGACGAGGATGCGCAGGGGCTGCCGTTCGTCGGACGCGCCGGACAGCTCCTCACGCAGATGATCGAAGGCACGGCGCGCAAGGAAGGCATTCCGCTGACGCGCGGCGACGTCTATATCTGCAACATCGTCAAGTGCCGGCCGCCGGAGAATCGTACGCCCATGCCCGACGAGATGGAGATCTGCGGGCAGTTCGTCTACCGCCAGTTGCTGGCGATCCGCCCGCGCGCCATCTGCGCGCTCGGCTCGACGGCGGCCAAGGCGATGCTCGCGAGCAAGGAAGGCGTCACCAAGCTGCGCGGGCGCTGGTTCCAGTGGCGCGACATTCCGCTCATCATCACCTTTCATCCGTCGTACCTGCTGCGCGCGGTCAGCCCGCAGGCCAAGCGCGAGACGTGGGAAGATCTCAAGAAAGTTCTGCACTTCGTCTACGACTGATGTTCGACGATTTCCACGGCAACCGCGCCGCCGCCGAGACGCTGGAGCGCATGATCGGCGAATCGCGCATCCCGCAGACGATACTGCTGGCGGGGCCCGAGGGCGTCGGCAAGGCGACGCTGGCGCGGCGCTTCGCGGCCCGCATTCTCGGGGGCGCGCGCCGCATCGAGAACGACGACCTGAGCCTGGCGCACAACGCCACCGTGGTCGCCGAGCGCGAGAAGTGGCCGTCCGACAAGCGGTCGAGCGACCCGCTGCTGTTCGCCTCGCACCCGGATTTCCTGACGTTCGCGCCCGAGGGTCCGCTGCGGCAGATCTCGATCCAGCAGATGCGGCTGCTCAAGGAGCGCGCGCAGTTCAATCCGCTGGAAGGCGCGCGCCGGGTGTTCCTGATCGACCAGATCGACCGCGCCAACGAGCAGGCGGCCAACTCGCTGCTGAAGACGCTGGAGGAGCCGCCGGAGTTTCTGATCGTGATGATGACGGCGGTGAATCCCTACGACCTGCTGCCGACCATCCGCTCGCGCTCGATCGCCGTGCAGATGACGCCGCTCGACGAGGGGGCCATGCGCGCCTTCGCCTCCGCGCGGGGCCTGGACGACGCGGAGCGGCGCATCGCGCTGGCGGCGGGATGCCCGGGCGTGGCGGTGTCGGTGGACCTGGCGGCGTACTCGAAGCGGCGCGACGCGATGGTGGCGCTGCTGCGGTCGGCGGCGGGAGTGACGGGCTTCGCCGACTGGGCGATGGTGTCGGAGAAGGTGTCGCAGGCGCGGTCGGAGAAGCTGGACGGCTATCTGCGCGTGTTGTATCTGCTGCTGGAGGACGTGCTGCACCTGCGCGAGGGCGTGGCGGCGGTGCGCAATCCGGACGTGCGCGCGGAGCTGGATGCGGTCGCGCGGCGGGTGACGGTCGGGTGGCTGCGCGCGGCGGTGCGGCGGGTCGACGAATTGATGGATCTGGTGCGGCGGAACATTCAGAAGAGCTCGGCGCTGGACGCGCTGGTGGTGGAGCTGCGCGGGGTGGAGTGAGGCCGCCTGAGCGATGCCTTACCAGTCCCACGAGCACTACATGCAGCGCGCCTACGCGCTGGCCGCGAAGAGCTATCGCGAGGGCGGCTGCCCGATCGGGGGCGTGCTGGCCGACAACGCCACCGGCGCGATTCTCGGCGAGGGGCACAACGCGCTGGTGCAGGAGGGCAACCCGATCCTCCACGGCGAGATGGCGGCCATGCGCGCCGCCGGCCGCATGCCGCACCGCCGCAACACCACGCTCTACACGACGCTTCAGCCCTGCTTCATGTGCGCCGGGACCATCGCGCAGTTCGGCATCCCGCGCGTCGTCATCGGCGACACCGTCAATGCCGCGAGCGACGAGACCATCCGCTTCCTGCGCGAGCGCGGCGTCGAAGCGATCGTGCTGGACCCGGCGGTGAGTCCCGCCGCGCGCGGGTGCATCGATCTCGTCCAGCGATTTCGGGCCGAGCGGCCCGAGTTGTGGCTCGAAGACTGGGGCGGGTGACCATTGACCCGGCCGGGCCGCGCGGGCGACACTGAATCTCGATGACGCTCTCGCCGGGCGCGCGCCTGGGACCTTACGAGATCACCGGACCCATCGGCGCCGGCGGCATGGGCGAAGTCTATAAGGCCCGCGACACGCGGCTCGACCGCACGGTCGCCGTGAAGGTGCTGCCGGCCGCGCTGGTCGCCAGCGCCGAGCTGCGGCAGCGCCTCGAACGCGAAGCGAAGACCATCGCCAGCCTGAGCCATCCCAACATCTGCGCGCTTCACGACGTCGGCCGGGAGGGCGAGATCGACTTCCTGGTGATGGAGTACCTGGAGGGCGAGACGCTCGGCGACCGCATCCGCAAGGGGCCGCTGGCCCCGGGCGCGGCGCTGCCCATCGCCGTCGACATCGCGCAGGCGCTCGACCACGCGCATCGCCGCGGGATCTCGCATCGCGACCTGAAGCCCGCCAACGTGATGCTGACGAAATCGGGCGCGCGGCTGCTCGACTTCGGACTCGCGAAGCTGCGCGAGCCACAGTCCAACGGCGGCGCCGACGGTCCGACCGTCGAAGTCTCCAACCTCACCGGCAAGGGGACGATTCTCGGCACAATCCAGTACATGGCGCCCGAGCAGCTCGAAGGCAGGGAAGCCGACGCGCGCAGCGACCTGTTCGCCTTCGGCGCGGTGCTCTACGAGATGCTCGCCGGGCGCAAGGCGTTCGAGGGTCCGAGCCAGGCCAGCGTCATCACGTCGATCATGTCCGCCGAGCCGCGTCCGCTCGCCGAGAGCGCGCCCGCGGCGCCGCCGAAACTGGATCGCATCATCGCCAAGTGTCTCGCCAAGGATCCCGACGCGCGATGGCAGTGCGCGCACGACCTGGCCACCGAACTGCGCTGGATCGCCGAGGGATCGGGCGCGCCAGCGGCCGGAGCGGCCCCGCCTCCGCCGCGCCGCGAGCGGCGGGCGTGGATGGCGCTGGCGGCGGTGCTGCTCGCCGCTTGCGGAGTTCTCGCCTATCTGCATTTCGGAGGATCGCCACCCGCGCCGCCTTCCGTGGCGCGATTCCTCATCGAACCACCCGAGGGATTCCGGCTGGTGGGCATCTCGTCACCGTCGCTCTCGCCCGACGGCCGCCGGATCGTCGCCGAGGGATTCGGTCCGGCCGGCTGGTCCCTGTGGGTGCGCTCGCTCGATTCGCTGGAGTCGCGCGCACTGGCGGGAACGGAAGGCGGATTCTTTCCCTTCTGGTCGCCCGACAGCCGGCATGTCGCGTTCTACGCGGGGTCGAAGCTGAAACGCGTCGACCTCGAGACGGGAGCGGTGCAAGTCCTCTGCGACGCGCACGCAAGCGGCGGCGGCTCGTGGAACTCCGACGGTGTGATCGTGTTTCACGGGCACCAGGGCCAGGGACTCCTCCGGGTGGCGGCCACGGGCGGCGAACCGCGGGCCGCTACGTCCCTCGATCTGAAACGCAACGAAGGCGTTCACGGCTGGCCTCAGTTTCTTCCGGACGGGAGGCGATTCCTGTTCGTCGCATTCGCGCGGAATCAGGGCGCGTTGTACCTCGGCTCACTCGACTCCAAGGAAGTGCACCCCATCATGCCCGCAACCAACGCGGCGCGATACGTCGAACCCCGGCACGGGGAGGGCTACCTGGTGTTCTACCGCGACGGTTCCGTCATGGCGCAGCGCTTCGACCCGGACAGCCGGCGTCTCGAGGGAGAGCCGGTCCGAGCCGCCGAACGCGTGGCGGCCGTGGCCATGGGGATGCTGCCGGGATTCTCGGCGGCGGGCGGCGTGCTCGCCTATCGGCGCGGCGTCGGCGACGCCGTCGAGATGGCCTGGTTCGATCGGAGCGGCCGGAGGCTGTCGAAGGCCGGCGACGCCGCCGAGTACACCAATCCCGCGCTCTCGCCGGACGGCAAGCGCCTGGCCGTGGGCCGGGTCGATCCGCAGAAGAAGACCCGCGATATCTGGGTGACCGACCTGGAGCGCGGCGTCTCGTCGCGGCTCACGGTCAATGACGCCGACGACCTGAATCCTACGTGGTCGCCCGACGGCCGCCGGATCGCGTTCAGCTCGAATCGCAGCGGCACGCGGGACATCTACTGGAAGCTCAGCTCGGGCGCGGGCGACGAGCACCTCTTCGCCGGCGGACCAGGCGTAAAGTCGGTGGAGGATTGGAGTCCGGACGGCAAGACCCTCATCTACAACCAGACACTGGGAAAGCCGGGAGACGTGATGGCCCTGCCGCTGGAGGGCGACGCCAAGCCGCGCGTCGTTCTGGGTCAGCCGTACTCGGAAGAACAGGCGCGCCTGGCGCCGAACGGACGCTGGATCGCGTATCGTTCCACGGAGTCGGGCGCCGCGGAAGTGTACGTGCAGAGCTATCCGCCCGCGGAAGGGAAATGGCAGATCTCGACCGGCGGCGGCCAAGAACCGCAATGGAGCCGCGACGGGAAGGAGCTGTTCTATCTCAGCGGCGCCAAGCTCATGGTGGTGGATGTGCGCACCGGCGGCGCGAGCTTCGAGGCGGGGAGGCCACGCGAGCTGTTCGAGATGCTCATTCCTTCCGAGACCCGGCGGAATCGATTCGTCGTGTCGCCGGACGGGCAGCGCTTTCTCGCCCTGGTGGCGCCGGATGACGCCTCGTCGCGCACGTTCACCGTGGTGCTGAATCTCCTGGGCGGGGGGCGATAGGGCGTTCTGCTTGCGGTCGCCTGCTCCGTGCGGTACGTGTTAACTTAGTATCTGATAATAATCGGGCGAGCGACCCGACACTTCATTCTCCTCGAGGAGCAGTTGCCAAGTGGACCCCAGCAATCGTAGATTGATCCGGCCTTCGTTCAACGAGGCCAAGGACCAGGCCGTCCGGAAAGGCCCCGTACAGAAGAAAGTCATCCCGCCCGATCAGACCAACGCCGAGAATTTTTACTACGTGAAGCAGATGCAGTCGAAGACCCCGATGGTCTTCGTGCTGAGCGACGGCGAGACGCTGAACGGCGCCATCGAGTGGTACGACAAGGGCTGTCTGAAGGTCAACCGCACCGACGGCCCGAACGTCCTGCTGTACAAGAGCAACATCAAGTACATGTACAAGGCGTCCTGAACGGCGCACGGCTTCAGGGCTTCGCGCGGGCCTTCATTTCCAGGCGGAACCGGCGGCGGATCGCAGCCTCGCCATATCGGCGCTGCTCGTCGTCTCCCTCGGGCGCGACCGGCGGGAGCGGCACACGCCCACCCTCGCGGTCCACGCCGACGAAGGTTAAATAGGCCGAGCAGACATGGCTGCGCTCGCCGCTGGTGAGCTTCTCGACGAACACCTTCACGCCCACCTCCATCGACGTATGGAAGACGCGGTTGACCGACGAGCGGAGGATCACCAGGTCGCCGATGCGGATGGGCTTCAGGAAATGGAGGTGGTCGACCGAGGCCGTCACGACGGGCGTGCGCGCGTGGCGAACGGCGGCCAGCGAGCCGGCCAGGTCGACCAGTTGCATCAGTTTGCCGCCGAAGAGGGTTCCCAGCAGGTTGGCGTCGTTAGGCAGGGTGATCTCGGAGTACTCCGAAGCCGAGTCGCGGACGGGCCTGGCATCCATGGGCCGAGGATAGCAGCCGCGCGACGCCCGGGTCGCGCCGGGTGTCTACTGGCTTTTTCTTATGGCCATCAGCGCCCTTTTCGTTCATAATGTAGGGAAATCCTGGGATTGAGAATGGGAAAATGAAGCAACGTTTCCCGGCGGCCCGCATTCCGGCCTACACGCTGCTGGCGGCCATGGCGGTGCTCTCGGTCTTCTACTACTTCAACATCCAGCAGAACGAGCGCTACCTGGTACGGCGCGCGTTTCAAACGCTGGTGGACATGGGCGAGGATATCGCCGAGAAGGTGGAGTCGGCCGACGAAGCGGCGGAGAACTTCTGCGGTCCGGGGCAGAAGCGCTGCGCGAACGGGCAGGGCCTGACCGACTACTTCGTCCGCCGGGTCCGCGATGTCGACGCCTACGAGCCGGATTCGGGTCTGCTGCCGCGCGTCTATCCGCTCAAGGAGCCGGTGACGCTGGGGATCCGGCTTGACCCGTTCAAGGGCCGGGCGGAGGAGAAGGAGCTGCTCGACGCGCTGGTGGTGGCCGACGAGAAAGGCAAGCCGCTCCGGAGCTGGCGGCTGCTGGCGGGCGCGGCCGCGCTGGCGCCGGACGCGGTGGAGCGCGCGCTGAAGATCGAGGAATCGCAGAAGGGCAAGCCCGAAGGCGACGTCATCTTCGACGGGCGCTCGGGCGGCGTCCCGCACCGCTTCTTGATCCATCGGATCACGATTCCGGGGGTGCACTGGCGGCAGGCGGGCGGCGCGCCGGCGTGCGAGACGCCGGCGGGCGAAGAGGAAACCTGCGCCTCGCGCACTCCGCCGCGTCCGGCGGCGGGCCCGGCCGCTAAAACGGCGGCGGCGCGGCCGCCTCAGGCCGGCGACCGCACGCTGGTCCTGTGCGGACTGATCGCCACCGAGCGGCTGCGCTCGGAGAGCATGCAGATCCCGCACACCATCGGGCTGCTGCTGGTGTTCTTCGTGCTTCTGGCGATCACCAGCATGCCGCTGCTGCAAGTCCAGTTCATGAACGCGCGCCAGCGCTTCAGCCGGATGGATCTGGTCGGGCTGGTGTTCGGCAACATCGTGGCGGCGGTGCTGCTGACCTGCGGGTTCCTGACGATGCACTACTTCTACGTCCACCAGCGCGCGCGGACCGATTTTCAGCTTCGGGCGCTGGCGGGCGAGGTGGAGCGGCACCTGACGGCGGAGGTGGCCGCGATCCGCGGCCAGGTGGCGGACTTCACGCGCCAGTTCGCCGCCGTGACGGCCAAGGGCGCGCGGACGGGCTGGCGGCGCGCCAGCGTGCTGAGCTGCAAGGAGGCCGTCGCCTACCCGTACTTCGACACCATCATCTGGCTGGACGGCAAGGGGTGCCAGCGGGCCAAGTGGACCACGCTCAAGGAGAACACCCCGTTCGTCAGCGTCAAGGACCGCGAGTATTTCAAAGCCGCGCTGGACGGCACGCGACTGTGGCATTCCGGCAGTGATCCGGAAGGCTTCTTCCTGGAGTCGCTGCGGTCGAAGAACACCGCGCAGATTCGCAGCGTCGTTTCGGTTCCCTTGAAACCGCCGGAGGCCGACGGGAAAGCGGCGCCGTTCGACCCGTCGCGGATCGCCGTGGCAGCCGTGGTGGGCCGTCTGATGTCGGTGATGGAGCCGACGCTTCCGGCCGGCTTCGGCTTCGCGCTGGTGGACGCTTCCGGCAAGGTGATGTTTCATTCCGTCGAGGGGCGCAGCCAGCGCGAAGACTTCCTCGAGGAGACGGCCGGCGACAGCGATCTCCGGTCGGCGTTCCTGGAGCGGCGTACCGAGACCGTCGACGCGGACTACTACGGCCGGCCGCACCGCGTGCTGGTCCATCAGCTCGCCGAGCTGAAGGGCGCGCCCTGGACGCTGATGGTGTTTCGCGACAAGACCGCCAGCCGCGACGCCATGGTGCAGGTGATCACCATCACGGGGCGGCTCCTGATCTGGTACGCGATCGGGCTGGCGTTGGTTTTCGGGGCGCTGTTCCTGTTGCCGGTGCGCGAGCCGCTCGAGTGCCGATGGGTGAATCTGCTGCGGCGGCTGTGGCCGGACCCGCGGCTGGACGCGCGATATCGCGTCGCGGTCGCCGTGCTGCTGGCGGTGCTGCTGGCGATGGCGGCGGCGGTCGCCTGGGGACCGCTTTGGCTGAAGGTGGCCATGGCCGCGGTGTCTCTGGCGGCGCTGCCGGCGGTCGTATGGGCCATCTCGGCGGGCGCGCCGGACGGGCCCGCGATCGACACGACCGTCCCGCACTCCTATTCCACGATGGCCTTTCTGATGCTGGTGGTGCTGGCGGTGGCGCCCTCGGGCGCGTTTTACCGCGCGGCGCTCGAGTTCGAAAGCGAGGTCCAGTCGCGCTACTCGCAACTGTCGCTGTGGAAGCGGCTCGGCGAGCGGGCCGATCGCGTCAGAAAGCTGTTCGAGGGCCGCGACGCCGCCATCGAGGACAGCCAGCGCGACGGTCTGGTCAAGCGGCGGCTGCTCACGCCCCTCATGAGCGGCCCGGAGACCGGCAACCGTTTGCAGCCCGACATCTACCTGGCGGGATCGTTCCGGCCGTCGACGTGGATCGAGCCGGCGCCGGCGCCGCCGCCGGGCCGGGTGACGCGGTTTCTCCGCGATGCGATGGCCAGCTATCGCGGGCAGTATGGCCGCCACTCCTGGCAGTCGCAGCAGGCGCTGGCCGGGAGCGGACCGGACGGGTCGTGGACCTGGGCGGCGGGCGACGGCGGGTATCCGGAGCTTTCGTCGAAGGCCTCCAATCTGCGGCTCGCGGCGGTGCCGGTGCCGGCGCCCGGCAAATGGCGAAGCCTGGTCGCGCTGGGGGGCCTGATCGCGCTGGGATACGCCTGGACCTGGCTGTGCGCACGGCGGGTGTTCTTCTTCGACACCGACAAGGGCGCCTGGGACGAGTCGCCGCCTGACGCCGGGCCGGAGTTCGAGAAGACCGTGCAGGCGTTCCGCGACCGCATCGCGGGAGGCAAGCCGAAGGCGACGGCCGAGCCCGAGGCGGCCGAGGCTTCTCCGGACGATGCGGAGATTCAGGCGGCCCGGGCCGCGGGAGGGAATCGTGCCTAAACCGGCGGTGACCGAGGAGACGGCGAAGAACCTGGTGGACCTGTTCCGCCGCGAATGCGGCGCCGCGCCCGAGCTGCGCGCCATCGGGAAAACGATGCTGGAGGAACTGCCGGACGGACACGTTCCGAAAGAAAGCGACCTGATCGACGAGGTCCGCGAGCGCGCCCACGCTTATTACACGGGTCTGTGGGACGACTGTTCGACGATCGAGCGGCTGGTGCTTCTCCAGTTGGCGCAGGAGGATCTCGTCAATCCCCACTGCGGTGCGGTGCTGCGAGGACTTCGGCGGCGCGGCCTGGTGCGCGCGACGCCGGACATCCGGCTGATGAACGAGAGCTTCCGGAGGTTTATTCTGCGCGGCCCGCCGCCGCCGGAGGTGCTGGCGCTCGAGCAGTCGCGCGACAGCACCTGGAGCGTGATGCAGCGGATGTTGTGGCCGAGCCTGATCATCCTGCTGGTGTTCGTGGCGTTCACGCAGCGTCAGTTGATGCAGGGCTACGAGGCGGTGATTCCGTTCCTCGGCGGCGGCCTGACGGCGCTCGGCAAGCTGATCGACCTGATGAAGGTCGCCAAGGTGGCGCCGTCGGGCGGGGGCGCGCAGGCGGCGTGACGGCGGCGCGGGAACACGCGGTTCAACGAAGTCCGCAGTATCGGGCGGAAATCCGAGCCCGCAGATTGGATCAGAGTAGTGCGACGAACTGCTCGACTGACATTCCGGCGTAGCGGATCAACGATCGTAGAGTTCCCGGGGCCAGATGGCGATGCTGGGGTACGGAGAGTGTCGCCGGATGCCCTGGTTTGACCAGAATGGCGTGGCTGCCGTGCTGCCGGTCCTTTATCCAACCTGCCTTGAGGAAGGCCGAAACGGCGCGCTCCCCTGAGACCGTTGGAAGGCGCGCGCTCCCTGACTTGCGCCGTTCGCCTCCCTCGCTTGCCGCCATCGATTTCTTCCTACTTCTTGTTCGGTCGCGGTGTCGCTCCCGCAGGCAGGACGCCTTCGAGGAGCCGGTCCTTGGCATTCCACTCCACCGGGATTGTCCGGCGGGTCGAAAAATCCCACCCTATGAATCGCAAGAAAGCAGTCGCCGAGAGAAGAATGCCTCGTTTGTGAGCCGTGGAATACGAGAGCCGGTAGGCTGTCTCGTTGGGCTTCGCGACCGGCCGAAGCGCTAACTTTCGCGCATCGGCGTCCCAGAGAATCTGCACGAACTTGGCGTTGGCTTCTCTTAACCGGTCTCCCGCGTCTGCATTCAACGCAAACCGTCCGGATGCCGTTATGGTTAACGTCGGGGAACCAATCCGGGTAGCCTTGTTGCTAAACACCTCGTATGCCATTACACGATCAGAATATCCGTAGGAGTACAGGATGTCAACCAGCCGGGAGTACAAACTATACAAGGCGTCGAAACGCCTGCCGTGAGTGCCGTCGAGCTGTCACGTCAGGTTTCAACAGAATGTTAGAATCCTTGTGTGAAGTTGCTGGTCACGATCGAGCGCGACGAAACAGGCATGTTCGTCGCAGAGTGTCCGGCTATTCCCGGTTGCGTCTCCGAGGGCGCGACGGAAAACGACGCCGTCGAGAACATAAGGGAAGCGATCGCCGGTTGCCTCGAAACCAGACGGGCCAACAACATGCCCCTCACAATCGAGGTTCATGAGATCGAGATTCCCGCGTAACGCCGGCCCCTCTCCGAGAGCTTCGCGTTCCTACCGCAGCCAGCCGTCGACGCGCGCGGCCACGAACTCGTCGTCGACCAGGTGCGGATAGTCGCGCGCGACGCGGTCGATCTCCTCCATCTGTCCGGGCGAAAGTTCCTCGCGCGGGTCGAGACACCAGCGCCCTTCGAGCAACCCTTGCCGGCGGAGGACCTCGTGAATCCCCGCGATGCAGCCGTGAAATCCGTTGGCGGCGTCGAACAGCGCGGCGTTCGAGTCCGTCACCTCGGCGGCCAGCGTCAGCCAGTCCGGCGATAACGGCTCGCCCGCCGTTCGCGCGCGCTTCGCCCGATCGAGCAGCTCGACGGCCCGCCGCGTCCAGGCCGCCCAGTGCCCCAGCAGTCCGCCGCGAATCGCGAGGCGCGTCTGGCCGAAGCGAAACTCCGTCAGCAGGTCGACGACGATGTTGTCGTCGTTGCCGGTATAAAGCGCGATCTCTCCGGCACGCCCCGACTCCGCGACCGCCCGCACGACGTCGAGCGTCTGGTAGCGGTTGAAGGGCGCGATCTTGATGGCGGCGGCACCCGGAATCTCGCAGAATCCGCGCCAGAATTCGTAAGGCAGCACGCGCCCGCCGACCGCCGGCTGCAAGTAGAAGCCGAACACCGGAATCACCGCGGCGACCGCGCGCACGTGCGCTACCAGATCGGCCGGCGCCGCCTCGCGCAGCGCCGCCAGACTCACCAGTCCGCAGTCGTAGCCGAGCGTCCGCGCCAGCTCAGCTTCGGCCACGGCCTGCGGCGTCGCGCCGCAGACGCCCGCGACCTTCACCACGCCGCGCTGGCGCATCTCATCCATGGCGAGCTCCAGCACGGGGCGGAAGAGTCCCACCGCCGGGTCGCGGATCGCGAACTGCGTGGTGTGCACGCCGACCGCGAGTCCACCCGCGCCGGCGTCGAGATAGTAGCGCGAGAGCGCGCGCTGGCGGCGCTCGTCGAGCTTGCGTCCGGCGGTGAGGGCCAATGGATGCGCGGGGATCGCGACGCCGTCGAGAAGCCGGTCGCGCCAAGCCATCAAAACACTCCCTAGAACTTCCCGTCGCGCACTTCGAAGTGCGTCGGCTTGCCGTGGGTGGCACCGGCGGAGGCGATCCACGACGCGGTCCACTCGATCACCTGCGCGATCGGCGTCTCCGGCTCGCCGAACAGCTCATGACATCGGCCGGCGTTGTTCAGCAGCGCCGACGAAGCCTCGGCGCCCTCGAACACGGGCTCCACTCCGAAGATGCGTCCAAAGCGTCCGGCCAGCTCGCGGACCGCCAGCGTCTCGCGGCCCGTCAGGTTCAGCACCGCCGCCGGCGACGCGCACAGCGGAAAC
This sequence comes from uncultured Solibacteraceae bacterium, assembly GCA_964515555.1. Lineage (GTDB taxonomy): Bacteria > Acidobacteriota > Terriglobia > Bryobacterales > Bryobacteraceae > CAZEVY01. The sequence continues at coordinate 4,513 of CAZEVY010000073.1, read as the reverse complement.
GACCGCAGGGCGATCGAGTTGGCGTCGCCCTGCCAGATCACGTTGGCGTGGCCCATCGCCAGCGGAATCGGCCGGCGATGGTAGACTTTCATCCCGATGTCGAGCACCACGCCGTAGCGCATCTCGACGGCGTAGTTCAGCCGCAGCAGCACGGCCGGCGTGCCGTGGACTCGCGAGAAGTGCTGGAACATGCGCTCGCGCCCCAGCGCGCTCATGGCGTATTCGCCGACGGGTGCGACGGGCGTCGCCTCGGTGGCGCCGCCGCTCGCGACCGGCACCAGCGGATACACGTTGCCGCTGGAGAACGCGACGATGCGCGAGGCGCGATAGCGCTCGGCGACGCGGCCCGGCAGGTAGGTGTTCATCGCCCAGGTGTAAGGCTCGTCGCCGGTGGAGCCGAATTTGCGCGCCGCCATGTAGACGACGTTGGGGCACTCGGGCAGCGACGCCAGTTGCGGCGGATCGAGCAGGTCGGCGGCGACGGTCTCGACGCCGTCGCGATCCAGTTCCTCGCGCAGCGTGCGGTCGGTGAACCGGGCGACGCCGATGACGCGCATCCGGACGCCCGCTTCCTCGGCGGCGCGGCGCGCGCGGCGCGCGAGGCTCGGGCCCATCTTGCCGCCGACGCCGAGAATCAGCAGGTCGCCGGCGAGCGCGCGCATGGCCTCGCGATCGGCCTGGTTGGGGCGCGAGAGGACGTCTTCGAGCTCGGCGAGGGTCCCGATGGTCACCGTTTGTAGCCGATCTTGCGCAGCAACCCGTGCCGCCACTGAGAATCGCTCTCCGCCTCGACGCCCTTTGGCGAAGCGCCGTCGATCACGCCCAGCACACCGCGCCCCAGCTCCGATTCGGCGACGATCACTTCCACCGGATTCGCTGTCGCGCAGAAGATGCCGCACACTTCCGGCACGTCCCGGATGCGGCCCAGCACGTTGATCGGGTAGCCCTCGCGCATGGCGACCACAAAGGTGTGGCCGGCGGCGATGGCCGTGGCGTTGTCCACCGCCAGTTGCTTCAGGTCGTCGTCGTTGCCGTCGGCGCGCGTGAGGCAGGCGCCCGAGGCCTCGTTGAAGGCGACGCCGAATTTCATCTGCGGGACGGTGTTGACGATCGCTTCATAGATGTCCTCCACCGTCTTGATGAAATGCGACTGGCCGACGATCACGTTGCCGCCCTCGGGAACCTCCAGTCGCACCGCCTTCAATTCCATTGCAAGATTATACAGTGGCTCGTTCCGCACGACCCGTCGCCGGCCGCTTCCACGGCCACCGCGACGGCTACGGCTTCGTGACGCCGGACGGCGACTCCTCGGGCGACCTGTTCATACCGCCCGACCGCACCGCCGGCGCCATGCACGGCGATCGCGTGGAGGCGCGCGTTACCGGCCGCGACCGGCGCGGGCGCCTCGAGGCCGAGGTCGTGCGCGTGCTGCGGCGCGCGCACGCCACCGTGGTCGGCGAGTTCCGCGCGCGCCGCAAGGGCGGCTACGTGATTCCGTTCGACGGCCGCGTGCACCGGGAGATCGGGATAGCGCCGGGCCAGGAGATCCCGCGCGGGCCGTCGCGCGATCGCGTGGGCGCGCGGGAGGTCGCCGTCCAGGACGCCGCCGATCTCGACGGCATGATCGTCGACGTGGAGATCGTGCGGTTCCCCAAGGGCGACGAAGCGCCGTCGGGCCGCGTGGTCGAGATTCTCGGGCGGCGCGACGACTTCGGCGTCGACGTGGAGATGGTGATTCGCAAGCACCATATCCCGCACCAGTTCCCGCAGGAGGCGCTCGATCAGGCCCAGGGGACGCCGGCGGCGATTCGCGCCGAAGAGCTCGACGCCCGGCGCGACTTCCGCGGCCACGCCACGGTCACCGTCGACGGGGAGACGGCGCGCGATTTCGACGACGCCGTGTGGGTCGACCTGCTCGCGAACGGCCATTTCGCGCTGCACGTGCACATCGCCGACGTGAGCCACTACGTGCGCCCGGGATCGGCCATCGACGCGGAGGCCCGGCTGCGCGGCACCAGCGTCTACTTTCCCGACCGCGCCGTGCCGATGCTGCCGCTGGAGCTTTCGACGGAGATCTGCTCGCTGAAGCCCGGGGTCGACCGGCTGGTGATGTCGGCGCTGCTCGAAATCGACCGCCAGGGCGCGGTCGTCGCGCAGGAGTTCTGCCGCGGCGTGATCCGCAGCGCCGAGCGCATGACCTACACCGCGGTGCACGCGCTGCTCGAGGGTGACGCGGCCCTTCGGGAACGCTACGCGCCGCTGCTCCCGATGTTCGAGCGCATGCGCGAGCTGGCGCTGATTCTCAACCACCGGCGCGAGCGTCGCGGCTCGATCGACTTCGACCTGCCCGAGGCGCTGATCGAGTTCGACGAGTTCGGCGAAATGACGGGCGTCCGCCGCGGCCCGCGCAACATCGCTCATCGCATCATCGAGGAGTTCATGCTGGCGGCGAACGAGGCGGTGGCGTCGCACATCGAACAGGCGGGCGTGTCCGGCATGTACCGCGTGCACGAGACGCCCGACCCGGAGCGGGTCTACGAGTTCGAGGAGATCGCGGCGCGCTTCGGCGTGTCGCTCACCGGCGGCGCGCTGCGGGTCGAGCGCCACCCGATAGTCGACCGCAAGCGCGACGGGCGCAAGGTGCGGCGCGAGATCGCGCTTCCGGCGGCGGGCTTCCGCATCGCCTCGCGCGACTATCAGAAGCTGATCGCGAAGATCGCCGGGCGGCCCGAGGAGCGTATCCTGCACTACCTGATGCTGCGGTCGCTGAAACAGGCGCGCTATAGCGACGACAATCTCGGCCACTTCGCCCTGGCGTCGGGGTGCTATACGCACTTCACGTCGCCGATCCGGCGCTACCCCGACCTGATCGTGCACCGCATTCTCGGCGCGCTGCTCGACCGGGCGGCGCCGCCGTACGAAGAGGCGCGGCTGGCGGCGATCGCCGGGGAATCGTCGGATACGGAGCGGCGCGCCGCCGGCGCCGAGCGCGAGCTGGTGGAGTGGAAGAAGCTGAAGTTCATGAGCGGCCGGCTGGGCGACGAGTTCGAGGCGCTCATCATCTCGACGCAGCGCTTCGGCTTCTTCGTCGAGCTGGACGAGTTCTTCGTCGAAGGCCTGGTCCCCATCGAGACGCTGCCCGGAGGGCGGTGGGTGTATCACGAGGCGAAGCGACGCATCCGCGCCGAGCGCGGGCGGCGCGAGTTCGCCATCGGCGACCGGCTGCGGGTGCGGCTGGACCGCGTGAACGTCACGGAGAACAAGCTGGAGTTTTCCGTCGAGGCGTGAGATGCTCTCCCCAACGGAGCCGCGACCAAAGGGAGCGGACCTACAGGGCCTCGGCCGCCACCTGGGCGGCGCGCGCGCGGGCGAGCAGCGAATCCTCGAGCGTGTAGTCGAGCTTGGGCCGCTTGTGACGGCGCAGGTACCACCGCCAGGTTTCGCGCAGGCCGTCGACGAAGTCGGTGGTCCGCAGGCCCAGCACGCGCTGCGCCTTGGCGATCACCAGCGTGATGGGCGGCACGTCGTAGTAGGCGCCGAAGTAGAGCTTCGGACCCATGGGATGGCCGCCGGCGGCCAGGATGCGCTCGCGCGGCACACGCACCAGCTCGGGCTTCTTGCGCGCCGCCTCGGCCATGGCCGCCACCGCGTCGAGCTGCGTCACCGGGCGCGGATTGGCGACGTTGAAGGCGTGTCCCACGGCTGCCGGGGTGTCCAGCACGCGCAGGCAGCTCCACACCAGGTCCTTCACGAAGACGAACTGCATGAGCCGGCGCCCATCGCCCGGAATGAGAATCGCCCGGCCGTCGCGCATGCGGTCCCAGAAGAAGGCCTCGCGATAGAAGGCGTTCTCGGGACCGTAGACGAAGGGCGGGCGCAGCGTCACCACCGGCAGGCCGATGCGATGGTGCAGCCGGAACAGGGCGCGCTCGCTCATGGCCTTGTTGCGCACGTAGGGCTGCGGGTGGTCGTCCTGCGCCAGGGCGTCGCCCTCGTGGTGATTGAGGCCGTCGCCGTAGGCGGCCACGCTCGACATGAACACGTAGCGGGTCAGGTGTCCGCTGCACGCCCGCGCCGTGGCCTCCACCTGAGGGCCGGTGGTGCCGCGCTCCCAGTCGTAGACGTTGTCGAAGACGATCTCGAAGCGCTGGCCGGCGAGCGCCTGCTGAACGGCCTTGGCGTCGTTGCGGTCGGCCGTGAGATTGCGGACCTTGCGGCCGAGGCTGTGCGCGGTCTTGCGGTGCATGACCGTCACGTCATGTCCGGCCTTCACCAGCTCGCGGACCAGCAGGCGTCCGATGAACTGGGTCCCTCCGATGACCAGGACCTTCATCTAGTCGTAGTATTCAAGCCCGAGGTGCGTGATCAGGTCTTCTCCCCTCATCCAACGCAGCGTGTTCTTCAGCTTCATGAGCTGGATGAACAGGTCGTGCTCGGGATACAGTCCCGGCGCCGTCATGGGACCCTTGAAGTAGAACGAGAGCCATTCCTGGATGCCGCGCATCCCGGCGCG
>CAZEVY010000072.1:12656-27573 GCA_964515555.1 uncultured Solibacteraceae bacterium | reverse complement strand
CGATCCAACCGTCGCGCAGGAAGATTGTGCGATGGCCGTAGGAGGCGTTGAATTCCGAGTGCGTCACCTGAATGATCGTGGTCCCCTCTTCGTTGAGCTTGCGGAACAGGTCCATGATCTCCTTGGCCTGCGCCGAGTGCAGATTGCCGGTCGGCTCGTCGGCCAGAATCAGTTTCGGATTAGCCACCACCGCACGCGCCACGGCGACCAGTTGCTGCTGGCCGCCCGAGAGCTGGCTCGGGTACAAGTCCTTCTTGCCGACGATCGAGAAGCGGTCCAGCGTGTCGCAGACGATCGCCGCGCGCTCGCTGCTCTTGACGTTGCGGTAGGAGAGCGGTACGTCGAGGTTCTCGTAGACGGTCAGGTCGTCGAGCAGATGGTAGCTCTGGAAAACGAAGCCGATGTATTTCTTGTTGAGCTCGATGCGGTCCCTGGGCTTCATCTTGTGGACCGCGTGTCCGTACAGCTCGAACTCCCCGTGCCACGCCCCGTCCAGCATGCCGACGATGCTCAGCAGCGTCGACTTGCCCGCCCCCGAGGGTCCCATGATGGTGAGGAACTCGCCCTCGGGGACCTCCAGGTTGATGCGGCGCAGCACGTAGAATCGCCCCGCGCCCGACTCGTAGAACTTCTCGACGTTCGCCAGCCGGATCATGATTCTACGTTAGCGGTTTTGCCGCCGTCATATCGCGGCTTCGAGCACCTTCAGCCGGATGCTCCCGTTCACCGTGCTGACGCCCAGCCGCGGACCTCCGCCGCCAATGTTTCCCTGCACGCTGCGCCCAAGCAGTCCGCGTCGTGCCAGCGGAAACTCCGTGCGGACGCTCCCGTTCACCGTGCGCGCGTCGACCTCGGCGCGCGCGCCCTCCGGCAGCTCCAGCGTGATGCCGCCGTTCACCGACGAAAAGTCGAGCGCCTTGGCCCAGCCCGCCCGCTCGATGGATGCGACGATGTTGCCGTTGACGGTCTTGCCCTGCACGGCGCCCGACGCCGAGACGCGCACGTCGCCGTTGACGGTGGCGGCACGCACCTCGCCGCCCAGTCCGCGCGCTTCCACGCGGCCGTTGACGGTGTTGCCGTCGAAGTGCACGCCCGCCGGCACCAGCACGCGAAACTCAACCTGCACGTCGTTGTCGCGCACGTTCATGCGGCCCCCGCCCGGCTTGCAGTCGTTCTGCCTGCCCGTGTCGCGCGACGGATACACGGCGCACAGCGTCACGCCTCCGGGATGCGGAATCACTTCCACGCGAACGTCCGCCGGATCGCTCCGCCGTCCGCGCTTGGTCGCCGTGACGACCACCTCGCCCCCCGTCGTATGATTCGCAACGACGCTTCCGTTGACACCGCGAATCTCGACCGTCTTTCCCGCCGCTACCGTTCCACTCCATTGGAAATTGTCCGTCGTGTTGACCGGCCCGGTGATCGCCACCGCCGCCAGTATCGAAATGCTCAGCATCGCCATCTACCCCTCCTAGCTCTTAGCTGATCGCTGACCGCTGACCGCTGATCGCTGACCGCTATTCGTATCGCAACGCCTTCACCGGCTCCACGCGCGTCGCCTTGAGCGCCGGCGTCCAGCACGCCGCCAGTGCCACCGCCCCCAGCAGCGCCGCCGCCGACCCGAACGACACCGGATCCCACGGCGCCACCCCGTACAGCATCGTCGTCAGGAAGCGCGTCAGCGCGAACGCGCCCGCGAGTCCCACCCCCGCGCCCATCGCGGCGACCCCCAACCCGTGCCGCATCACCATGCGCAGCACCTCGCGGCGCTCCGCCCCCAGCGCGATGCGAATCCCGATCTCGTGCGTGCGCTGCGCCACCGAAAACGACATCAGCCCGTAGATGCCGATCGCCGCCAGCGCCAGCGCCAGCGCCGAGAACAGGCCCAGCAGCCATGTCTCCAGCCGCCGCTTGCTGAGCGACTCGGCCAGCATCTCCTGGATCGTGGTGACGTTGTAGATCACCGCGCTCTTGTCGAGCGCGCGGATTTCGCCGCGCACCGCCGAGGCCAGCCGCAGCGGCTCGGCCGTCGAGGCGCGCAACACGAGATTCCCGAACGGCGTCGTCCGCTGCGTGATCGGCATGAACGTCTCCGCCCGCGCCTGCTTCTCCAGTCCCTGCCGCCGCATGTCGGCGGCGACGCCCACGATCGTCATCCAGCGGGCGTTCGGCCCGCCGTCTCCAAAGGCGAATCGCTTGCCGACCGGGTCCTCGTTCGGCCAGAACCACTTCGCGAAGGTCTCGTTGATGACCACCACGCGCGGCGCGTCGGGGCCGTCCTGCTCGGTGAACGTGCGCCCTCGGCGGATCGGCGCGCCCATGGCGCGGAAATAACCCGGCGTGACGCTGTCAGCCGTCGCCTCGATCTGCTGATCCGGCGGAAGCGGCGGACGTCCCTCGATCGTAAAGTTGCCCGAGTTCGGCGTGATGCTCAGGAAGATGTCGGTGATCATGCCGGCCGAGCGCACGCCCCGCATCCCCTCCAGTCGCGCGATGAGCTGCTGCCAGGCGGCGGCCACCTGCGCCGGCTGCGCGAAGGTCGCCCGCGAGAAGCCCACCTGCATGCGAAGCACCTGCTCGGCGCGGAATCCCGGGTCCACCGCGCGCAATCCCGTGAAGCTGCGAATCAGCAGCCCCGCGCCCGCCAGCAGCATCACGGCGACCGCCAGTTCGCCCGCCACCAGCGCCGTCCTTAGCCGCCGGCTCCGCAGCCCGCTCGCCGACCCCGAGCCGCTCTCTTTCAGCGACTCCTGCAAGTCGCAGCGCGAAATCTTCCACGCCGGCGCCATGCCCGAAAGCACTCCGGCGGCGATCGAAATCCCCAGCGTGAACACCAGCACGCGCCAGTCGATGGCGACTTCGGCAAGGCGCGGCGTATCGGCCGGCGCAAAGCGCGTGAACAGGTAGACGCCCCACATCGCCAGCAGCACCGCCATCGCGCCCGCGATCAGCGACACCAGCAGGCTCTCGGTGATCAACTGCCGCACCAGCCGCCCGCGGCCCGCGCCGATGGCCGCCCGCACCGCGATCTCGCGCTCCCGCGACGCCCCGCGCGCCAGCGACAGTCCGGCAAGATTCGCGCACGCGATCAGCAGCACGAACACCACCGCCCCCAGCATGATCCACAGCGCCGCCCTGGTCGTGCCGACGATCTGATCGAGCAGCGGTACCACGTACACGCCGTAGCCCTTCATGTCGGGGAACTGTTCCACGAGCCGCCGCGCGATGCCGTTCATCTCCGCCCGCGCCTGCTCGAGCGAGACGCCCGGACGGATCCGTCCGATGACGCTCAGGAAGAATCCGCCGCGCGCCTGCTTCGCCTGCGGTGAGAGCGCCAGCGGGAACCACGCCCGCGTCTCCTTGGCTGGAAATGTGAAACCCTCCGGCATCACGCCGACCACCTGATATGGGTTATTGAAGAAAACCAGCTTCTTCCCCTCCAGATTGCGGTCGCCGCCCAGACGCTCCCGCCACAGCGCGTGACTGACGATCACGACGCGGTCCTGTCCGGGCTGCTCCTCGGCGGCGGCGAACACGCGGCCGATCATGGGCCTCACGCCGAGCACGGAAAAGTAGTTGGCGGTTACGCGCGCGCCTACCACCAGCTCGGGCTCGCCCTCACTGAGCACGCCGCGCATCGTCGAGAACGCCGCCATGTCCTCGAACGACTGGTTCTTCTTCCAGTCCTCGTAGTTCGGCCACGACGTGAGGTCTTCTTTCAGATTCAGCCGCTGATTGTCGAGCCATGCCATCGCGAGGCGATCCGGGTCCTTGTAAGGCAGCGGGCGCAGCAGGATCGCGTTCACCAGGCTGAAGATCACCGTGTTCACGCCGATCCCCAGCGCCAGCGACACCACCGCCACCGCCGTGAATCCCGGACTCCATCGCAGCTTGCGCAGGCTGTATCGGAGGTCGTAGAAGAACGCGCTCATCGCAGCTCCCTTGCCGAGGCGTCGGGTGTCAGGTGCCGGGTGTCAGGAACGAAGCGCGAGTGGCCCCTCGAATAAACCACGGTTGCTCCGCCCTCTGACACCTGACACCTGAGACCTGACACCTCACACCTGCCACGCACGCCGCGTGCCGCTCGTAACCCGCTGATTGGGAACGGCCTTGCGGCGGCTCGCGCTGTCCGCTTGTGGGACGCGTTGTCCGTGGTTGGGATGTGCTCAGCCGCGGCTGGGCTTCAGCTTCTTCACGACCGCGGCACTGGTCAGTTCCTTCACCGCGCCCCTGCCGACCCACCGCGCAGCCGCGCTCTCCGACTCCGCCAGACGCCGCGCCACCGCCACCGCCGCGGCGTTCAGCTCGACGCTCCGCCTCCCGAGCATCCGCAGCGCCCAGCTCACGCCCTTCTTGACGAAGTTCCGCTCGTCCTCCGCGCCCTTCTCGACCAGCGCAAGCCGCCGCGCGAACTCGCCGTCACCCGACGTCTTGTCGTGCCCCGCCAGGCACGCCAGCAGTGCGAACGCCGCGCGCTTGCCGAACTCGTCGCTCAGCCGAGCCCATTGGTCGACCTTCTTCCAGGCGTGCGGCGTGCGGTCGAACAGCACGAAGCAGGCTGTGTCGCAGATCCCCCAGTTGTCGAAGCCGCTCCGCCAGCGGTCCATCTGCGCCGAAGTCACGCGCTCCGGCTCCTCGACGAAGCACGCCAGCATGCGGGCCTCGTAGACGCCGGTCGACCACAGCGCGCCGGCCAGTTCGTGGTTCTTCCCCAGCCTCTTGGCGACTTTCTGAATGTTTGCCATCGACACGCCCACCGCGTTCGACGCCGTGATGCCGAAGCGGGCGAGGTTGTCGCGATCCTTGCGCGTGCTCAATCGCTGCAACGCTTCGAGCACCGATCGGACATCCGCGCCTTCTTTCCCGGTCTTCGCGCGCGCCATTCCCATCGAGTTTACTCTCTGCGGTAACATCCGATGCTCCGCAACCATCCGTACATAGCAATGATGCGACTCCGATTACTGCTCGCACTCTCCGCCGCGCCGTTCGCCGCGGCCCAACCCACCGTCAACGGCATCTTCAACGCCACCGGGTATCAGCCGAGGCTGACGCCCAACGTCGTCTTCGTCGTCTTCGGCGGGCGCATGGGACCCGACCTCATCGCCATCGGCGCCGGACCGAATTACCCTTCATCCCTCGGCGGCACGTCGATTTCGTTCACTCCCGCCGCCGGCGGCGCCGCCATCGCCCCTCGGCTGGTGTATTCCATCGCCGGCCAGGTCGCTGGAATTCTGCCGTCTTCGATCGCGCCGGGCGCCTACGCTGTGCGAATCACCTACAACGGCCAGACCAGCGCGCCCTTCAACGTCACCGTGGTCGCGCGCAGCTTCGGAATCGCGACCGCCAACAGCGCCGGCGCCGGCCCCGCGCAGGCGACCATCGCCAACGTCAACGGCGGCCTGAGCCTGGTGCGATTCACCACCGGGTCGGTGACCTTCAACGGTTTCGAGTACCGCCTCACCCCCGCGCACGGCGGCGACACGCTTGTATTGTGGGGAACCGGCGGCGGCGCCGACGCCGCCAACGACGCCGGCGGCACTTCCGGCGATCAGACTGCCGCGGGCAATTTCGTCGTCATCGTCAACGGACGCCGCATCACGCCGCTCTACGCCGGCGCCTCCTCGGGATTCCCCGGACTCTGGCAGATCAACTTCACGCTGCCCATCGATATCGCGCCCGATTGCTACGCGCAGCTCCAGGTGAGCGCCGGCGGGGAGCTCAGCAATCTCGTCACGATCGCCATCGCGCCCGCGGGCGCGGCTTCCTGCTCGGATCCCGACACCGAGGAGTCCCTGCTCGCCCGCCTCGACGCGGGCGGCAACGTCACGGGAGCCGCCTTCGGCGCCATCACATCCAGCAACGTAGGAGTGATCCAGGAGCTGGAGTTCGTCAACGGCGGATTCTTCCAATGGACGGGTGCCGAATGGGCGATAGGCGCGCCGTTGCGGCCTCGCCGGGGACAATGCTCGGTCTACGACCGCGTTATTCCCACCAACGGCGCCGATCCCGCCGGCCCCGGACGCCAGCTCGACGCCGGGATGCGACTGCCCCTGACCGGCCCGAGAATCCCGCCGGGAGCCGCTCTAGGCGCTCTCAGTCTGCCTAATGGACCGGTCTACACCTTCAACGCGACTCTCGGAACCATCGTGCCCGGACGTTACACGCTGGCCGGCAGCGGCGGTAGAGATGTCGGCGCGTTCACCGCAGCCGCGGAGTTTCCGGCGGCGTTTGCGGTGGCCGGCCTGAACACCCTCAACACGGTCGACCGCAGCCAGCCGCTTACGTTCAACTGGACGCAAGCCGGCATAACCGACGTCATCATCCTCCTCAACTCGGTTGCTCAGGCCGCCGGAGGCAGCCGGTCGGTCAGCTTGACCTGCCGGGCTCCCGGACCGGCAGGCACGTTCACCGTGGGACCCGAGTTCCTGGCGGCCCTTCTGCCTGCGCCGGCGACTTCCGGCGTCACGCTGACCGGACAGTCGGAACCGGGTACCTTCCGGGCGCCCCTGACCGCAGGCGGGCAGCTCGATTTCGGGAGCTTCGGCGGTGGTATCGCCGTGTCCAGGGCGTTCGTAGTGCGATAGCCGCCTACGCCGGCGCGATCGAACTCGTTGCGTCCGAGTCGGCGTTCATCTCCACCAGCCCCGCGATGAGCGCGCCCTTGGCCGTCGCGTTGAGCGGGTCCTTCGCCAACCGCACCTCGGAGATCGCCACCGGGAAGTCCGACTCGCCGAGTATCTTCTCGAACCTCTCCCGGAAGCCCGCCGGCAGCGCCGTCCCGCCGCTCAGCACCAGCGGAATCGCCTTGCCGAAGCGCGGCAGCCGCCGGTTCCCGCCGAGACACTCCTTCAGCGACGACACCATCGTGCGGATCACGTCCTCGTAATACACCGTCAGTACCTGGTGCAGTTTGTCGGCGAAGTGCCCGTTCAGGTGAAACGAGGTCTCCTTGGCGATCCGGATCCGATTCGCCAGGTCGCCGGTCGCCGCCGCCGCGCTGGAGTCGATGAAGTCGCCCGCCTTGGGGATGCTGAAGCTCAACGCCGGCATCGATAGATACGCCACGGATACGTTGCACAACCCGCCGCCGCAGCTGATCCCGATCCCGGTGAAGTTCGTGTCCTCCAGCTCCGAGTAGATCACCGCCAGCCCTTCGTTGATCGACCGCACGCCATAGCCCATCTCTCCCAGCAGGTGCCGCAGCGCCGCCTCGTGAAAGGTGATGTTCTCGTCGCCGCCGATCGGCGCCGCCGGCACACTGAAACAGATCCGGTTCACCCCGTTGCGCACATCCCCGGCCAGCGACTCGATAATGCCCCGGATCACCGCGAGGCTCTCGCCCTCGCTCGGGTTCAGAATCCCCCGCGTCATCGGACGTCGCGTCTCCACGCTCAGCAGGTCCGCGAAGCGCTCCGCTTCGTTGCCGTGCACCACGATCTCGCCGCCGCGCTGCGCGAACGGAATCTGCTCCCGCTCCAGCGCCATCTCTGTCATCCGGGAGAAGGGCACGCTCACGAACGCGTTGAGCTGGCTCTCGAACTGGTACCCGTCCCCAGCGCCCCGCGCCAGGACGATTCGGCTGGTGCCTACGTCGAGCCCCAGCACGGCATTGCGGTTAGAATCTGACTTCATCGGACTGTCTCCTCGATCGTCTGCGCCGGCCCGGCCTCGGCCGGCATCCGGGCCAGCATGTTTCGATATCGTTCCTCGAGCAGCTTTCGATACGGCGCCGGCGCCAGACCCGCCGCCGCGGCGTCCTGGCGCATTTGCTCGGCGCCGAGCGCCAGCCCCTTCCAGAACCGCGCGTCGGCCACCTTCAGGAAGTCGCCGTCATAGCCGAAGCCGAATTGCGCCACCGCCGGCTGCGCCTGCCCGTAGTTGTCCGGCAGTCCCATCTCCTCGTACGGAAACCCCGACGCCCAGTCCAGGTGGTTGCCGATCCGGCGGATCGCCGGCGCCACCGAGACCTGCGCGTGCGTCACGCAGTTCCCCGCCGCGATCCCGTACTTGCTTCTGAGCATTTCGGTGAGCAGGCGGCCCGAGAGGATCTGCGCCGGCGTCAGCCGGTTCGTCCCTCCCGTCTCCGCCGTCGCGGCCGACTGCGCCTCGAACGCCACCCCGAAAAAGCTCCGGTTCAGATTCACGTACATCCAGCGCGCGTCGGCCCAGACGGAAAGCCCGGCGTGGTTGGCCGACTCCGTCTCCTCCACCACCCGGTACACGCGGCCGAAGCGGTCCACTACGAAGTGGTAGGCTTTCTGCGAGCGCACGTAGTCGACCAGCCACCGCGCCAGGTGGCGAAGCCGGGCGTTGTAGTCGCGCTCGAACGGCGCCAGGTGATTCTCGGTGGTGTGGTAGACGATTCCCGCCGGCGCGTCGCGCCATTCCGCCGGCTCAGCGCCCCCGTACCGCGAGAACACCGGATACTTCCGCCGCTCGTTGGCGATCGCCATCCGGGTGTCGACCCGCAGGCCGTTGCTGTAGACCTCTGACCCCGCCCTTTCCTCCACCAGCCAGACGTCGGCTACGCGATCGGCGGCCGCCGCCCCGGTCATCGCCGGCGGCGCCCCCGGCCTCATCCGCGCCGGAACCACCGGTCCCGCCGTTTGGACGACGCTCGATCCCGGCGCCAGAACCAGCAGCGCGGCCATGGCCATCAGCCCGGATCGGCGAATCCAGCCCCGCGCCCGCGCCGGCGGCTCGGCGAGCGCCCGCTGGAGATAACGAAGCCTTTTCACCGGATCGTGGATCCGCCGCGCCCGCCACTCGATCAGCGCGAATCTTCGGGAAGCCGGCAATAGGGCGAACACCTGCACTCAGTTACACCGCCGTCTTTATTCATCGGCGGATTGCGGCAACAACCTTATATGGGAATAGGGGAACCGACGCCCGCGCCAGAGTGTCAGAGGAAAGCCCGCCTGGGCCGCGACGCCTCAGCGCGTCGATCGCGAAGGAGTGAGTTCCACCGTGTGCTGCGCGAACGTGTACTCGGAGTTCTCCGCGAGTATCGCTTCGGCCTGCTTCCGCAATCGGCCTGCCTCCCGCTTTCGACCGGCCTTCTCGAGCGCCCCGGCATAGTTGGCCAGGATCTTCCCCACCAGCGGATGACTCGGTCCCAGGCTCTTCTGCGCTACTGCGAGCGCACGCTGGTAATACGGCTCGCCTCGCACCCCGTACACCTCGGCGAGGTTGAGCAGCCCCTTGGCGACCGTGGGGTGCGTCGGCCCCAGACTCCTCTCCAGGAGCTCCAGCGCCACTCTCAGGTGAGTTTCCGCCTCGGCCTTTCTGCCCTGCGCCCGGCACAGGGCCCCCATGTTGTTCCGGGTCGCCGCCAGATCCTCGGCAAGGGTGTCAGGATGCACTTGGTAAATCGAGAGGGCCTGCAAGTACAGCGCCTCGGCCTCTCGATACCTCCGCCGCGCATGCGCTAAGTGCCCGAGGTTGTTCCAGATCCTGGCCACAGCCACGTGCTGCGCTCCGGCTTCCCTCGTTCTGATCGCCAACGAACGTCTCAGCGTGACCTCCGCTCGGGCGTACTGCCTGCGCTTTCCGTAGAGCAGCGCCAGGTTATTGAGCGGCTGTGCCAGGCTCGCATTCTCAGGTCCACCGGCCTTCTCCCAGATCTCGATCGATCTCTTAAACGCCCGCTCGGCCTCTGGAAGCTTGCCTACCTCGTCATACACCGCTCCCAGGTTGTTCCAGGCCGTTGCCAGCGTGGCAGACTCCCCGCCCTTCGACACCGCCTCCTCGACGGCGGCACGCAGCGTTTGCATAGCCTCGTGGTAGCGGCCTTGGTCGGCAAGATCCCGGCCCGCCCGCACGGCCTGCTCAAGATCGCCCCCGAGCGACCACGCCAGAATCGCAGCCCAGCGCATCCCCATGGCCGCACACTAGGCGCGGATCCCGTTGGGGGCAAGCGACAAGCCCCGCCAACAGATTCCCGGCGCGTCTTGGCAGTCTTTGGCGCTACTATGTCCAAGTGACTGCCGACCGCCTGGACTCCTGGAAGGAGATCGCCGCCTTCCTGCGAACCTCCCTGCGATCGGTACAGCGGTGGGAGAAGACCGAGGGCTTGCCGGTTCACCGCCACCAGCACCTCAAGGGTGGAACTGTGTTCGCCTTCCCCTCGGAGATCGAAGCCTGGCGTGTCCGCCGTTCCGACCTCTTCTCCGCGCGAGCGGGATCCCGTCACCGCCTGCTGATTGTGGGCGTCGCCGTCACGGTGCTGATGGCCGCTGCCGTCGTCTTCAGTCGTAAGTGGCCGGAACCGGCCTCAGCGCCCCGCATGACGCCGCTTACCAGTTACCCGGGCCACGAGATCTTCCCCGCCTTCTCCCCCGACGGTAGCCAGGTGGTGTTCAGTTGGAACGGGCCCCAACAGAACCAGTACGATCTTTACCTCCAGGAAGTCGGCGCCCATTCCCCCTTGCGCCTCACCTCCGACCCCGACGACGACCTCAGCGCCGCCTGGTCACCCGACGGGCGTACCATCGCGTTCCTGCGCTGCCCCCGCGGTGCCGTATTGAATATGGTTCCTCAGGGCAACGCCGGCCTTTACCTGTTCACGCTCCCGGCTGGCCCCGAAAGAAGGCTGTCCGACATCGACGCCGTCCCCCACACTCCGCACGCCTACGGCGCCCACGTCACGTGGCACCCCAACGGCCGATGGCTCATCGTCACCGATCGAGCCGTTTCCCGAGAGCAGCCCGGCCTATTCCTGGTTTCCGCGGCCAGCGGCGAGAAGCGCCGGCTCACTCGTCCCCCGGTGCGAACCGGCGCCGATATCGGCCCGGCCTTCTCGCGGGATGCCCGCACTCTCACCTTCGTCAGGGTTGACAGCTTTACAGTGAGCGAAATCTACCGGCTCGACTTGTCGAACGACCATACGCCTGTAGCGGAGCCGCGCCAGCTCACCTCCGGGGGACGTTTCAACAGTTGTCCCGGCTGGGGAGCTGACGGTTCCATCCGGTTCCTCTCAGGTCATTTTCGCGCTCAACGGCAACTGTTACGGATGCCTGCCGCCGGCTCCACGCATCCGGAGTCGGCCGGCCTGGCGCCCGATGACGCGACTTTCCTGGCACATTCGCCGCAGGCCGGCCGCCTCGCCTATGTTCGCCAGGTCAGCGATTCCAATATCTGGCGCGTCGGCGACTCCGCGCCCTTCCTTTCGTCCACACGATGGGACGGTATGGCTCAGTTCTCTCCTGATGGCCGGCGCATCGCATTTGTCTCTGACCGTTCGGGGGCATTCGAGATTTGGGTGGCGCGGACCGACGGCTCTCACCCGGTTCAGTTGACCTCGCTGAAGGGGCCTTACGCGGGCAGACCATGTTGGTCTCCCGACGGCGAATCGATAGCCTTTTTCGCCCGCGTCAAAGGTAACGCGGATATCTATGTAATCCGCTCCGCCGGCGGCGTCCTGCGCCGGCTCACGCATCACCCAAGTGAGGATGCCCGCCCCAGTTGGTCCCGCGACGGTCGGTGGATATACCACACCTCCCAACGGGACGGGGCCAATCGGATATGGAAAACGCCGGCCGCGGGCGGCGAAACTGTACGCGTCACCAGCGGCTACGCCACCACGCCGGTGGAGTCCCACGACGGCCGCTTCCTCTACTTCGTTAAGTCCGTGCGCGACGGCTTTCCCCTGTGGAAGGTGCGGCTGGAAGGTGGCGATGAGACCCAAGTGCTTCCGTCTTTGGCTGACGACACAGCCTTTGAGGTCGCGAAGCAAGGCATCTACTTCATAGCTGGCAACTCGATTCGGTTCCGCCGTGCCTCCGATGGTTCCATCACCACGCTGATGAAACTGGCCAAGCCTGCGAGTCGGGGACTGTCCGTTTCCCCGAATGCCCAAACGATCTTGTACGCCCAGGTGGACCAGCAAGGCGCCGATCTCGCGCTGGCCGAGAACTTTCGCTGAGGTTCTCGTTCGGAAACCGGCATGTTTGCCACTCTTCGCGGGCGGCGCCCGCCGGTACTGCGCTGATTTCACCGTTTGGCGCACCACCCGCTCACCGGCTTTGGCGCCGTGCCGACGCTACACTGGAAGATGCTTCCGCTCCTCATCATCAGTCTTGCCGCCGCACAGAACTTCTCCGACATTCGAATCGAGCGCTTCACCACCGGATACATCTACACCGAGGGTCCCGTCTGGTCGCACGAGGGCTTCCTGCTCTACAGCGACACGCCCGCCAACAAGATCTTCACCGCCGTCCCCGGACACAAGGCCGTCGTCTACCGCGAGACATCCGGGGGCGCCGCCGGCAACGCCTTCGACGCCCAGGGCCGCCTCTACACATGCGAGACCCGCGCCCGCCGCGTCACGCGCACGGACCGCAAGGGAAAAATCGAAGTCCTCGCCGACGCCTGGGAAGGCAAGCGCCTCAACGGCCCCAGCGACATCGTGGTCCGCAAGGACGGCCACGCCTGGTTCACCGACCCCGCCTTCGGCTCCCAGGCCGACGCGCGCGAGCTCGACTTCTGGGGTCTCTACCACATCCCGCCCAAGGGTCCCGTCGAAGTGGTGGCGCGCATCCCCGGCCGGCCCAACGGCGTCGCCCTCGCTCCGGCGGGCCGCGTCCTCTACGTCACCGACGCCGACCGCCGCACCGTCCGCGCCTGGGACCTCGACCGCTCGGGCAAGGCGGCCGGAGAGCGCGAGCTGATCTCGGGCGTCGCCGGGCCGCCGGCGGGCCTCTGCGCCGACGAGAAGGGTAACCTCTACGTCACGGCGAATCACCTCTCCATCTACTCGCCCGACGGCAAGCCGTTACACACCGTCGAGATGCCGGAGACCCCTTCCAACTGCGCCTGGGGCGACGCCGATTTCCAGAGCCTCTACGTCACCGCCCGAACTTCGATCTACCGCATCCGCCTCGACGTCCGAGGCGCGGTCCAACACTGACCACACCGCATTCCGCCTTCTCCTATCTGCGTTAATCCGCGTTGATCTGTGGCCAATAATCGAACCCCGCGGTGGGGCCGCGCTCCAGCGAGGTGCGGGGCCTCCCGGCCCCGCCTCCGCTCAGTTCGCACTTAGCCCATCAAGGGCCACACGATGATCGGCTCGCTCGGCATCGGCACCTCCCCTGAACTCGCCGGCGCGCGATGGCCCCGGCGGCTGCATTTCAGCCACAGAGTAGGGGAGGGGTCCGGCAACCTTCGGGCGGAATCCGGTCAACCGATTGATTTGGAGGGATTAGAATTCTCGGGCGAGGCGTGACTGGAACAGCCGCGAAATGTTCCACGTGGAACATCGCCTGGATGTTCCACGTGGAACGCTGGTCTTTACTTCCTTTCGACCTCGATCTTCTTATCGATCATCGTGAACGCGCCGTCGCGCACCGTGTAGTCGGACGGCACCTCGAACAGCGACCGCATCGGCTCGCCGCGCTGGAGACCCGAGATGCGAAACGTCGTCTCGCCCGACCGCGGGTCGACCGTGCGCGTCATCACCGTCATTTGCAGCTCGTTCGAATACCAGCGCTCGCTGACGATCTCGATGGGCCGCTCATTGCCGATCTCTCCGGCCGCGATCGTCCGCACCGTGCGCGTGCCTTCCGCTTCGACGCCTTCGATGATGCGCTTGCCGAGCGGCTCGCTCTTCGCGCGTACCGCACCCGCCGTGCTTCGGAAGACCTCGACGCTCGCCCCAGCGCCGGCGGCGGGCGCCGGGCTTCGCCGCAGCATGACGCGCGACCCCTCTCCCGAAGAGGCGACCACGGCGCCGCCCGGCAGTTGGATCCTGTTCGCCGTGCGCGCATCCGTGTTGAGCACGTAGTGCACTCCCGCGACCGGGTCGTTGATCAGCACCGTTTCCTTTTCGGCGCGCCCGCCGATGCGCTCCTGCCGCCGCGTGCGGCCCTCGGAGTCGCGCCAAAGCTGCGCCGTCTGCCGGTGCGTGATGCGGTTGCCGTCGGCCAGCATCTGCACGCTTTCGGTGATGGCCTCGGCCGAATACGGCGCGCCCTTCACCGTGCGGCCCGCCGACGCCAGCTCCATCCCGACGAATTCCATCGTCTGTTCCGCCCCGCCCACGCGCACCGCCACGTTGCCGGCGCCCTGCTGGAAAAACACCGCTCCCGCGCCGTCGCCCGCGCCCGCGATAATCTTGTGCTCGATCCGCCGCTCGAAGGTTTCCTGGGCGAACAGCCCCGCGGAAAGCCCCGCCGCCATCAAAACCGTCATTACTTTATTCATCGTTTCACCTCGATCAGATTTACGAACCTCACCGCCCGGGCGGTGCCGTCGACGCCGACGACGAAGTCGGCCGTCACCCGCTCGCTCATGCGCTCGGCGTCGACCGGCAGTCCGTACGACGCCATCGCCGCGCGCGGCATCCGCACGCGCATCAGGCGCAGCTCCTCGCCCGGCCACTGCTCTCCGGAGAGCGCAAAGAACTCCGTGGTCACCTCGCGCGCCGTGGCGCGCGGCAGCTCGCGCGCCGGCACGGCGGGGCGGAACAACCCGTCGACGGCCACGCCGAACGGCGCCGCCGCGATCGCCGCCGCCAGCGCCCAGTTCCGGATCCGCCGCCGCCGGTGATGCCGCCGGAAGGCCGCCGCGACGCGAATCTCGAGATCCGGGGGCGCGCCGGCGCACTCGTCGCGAAGCGCCTGGAACGTTTCGTCGAGATGGCCCTTCATCCCGCACACCTCACCGCGGGGCGCCGCAGCTTCGACTCCAGCAGCGCTCGCGCCCGATGCAGCCGCGACTTGATGGTCCCGACCGCGCAGCCGGCCGCGCGCGCCGCATCGTCGTAGCTCATTTCCTCAAGCTCGCACAAAACCACCGCCTCGCGATAGCGCTCCGGCAGCGCCGCCAGCGCCCGCCGCAGCATGGCGACGTCCAGCTCGCGCCCCGGCGCCGCGGCCCGCATATCCACCTGTTCCCCGGCGTCCTCGATCGGCACGTG
>CAZEVY010000072.1:10329-12556 GCA_964515555.1 uncultured Solibacteraceae bacterium | reverse complement strand
TCGGCGTCGCTCGGTGTGAAGGACTCCGCCATGCTCCAGAGTTGGACGGCTTCCGCGGCCACCTGTAACGGATTGCCTCGCGGCGGGAGGAAAGTTCCCGAATTCGATGCGGCCGTTATCTTCCCTTGCGCTGCCGGTAGTCCTCGGCCCCTCGGGTGGTGACGACGCGGCACATCTCGAACAGGCGCGAGCGGGCGCGCGCGCCGATGCGCTCGGAGAGGTAGTAGCGGCTCGCCAGATCGCCTTCTTTTCCGCCGCTGAGCGGGGCGTCGCCGGCCTCGGGGTCGCGCAGGTTGCTGGTGGCGATGAGCGCCTTATTGTGGTTGCAGCGGTGGGTGACGATCGAGGTGATGGTGTCCTCCACCCAGTCGGTGAGGCGGTGCGCGCCGAGGTCGTCGAGCAGGAGCACTTCGCAGTCCATGGCGGTGCGCAGCGCGGAGGCGTCGGCGGCGGAACCGGAGGCGTCGAAACTGGCGCGCATGCGGGCGAGCAGCGCCTGGTAGTCGAAGAAGACGCACTCGAAGCCGCGCTGGATCAGGATGCGCGCCACGGCCACCGCCAGGTGCGTCTTGCCGGTGCCCGGGTCGCCGAGCAGCAGCAGTCCGGGCTTCTTGACGCCGTAGGGAAACTCGCGCGCGTAGGAGCGCGCCAGGGTGACCGCGGCGACCAGGATGCGGTTGACCACCGGGTTCTCCGGCTGCGTGTAAAAATTCTCGAAAGACGCCTGCGCGTAGAGCGGCGGGATCCCGGAGGTCTCCTCCAGACGCCGCACGCGCTCGCCGGCCAGGCAGTTGCAGCGCTCGGCGCCGGAAACGCCGTCGCGCTCGACGATGCGCCAGCCGGTGCCGCCGCACTGTTCGCACACCGCCGCCGGAGTCACGACGCTCACTCCACCACCGCGAGCACGTCGCCGGCCGCGGCCGCGCCGCCCGCCGCCGCGCGAATCGAAATCACGCGCCCCGCCTTGGGCGACTGAATCTCGTTCTGCATCTTCATCGCTTCCACCACCACCAGTCCCTGTCCGGCGGCGACCTGCTCTCCTTCGGCGACCAGCACGCGCACGACGCGGCCCGGCATGGGCGCCGTAACGTTGCACGCTCCGGTCTCGGCGAGCGCGTTCTCCGGCGGGCGCCACTCGCGCGGGTCGACGACCGAAGCGGCGAACACGCGGCCGGCCACCTCGATCGCCATGCCGCCGTCGCGGGCTCCGGCGACGCGGACCTCGTAGCTCCGTCCCTCGAGAAGCACCGAATAGACGCCCGCTTCGACCTCGATCACCGAGGCCGAACGCTCCCGGCCGTCGAGCCGCCAAGTCCACCGGCCGCCGCCTGGCTCGATCTCGATCGAACTTTCCACGCCGTCCAGCCGGACGATCGTCTTCATCGTAGCTGACGGCTCCGCCCGGCCGCTTTCCACATTCCCGGCGGCGCGGGCACGGCGGCCGGGGGGCGCGAACTCCCGCGCGAGGCGTGAATGACGGCGACGGCAGCGGCAATTTCCGCGATTTCCGGAGCGTCGTGGCGAATACTCTCCCGCAGCGCGAAGAATTCCTCGACAATGCCGGTGTGCAGGCGTGCTTCGCGGAAGGCGGGGTACTTCAGCATTCCCGCGAAGAACCGCAGCGTCGTCCCGACGCCGGCGGCGTGAAACTCGCCGATGGCGCGCTCCAGCCGCGCGATGGCCGAGTCGCGATCGGGCGCCCAGGCGATCAGCTTGGCGAGCAGGGGATCGTATTCGAGGGGAACGTCCCAACCCGCGTAGACGCCGGAGTCGACGCGCACGCCGGGGCCGGAAGGCTCGCGCCATGCCGTGATGCGGCCGGGAGACGGGAAGAAATGATTCGCCGGATCCTCGGCGTAAACGCGGCATTCGACGGCGGCGCCGCGCCAGGCGACGTCCTCCTGGCGGAACGGCAGCGGCTGGCCGGCGGCGACGCGGAGCTGCAACCCGACCAGGTCAAGTCCGGTGACCAGCTCGGTGACGGGATGCTCGACCTGAAGCCGCGTGTTCATTTCGAGGAAATAGAAGCGATGATCGCCGTCGACCAGAAACTCGACCGTGCCGGCGTTGACGTAGCCGGCACGCCGAGCCACGCGCACGGCGGCCTCGCCCATGGCGGCACGCATTTCCGGGTGCATCGCGACCAGCGGCGAGGGGCACTCCTCGATCACTTTCTGATGACGGCGCTGCACGGAGCACTCGCGCTCGCCGAGGTGGACGACATGGC
>CAZEVY010000072.1:2528-10319 GCA_964515555.1 uncultured Solibacteraceae bacterium | reverse complement strand
AAGACCTGGATCTCGATGTGGCGCGGCTTCACGATGCGCTTCTCGACATACAGCGTGCCGTCTCCGAATGCGCGCTGCGCTTCACTCGCCGCGTCGCGCCAGGCGGCCTCGACCTCCTCGGCCCGCGCGACAGCGCGCATGCCCTTGCCGCCTCCGCCGGCCGACGCCTTGAGCAGGACCGGATAGCCGAGCCCGGCGGCGATGCGAGCGGCCTCGGAGGAGGACTCCACCGGGTCGCCGGCGCCCGGCACGACATCGACTCCGGCCTCGCGGGCGACGCGGCGGGCTTCGGTCTTCGACGCCATCCGGCGCATCGCTTGCGAGGGCGGTCCGATGAAAGTGAGTCCGGCGGACTCGCAGGCGGCGGCGAAAGCGGCGTTCTCGCTGAGGAAGCCGTAGCCGGGGTGGACGGCGTCGGCGCCGGCGCGGCGGGCGGCGTCGAGGATGCGCTCGATGTTGAGGTAGCTCTCGGCGGCGGGGGCGGGACCGATCGGGTAGGCCTCATCGGCGAGGCGAACGTGAAGCGAGGCGCGGTCGGCCTCGGAATAGACGGCGGCGCCGGGGATGCCGGCCTCGCGGAGGGCGCGCAGGACGCGCACGGCGATCTCGCCGCGATTGGCCACGAGCACCTTGCGGAACATCGGAATCCAGATTGTAGCGCGGGAGGGTGGGCGGGGCCGCAGAATGATGGCCGCAGACGAACGCAGATAAACGCAGATAAGACGGAGACGACGGACCTAGTTCGCGGCCGCCGCGCGCTTCACCTCGACGGCGTAGACGTGCGACGCGCCGTGCATGTTCGAGCGGAAGACGATCCACTGGCCGTCGGGCGTGAAACTCACGTTGGGCTCGAGCGTGTAGTCGTGCCTGGAGAGGTCGACGAGGCGCTCGGCGGAGAGCTTTCCGTCCCTGGGAGTGAAGAGATAAATCCACTGGCCGTTGCCGGGCGCGGCGACGCTGCGCGGTCCGCCGCCGTCGCCGGCGAAGAGCTTGCCATCGGCGGACACGTTGTAGTGCACCGACCAGTGCTCGCGCTCGATGAGGTAGCGAATCCCACGGCCCGTGGCGATCTCGACGCCGGCGAGCCAGAACACCTTGTACTTTGGCGTTTGCAGGTCGTACCAGACGACCTTGCCGTCGTGGCCGAAGAACTCGTGTCCGGCGATCTCCATCTCCATCGTGCGCTTGTGCATGAGGCGCGGCGCGGCGCCGGCGGCATTGACCGGGATGGTCCAGATGCGGTCGAGCTTGTGCCAGGGGCCTTCGTGGCAGAACATCATCAGGTTGGGATCCGACGGCGAGAACTGGACGTGATTCAGCCAGTCGTTGGACGGGTGGAAGGTGCGGATCTCGCCGGTCTTCACGTGGATGGTATAGAGCTGCATCGGCAGGCGGGCGTTGAAGCGCGGGTCGAGGCGGCCCTCGCCGGGCTTGGGCGCGGGAACGGGCGGCCGCTCGCCGGCCGGGCCGCGCAGGGCGCTGCCGCCGAGCAGGGTCTCGTCGGCGTTGAGCGCGAAGCCGGAGCCGCCCCGCATGTCGGCGGGGAACTTCGCAATCTCGCGCGTGGCTTTCGTATCGACGTGCGTGGCGAAGACGGCGCCGTCCTTTATATAGAAGACCTGCCGTGTTTTGCGCCCGACAATCACGCTGCCGGCGCGGCCTTCGACGATGGGCTCGATCTGGCGCGTCTTCAGGTCGACGGTGGAGAGTCCGGAGCGCGTCGAGAAAACCAGCTTGCCGCCGGCGAATCCGTTCTGGTGGAAGTAGAAGCTGGCGGAGCCGGGCTCGCGGGAGAGGCGCACGACGCGATGTCCGGTGGCGGGCTCGACCCACTCGACGGGAGGCGCCTCCGGCTGGGCGAGGGCGGCGGCGGCGGCGAGCGACAGCGCTATGGCGGCGTGTTTCATGGCGTTCCCAGAATGCCATAGCTGTGATATTCTCGGTGCTTATGCGAGTCGGAGTTTTCACCGCGCTGCTGGCGCAGATGCCGCTGGACCAGGTCCTGGCGAAGCTGAAGAAGCTGAACATCAGCACGGTCGAGCTGGGCACGGGGAACTATCCGACCGATCCGCACTGCAAGCTCTCGATGCTGGAGAGTAAGGCGGCGCTGAAGGAGTTCAAGCAGAAGCTGGACGACAACGGTTTCTCGATCAGCGCCCTGAGCTGCCACGGCGAGCCGCTGCATCCGGATTCCAAGATCGCCAAGGCCAACCAGGACTGTAACCGCAAGACGATCCTGCTGGCCGAGAAGCTGGGCGTACCAGTGGTGATCGACTTCTCGGGCTGTCCGGGGGACTCCGACAAGTCGAAGTATCCGAACTGGGTGACATCGCCGTGGCCGCCGCATTACCAGGACCTGCTGAAGTGGCAGTGGGAGAAGAAGGTGATTCCCTACTGGTCGAAGCGCGCGCAGTTCGCGGCCGATCACGGGGTGAAGATCGCCATCGAGATGCATCCGGGCTTCGTGGTGTACTCGCCGGCCACGATGTTGAAGCTGCGCGAAGCGTGCGGCAAGTCGATCGGCTGCAACTACGATCCGAGCCACATGTTCTGGCAGGGGATCGACCCGATCGACGCCATTCGCGTATTGGGCGACTCGATTTTCCATGTGCACGCCAAGGACACCGAGATCTACAACGTCAACCTGGCGCGCACGGGCGTGCTCGACATGACGCTCTACACCGACGAGAAGAATCGCGCCTGGAACTTCCGCACCTGCGGCTACGGGCACGGGGCGGAGTGGTGGCGGGCGTTCGTCTCGACGCTGCGGATGTACGGCTACGACTACGTGCTCTCGATCGAGCACGAGGACTCGCTGATGTCGCCCGAGGAAGGGCTGACGAAGGCGGCGGCGTTCCTCAACGAGATCGTGATCCGCGAGGAGAAGGCCAAGCCCTGGTGGGTCGACAACGTCAGCGCGGGGGCGTGACACCAGTTGCGGAAGTTCGCGTGACGGTTTCACGCGTGGAACCGCTCCCTATGGTCGCGGCTCGGAAACGACACGGAGCCACGACAGCCGGGGTCAATCGACGTAGCTGATCTCGAAGGTGCGCACGCGGCGCGCGGCCAGAAACACCAGCAGCGACGACACCGCGGCGAGGCCGAGGATGGCGACCCAGGCGGGCGCCGGGTCGGTGGTCACCACGATGAGCGCCAGCGGGCCTTCGGGCGGCACCGTCACCGGCAGCAGCGACCGCAGCCAGTAAGTCACGCTCATCTTCTGCAACAGGGAGGGCAGGAAAATGTTGATCCCCTCCCACACCATCACGACCGCGGCGGGAATCATCGGGTTGCGCACCAACAGGCCCATCAGCACGAAGATGGCGCCGTAGCCGAGACAGGCCAGCGCGGCCGTGATCACGTACCAGCTCATGTGCTGCCGGCCCGGGCCGTTCCAGAAGAATTCCTGGAACTCCGCCCCGAAGTGCATCATGCAGCCGTAGTAGGCCAGGGCCACCGCCGTGCAGAAGATGGCGGTGGAGGCGATCAGTCCGGTGATGAACTTGCCGGCCAGCACCACCTCGCGGCGCGCCGGGGCCAGGAAATAGTAATGCAGGGTCTTCTCCAGCACGTCGCCGCGGATGAGATTCATGAAAATGCCGACGCATCCGAAATAAATGCCGAAGCGAAGATAGAAGATTTGAAAGATTCCGCCAAAGATCTTGGTGTCGTCGCCGAGCCTGTGACCGCCACTGTCGAACAGGCCGTGCAGAAAACAAATGAAGGCCGGGCCGAACGCCAGCAGGAAGACCCACCAGGCGCGGCGCGGGCGGAAGCTCTTGCGCAGCTCGAGGCGGACGATGGCCGCGGCCTGCCGCCCCCACATGTCCCAGGGCAAGCCGTTCATGCCGCTCCTCCCGTCGTTCCAATGAGGTACTGATACACCGAGCTCACGTCGTCGTCGGCCGCGGCGACCGATTCCAGCTCGACGCCGCCCTCGACGACCGCGCGATTCAGCAAGCGATAGAGACTGTCGGCGTCGCGCGTGCTGACCAGCAGCGACTTCCCGTCGTCGACGATCCTGGCCTCGACCACGTGGGCATGCTCGAACAACAGCGACGCCAGTTTCCCCGGCGCGTCGCAACGCACCAGCACCTGCATGGGCTGATCGGTGACCTCGCTGCGAACGCCTTGAATCTGTCCTTCGGCGACGACGTAGCCGTGGCTGAGCAGGATCACCTGGTCGGAGATGCGGTCGACTTCATGGAGGATGTGCGAGGAGACGATGACGTGCTTGCCCTCGCCGCCCCACTGGCGGAAGAGGGCGATGGTTTCGGCGCGCGCCATGGGGTCGAGCCCGTTGAGGGGCTCGTCGAGCACCAGCACATCGGGATTGTGCGCGGTGGCCTGCGCGAGGCGGATGCGCTGACGCATGCCCTTGCTGTAGCCGGCGACGCGGCGTCCGGCGGCCTCGGTGAGGCCGACGCGCTCGATGGCGGCCTTGGCCAGGCGCTCGGCCTCGGCGGCGGCGTAGCCGTGGATCAGCAGGAACGAGTAGACGAAGTCGAAGCCGGTGAGTCCCTTGGGAAAGGCGTCGAACTGGGAGCAGTAGCCGACGTGGCGGAAGAGGCGCTCGGGGTCGGAGGTGCGGATGCCGAGGACGCGGATGGAGCCCTTGGTCGGCGCGATGAGCCCCGTCATCAGGTTCATGAGCGTGGTCTTGCCGGAGCCGTTGGGGCCGACCAGGCTGGTAATGCCGGGCGGAATCGACAGGTTGACGCGGTTAATTCCGAGGACTTCCCCGTAGAATCGCGAGACGTCCTCGAAATCGATGCGGCCGGCGCTCATCGCACGACCTCGAAGCCGCGCACTTTGCGCGACAGCATCCAGAGGCAGGCCGCGGCGATGGCGGCCAGCGACAGCCAGCAGCACCAGATGGGGATTTCGGTGCGCGGCATGACGCGGAAGAAGGCGCCGCCGGCGCCGCGCTGCAAAGGCTGGTCGAACAGGGACACCCACACCGAGCCGATCAGGTGGCTGATGTTGAGGAGATTGCCCCAGCGCGTGCGCAGGACTTCATTGATCGCGCCGCCGAAGGCGCCCATCACGAAGAAGGTGCCGAACAGCAGCGCCCCGGCCACCGGCTTCCATTTCACCCAGGCAGAAAGCGCCAGCGCGAGGAACGAGATCAGGAGGATCCACACCATCGCGCCGCCGACGAGTCCGACGGGGATGCGCCAGTTCTCGGCCATCCAGCCGGGCTCGAGATAGGCTTGCAGGAGCGCCAGCAGTACGCCCGGTATCCAGGTGACGGCCGAGAGCAGCACCACCAGCGCCGCCAGTTTCCCGAGCACGTACTCGACGCGCGAGAAGGGGCGCGCGAGGTAGAGGGGCAGGCCGTTGTTGGTCACGTCGGGCGAGACCAGTCCCGGTCCGACGAAGGCGGTCAGGAAGAACGCCCACATGCTTTGGGTGCCGAGGAACTCCAGGAAGAATCGCTTGTTGATGGTCACCAGCTTCGAGACGTTGATCTCGAGCAATTGGATGGCGCTGAGATTGTGGTGAAGATAGATGACGACGGCAAAGACCAGCGGCAGGATCGAACTGGCGAGGAGAATCAAAGTGAGCGTGCGCTTGGAGCGCATCTCCTCGAAGGAGTAGCGGGTCAGCACCCAGAAGCGCGACCACTCCGGGGTCGGCGCGCCTTCCCAGCGCGAGTAGGTCTTCTTATAGACCGCCATTGCCTTCCTCCATGGCCTTCAGGAAGATGTCTTCGAGCGAATCGCGCTTGTGATGCAGGCGCCGGATGAGGACGTTGCGCTCGGCGGCGACCTCGAACAGACGGCGGATTTCGACGCCGTCGGGCAGCACCAGCTTGACCTTGCCGTTGCCGTTCAGCGACTGGCCGCGGCTGTCGGCGGCGAGCGCGGCCTGGCATCCGAGGCGTTCGATGGCCTCGACGAATCCGCCGTCGCCGCCGCTGGTTTCCATCTCCAGGAAGCGGCGGTTGGCGCGGCGCTCCTCTTCGAGATTGCAGAGCGCGGCGATGGACCCGTTCTTGAGGATGAGCACCTGATCGCAGCACTCCTCGACGTCGCGCAGCAGGTGCGAGGAGAGGATGAGCGTGAGGTCGCCGCGGTCGCGGATCTCGCGGATGAGCTCGATCATGCGCTGGCGCGCGGGCGGGTCGAGGCCGTTGGTCGGCTCGTCGAGGAACAGCAGCCGCGGCCCGTGCACGACGGCCTGGGCGAGCTTGGCGAGCTGCTTCATGCCGAGCGAGTAGGTCCCGACCTTGCGGTATCGCGCCTCGCCCAGCCCGACGTAGAAGAAGGCTTCGTGGGCGCGCTCGAGGGCCTGTTCGGGCGGGAGGCCGGAGAGCTCGGCCATGAGCCGCACCATGCGGACGCCGGACATGTGGGCGACGAAGGAGTCGCTCTCGGGCATGTAGCCGGTGAGCGCGCGGACGGCGCGCGCCTGGGTGCGGATGTCGTGTCCGAAGATGCGCGCCGTACCCGAGGACGGCGGGTGAAAGCCGAGCAGGGTGTTGATGAGCGTCGATTTTCCGGCGCCGTTGGGCCCGAGCAGTCCGATGGCGCTGCCGGAGAGCGTGCAGGAGAGCTTCTTGAGGATGGTCCGCGGGCCGAATCGGACTTCGAGTCCGTCCAGTTCAATGACCGCGCTCATCTCTTGTCGGTACGCCTTTTCAGCAGCGTTGGTTCCGGCGATTCCGGGAGACGCCGCCTCATTTTCACTGTATCATTCGCGACGGAGACGCCCATCAATAAGAGACGACGACGGCGGTTTCGGATTAGCACCGGCTCGCATTTTCAGCGCGCGGATTCGGCGACGATCTTGAGAATCTCGGCGATGGCGAAGGCGCGCAGTTTCTCGACATCGTCGTTGCGCGCGGCGAGGAAAAAGTCGGCGTCGGAGTGAATGCGGTTGTCGAGCGCGATACCGTCGAACATGGCCCGCTGGCGAAGCCGGATCGCGGCGCGCAGGTCCTCCCATCGCTTCGGGTCGCGGGCGCTCGACAGTTGCTCCAGGGTCTTGAGGTACCGGACGTCGTCGATGGCCTCGCGCGCCGCCTCCACCGCCAGGGTCCGCACGGGCTCCCGGCCGTCGACCGACGGGTAGACGGCCACCCAGTCGGCGTCGGACTGGGCGGGAGCGCCTTCGTCCTCGCCCCGTCCGTCGAAATCGTCCCAGGGGCTCCCGACCCAGTAGTTCCAGCACCAGAAGAACATGACTTCGCTTTCGTAGAAGGCGGGAATCTGGCCGTAAAGCAGCCGGATCTTGCCGAACGACTCGTCGGCGGTGACGTTGTTATAGGTCCAGAATCGCTTGCCGAAATCCCGGGCCAGGGTCTTCATCTTTTCCAGGTCGCGGTTGGCGACCACGATGTCGGAGCTGTGCAGCAAGGGGCCGGGATCCTTCTCGGGCTGGAAGAACACCCCATAAACCGGAACGTCCGGAAAATGTTTCTTGATGAGGTGGTAGCGGTACGGGTAGAAGGCCATGATGTGCTTGGTGGGCTCGTCGTTGATGAGGAGCGCGAGCGGCGGCCAGGCGGCCTCCCGGGCGTGCTCGAAGATGAGCCGCAAGCCTTCGAGATAGGGCTTCTCCCAGCGCGGGTCGGTCATATCCATCAGCGTCACCATGCGGCCCTCGAGTTCGCGCCGCATCAGCCGCAGGCCGAAGGCTTCGGCCAGCCGGATCTCGTAATGGCCGAGCCAGCTGTTGCCGAGCGAGAGGACCAGCGGCCCGCGCATGCCGGCCGCGGTCATGCCGCGGACGAAGGCGTCGAAGGCGGTGAAGTCCATCGCCACGCGCCCGTTGTCGTTGCGGATG
>CAZEVY010000072.1:0-2428 GCA_964515555.1 uncultured Solibacteraceae bacterium | reverse complement strand
GGTATGTTCGCCGTGACCCAGTAGAGGCGGCTGGTCCCGGCGGGGAGGGGGTGCGCCGCGGGCGGGCGGATAAAGACGGGATATCGCAGATATGTTTTGCCGCCCGCGCGGCGGGCCGCCGGCGTGGAGTACTGGACGGGGTGGAACAGCACGTCCTCGGCCCGCAGCCATCCGCCGGCGCCCTCGACGGCGGCCGCGACGGCGATGCTCGCGACGCCGCTCAGGCCGTACACGGCGAACGGCTCGGACTCGATCTCGCCCGGAGTCGCGACGATGCGGAGCTTCTCCAGCCGCTCTCCCGGCGCGGGCCGGGAGTTCGGAAGAACCTCGAAGTTCCGGTCGCGCCGCCAGACGATCCAGCCGCGGGCCCGCTCCGCGGCCGTTGGGGCGAGGGTCTCCTCCTGCACCGGCAGGAACCGCTCGACGAAGCCGCGCGCGCGCAACGCGGTCTCGTAGCCGGGGGCGACGGGCAGGTCGCCGGGCTGGGCGAAGAGGGCGGTCGCGGCGAGCGGCGCCAACCAACGCATTTCGAAACCTCCAGAGACATTAGAGCATCCCCGGTCCGGTAGACTGAATTCGTATGCCGCGCCGCGCCGTCTGGATCGCGCTTTCGCTGGCCGCGACGCTTTGCGGGCAGACGCCCTGTCCCTCGACGCCGACCTTCCAGATCTGCGAGCTGGTCTTCGATCTGAACGCCCAGGAGGCGGCCGCGCACCCCAATCCGTACCTGACGGTGGAGCTGCGCGCGGAGCTGCGGTCGCCGCGGCATCGCACCTTCATGTCGTACGCGTTCTGGGATGGCGGAGGGCGCCTGGCGATCCGGCTGACGCCGACCGAGCCCGGCACGTGGCTCTACCGCATCACCAGCAACATCGCGCGATTCTCGGGGCAGACCGGCGAGTTCGCCTCCGAGGACTCCGGCTCACCCGGTTTCATCGCGCCCGCCAATGTCCAGCACTGGAGCTACACCGCCGTCCGGAAACCGCACCTGTGGATGGGCGACACCCTGTACCGGTTCGCGACGATGGATCGCGCGGCGTTCGACGCGATTCTGGAGGCGCGCGCGGCGCAGAAGTTCAACCACGTTCGCGGGCTGCTGCTCGGCGAGGCGCCCGAGAGGGTCTTCCCGGCGCCTGATCGTCCCGAGGCCGCCCACTTCCGCGAGGTCGACGCGCGGGTGCGCGCCATGAACGCGCGCGGCATCGTCGCCGACCTGATTCTGGGCGGCGACCAGAACCAGCTCGCGAAGATGTTCCCCACCTGGCAGCAGCGGGAGCGCTACATCCGCTACGTCGCCTCGCGCTACGGCGCGATGAACGTCACCTGGCAGCTCGTCCAGGAATTCGAGGAGTACGAGAGCGGACGCGCGCTGATGAAGGAGCTGGGCCTGGCGCTGAAGAAGTTCGACCCGTATTCGCATCCGCGGTCGGCGCACACGGTCGCGACGTCGGGCGCGCTGGCCGGGGACGGCTGGATGGATTACATCCTCTACCAGTCCTCGGACGACGATCTGGGCGCGGTGGAGAGCCAAATCTTCGCCCTGCCGCGCGTGAACGCCGAGTTCGCCTACGAAGACTCGGGCGCGGGGCGCTCGCACGCGCACCACGTCGACTCGGACACCTTCCGCAAGCGCCTCTGGCACGCCAGCATGAACGGGCAGTACCCGACCTTCGGCAACACCGGCACTTACGGCGGCCGGCAGGCGGCGTTGGACGCGAAGTACGCCGAATCGCCGGGCGCGAAGACCATGACCGGATGGTTCGACTTTTTCCAGCGCACGCGCTGGTGGGACCTGGCGCCGCACTTCGACGTCGACGGCGGGCGCGCGCTGGCGCTGCCGGGGATCGAGTACATCGTGTATGTCGAGAAGCCGGGGCCGGTGGAGGTGGGCACCGAGCGCCACGGTTACGACGTCTACTGGTACAACCCGCGGTCGGGCGTGCTGGCGAAGCAGAAGAAGAACTTCGACGGCGACCGTTTTACGGGCGAGCCGCCGGACACATCGGGCGACTGGGTGCTGCATCTTTCGCGCGACGGCCGCAAGGAGGGCATGCTGCGGTCGTACCGATTCGAGGCGCGGCCGATCCTGATGCAGGAGGTGGAGCAGAACGTGAAGCTGGTGCCGTTCGAGATTCTGCAACCGGCCTCCGAGGAGCTTTCCATCTCGCAGCCGATTCCGTTCGCGGTGAAGTTGCAGCGGGCGACGCGCGCGACGCGCAGCATGATCTACCTGTGGACGGCCGAGGCCACCGCCGACGGACTCGGGTATCGGGTGATCGGCACGGGGTCGAAGGGGGAACTGAAGATTCCGGCGGGAATTGCGAAGAAATTCCCGGCGGTGATTAATCTTCGGGTGACGGCGTTGAATGCCAACGGCAAGGCTTACGCGGTCGACCGCGTGTATCGGCTGGCGCCGTGAGCGCGGGGG
>CAZEVY010000071.1:0-27707 GCA_964515555.1 uncultured Solibacteraceae bacterium | reverse complement strand
ATGACATTCGTTGGGTGCCAACCCACCATAAGGACAGTTATGACAACCACTTACAGCGATGGCGAGACGGGCCGGCGTCGTCGTTTCCTCCGGCGTGTCTCGGGTCCGCAGGAGAAACCTCGCACGACGAAGAACCTGCAAAATGTTTGGGATACCGACGGCGTTTGCAAGGGACAGATGCTGTCAACAACTGGGGCAGGGAGTTTCACCCGGAAGGTGCTGGCTCCCCAGGTAGGATTCGAACCGGTTCCATGCCGGGAGCTTTCCGGAATTCCAAGCGCCCCGCGTACGATAAGATCTTGAAACTGCGGGTTCCTTTGGCGTCCCGCCGTCGGGCGCCTTGCAATAGGCAGTTTCTCGGCGCGCCGAAGAAACGGGTGCGGCTTCAGCTCGACTATGAGAACACCTTCTGCGTCGTCGACCGGTTAGTCAGAAGCTGAATCCCTCTCCCAGGTAGATCTTCTTCACGGCCGCATCGCGACCGAGTTCCTCGGGCGTCCCCGACCGGAAGATCTTCCCGCCGGCGATGATATAGGCCCGATCGGTCACCGCCAGCGTCTCGCGCACGTTGTGGTCGGTCACCAGAATGCCGATGCCGGACCGCTTCAGGTCGGCGATGATGCGCTGGAGCTCCAGCACCTGGATGGGATCGATTCCGCTGAACGGCTCGTCGAGCAGCAGGAAGTTCGGCTGAATCACCAGGGAACGCGCGATCTCGACACGGCGCCGCTCGCCGCCCGACAGCACGAAGCCCTTGCTGCGCCGCACGCCCTCCAGGCCCAGTTGCTCGACCAGCCGCGTCATGCGCTCGCGCCGCTCGCGGGAACCGATGGGCAGCGTCTCCAGAATCGCCATGAGATTCTCTTCCACCGTGAGGCGCCGGAACACCGATGGCTCCTGCGGCAGATAGCTGATGCCGCGGCGCGCGCGCTCGTACATCGGCGTATCGGTAAGGTCGGCGCCGTCCAGCAGCACGCGGCCGGTGTCGGGCGAGATCAGCCCGACGATGACGTAGAAGGAGGTCGTCTTGCCCGCCCCGTTCGGTCCCAGGAGCCCGACTACTTCGCCCTGGTCCACCGACACCGAGACGTTGTCGACGACTCTGCGCCCCCGATACGACTTCGAGATCTCGATCGTGCTGAGCCGCCGCATCCGTTAGTGACGCTTGATCTTACTTTCCGCCGGTCTGGCCGCGCTTCCCTCCACAACCAGCTTACCCGTGGACGCGAACCACGTCAGGCGCTCGCCACGCGTCGTACCGTCCTGGGAATCCACGAATCGCGGGGCGCCGCCGGAGAGCACGATCTTCTCGTCGTCGGCGAAGTATTCGGCGCGATCGCTGGCGCCGCGCCGGGTGCGGTCCTTGCTCGACTGGACGATCTCGACGGCGCCCTCGGCCACGGCGCGGTCGAGACCCGAAGCGTCCTGCGCGGCCTTGTCGTTTGCCGCCGCTTCCTTCAGGAACGCCCGGATCTGCTCGCCGCGCACATTCACGTCACCGCGCAGCAGCGTGGCGCCGCCCGTGTAGTGGGCCGTGCGCTCGCTCTCGGTGTAGGTCATCTTCGGGGCGCGCGTGACGACGAACAGGGGCGCCCGCGCGCCGGCTTTGCGGTCCTGGAACTGGCTGACGACGCGTCCATCGGCGCGGAGCACACGCGCCCCGCGGTCGATCTCGATGCGATCGGCCTGGAGACGGTTGGCGCCCTGCCACAGCACCGCGTCGCCCTCATAGACGACGCGCTGATTCCGGTCGAAGGTGGTCATGCGGCGGCTGGTGGCCTGTACGGGCTCGTCGCGAGTGAGCATCGGCGTGGAGGGAGTCTTGGCGTCGGGGCGGCGCGCGCTGTTGACACCGCCCTCGGCGAAGTAGTCGCCGCTGCGCTGGTCGATCACGATGCGCCCGGCGGTCACCTGGCCGCCCGGGTCGTTCATGCGCGCGTTCTTGTCGAGGGTGATCAGGTTCGGGGCGGCGTCCATCACGGCGGAGTCGGCCCAGGCCTTACGGTCGCCCTCCTCGTAGCGGAAGGCGCCCCACTGCGAGAGCTTCGAGATCTCGCCGGTGCGCGGATCGAACTCGGCCGACAGGTCGGCGCTCGAGGTGATGGCCGGCGGCGCTGTCTTCCGTCCGGGCGGTGGCGCGTTTTCCGTACGCGTCTTCACGCCGACCGAGCGAAACGCGAGCAACCGGTTCCCTTCGCCATACTGGAGCACCATGCGGTCGCCATCGACGCGGCGCGGCCGCTGCGAGGCGTGGCTGGGGACGAACTCGACGACGCCCGGCGTATGCGTCTCGATGCGGTCGACTTCCTCTCCGCCCGCCCGCATGAACAACTCGATAACCTCGCTCCGCATGCGGCGGACCGGCGGCGGGATCGCGCCCGCGCGCGCAACGGGCCTGGACTCCAGACGGCTGGCGCCGTGCGCCAGCGCGCGCCGCAGGACGCTGTCGCCGCGCGCGATCTCGAAATCGAGATCGATCCGCCCGGATTCGAGCGAGGTCGACGACGACTCGCCGGCCGACGAAAGGCGCGCGCCGCCCTCTCCCACGATCCCCTCGACCGCGCCTTTGTCGCCCAGACGCATGGTCAGGCGATCGGCGGCGTAGTCGATCGATCGGCCCGGCTGCTTATCGGCGCCGCGCGCGCGGGCGGCCTCGACCAGCCGCATCTCGCCCTCGACCAGCGTCACCACGGCGTCCTCGGCCTCGAGCGTCATGCCGCCTCGGCGCAGTTTCGAGCGCCCCCTGAGATAGATCTTCGACTCCCCTTCGCGATACGACAACCCGTCGGCTTCGACCTCCATGACGCGGTCCGGCTTGCTCTCGAGGCCCCATCGCAGGCGCACGTCGCTGCGCATGACGAGCTCACGGGTCGCCGGGTCGTACTCAGCGCCGGTCGAGGTGCCTTCGCCGCGGTCGAACTCGAAGGCCGCGGGCTTGTCGGTCGAGGCCTTGCCGGTCTTCTCCTCGAAGCGCACTCCCGACGAGCGAATCACCATGAGCCGCTCGCGAGGCGGGCCCTCGGCGGGGACGGCAAGCTTGATGGTCACGTCGCCCTCCGACACTAATGCGCCGGCCTCGCGGTCGAAGATGGCGCGCGCGCTCTCCACCTGGTCGTACTCGCGGCCCTTCTTGTGAAAGATCTTGAGGCTGACGCGGTCGAGCTGGATGACGTCGGGCTCGCGGATCTGCTTCATGTCGCCGGCGCGCACCTCGACGACGGGCTTGTCGTCGACGGTGTAGGCGTAGACCCAGTCCTTGCCGGCGGCGGCGGTGTTGACCGGCAGTTCGGCGGGCGGCGCCGGCGCGGCGGCGATCTGCTCGGCGCGCTGGAAATAGTAACGCGCGCCCACCGCGCTCAGAATGGCGAGGATGGCGAGGAGGAAGAGACGGCGGGCGAGCCGCATTCTGTACCCAGGGTACTCCAAGGGCCGTGTCGGTTATGACGAGCCGCCAAAACGGTTGGCCCGGGACGACTAACGAATCCGCCCCTACCTCGTCTAATAGCGAACTGGAGGTGCCCATGACGCCCTTACTCGTGCTCGCAGCCGCCCTGACGACCGGGCCGCTGGAAGCCGCCCCCCTGCCGGAAGCCGGAGAACCCCAGGTCTTCGTCGACGGGGAGTCGGTCCGAATCTTTCGGCGCTACCCCGGACGCGTTGCGATTCGCATCCCCGTCTTCCGGAGATACAGCTTCGAGCGCGACCACGCCGTGCGCGACCGGCTCCGCGACCGCATCCGGGACAGCTTCCGTGCGGGCCGCCTCCGCCGCGAGATCCAGCGGGAGGTCCATCGGGACATTCAACGCGAGATTCGCGAGCGGATTCGCGAGCGCGTCCATCGGCCCCTACTGTTCCGGCGGTACCGTTTCGCCGAGCCGATCTGACCACCGTCGCCCCTCGAACCGCTGCTAGTCTGGTCCTATGTGGACCGCGCGGCTCACCCTGGCAGCGCTCGCCGCGCTGCCCGTGTGCGCGCAGCTTGTCGTCACCACGCTCGCCGGAGGCTCCTACACGTTTCGCGGCGACGGCGGACCCGCCACCGCTGCGCAGTTGAGCCAGATCTACCACGTCATCACCGACCCGCAAGGCAACGTGTTGGTCGCCGACCGGACCAATCACCAGGTGGTGCGGATCGCGGCCAACGGAATCCTCACGGTAATCGCCGGTAACGGCATCGACGGATACTCGGGCGACGGCGGACCCGCCACGCGCGCGTCGCTTTCGTTTCCCATCGCCCTGGCGCTCGACGGCGCGGGCAATCTCTACATCGCCGACGGCGGCAACTACCGCATCCGGCGGGTGTCGCGCGACGGCGTCATCGAAACCTACGCGGGCGACGGCGAGAAGCGCGTGCAGGGCGACGGCGGGCCGGCCCTGCGCGCCTCCTTCGACACGCTCTACGGCCTGGCCGCCGACGCCGCGGGCAACCTCTACGTCTCCGACAACGCCGCGCACCGCATCCGCCGCATCGCGACCAACGGGATCATCAACAACTTCGCGGGGACCACGCGCGGATTCTCCGGCGACGGCGGGCAAGCGGCCCTGGCGCAGCTCAACGAGCCCTGGCACCTGTTCCTCGATCCGCGCGGCAACCTGCTGATCGCCGACTCCAGGAATCATCGGGTCCGCAGCGTGAATCCGCAGGGGATCATCACCACCATCGCCGGGCGCGGCGAGGCCATCTCCGACGGCGACGGCGGCCCCGCCCTGCGCGCAGGAATCATCGGACCGCCCGGCGTGTGGGCCGACGGCGCGGGCAACGTGTTCATCTGCGACTTTTTCAGCAAGGTGCGCCATATCACGCCCGACGGCAACATCCGCACGCTCGCCGGAACCGACGACCGGGGCTTCGCGGGCGACGGCGGCCCAGCCAATCGCGGGCGGCTGAACGTTCCACTGGCCGTGGCCGGCGACGGCGCGGGCAGCATCTACATCGCCGATTCCATCAACCTGCGCGTGCGGCGCGTCGACAACCGCGGCGACATCTCCACGTTCGGCGGCAACGGCCAGTTCCGGTTTTCCGGCGACGGCGGACCGGCGCTGGCGGCCTCGTTCGGCGCGCCCTTCGGCCTCGCCACCGACCGCCAGGGCAACACCTATATCTCCGACAGCGAGAACCACCGCATCCGCCGCATCGGCGCCGATGGGCGCATCACGACCGTCGCCGGAACCGGCGCCGCGGGATTTTCGGGCGACGGCGGGCCCGGCGCGGCCGCGACGCTCAACTATCCGCTCGGGATCGCGACCGATGCCCAGGGCAATCTCTACATCGCGGACAGCCTGAACAACCGCGTGCGCCGGGTGACTCCCAACGGAATCATCACTACGGTGGCCGGCGGCGGCAACGTGATCGAGCCGCCCGACGGCTCGCTGGCGACCACGCTCGACATCGCGCCGACGGCCCTCGCCCTGGACCGGTTCAACAGCCTGTACATCGTCGATGCGGCGCAATGCGCCATCCTCCGCGTCGGCCAGGACGGGCGCGCCACGCGCTATGCCGGCAAGTACCTCGAATGCGGATCGACGGGCGACGGCGGCGCCGCCCGAAACGCCACGCTCAACCCGACCGGCGGCGCTCCCGGCGGCCTGGCCGTAGACCTCGCGGGCAACGTCTACTTCGCCGAACGAACACCGCCCCGGGGCTCGCCGCCGGACGCCAGCGGCCGCGTGCGAGTGATCGACACCGGCGGCACGATCCGCACCTTCGCCGGCACCGGCGTGCAAGGCGTGCCGGTCGACGGCGCCCAGGCGGCTGCCTCGCAGTTGTTCGCTCCCGAGTCGGTGACAACGGACTCGCTCGGAAACGTCTACATAGGGGATGTGGCGCTGATCTACGGCGTCGCCGGCGGCCGTATCTTTCGGCTCGCGGGCGATTTCGACGACTCCGACAACGGCGATGGCGGACGGTCGGTAGACGCCTCGCTTCGCGGACCGGTCGGCCTGGCGTTCGATGCGCTGGGGAATTTCCTTTTCCTCGACTCCGGCTTCTACCGGCTGCGCGCGATCCTGGCGCAGCTTCCCGCCGCAGTGGCGGCCCCTACGGCGCTCACGTTCGCCGGATCGAGCGGCGGACCTCCGGCGCCCGCACAGGCCGTGGCGGTGGCTGCCAGCATTCCGCGGTCGCCGTTTATCCTGGGCGCCGCTTCCGACGGAAACTGGCTGCGCGTGACTCCCGCCGCGGGCGAGACACCGCGGCTTCTCGAAGTGACGGCCGATCCCGCGGGCCTCGCGCCGGGAACCTACGCCGGGGCCATCGCCATCGGCACTCCGTTCGCGACGCCGGATGTGCGTGTTGTTACCGCGACGTTCGAAGTCGGCCCGGCCATCCCGCCGCGGCTGGAGCTCGACAAGGACAACTTCTCGTTTCAATTCCCGCGCAACGCCGCGCCGCGCACACGCGCGCTGATCGTCTCCAACACCGGAGGCGGCGCGCTCGCTTTCACGGTGGCCGTCGCGATCTCGAACGGCGGCCCCTGGCTGCGAGTGGCGCCGGTATCGGGACAGGCGCTGCCCGGCCGTCCGGTGACGCTCGAAGTCACCGCCGACCCTTCGGCGCTCGGACCGGGCGCATACACCGCGCGCATCGCCGTCCGCGGCGGCGGAGACGAGAAGACCGTCGCTGTCGTCATGACGATCTCCGACAACGACCGCGCGATTCTGCTCTCGCAGTCGGGCCTATCGTTCACGGCGGTGTCGGCGGGAGGCGTGGCGCCGCCGCGCACCTTCGAGGTGCTGAACATCGGGCGCGGCGTGGTGAACTGGACAGCCTCGGCGTCGACGCTGGCGGGCGGCGGCTGGCTGAGCGTCTCGCCCGCGGCGGGCGCGAGCGACGCCGCATCGCCGCTGGTTCCGAGCGTGACGGTCCGCATCAACCAGGCGGGCCTGGCGCCGGGCGTGTACTACGGACTTGTCACCGTCGCCGCGCCCACGGCGGCCAACTCGCCGCAGGTCGTCACGGTGTTCCTGGAAGTGCTGGCGGCGGGCAGCGATCCCGGCCCGATGGTGGAGCCCGCCGAGCTGGTGTTCACGGGACGCGCCGGCGCTTCGCCCGGATCGCAGGACGTGTTCGTCTACAACATCGCGCAGGCGCCGAAGACGTACCGTTCGTCGTCGTCTCTGGCGGGCGCGACGCTGGTGAGCCTTCCCGGCGACGCCCTGGTGGACCCCACGCGCGCGAATCGGGTGATCGTGCAGCCGTTCGTCGCCGGGCTTGCGCCGGGAGTGCATCGCGGCACGCTGAGTCTCCAGTTCTCCGACGGTCGCGTGCGCAGCGTGCGGGTGCAGATCGTTCTTGCGCCCGCGGCCGCCGCGGCGGGGCGCGATGGCGCGCGTCAGGCCAACGGATGCACGCCGACGCGGCTGGTGGCCGCCGTGACCTCGCTCGCCCCGGCGCAGGCGGTCACCGCGGGCTGGCCGGTGCCGATCGACGCGCAGGTGGTGGACGACTGCGGCGACCCGCACGAGAACGGCGCGGTGGTCGTGAGCTTCTCGAACGGCGATCCACCGGTCGTCCTCCAGGCCACGCGCGGCGGGCGCTGGGCGGGCACCTGGCCGTCTCGCGCCGGCGCCGGCGGTAGCAACACGACGCTGAAGGTGGAGGCCGTCAATCCGCTGCTGGCGCTGCGCGGCGAGCAGTCGCTCGAAGTCGGCATCCGCGCGCGGCAGGAGGCGCCGGTGGCCGAGGCGGCGGGAGTGGTCAGCGCCGCGGTCTCTCAGTCATTCGTGCCGCTCGCGCCCGGGGGCATGATTTCCATTTACGGTGACAGGCTCTCGGAGTCCACCGCGCAGGCATCGGCTTTCCCGCTGCCAACGCAGATCGGCTCGACGCGGCTGGTGATGGGAGGACGCCCGCTGCCGCTGCTCTACGTGAGTCCGGGACAGATCAACGCGATCGTGCCCGGCGGGCTGAACGTCAACACGCGCCACCAGCTACTGGTCCAGCGCGCGAACACCTACAGCCGTCCGATTGGACTCGACGTGGGACCGGCGCAGCCGGCGATCTTCGCCGCCTCCGGCCGGCAGGGGCACATCTACCGCGTGCGAGCGAACGGAACCGTGCTGGCCGACGCGCGCAATCCGGCCGTCGCCGGCGACGTGCTAACGATCTACGCGGCGGGCCTCGGCGCGGTGAATCCGGCGGTCGCCGACGGAGCGGCGGCGCCCTCGTCGCCGCTGGCGGCGCTGCGCGAACTGCCGCAGGTGCTGATCGGCGGGGTGAGCGCGCGGGTCGAGTTCGCGGGACTCGCCCCGGGGTTCGCGGCGTTCTATCAGATCAACTGCGTGGTGCCGGCGGGAGTGACCGCGGGCAACGCGGTGAGCGTCGAGGTGGTCGCGGGCTCGCAGCGGAGTCCCGCGGCGACGATGGCGGTGCGATGAGGCAATGAGGCAACTTCCGTCAGTCCACGAAGTGCTGGAGCGGCTCGGCGGCTGGAGCGGACGGTATCCGCGCGCGCTGGTTCGCGACGCGGTCCGGCAGGCGATCGACGACGTGCGGCACGGCGAGGACGTCGCGAGCATCGACGATCGCGTTCGGGCGTCGCTCGCGGCGCTCGAGCGTCCCTCGCTGCGCCGCGTCATCAACGCGACCGGCGTCGTCCTGCACACCAACCTGGGCCGCGCGCCCCTGGCCGCCTCCACGCCCATCGCCGGCTACTCGAATCTCGAATACGACCTGGCCGCGGGACGCCGCGGCAAGCGCGACGTTCACGCCTCGGCGCTCTTCGAGCGCCTCCTGGGCGCGCCGGCGATCGCCGTCAACAACAACGCGGCCGCCGTATACCTGGCGCTGAACGAGCTGGCGGCGCCGGGCGAGGCCATCGTCTCGCGCGGTGAGCTGATCGAGATCGGCGACGGCTTCCGCATCCCGGACATCATGCGGCGCTCGGGCGCGGCGCTCCGCGAGGTCGGCACAACCAATCGCACGCGCGCGGACGACTACCGCGCGGCGATCGGCGAGCAGACGCGTCTGATCATGCTGGTCCATCCGAGCAACTTCCGGATCACGGGATTCACCGAGCGGCCGACGCGGCGCGAGACCGTCGCGCTGGCGCGCGAGCGCGGCGTCCTGGTCTACGAGGATCTCGGCAGCGGCTGCGTGGTGGACCTGCGAGCCTTCGGAGTCGACGAACCGCTGGTGCGCGAATCGCTCGACGACGGAGTCGACGTGGTGTCGTTCAGCGGCGATAAGCTGCTCGGCGGGCCGCAGGCGGGGATTCTCGCGGGCCGGGCCGAGGTGGTCGCGCGGCTGCGGCGTAACCCGATGTTCCGGGCCCTGCGGGCCGGCAAGCAGATCTACGAGGCGCTGGAGTCGACGCTGCGCGCACTCGTGCTGGAGCGATGGGACGAGGTCCCCGCGCTGGCGATGATTCGCACGAGCGCCGATGAGATCCGCGCGCGTGCGGAACGTCTGGTTGTCCGCCTCCCGGCGCGCGCAGCCGAGGTGATCGAAGGGTGGTCCGTCATTGGCGGAGGGTCGACGCCCGAGCAGTCGCTCGCGACCTGGCTGATCGCATTGCGGGGCGACGCGGTGGAGACCGAGCGTGCGCTGCGGCTGGGCGATCCTCCGGTGATCGCGCGCATCGAAGAGGATCGGGTGGTGTTGGATTTGCGGACGGTGTTCGCCGGCGAGGAAGACGCACTCGCGGCCCGGCTTCAGGCCCTTTCCTGATAGCTCCCGTCGGCGGTCGAGACGCGAATCTTCTCGCCCTGGTTGATGAAGGGCGGCACCTGCACTACCAGGCCCGACTCCAGCTTCGCCGGCTTGGTCACGTTCGACACGGTCGCGCCCTTGATGCCCGGCTCGGTCTCGACGACCACGAGATCGACCGTAGGCGGCAGCTCCACGCTGATCGGCTTGCCGTCATGGAACGACACGGTGACGTGCATGTTCGGCGTCAGGTACTCGACGACGTCGCCCAGGATGTCCTTGGTGAAGTGCGTCTGCTCGAAGGTCTCGGCGTTCATGAAGTGATACGATTCGCCGTCGTCGTAGAGATACTCCATCTCGTGCTCGTCGAGCGAGACGCGCTCGACACGGTCTTCCGACGAGAAACGGTGCTCGATCATGGTGCCGGACGAAAGACGGCGCATCTTCGCCTGCACGAAACCTCGGAGATTGCCCGGCGTGCGGTGCTCGGTCTTGAACACCGAGTGCAGCTCGTTGTTGAACTTGATGACCATGCCGGGGCGCATTTGGGTCGCCTGAATCATTCGGGGAAGAACTCCTTGCCTGACTTCGACTGGGGACGCCGGACCGCGCCGGCTGAGTTGTTTCTCACAGTGTATCATGCCCGTTATGGGCGACCTCAGCCGCATCGGCGTGGCGATCGACTCGGATTTGCTCGCCAGGTTCGACGACCTCATCGCCAAGCGGGGCTACACCAACCGCTCCGAGGCCTTTCGCGACATGATCCGCGACGAACTGGTAGAGCGGGCCTG
Organism: uncultured Solibacteraceae bacterium; assembly: GCA_964515555.1. Classification (GTDB taxonomy): domain Bacteria; phylum Acidobacteriota; class Terriglobia; order Bryobacterales; family Bryobacteraceae; genus CAZEVY01. The sequence continues at coordinate 17,270 of CAZEVY010000071.1, read as the reverse complement.
GGAAAAGCCGGACACGCCGGTGGTCGGCACCGTTACGCTGGTCTACGACCACCACGTGCGCACGCTCGGCGACCGCCTCACCGATCTGCAGCACGATCATTTTCACAACGTGCTTTCGACGTTGCACGTGCACCTGGATCACGACAATTGCCTCGAAGTGCTGGTAGTGCGCGGCAAGGCGGGCGCCGTGCGGCGCATCGCCGACGCCCTGATCGCGACCAAGGGCGTAAAGCACGGCCGGCTGACGATCACCTCCCCGGGACACGATTTATGATCGTCGGGACGGGCGTCGACCTTGCGGAGGTTGCGCGAATACGCCAGTCGGTCGAACGCTTCGGGCGGCGCTTCACGGATCGCGTCTATACGCCCGGCGAGATCGCCTACGTCGAGCGCAAGGTGAACAAGTACGAGCGCTACGCGGCGCGCTTCGCGGCCAAAGAGGCGGGGATGAAGGCGATCGGCACGGGCTGGAAGCACGGCGTGACGTGGCACGACTTCGAGGTCGCGAATCTCGCGAGCGGCCGCCCCACGCTGCGCCTATCGGGCCGCGCCGCCGAGATCGCCGCCAAACTCGGCGTGAAACACGTGCACCTCTCGATGACGCACACCGCGGATCTCGGCATGGCGTTCGTAGTGCTGGAAGGTGGCTGAAGTTCAGCGATCCGCGGCAACGATGCGCGACTCGGTCTGAAACTTGCGGTAGTCCGAATACTCTACGTCGACCTCGAAGCGCATCTTCTTCAGCATGCCGATTCGCCCCTCGGCCCGCACGCGCACGCGCCGCGGCAGCCAGATCTCGTTGTTGACGCGCGTCTGCTCGAACTCGACCCGGCTGCCCTTGTCCAGTCGAAACAAAACGAGGCCGAAACGCGCGTTCTCGATGAAATCCGCCTCGGCGCGCACCCACTCGAACCCCGACTTGTCGATCCACAGTTTTCCGCGCATCTTCGAAAGGACGCCGGCCCGCCGCTCTTTGGGGCGATATCCAGGTCTCGGGAGCGCCTCGACGACCCACACGGCGCGGCTGTCGACGGTCTCTTCGCCCGCGAGCCGAAACGTGAACGCCTCGGGGACCTCCTTGAGAAACGCCCTCTGCTTCTCCCGCTCCGAGCGGAGATCGGCGAGCCGCTTCTCGCGCTGCGCTGGTGTTTCCCGGGCTCTCCTGGCGGTGAACTTTTCGAGTTTGTCGCGCTCCTTCTTCTCCTCGTTCTCCGAGAGCGGCTTCCCGTTGCGCCGGACCAGCCGGTCATAAGGCTCGCCGTAGAGGATCGAGATTTCGCGGGTCTCCGACTCCCGTTTATTCACGCCGCCCGCGCGGTCCCGCCCGGTCTCGACAGCCTCCTGGAGGAACGTGTACTCGCGCAGCAGCTCCCAGTTGCGCTGGTCGCGCTCCACCGAGCGGCGTACGATTTCCTCGGGCGATTGTGCGAGTGCGGCGGCCGCGGCGATCAGCGCGAGTGCGCGCATATCAGTCGCGGCGCGGCGCGACGTCGTGGGGCGCGGGGCGAAGCTGCGCGTCCTCGAGGCGCTTCGCTTCCTGCCAGGTGAAGATCATGCGGTGAATCACCGTGAGATTCGAGAGCACGGCGACCACCCATAACACCGCCGCCATGCGATCGGCCAGGCACCCGATGATCAGCAGCACCACGCGCTCGGGCCGCTCCATGAAGCCCACTTTGCAGCTCGGAATAATGTTCTCGGCGCGCGACCGCGCGTAACTGGTGAGCACCGTCCCGGTCATGACGACCGCGGTGAGCACGACATACAGCGGACGGTTGATGCTGCCGTAGTAGACCAGCAATCCGATGAGCAGGCACAGGTCCGAGTAGCGGTCGAGCACGGAATCGAAGAAGCCGCCGAAGCGGGTGACGCGGTTGGTCTCGCGCGCTACACGACCGTCGACCAGGTCGAAGATGCCGGCGCCGATGATGACGAAGCCGGCCGCCAGGAATCGGCCCTGCGAGAGCAGGAACGCGCCCGCCAGGTTGATCATCAGCCCGATGAAGGTGAGGGCGTTGGGGCTGATGCGCGAAAGCGCCAGGGCGCGCACGATCAGGACGACAATCCGGTCGCAGGCCTTGCCGATGGCGCGAGTGAACGTCATTCGATCACATATTATACGGCGGGTCGCAAGGGTGGGGCGCAACGAAAAAAAAAAACAACGCGACCCGGAGGGTCGAGCGCCGCCCTGGAGGGCGGCCCCACCGGGCTACTTGGGCAGCGGCGCCAGGCGGATGTTCCGGAAGTCGAGATTCGTCGTCGGATCGTGCGCCTGCAAGCTGATGGCGCCGGGCTTGAGCACCGCCTCTTTCTGCCGCACGGACTTCCCCTCGGGATTCGTGTCTTCGAGGTCCGACACCGGGTAGCCGTCCACCCAGACCGCGAGGTGCCGGCCCCGCGCGACCACGGTCTTCGTAAAGAACTGGTTGTCGGTGCCGACGACTTTCCGCGCCGGCTGGAACCGATAAATGCCGCCGGTTCCGAAGTCGACCGGCTTGGTGCGGTCCTCGCCCTGAAACTCGTTGCGGATCTGCGACTCGTAGCCGGTCCAATAGCCGTTGGGGTCGCCGCGCAGGAAGACGCCGCTGTTGGGATGACGCTTGGGGTCCTCGGAGTTGGCGCGCACATCGAGTTGCAGCACGAAGTCGTCCCACGTGCCTTCAGTCTCCAGTTGCCCCGGACCCTTCTCGACGTGGAGCACGCCGCCACGCACGCCCCACTCGGGCGGCGCCGCCGGCGGCTTCGGCGGGTCGACCTTGCGCCACCCCGCCAAGTCGCGGCCGTTGAACAGGGGCTTCAGGCCGAGCGGCTGAAGCTTCACGCTTCGGAACTCGATCTTCTTGTCCTTGTTGAATTGCAGCCCGACGTGGCCGGCGCGCGAGCGCCCGTCGCGAGCGTCGAGCACTTTCGCGCCGTTGAGAGTGACGACGAAGTGGTCGCCTTCGAGTCGAATCTCGTAAGTGTTCCAGGCGTCCGCCTTGATCTTCGCCGGAAGGCCGGCGATGTAGTTCACCAGGCTCCCGGTGGGGAACTTCGGATGCTGATCCCAGATCTGGAGTTCGTAGCCGGTCAGGTGCGGCGCGCCCTCGATCGCCGAGCGCAGGAAGATGCCGCTGTTGCCGTCGGCGGCGGTGCGGAACTCGCATCGCAGCACGTAGTCGCCGAAGTAGCTGTTGTGGCGCAGCCAGCCGGATTCGCCGGCGTCGGCGACGATGGCGCCCCCGGCGACGCTCCACTTGGCGCCGCCGTGCGGCGTCCAGCCGAAGAGGGATTCGCCGTCGAACAGGAGAATCCAGCCGTCGGCGGATTCCTTGGGGGTGAGCGTGTTGGGCTGCGCGGCGAGCGTGGCCGCGGAGAGCAGGACGATCGCGGTCCGGGTGAGCATGGGTCTATTGTGCACCAAGAAGCGGGCCTGGAGGCCCTCTTACTCAAGAGCGGGCCTGGAGGCCCGCCAGGCGCTGGAGCGCCGCCCCACGAGCCAACGCTACCAGTCGAGGCGAAGCGTTAACTGGAACACGCGCGGCTGGCCTTTGTCGATGTCGCCCAGCGCGCGCACGCCGGTGATGGTCGCCACCGTCGCCGGGGTCGCGATGTTCATCGCCGGGTCGGTGTAGTGCGGGTGATTGGCGACGTTCGAGGTCGTGCAGCCCAGCCGCAACCGGGCCCGCTCGCCGAGGTTGACGTACTTGTGCAGGCTGCCGTGGATGATATTCCAGCCAGGGCCGTAGATGACGCCCTTGGCCGCCGTGCCGAACGCCCCCGGCGACGGCGCGCCGAACGCCGACGCGTCGAACCAGCGCTGTGGCGTGCGAACGTCGAGATTGCCATCGCGCAAGTGGTTCGGTCGAATCGTCACCTGGGGCGCGGTCGCGGATGCCGTGAAGCGCGTGCCCGTGGGATCCGGTCCGGTCCACAGCGGCGTGAGGAACGTGCCGGTCTGGAAGGTGTAGATGGCGCCCAACTCCCAGTTGGAGATCAGTGCGCTGGCGACGCGATTGGTCGACGCCCACAGCTTCCGGCCTTTGCCGAAGGGCAGCTCGTAGACGGTGTTGAAGTTGAACCGATACTTCGGAATGTCGGGCCACACCGCCCTTTCGCGCTGGCGATTATAAGCGTCCTCGGGCGACTGGCCGTCGTCGAGATCGCCGATGTCGCGGGCCAGCGAGAAGTAGGCCTGCCAGTAGAAGCCGCCCTTGTTAGCGCGCTCGGCCTCCAAGGTCAGCGAGTTGAACTGGTGGCCCGCGCCGTTGGTCGCGTAGCTGATGCCCGGATAGTTCGGGAACGCGCGCGGCTTGCTGATGTAGGTGCGGGTGTCGGCGACCGGCTGGTTGAAGTCATAGGTCCAGACGCCCTGCCGCGTGCTGGTGCCGATATAGGAAGCGCGCCAGCCGATGTCCCACTGCTGGCGCTCCACGGTGAAGGTGAACTGCAAGCTGTAGGGGATGCGGATGCCGGGGTTCACCGCGGTCGGAATGGTGATGGTCGTCGGGCCGGCCACGCCGGCGGTCGGGAACACCAGCGGCAGCACCACGGTCGGATTCGTCGCCGGATTGGTGAAGGACGGCTCGGTGATGCGGAAGGGGACATTCTCGAAGCTGAGACCGCGCGGCGTGAAGTCGTAATAGACGCCGGCGCCGCCCCGGAACACCGTCCGATTGCCCCAGGGCCGGTAGGCGAAGCCGAAGCGCGGTGCGAAGTTGTTGCGATCCGTCCGGATCAGCGCGCGGCTGGGCAGGCCGAGCGAGCTGGCTTCGACGATGTCGACATAACCGCGCGGCATCAGCGAACTGACCTGATTGGCGGCGCCGTCGGGAACCACGATCTTGCCGGAGCCGATATCGAACATCGACATGCGATCCGTCGGCGTCGTGAAGCCCGGCTTGATCTCGTAGCGCATGCCGATGTTCAGCGTCAGCCGCGGGCTGGCCTTAAACTCGTCGGCGATGAAGAATGCGTAGTCGCGCGTCTTCTGATGCTGGAGCACCGCCGGGTAGTCGCGCGAAGCGGTGGTCGGCAGGCCCAGCAGAAAATCCGAATACGGATGGTTGGAGAAGCGGTTCGAGTAGCTGTGCGCGCCCCAGAGCGCCGCGCCCTGGCGATAGTCTTTGAAGAAGCCGGCACCGATGTCGTAGCCGAACTTCATGGCATGGCGTCCGCGGAACCAGCTTACGTGTCCCTGGTAGTGCTGTTTGAGGTTGTAGTTGCAGGGATCGCAGAAACCGTTCGAGTTGAGGCCGGTGAAGCCGCCGGTCGAGAAGCTTACGGCGAAGGAGCCGGGCAGGTCGGGAAGTCCCGGCGCGAGTCCGGTGAGTCCGAGATCGCGGATATCCTGCAATCCATTGATCTGCCCTTTGCTCGGCGTGATGTCGAAGGCGTATCCCCAGCGGATCTCGGCGACCACCTTGGGGCTGAAGACGTGGGTGAAGTTGGCGTTGACGGCGCGATCGTGGCGATAGGCGGTGGTCCAGCCGTAGTAGGGCATTCCGTTGCCGTCGCGTGCGTCCTGGGTCCAGTAGATCTCGGTCAGGCGCGCGAACATGAAAGTCTTGTCGGAGAAGCGGTGGTCCAGGCGCGCGGTGAAGGTCGGGTTCTTGTGCTTGTCGGTCAACTGGAGCTCGCGCCAGTTCTGCGGCGAAAAGACTGTGGTGTCGCCGAAGTTGGGCACGGGGTAGCGGGTCTGCATCTTCGAAGCGATCGAGTTGATGCGGCCGGCCGGAATGATGTTGCCCGGAAACGGGGCGTTGCCGTTGAACGGGTCGCGGATCACCGTGCCGGGCAGCAGCCGCGAGAAGTCGCCTCGCCGCCAGGATTCGAGCGGGACCGAGAGCTGCCGGTTCGTGCGGTTCGGGCTGCCCAGGCGCTCGGACTCGAACGACGTGAAGAAGAACGTTCTGTCGCGGCCGTTGTAGACCTTGGGAATCCATACCGGGCCGCCGACCGAGAATCCCGGGATGTGCTCCACGCTTCCGGTTCCGACTTGCGAGAACGGATTGCGCGAGATCAGCCGCGGAGTCTGGTAGTAGTTGAACGCCGAGCCGTGAACCTGGTTGGCGCCCGATCGCGTGGTGATCGCGACCTGGCCGATGCCGGCGAACTCGGCGGTGGTGCCGGCGACGTCGATGCGCACCTCCTCGTAGGCCTCGGTGCGGTCGGTCATGACGCCTGTGGTCTGGCCGCCGGTGGCCGACGAAAGAGTCACGCCGTCGAATGAAAAGTCGCGCTGCTTATTGCGGCTCCCTCCGAGCCGGCCGTTATAGGCCCCCGCCTGCAAGGCCCAGATGTCGTGAATGCGCCGCAGGGTCAGGGGAAGGGCGCGCAGCACAACGCGCTCCTTGATGTCGGAGACGCGGGCCGTCTCGGTCTCGATCAGCGCCGACTCGCCGGTCACCTCGACGGTGGTCGACACCGTGCCGACATTCATCTTGACGTCGATGCGGCGCAGATCGCGGCTTTGCAGAGCCAGGTTGTCGATGAGCTGCTCCTGGAAACCGGTCGCCGTCACCTTTATGCGGTAGGTCCCTTCGAGCAGGTTGACGATCGTGTAGGCGCCGCTGGCGTCCGACTCGCCGGTGTAGCGATAGTTGGTCGCCGCGTTGACGGCTTCCAGCTTGGCGTTCGGCACGGCGGCGCCTGAGGCGTCCGTGACCACTCCGGTGACCGTCGCGAAGTTGCTCTGGGCGGGCGCGAGCGCGGTAAGGCACAGGGCGCCGGCGATCGCGATTAACCTCACAAACCGACCCTGGTTCATGGCTGACCTCCCTCGAACGAAACCGGCCGACGGAAGCCGCTCGCGAAGCTGGATCGAGCGCACGAGGCCCCCCTCAGCGGTAAGGCCAGTATAGTGTTGGTCGCCGTCGAAAGTTCAAGGGGCGACGAGATAACGTCCCGTTAATGGGACAAACTCGCGGCGGCGGACCCGGTGGAAACGGCGCCGCCTGCTACCCTGTGGCCATGCGACTGCCCGCACTTGCCGCGATCCTGTGCTCGATTCTCGCCGCTCAGGAGCCGACCGCCGAGCAGAAGCAGCTGGTCGACGCCGCCATCCCGAAACGCGCGGCGGCGAAGCCCAGGCAGCCGCGGCGCATGCTGGTCAGCAACCTGAACATGCGCGACGGGAAGCCCTGGCGGGGCAGTTCGTACTCGACAATTCCGGTGTCGAACTACGCAATCGGGCAGATGGGCGCGCGCACCGGCGCCTACGAGGCCGTCTTCTCCGACGACATCGAGATGTTCCGCCCGGATAAGATCCGGCAGTTCGACACGATCTGTTTTCTAAACACGGTCGGCGTGCTGTTCGAGGACGAGGAGCTGAAACGGTCGTTACTCGGCTTCATCGCGGGAGGGAAGGGATTCGTCGGCATCCACGACGCCATCGCGACGTTCGTGCAGTATCCGAAATACGATCAGTGGCCCGCCTTCGGCCAGATGCTCGGCGGGACCGAGAACGGCGGCCACCCCTGGAACGGCGAGGCGATGACAATCCGCATCGACGATCCGAGGAATCCGATCAACGCGGCTTTCGGAGGGAAGGAATTCCAGATCGCCGACCAGGCCTTCCAGCTTCAGGAGCCGACCATTCGCGACCGGATGCGCGTGCTGCTGAGCATCGACGTGGAGAAAACGGGGCTGTCGCCAAGGCGGCGCGTCCTTCCGGTCCGCCAGAAAGACTTGGATTTTCCAGTCAGCTGGGTGCGCCGCTACGAGAAGGGCCGCGTGTTCTACAGCACGCTGGGCCACGGCGCGCCGATCTTCTCGAACGCGGCGCTGCTGGAGCATTTTCTGGCGGGGATTCAGTACGCTCTCGGCGACCTGTCGGCGGAGGATTCGCCGAGGTAGCGATCAGGGACAATACCAAATCCCGCGTGTGACGCTGACGGAGTTGCTCGCATTGCCGGCGGCGTCGGTGAGCGTAACCGATACCGTGGTGTTGCCGATGATCATGCGCGTCACCGCGTAGGTGTGTTGAAAGCTGATCGTCCCGGTGGTCTGCCCGGCCATGTTGGGGGCGGCGAAGGTCTGCGGGCATCCTCCGCCGGAGACGCGGATGGTCGCGCCGGGGCCGATATCGCCGTTGCCGTCGACAAAGTTGAAACTCCCGCGGATGATGGCCATGGTACGCGGGCCGTTCAACGTCGGCACGTCGACGCTGAGGTTGGAGATGCGCGGGACCGGTCCCGGCGGCCGCACCTCGAAGGTCAGCGTATTCGACCGTCCGCCGGGATAGAGGGCGGCCACTTGCCGCTGTCCTTGCGCCGCATTGGTGGCGATCACCAATTGGGCGCGTGCCTCGGTCGGGCCGCCCGAGAAGGAATTCACAGTGATGCCAGCCGACGGCGTGAACTCGAGTCCGGTCGCGCCGGCCAACCCCGTCCCGGTGACGGCGAATCCATTGATAGTCTGCCCCGGCTCGCCGAAGGTTGGACTCAGCGACACCAGGCGGGGTATCGAGATCTCGATGGTGAAGTCGACCTCGCCGATCAGGCCCTTCGGCGAGAACACGCGCAGCTTTCGCACGCCGGGCGCAGCCAGCCGGTCGATGAGTATCCGCGCCGTAATGCTGGTGGAGGTAGCACGGAAAAACACGAGAAGGACGTTGTTCGACGGCTGGCACTCCAGGCGATCGGCGGCCTCGAGCGACTGCCCGCGGAAGGTGAGGTCGACGTTCTCCCCGGTGAGCCCCCGGTTGGGCTGAACCGAGGTGACGGCGGGCGCGGGCGTGACGATTCGAAGCACCAGCGTATTGGAACCGCCCGCGGGGCCGGCCACCATGATGGCGCGGTCGCCCCGGGCATCGGCGTCGATGTTCAACTGCGCGGTGACCGACGATGGCGAGGCGCGCAGATTCGAGACGCGCACGCCGAACGGGTCAGGCACCCGGATCGACGTAACCCCGCCGAGGTTGCGGCCGGAGATGGTGATGGGGACGCTCGCGCCCGAATCGACGGAATCCGGCGTCAGCACGGTGATGGCCGGCGTCTCCGAGGCGACCGGCCCGCCGATCCAGACGTTGACGAGGTTGGCGAAGGCGTCGCCGACGCTCATGTCGATCTCGACTTCGCCGCGCCCGATGAAGCGCCGCGGGAGCGTGATGTTCACTTGGTCGAGGCCGGGGTACTGTCCCTGCGGTGCGGCGCCCAACACCTCGACTTGCTCGCCGTCGATGTAGACCTCGATGATGTCCTGGTTGCCGCGCCCGCGGATGCCGGAGCCGAACAGCGACAGATAGACGAAATCGCCGGCGGCACCGAAGTCGACGGGGATCGGCACGCAACGGCCGGAAGGGCACTCAAAGATCGGGGCGATGACGAGTGTGCCGCCCTGGGGAACACGGCCCGAGAGCGCCGCGGCCACGCCCTGCCCGTCGGCGTTGGCCGAGAACAGGGCCGGCGCGACAGCGCGGATCGGAACGGTCCCCTCGGCGACCACTTGCCCGCCGCTCAGGACTGTGACGCGCGCCGCCCCGATCGCCGTACCGGCGGGGATGAGAAAGTTGATCTGTCCGGGCGAGACGAAGAAGAGCTTCGCCAGCCGCGCGACTCCGTTGCGGTCGGTGACGCGGACCGTGACGTTCGCGAGCGACTCAGGGAGGTCCGTGCCCGCCGCGGCTTCGGTGGCCGACGCCAAGCCCACGCCGTAGCCGGCGACGATGGACTCGGGCGCTACCGACCCTTCCTCGAAACTGGCGGCCGACACCACGGTGAAGGCGCTCTGCCCCCAGGCCGATCCGGCCAGGAGCAACGCGACCACGCACCGTCGCGGGGACATTGCGTCCATATGATAGCGCCGCCAGCGGTCGAATTCAGCGCCGCGAACGGGATCAGGTCGTGAAGATGCAGCCGCGGAGGCGCTAACCGCACTGTGCTACCTTCACACCAATGCGGGTACTGGTAACCGGCGCGCAAGGCTGCATCGGCGCCTGGGTTCTTTCGAAGCTTCTCGACCACGGCATCGACGCCGTTTCGTTCGACCTCGATCCCGGTCTCGAGCGCCTGTCGCTGATCACCGGCCGCGTCCAGCCGCCAGACGGCCTGACGCGCGCGGTCGGCAGGATCGAGGACACTGCGCTGGTCAAACGAGTCGTTCAGGACTACAACGTCACGCACATCATCCACCTGGCCGCCGTCCTGATGCCGTACTGCCAGGAGAATCCCGTGACCGGCGGGGCGATCAACGTGATGGGCACCCTGAACGTCTTCGAGGCCGCCCGCGACTCCGGGCGGAAGATGCGCGTGGTGTACGCATCGTCGTCGGCGGTGTGGGGCCCCGAAGAGGTTTACGGCGCCCGCAAGCTGACCGAGGACGACCCGCTGAAGCCGTCGACGCACTACGGCGTCTTCAAGCAGGCCAATGAAGGGAGCGCGCGGGCGTTCTTCGCGACCAACGGGATATCGAGCATGGGCCTGCGGCCGTGGACCGTGTACGGCCTTGGGCGCGATCGCGGAATGACCGCCGACCCGACGCTCGCCATGAAGGCGGCCGTGCTCGGGCGTCCGTTCCGGATCCGGCTGACCGGTCCAATGGACCTGCAATACGTCGAGGACGTGGCCGAGGCGTTCGTCGCCTGCACGCTCTCGGAGATCGAGGGCGCGCACGTGTTCAACCTGGCCGGCGACATCGTCGACATGCACGAGCTGATCGCGCTGATCGAAAGGCTGCGTCCCGCCGCCCGCGGGCTGATTTCCGCCGAGGGGCCGCGCGTCCCGGTGGCGCATCGCATGGACGATTCGCGCCTGCAAGCCATGATCCCGCTGCCGAAGACGCCGCTCGAGGCCGGAGTACGGAAGACCATCGAAATGTTCGAGCGGCTGCACCGCGAAGGGAGACTCAGCGGGCCGGTTTGAGATCGATCGCGGTTACCTCGGAGGTCGCCGCGAAGTATTCGACGGCCACGGCCAGCGGCTTCTGGTCGCCACAGGCGAACGCGAAGCTGGACGCGCCGGCGCCGCTCAGCGCCACGCGATTCGGATTCGACACCGCGAGGGTGACGGTCCTTCCTTCGGCGCGGATTCGCAGGCGGGCCGAGTCTCCGCGACACTCGATGTGAACCAGCGTCCCTTCGACCCGGCTGTCGCCCCGCGGATTCTCCCAGCTTTTCGGGACGACCACCGTGGGACCGCGTGCTTCGGCGGGCCGCTCCACGGGCGTTTCCACCAGCTTCACGGCGGCCGCCGCCATCTCGCGCTCGTGCGGCGTGTTGGCGGCGTCGCGGGCGCGCCAGGCGGCGCGTAGGGCGGGCTCCCTATCGCCAGTCTGGTGGAAGGCGAGCGCGAGAGCGTGCCAGAAGTACGACTGCCGTGGAAGGATTTCGACGGCGCGGCGCAGATGGCGCAGCCGCTGGGCGGGATCGGCTTCGGCGGCGGCGGTGGTCCCCAGCAGAAAATGCGCCTCGGCGTGATTGGGATTCCGCTCGACGGCCTGGCGCAACTGGCGCTCGACCATGTCGCGGCCGGCGCCGGTGTCGCGGAGCACCATGGCGTACTCGAAATAAGTCGACGCGCCCGCGCCGAGCTCGATGGCGCGCTCGTAGCGGCGCCGGGCCTCCGGATAGTCGCGCCGGCTGAGAGCCACGTCGCCCAGCCCGGACTCCACCGCGGCAGACGGCGCGGCGCGCATCCGGACGAGAATCGCTTCGGCCTGCTCCGGTTTCCTCACGGCCAGGAACAGTTCGGCGCGGGCGAGGCCGGCCTCCTCCGGCGGCATCGTCCGCACCGCGATCGCCGCCGCGGCCGGCGGCTGCCAGGCCGTTTCGAAGACCGCGAACCGCCCCGCCTGAACGTAGTCGCGCAGCTCGGCGAAGACGTCGCGGGCGCGCCCGAAGGCCTCTTCGAAGGCAGCATGCCGGCCGCGGCCCTGGTCGAGCAGCGCGGCGAAGACGGGGATGCGGGATCGCCGCGCGCCGGCGTGCAGCATGTGGACCAGCGCCCAGCTCTGCGCGTAGAACAGCGAGGCCTGCTCTCCGGTGCTGTAATGCGGCGAGTCGCGGTCGACGCCGAACAGCGCCACCGGGTCGAGCCACGGGACGCGCTCCAGCGTGTGGAGATGCGCCGGGATGGCCGCGCCGATTCGAAGCCGCGAGCCGCCGGCGTCGAGGGTTGAGAAGTACTCGGCGAGTCCTTCCTCGAACCAGCGCGGGAGCGGCCGCGCGGAGTGGTTGAGCAGCAGGTGCGCGTACTCGTGGAAGGCGACCCGGAACACGTCGGGCCCGTCGCGCAGCACGATGAAGTTGCGGTCGGATCCGCCCTGAAAGAAGCCGCGCGTCGAGGGCGACGGGCGAATCAGGTCGAAGTCCTCGCCGGAGGCCAGCAGGTAGACGCGCACCGGAAGCGGCGACCGCGATTCGCCGCTTTGCGCCGCGAAGGCATGCACCTGCTCCAGGCGGACGACCATTTCCCGCGCGGTGCGCTCGGAGGAGTCGGTCACCAGCTGGAAGTGCGGCGAGGCGGTCTCGCGCCAGGTGGCGGGCCACGCCAGGGCTGGCAGGAGCGCGAGGGCGATGCGAGTCATACCGTCTTCGTAATCGCGCGCAGGATGCCCTATGATAGCCAAGACAACCCCAGGGAGGCCCCCATGCGATTCGTCGCCGCCACCATCATCCTCGCCCTTGCGCCGCTCGGCGCGCAGCAGCCACAGGACGCCGGTTACACGGCGAAGATCAAGGAATACACCACCGAGCCGTTCTTCCTCACCGAACTTGTCGACCACCTGCCCGCATCGCGCACCGTGCCGACGCCCGAAAAGGTCCTCGGCTACATCGCCGGGTCGCCGAACAAGCTCACCTACACGAAAGACATCTACCGCTACATGCGCGAGCTCGAAAAGGCGTCGGCGCGCGTGAAGGTGTTCACGCAGGGAAAATCGGAAGAAGGCCGCGAGTTCATGATCGTGTTCGTCTCCGACGAGGCCAACATACGCCGTCTGGATCACTACAAGTCGCTCACCAACCGGCTCTCCGATCCGCGCAAGATCACAGCCGCGCAGGCCGCGGCGACGATCGAGGAAGCGCTGCCGATCTACTGGGCGACGGGCGCCATCCACTCGCCCGAGACCGGATCGCCCGAGATGCTGATGGAGCTCGCCTATCGCCTCGCGGTCCAGGAGACGCCCTTTATCGATACGATCCGCAAGAACAGCATCGTCATGATCACCCCGGTCATCGAGGTCGACGGGCGCGACAAGCAGGTCGATCTCTACAACTGGCGCAAGGCCAACCCCGGCCGCCAGGCTCCCAGCCTGCTCTATTGGGGCAAGTACGTCGCGCATGACAACAATCGCGACGGCATGGCGCTGACGCTCGAGCTCAGCCGCTTCGTTCTGCGCACCTTTCTCGAATGGCGTCCGCAGGTGCTGCATGACCTGCACGAATCGGTCCCGTTTCTGTACACCTCGACGGGTACCGGGCCGTACAACGCCTGGCTCGACCCCATCGTCGTCAACGAGTGGCACCGGCTCGCCTATCACGAGATCGAGGAGATGACCAAGCGCGGCGTTCCCGGCGTGTGGACGCACGGCTTCTACGACGGCTGGGCGGCCAACTACATGTTCACCGCGGCGCACGGCCACAACGCGATCGGGCGCTTCTACGAGACCTTCGGGGGACGCGGGGCCGACACGGTGGAGCGCACCATACCCGCCGCCTCCACCACGCGCACCTGGTTCCGTCCGAATCCGCCGCTCCCGCGGGTGCGCTGGTCGCAGCGCAACAACACCAACCTCATGCAGAGCGCGCTGCTGCTCGCGATGAATTACTTCGCCACCAATAAGAAGCTATTCCTCGATAATTTCTATCAAAAGAGCCGCCGGTCGGTGGAAAAAGCCGTCAAGGAAGGCCCCGCCGCCTGGGTGATTCCCGGCGACGACCCGCGCCCGCTCGAATCCGCCGACCTGGTGAACCTGCTCGGCCAGCACGGCGTCGAGATTCACCGGCTCAGCGCCGCCATCGCCAAGCCTCACAATCTCGCCGCCGGCAGCTACGTGATCCGCATGGACCAGCCCTACAGCCGCATGGCCGACATGCTCCTCGACAAACAGTACTACAGCGTCAACGACCCGCGCCCTTATGACGACACCGGCTGGTCGCACGGCCCGCTGCGCAACGTCAACACGATGCGCGTAACCGACAAGGCCATCCTCGATGCCGCCATGACGCCGGTCACGACGCCGGTGCGCATTCCGGGCGCGGTCGAAGGGCCGCAGAAGGCCGCGGCCTACCTGGTGGCGCACAACGCCGAGAACGCGCTGGCGACGCTTCGCTTCCGGCTCAAGGGCCTCAAGGTCCATGCCGCCGAGGACGCTTTCCAGGTCAATGGAAAGACATTTGCGGCGGGGTCGCTGATCGTCAAGCAGGACGGCAACCCCGGCGACCTGCGCGCCCGCCTGGAACGCGCCACGGCCGACCTCGGCGTGCCGGTCGCTGCCGTCGAGCAGACGCCGAATGCCCCGACGCACGAGCTCGCCGAGCCGCGCGTCGCGCTAGTGCACACCTGGACCAACACGCAGAACGAAGGCTGGTTCCGCTACGCCTTCGACCGCCAGCAGATCCCCTACACCTATATCTCCGACCACACGCTGCGCAAGACCGCGAACCTGCGCGAGCGCTTCGACGTGATCGTCTTCGGCCCGGTGAACGGGACCTCGCAACGCATCGTCAACGGTACGCCCATGCGCGGTCAGCCGATCCCCTGGAACGCGGCCCTGGGGCCGAACATCGCGCAGTCGCCCGACCTCACCGACGACACTCGTGGCGGAATGGGACTGGAGGGCCTGCTGAATCTCCAGCGCTTCATCGACGACGGCGGACTGTTCGTCACCATCACCGGCAACGCGTCGATTCCCATCGACTACGGTTTGATCGAGGGCGTCACGATCGCGCCGGCGCGGGAGTTGCAGGCGCGCGGCAGCGTGCTGCTGGCGAGCGTGGCCGACAAACGGTCGCCGGTCGCCTACGGCTATCCCGACAAGTTCGCCGTGCAGTACAGCAGCGGACCGATCTTCCGCGTCAGCGCCACGGGCGGACTCCAGTTCGGCGGCGGAGGCGGAGGCGGCGGACAGCAGGGACCGGTGGCGCGCACCAGCGGGCGTGGATCGGCGACCGGGCCGGATGCCGACGTTCCGCAGGGACGGCCGCTGTTCGTCGCGCCGCCGCGGCAGCCGCAGGCGCCGGGATCGGACGAAGTCCCCGACGATCTCCGGGAGCAGGTCCGCGGGCTGCTGCCCTCGGCGGCCGAGCGCCCGCGCGTCGTGGTGCGCTTCGCGGCGGAAGGCGAGCTGCTCGTCGCAGGGATGCTGGCGGGCGGGCGCGAGCTGGCGGGTCAGCCGGCCGTGGTCGACGTGCCGCGCGGCAAGGGGCACGTGCTGCTGTTCTCCAACAACCCGATGTGGCGTCATCAGACGCAGGGCAGCCACATGTTGCTGCTCAACGCCATCATGCATTACAACCACCTCGGGGCCGGACGCCCGGCCGGCCGGCGGGAGGCGTCGGAGGGAGTGGAATGACGCGGCGCCTGGCGATCGCGTGTCTCGCCGCCGGCCTGGCGTTCGCCGCCGATCCCATCGCCGGCTCCTGGAAGGCGAACCTCGAGAAGTCGCAGCGCGACCCCAACCACAAGTTCTCGCAGGCCAGCCTGCGCATCGAGGTGGAGGGCGGCAAGGTGCGGCTCGCCATCGAAGGCGTGAATCAGGCGGGCAAGGCCGTGTCGTCGACCCAGGAGTTCATCGCCGACGGTAAGGAACGTCCCGCACAGGGCGCTCCGGAGGGTTTCACCGCCGCCGCGACGCGAGACGCGCGCAGCTTCGAGATGACCGGCCGCAAAGACGGAAAGGTCGTCGGACGGGGCCGGTACGCGGTCTCGGCGGACGGGAAGGAACTCACCGTCACCACCACGGGCGTCGACGAGAAGGGCCGGGAGTACAAAGCCGTAGTCGTCTTCGACCGGCAGTAGCTCCGGTGCGGGTCAATCCGCCGCGATTACACGATAGAGCTGCATCGCGACCACCGCGCCCACGACCGGCGCGAGCAGGTAGGTCAGTGACACCGAGCCGATTCCGACGGCCACCGCCGGGTTGAGCACGCCGTTCGATCCCACCGCCGCCAGCGAGATGCCGAGCAGCAGCGAGCCGCCGATCGTCAGCCCCGCCGCGGGCGAGGGCGCCTTGCCGTGCACCACCGACGCCACCCCGGTCGCCAGGAAGAACGTGCCGAGCGCTTCGCAGGCGAAGATCAGGCCGCTGTCGGCGCCTCCCGCGGCCGGCTTGGTGGCGATCGCTCCGGCGACCATCATCGCCGTCGCGCCGGCGGCGAGCTGCACGGCCACGTACACCAGCGCGTCCTTGACGGAGATCTTGCCGATCGACAGCAGTCCGATGGTGATCGCGGGGTTGATGTGCGTCCCCGAGATCGCACCCAGCGTGTAGACCGAGACGCCCAGTGTCAGCGCGGCGATCACCGGGGTCGGCACCGGAAACTTGCCCGTGATCGAGAGGCCCACGGCGAGCGCGAGCGCGAAGGTCCCCACAAACTCGGCGATGTACTTTTTCATAGCCAACTGTTATATCGCAGCCGGCGCACCGCCGGGGCGCCGTGCGGGACCACCGGGAAAACAACGTGTACACGCACAATCACGCGCGCCGGGCGGCCCTTCAACGAGCCCGTCGTGTAGAATCAAGGTAGACCCACGCCGCCATGCTCGATCCCATCCTCGCCAAGATTTTCGGGACGAAGAACGAGCGCGAGCTGAAGAAACTCCGCCCGATGGCGCATGCCATCACCGCGCTCGAGCCGGAAATGCAGGCGCTCTCCGACGCCGAGCTGACCGCCAAAACCGCCGAATTCCGCGAGCGCCTCGCCCAGGGCGCCGCGCTCGACGACATTCTCTACGAGGCCTTCGCCGTGTGCCGCGAAGCCGGGCGGCGCGTCCTCAACATGCGCCACTTCGACGTGCAGTTGATCGGCGGCATCGTCCTGCATCGGGGCAAGATCTCGGAGATGAAGACCGGCGAGGGCAAAACGCTGGTCGCAACGCTGCCGGTGTACCTCAACGCGCTCGAAGGCAAGGGCGTTCACGTAGTCACCGTCAACGACTATCTCGCCAAGCGCGACTCGGAGTGGATGGGGCGCCTCTACAAGTTCCTCGGCATGAGCGTCGGGGTGATCGTCCACGACCTGGACGACGCCGAGCGCCGCGCCGCGTACGCCTGCGACATCACCTACGGCACCAACACCGAGTTCGGCTTCGACTACCTGCGCGACAACATGAAGTTCCGCCGCGAACACT
>CAZEVY010000070.1:0-27935 GCA_964515555.1 uncultured Solibacteraceae bacterium | reverse complement strand
CAACGCCGCGCTCACCGGGCACCTGGTGTTCACCACCGTGCACGCCAACAACGTGCTC
Source organism: uncultured Solibacteraceae bacterium (assembly GCA_964515555.1). GTDB lineage: Bacteria > Acidobacteriota > Terriglobia > Bryobacterales > Bryobacteraceae > CAZEVY01. Next base: position 27,877 of record CAZEVY010000070.1, on the reverse strand, counting down.
GACGTGCTCGGGCGGTTCCTCAACATGGGCGTCGAGCCGTACAACTTCGTCTCGGCGCTGAACTGCATTCTCGCGCAGCGGCTGGTGCGCCTGATTTGCGAATTCTGCAAAAAGCAGGTCCATTATCCCGACGAGTACCTCGTGGAAAGCGGACTCAATCCCGTGGAATGGCGCGACCATCCGTTCTACGAGGGCGCCGGATGCTTCGAATGCGGCGGCACCGGCTTCCGCGGGCGCACCGCCATCCACGAGCTGCTCGACCTCTCCGAGCGCATCCGCGAGATGATCCTCGACCGCCGGCCGGCCTCGGAGATCAAGCGCGCCGCCCGCGACGAGGGCATGACCTTCCTGCGCGAATCCGCCATCGACAAGGCGCGGCGTGGCATGTCGACCCTGCGCGAGATCAACAAGGTCACCTTTATCGAGGCCTGAGGTGGAGGAGATCCGCGCCGCGGCATCGCCCGCCGATCTCGCCGCCGTGCGCGAGCTGTTTCAGGAGTACTGGGATTCCTTCGGATTCACGCCCTGCTTTCAGGGCTTCGGCGACGAGATCGCTCGGCTTCCCGGCGACTACGCGCCGCCCTCGGGCCGGCTCCTCATCGCCATGGCCGATGGCCGCGCCGCCGGCTGCGTCGCGATGCGCCGCGTCGACGAGACGCGCTGCGAAGCCAAGCGCCTCTTTGTGCGGCCCGATTTCCGCGGCTCCGGTCTCGGCCGCCGCCTGATGGAGGCCATCATCGCCGAGGCCCGTGCGGCGGCCTATCGCGAGCTGGTCGGCGACACCATGCCGGTGATGGAGCGCGCGCTGGCGATGTATGAGCGCATGGGATTCGAGCGCTGCGAAGCGCACCTCGCCCAAGCGACTCCCGGAGCGATCTACATCCGGCTGCGCCTGTAACTATCCGAACGCCTTCCGCAGCACCTCGAGACTCTTCGGCACCGCCGTCTCCGGATTCTCCTTCCCTTCCATCTCCAGCGACACATACCCTCTGAACCCGTGCCGCCGCAGGATCCCGGCGATGCGAGGATAATCCAGGTCCAGCGTGTACCACTCGCCGCCGCCGTAATACGTCTTCGCCTGTACGATCGTCGCCACCGGCGCCAGCATCTCGATCTGCGGATACGGATCCCCGTCGTAATTCCCCGTATCCATATTCACGCCCAGCCACGGCGACCCGACCGCCTTGTGAATCCGCAGCACGCCCTCGGGCTTCGTCGTCAGTCCCCAGTGATTCTCCAGCGCCAGCACGACCCCCGCGCGCTCGGCGTGCGGCAGGCACTCCTGAATCGACTCGATACACCACTGGAACGCATCGTCATTGGTGAATCCCGCGAGCGGCGGCTCGTTCCCCTTCACCTTCATCAGCTCGTCGAATGAGCGGATGGTGTTCCATCGGCCGGAGTTAAGCCGGATCGCCGGAATGCCCATCTGCGACGCCAGGTCGATGCATCGCTTCGTGTGGTCGACGTTCTTCTTTCGCTCCTCGGCCTTGGGCGAGACGAAGTTCTGGTGAATCGACAGCATCACCAGGTCGAGCCCCAGGGAGAACGCCTGCCGCTTCAGCTTGTTCATGTACGCCGGCGACTCCTCGGCCATCTGGCGATGCAGAATCTCCACGCCGTCGAAGCCTAGCCGCGCCGCGTTCTCGATCACCCGCTCGATCGGGTACCGCTCCGTGCGGAAGTGCCAGTACGAGTATGTCGATACCGCGAGCCGGATGCGTCCCGAAGGGGCCGGGGACTGCGCCGGCGCCGGAACCGCCGCCGCAAGCGGCGCGCCGAGGATCGCCCGGCGCGAGATGGGAATCGATGGAGTCGACATGTTTGCACTCTACCACCGGATCCCCTCGCTCGCTTCTCGCGGCGCTCCCGGGTAGTTCGTCAGTCGCGCCCGATCAGCGCCACGATCAGGTTGGCCTCTTCCTTGCGGAATTGGCTGGTGCCCGCCATGTTGTAGTTCTTCGACGAGGTTTTGATGTGGAAGGTGTACCGCTCCGGCGCGCCGCGGAAGTTGGGCGAGGTGTTCAGTCCGAACGGCAGACCCTTGTTGTTCCTCGCTTCCCGGATGTCGGCCATGCGCGCGGCGAAGTTATCGCCGCGATTGCTGGCGAAGTTCACGCCACTGCGGCTGATCGTCAGGTAGCCGGTGCAGGCGTCGGCGAAGGTCATGTTCTGATGATCGTGCCGCACCAGGAAGGTGGCCCTGCCGCCGTTGCGGATGGCCGTGCGCATGTGCTGCTCGGCGCCTCGCGGATCGCCGTTGTAGTACAGGTCGATGTAGCCGAGCATGTCATAAGCGGCCGGTTTCGACGGATCGAGCCGCACAGCCTGCGTCGCCAGCGCTTGCGCCTGGACGTAGTTGCGCGCACGCAGCGCCCGCTGCGACTGATCCATGAGACCCGTGTAGTTGGACGCTTCGTCGATCGGCTTCGGTCGCGGAACCGGCGTCGGGTCGGGAGTTGGCACCGGAGATGGCACGGGAGACGGCACCGGCGTTGGCACCGGGGCAGGGACCGGAGTCGGGACGGGTGTAGGGACAGGTGACGGTATGGGCGCCGGCGTCGGAGTGGGAGAAGGCGCCGGCGACGGGATCGGCGTCGGGGTGGCGTCCGAAGGCCCGAAGGCGCGCTTGCCGGCGTAGGCCAGCAGCAGCACGCCGAAAGCGCCCGCGGCCACTTTGAGGAGCCACGGCGGATAGCCTGCCTTCGGCAGCGGTGGCGGAATCGGCGGAACCGGCGGCGGGACGGGGATCGGGGCAGGGACCGGCGTCGGGTCGGGTGACGGCTCGGGAACGGGCGGGGCCGACCCGGTCACCGCCGCCTGGAACTCCGCCATCGATTGGAATCGATGCGCGCCGTCGACCGCCAGCCCCTTCATGAGCGCGTTCTCGGCCAGGGGCGCCACGTCGACCCCCATCTCGGACGGACGCTTAAGATCGTCCGTGCGCGCACGGTCGAGCGCGGGAGTGGGGATCTCGCCGGTCACGGCGCGATAGATGGTGGCGGCGCAGGCGTAGACGTCGGTCCAGGGTCCCTGGTTGCCGCGGCTGCGGTATTGTTCCTCGGGCGCGTAGCCTTCCTTGAGAATGATCGAGAGCGCCTTGCTCTGCTGGCCGAGTGCGTAGCGCGCCGCGCCGAAGTCGATCACCTTCACTTGCCCGCTGCGGAGGATGTAGACGTTGTCCGGGCTGATGTCGCGATGCAGGATGCCGGCCTTGTGGACCTCCCGCAGCGCGTCCATCACCGGCATCATGATGCGGATGGCTTTCTCGAAGCTGATGCGGCCGCCCTTGCGCGTGAGGTAGCTGTCGAAGGGCGCACCGTCCAGGTACTCCATCACCAGGTAGGCGGTGCCGCACTCGCGGAAGAAGTTCAGGACGGCGACGATGCCCGGATGGTTCTGGAAGCGCGCCAGCACGCGGCCTTCGTCGAGGAATCTCTCGAGGCCAAACTCGAAGTCCTGCCGCGCCTGGCCGCCGAAGACAGTGACATTGGTCTGTCCCGACGCGCGGCTGACGACGCCGTTGGGCATGTATTCCTTGATCGCCGTCTTGCGCGCCAGGTGGATGTCGTAGCCGAGGTAGGTGATACCGAAGCCGCCGTGGCCGAGCACGCGCCCGACCAGGTACTGCTCCTTCAGGATCGTCCGCGGCGGAAGATAGAGCGGCGAATCGGCCGGCGTGCCCTCGCGCCAGTTGCAGCGCATGCAGACGTCGGAGCCGCTCCGATCCTCCATGCAGCCCATGCAAAGGTCTTCCGGACTCACCTGCACTCCTCTCTATAATCTACGCGAACGCCCGCGCGCTCTGCGCCGTCGCGACGGGCGCAAGGGGTCTATTGTCTTAGTGCCGTGCGGCGCGGAATATCACGCCGGCGAGGGCGGCGACTACCGCACCTTCACGTCGAAGGCGCCCGTCTGCACCTTCCCCGACTTCCGTACCTGCACGAAGATCCGGTACGACCCGGCCTCCGGGAAACCGTAAGGAAACCCCACCGCCGGCGGAAGCGCCGCGGCGCCGTGTCCCGCGTGTGGATCCTCGGACACCAGCGCCAGCGACGCCATCGGCACCGATCCCGAAGGGTGCACGTGCGCGAACACCTTGCGGTCCGACCGCACGAAAGCCGCGTGCCCCGGCATCCCCATGTACAGCTCCATGTCCGTCGCCGGCTTCCCGTCCTTATCGACGATCTGAAACCGGAACGCCTGCGGGCGCTTCACGGCGATCGCCTCGCTGGGCCGCTGCCAGAGCATGCGCGACCCGTCCGCCAGCGGCGCCACCACGCGCTCGTAATCCGCCGACGAGATCGGCGGCGCGGCGCCCGACGAGTCGTCGCCCACCAGCGGGCCGCCCGCGATATCGGGCAGGTCGATCTCGGCGACGATCGTCTCCGGGAAGCCGCCCTTGTGCACCACGTCGGCGAAGAGCTGGTAGCGGCCCGCGGGCATGTCGGGCAGCTCGTGCGTAAAGACTCCCGAGGCCGTCATGCGCGGATGCAGGTGAAACACGCGATCGAGCTCCGGCGTTCGCATCGCGAACAGGTGCATGAGGTGCGTGTGGTCGGGGATGAAGTCGTCGATGCTGCGTCCGCGCAGCCAGCCGGGGTCGCGCAGCTTCAGCACGAGGCGCTTGCCCTCCTCGAGCGACGCCGACATTTCGAGAGGCTTGTAAATGTAGCGGTCGTAGGCGCCGGCCTCGGCTTTCCACCAGGCGTTGCCGAGATACAGGAGTCCGGCGACGACCAGCGCGGTGGCCGCCATCACGCGCCGCGCGCGCCTTCGATCCTCGGGTCGCGGTTCGGCGCCTGGCTCGAGCCGCGCCTCGCGAACTCCCGCGCCCACGATGCTCACCGCGCCCCACGAAAGCAGCATCATCAGGCCGAAGAGCATAGCGCCGAGCGTCGTCTGCATGCCGGAGGTTCGCAGCGCCACCGCCGGCACCGGCACCGCCAGTTGCCCGCGTCCGCGTTCTCCCGTAACCGCGACCCGCACCTGCCACGAGCCCGACTGCATCATCCACAGCGATCCGGTGTAAAACTGAGGGTCGTCCTTGGAGCGCGCGGCCAGGTCGGGTGTGGGCGCGAACTTCGCGCCTTCGCCGGTGAGCGGCAGCGGCGTGATGTGGACCTCGTGGATATCGGTCGCCGACGACCGGATTTCGATTTCCGCGACTCCCGGGATCACCGCCGGCGGCCGGATCGTCACGAACAGCGGATACGGCCCGGCGGCGCCCTCGAAGAAAACGTCCGGGCTGCCGACGTGGGCCGTCAGCGCGGCGGCGCAGAGCAGATACAGCACCGCGCGCTTCATCGCCGGACCCGGCGCAGCCAGCCGCCCCAGAGGATGCCGAGGCACGAGGTCGCCACCGCCGTCGCCAGCGCGATCGCCATGCCGGTCCAGAAGTCGCCGGAGGAGCGGTCCCAGTCGAAGAAAACGTTGCGCGATTCGTAACTGGTCGGACGGTCGCCATAGTCGCTCGCGCCGGTGTAGAAGAACCAGTTGCGCGCCCAGGGCGACATCAGGAAGTTCGCAAAAGGCCACTGTACGGCGACGAACGACGCGAAGAATGCGACGCCGGAGGCAATGCCGGTCTTCCAGGACGGACAGCTTGGCCGGTGAGACCACATGCAATCGAGCACCGCCGCCGGGACCACCAGCAATAGCGGGAAATACGACGGCACGAAGTGGGTCACGCGCGTGTACACGGGTCCGAGCTTCGGCTCCGCGGGGAACAAGGGCAGTATCCAGTTAATGGCCGCCCAGAAGACCATGTAGATGGCCGCGACGTGCGTGGCGCCCCAGCGTCCCGACGCGCCCCGCGCCACGCCGATGAGGATCAGCGGAATGGCGATCATGTGCACGCGGTAGAACATCGACGAGTGCATGATCACCCGCGAGGCGTACTCCAGAATCACAACCGCGGCGTTGATCACGATCATCGCGGCGAGATAGACGTAGACCCAATACAGGCGCCGCCGTACGTCGCCCTCCGCGCGATTCATCGCCCCCAGCACCAGCAGCAGCGACCCGACGCCGACCATGAGAATCCCCACCGCCAGCACCGAGTGCGGCGGGCTGAGGATCTTCACGTCCAGGCCGTAAGCGCCGTGCCACCAGTCGTCGAAAGGCGCCGATGTGAGCATGGCGACCCCGCCCCAGGCCGCGATGAAGGCGCCCAGCGGTCCGCGGAATCCCCACATGCGCACCGAGGCGTCGCGCAGCGCCGGGATGCGGCCGAAGGTGGTCGCCAGGATCAGGTAGCCGCAGGAGATTCCCGCCAGCACGCCGCATAAGTAGATGGCGATGTGCGCCGGCGTCCAGAAGGTATCGCGGCCGATCGAGCGATGCCAGGAGATGTCCCAGTGGACGCCCGCCATCGCCGACGTCACCGCCAGCGTCGAGCACCACACGTACCACGGAATGGCGGCCGAGCGTTCGGCGCCGATAGCCATCGGCGCGGCGGTCGAGTAGGTCGCCATGGTGAATCCATGGTGTCACAGCGGGTCGCGGCGGTTCAAGCCAACGCGCCGCGCTCAACGGGTCACACCTCGCGCCCCGATCGCCTGGGGCCTCCTCAGGCGAACGCCGCCTCCAACTCGGGGATTCCCCGGCCGCCTGCTCGGGGTTTTCGCCCACCCGATATGCATCTTTCCGCTATTGGCCTCCGCGATTCTGCCGAGGACAATCAGGATAAGCAAATCGGCCGAGGCCAACGGTCGAGGTCTATTTTGGAAAGCGGAAACACCAGAACTAAGGCTTTTACGGGAGTGATGATCGCTCTCGGCCTGTCGGTGTTGATCACCGGACTGTCGGGCTGGGAGTCGCAGAATCCGTCCCGGTTCTACGTATACCTGCTGCTGGCGCTGCTCACCGCCGGCCTCAAAGTCAACGTCCCGCAGGCGACCAGCTCCATCTCCGGCACCTTCATCTTCGTGCTGATCGGAGTCGCCGAGATGACCGTCCAGGAGACGCTGGTCGTGGCGGCGGCGAGCACCTGGGTCCACAGCGCGTTGCACGGCCGCGAGAGCCGGGTGCGGATTCCGGTGTTGTTCCATGTCTCCAATGCCGCCGTCGCGGTCTCGATTTGCAGTTCGGTTTATCACTCGGCCTGGGCCAAGAGCCAGAACCTCAACGCACTGCTGACTCTCGCGCTGGCGGCGACCGTGCTCTACGCGCTAAACACCTTTCCGGTGGCGGCAGTGATGACACTCGGACAGGGCAGGCGGCTTGCGAGCGCCTGGCAGGAATGCAACTTCTGGGCGTTCCCGTACTATCTCGCGGGGGCCGCCTTCGCCGGGCTGATGCAGTGGATCAACCGGTCGTTCGGTTGGGAGGCGTCGCTGCTGTTGCTGCCGATCGTCTTCGTCGCCTACTCGGGATTCCACTTTTACCTGGGCCGGCTTTCCAGTCAGCGCGCCCACCTGGAGCGAATGGCGGCGCTGCACCTGCGCACCATCGAAGCTCTGGCGCTGGCGATCGAAGCCAAGGACCAGACCGGTCCCATGCACTTGCCGCGCTTGCAGTTCTTCTCGGTCGAGATCGGTAAGGAGCTCGGCATGACGCCCGAGGAACTGGACGCCTTGCAGGCCGCCGCGCTGCTGCACGATATCGGCAAGCTGGCCGTTCCCGAGCACATCCTCTCCAAGCCCGGCCGCCTCACGCGCGAGGAGTTCGAGAAAATCAAGATCCACCCGGTGGTCGGCGCCGAAATCCTGGAGCGCGTGAACTTCCCATACGCGGTCGCGCCCATGGTTCGGTTTCATCACGAAAAATGGAACGGCGGCGGATATCCCGCGGGCATCAAGGGCGATTCCATTCCCTTGGGCGCGCGTATCCTCTCGGTGGTCGACTGCCTGGATGCGCTCATCTCCGACCGCCCCTATCGCAAGGCGCTCAGCATCGGCGAGGCCATCGACCGCATCTCGGCCGAGGCCGGCGTGAGCTTCGATCCGCGTATCGTGCAAATCCTGGGACGCCGCTACAAGGATCTCGAGGTGAAGCTGGAGGCCTCGGCGCGCTCCGCCGAGGGCGTCCCGGCCGAGCTGATTGCCCCAGGCGGATCGCGCGCCCTGGCGCCCTCCACCGCCGCGGGGCCTGCCGAAGGCGACTTCCTCAGCTCGATCGCGGCCGCGCGCCGCGAGGCCCAGGACCTGCTCTCGCTCACCCAGGAGCTGGGCAACTCCCTGCACCTCGACGAGACGCTTTCGATGCTCGCCGGCCGCCTGAAACGCATCGTCGCCTTCGACTGCCTGGTGATCTACGTCGCCGTCGAGGACCGGCTGCACGCCCGCTATGCCTCCGGCCAGGCGATGTCGCTGTTCCTCGCGCGCCAGATTCCCTTTGGACACGGCCTGTCGGGTTGGGTCGCCCAGAACCGCAAGCCCATTCTCAACGGCGACGTGACGCTCGAACTCGGTGGCGGCAAGGAGGCCGGCCGGCTGCCGAATCTCAGCTCGGCCCTGGCGGTGCCGCTGCCCGGCATCCAGGAGCTCGCCGGTGTGCTGCTGCTGTGCCGCACCGAGCGCGACGCATTCAACCGCGACGACCTGCGCATCCTCCAGGCCGTCAGCGCAAAGCTCGGCTCGGTGATCGAGAACGCCCTCAAGTACGAGCAGGCTGCCGCGTCGGCCTCCACCGACTTCCTGACGGGCCTGCCCAACGCCCGCGCCCTCCAGCTACAGCTCGACGGCGAGCTGGCGCGCTGCCGCCGCCTCGGCGGGACGCTCACCATCCTGGTCTGCGACCTGGACGGCTTCAAGCAGGTCAACGACCGCTTCGGTCACCTGGAAGGCAACAACGTGCTGCGCGCCGTGGGCCAGGCTCTGCGCGTTTCGGTGCGCGAGTACGACTACGTGGCGCGCATGGGCGGCGACGAGTTTGTCGTCCTCATGCCGGGAATGAAGGAAGACGACGCCGCGCTGAAGACGTCGCAGCTATGCCGCGTCTCTGAGGACGCCAGCCGGGAGGCGGTGCCGGGCTCGCACGTCTCGCTCAGCGTCGGCCAGGCGCGCTATCCCGAGGACAGCGGCGATGCCGAGCAACTGCTGGCGATCGCCGACCAACGCATGTACCACGGCAAGCAGCAGCGCAAGATGCTCAGCAGCGTGGGCCCGCGCGGCTACGACTTCGACACCTCGGGTACCTCGGTCCAGTGAGGCCGCGCCAACCGGGCGCCTACTTCCACTCCGTCGGCTCCGACTCGGTCTTCTCCACCAGCCGCTCGATCGTCATCGAGTAGATGGCGGGCTTGCCCGCGCGCGCGCTGGCGAAGTAGATGCGCTGGCTGTCGGGCGAGAACACCGGCGCCACCGCGGCCGGTTCCGGCGAACGATGCTCGCACAGCGTCATCTCGCGCCGGGTGGCGCGCAGCAGCAGCAGCACGTGCGGCGAGGCCTGGCTGCCGCTGGCGCCGACGAACACCGAGGCGTCGCCATTGACGCCGAAGTTGACGAACTGCGTCGTGGGCGCGATCATGCGATCCTCACCCGTGTCCGGGTTCAGCTCGCGCAGATTCTTCAGCTTCGTCCGGTCGTCGGGGAAGTTCAGATAGAGGATCGTGCGGCCGTCGGGCGACCAGCGTGCCGGTCCCGTGACCCCGGCGGCGGGCGCGAGCTTGCGATTGGACTGCCCGTCCAGATGCACCAGCCAGAGCGAGTTGTCGTCGCCGCGGTAGAGCGCGCTCGCGCGGCGCGGCCTCGCCAGCGGATGCTCGATGCGCGAGTCCGACTTCAGAACCGTTACCGCCGTTCCCTTTACCAGGTTCACCTGGCGAAGCTGCCACGCGCCGCCGGCCGTCTCGGACAACAGCGCGTACAGTCCCGTCTCGAGCAGGCTGAAGCCGGGCCCCGGCGCGTAGGGGTCCGGCACGCGATACACTTCGCGCGCGCGCTGTGAGCCGATGTGGATCTGCCAGAGCGCGGGGCCGTCCAGGTAGTACGCGTTGCGGTCATCGGGACTGAGCGTCAGTGTGGCCGGGTCGAGCGACTTTGCTTCCGACAGCAGCCGGCTGACTCCCGACTTCAGATCCATCAGGTAGGCCTGCCACGACCCGCCGCGATCGCCGGCATAGAGCATCGCGTTGCCCCGCCGCGCGACCGCCCGCGAGTAATACGCCGGGAGCACGCTGGCGTGCGCCGGATCGGTCAGTCGAGTGACCTCGAATTCAGTGGCCCCGTCCAGAAAGCGGCGCTGCTCGGTCGGGTAGGTCCGCTGCTGACCGCGCGCCGCGGCGGATGCGGCCACGGCGAGCAGCGACCTGCGCGACAGGCTGCTGGCGGGAGGCCGCGGGGGCGCCATTCGATCTCATGGTAGCATCGGGCCCGCCGCCTTACGGCGTCACGACCACCTTGCCGAACTGCTCCTTGTTCTCCACCCGGCGGTGCGCTTCGGCGATTTCCTCGAGCGGATACACGCGGTCGATCACCGGCGTCACCTTCTTGCGGAACACGAACTGCAAGACCTGGTGCAGCTCGCCGAGCGTCCCCATGTAGGAACCGAGCAGCGCCTGCCGCTTGCTGAACAGGAACCGCAGGTCGACCTTGACGTCGAAGCCCGTGGTCGCTCCGCACGTGACCAGGCGGCCCGAGGGCGCCAGGCTCTCGCAGCTCTTCGGCCACGTCGCCGCGCCGACATGCTCCACCACCACGTCGACGCCGCGCTTGGCGGTCAGCCGACGCACCTCGGCCGATATGTCCTGCGCGTAATGGTCGATCGTCTCGTCGGCCCCGAGCTGTAGGGCCTTCGCGCGCTTGGCCTCCCCGCCCGCCGTTGCGATCACCCGGCAGTGGAACAGCTTGGCGAGTTGCACGGCCGCCATGCCGACTCCGCTGGACGCCGCCAGCACCAGCACATCCTCGCCCGGCTGAAGGCGCGCCTTGGTGAACAGCATGTGCCAGGCGGTCAGGAACACCAGCGGAGCGGCGGCGGCCTCCTCGAACCCGAGATCGTCGGGAATCGGGATCGCGGCGTATTCCGGCGCCGCCATCAGCTCGCGATTGCCGCCGTCGATCGACGTCCCGAACAGCGTGTAACGCCGGCACTCGTTGTCGCGCCCGCTGGCGCAGGCGGCGCACTGGCGGCAGCTCAGGCCAGGGGCGAGGAGCACGCGTTGACCGGGCTTGATCCGCTCGCACAACTCGCCGGTGCGGACGACTTCGCCGGCGATGTCGCTTCCGAGTACATGTGGCATGGGGATCTTGAGGCCCGGCAGTCCGCCGCGAATCCACAGGTCGAGATGATTCAGCGCGGACGCGCGGACTCGGAGGAGGATTTCATTCGCCTTGATGGCCGGCTCCGGTGCTTCTCCGACCTGGAGCGCCTCGGGACCGCCATGCTCGCGAATCCATGCGACTTTCATCTCATCGAGGGTAGCATGCGCCTGTCGCCGTGGAAGGGAAGTTCACCGGTCGTACTGGAGCGCCGCCGCTTGCGGGTTCGTGGCGAATCCGTTAGGTTGGGATTGGAGGAATGGCCGAGTGGTTTAAGGCGGCGGTCTTGAAAACCGCAGTGGTCGAAAGGCCACCGGGGGTTCGAATCCCTCTTCCTCCGCCACTTACTACGACCAGCAGCGCCAGACCCACGAGCCACCATGCCGATGGCTCCGGCACGGCGACCGTGAAGCTCGGTCCGAAAATACCCAGCTCGTTCAGCGGCTCGTTTCCCGTCGGCATCGCGAACGCCGCCGCCTGCAACTCCCGCTCTTCCAGGTAAGCGACCTCGGGGATCGAGAACACGAAAGGCGCGAACAGTACCACCTCGTCGGCGACGGCGCCAGACTGCTGCCCGCCGATCACGTATACGCCCGGCGTCAGCGCGTAGGGTGTCACCGGCGCCACGCGCCAGAAGCCGTCGATCAGCGGAGTCGCCGGACCGGCCGGGACCACCGCCGACAGCAGCAGGCTTCCGTCACTCGAGTTGAATATCCCGACACGGTGATCCTCGCCCAGCCCTTCGACGAAGGGATCGAGATACGCCAGGCCGTCGATCGTGATGGTGCTGGAGACCGAGAACTGGAAGCCCACCATGAAGGGCCGCGCGTCGAAGCCGGCGATGCCGGTCGCCGGAGTAACTGCGATCGTGCCGGCGAAACAGACTCCCGCGAGCGCGTGCGCCGCTAGAAACGCCGCCCAGCGCGTCATTTCAGGATTGTATCGCGGTTGGCGTCACGCACCGGCCTTACTGCCCCGCACGGGCTACAATGAGGACTTCGCAATGACTGTCGCGGCCGCCCTCCTCGTCACCGCCCTCCTCGCGCAGGACGCCTTCCGCCCGCTGTTTAACGGACGCAACCTCGACGAGTGGATCGTCGACACGCCCGGCCTGTGGCGCGTCGAGGACGGCGTCATCATCGGCGTCTCGTCCGGCCTGAAGTACAACGACTTCCTGCGCACGCGAAAGCAGTATGGCGATTTCGAGCTGCGCGCGACCTTCCGCATGATCGACCAGTCCGGCCGCGGAAACAGCGGCATTCAGTTCCGCAGCAAGGCGATTCCCGGATCGCACGAGGTCAGCGGCTATCAAGCGGACATCGGTCAGAAGTACTGGGGCTGCCTTTACGACGAGTCGCGGCGCAATCGCGTCCTGGCGGGGCCGTCGGCGGAGGCCTTCGCTTCGGTGAAGCACGGCGGCTGGAACGAGCTGACCGTCACCGCGCGCGGCGACCGCATCACCATCGACCTGAACGGCTTCCGCTCGGTCGACTACACCGAGACGGACTCGGCCGTCGAGCGCACCGGCTTCATCGCGCTGCAACTGCACAGCGGTCCACCGCTCGAGATGCACTTCAGGAACCTGGCGATTCGCGAGCTCAAGTAGCGCTGGTTTCAGAATCCCATCCGAACCCCGAAATTGAACTGCCGGAAATGCCCCGGCTGAATGCCCTGCGGAGCGCGCGAGGCGATGTACACCCGGTCGCCGAGATTCTTCACGGTCACGTACGGTCGTAGCTGGATCCGCTCGCGATGAATCGTATAGTCGGCGTTCAGATTCCACAACGTATACGAAGAGAGAAGCCCAACCGTGCCGTCCAGCGACGGCGTGGCGGTCTGGTTGTTGTCGGCGAACTGGCTGCCGGCGTAGGAGGCGTCCAGTTGCATTCCGAGGCCGCGGCGCCGGAATCCGGCGAGGAAAGAGAAAGTGTTCTCCGGCGCGTACGGTAGGCGGTTCCCGGCATAGAGCGGGTGGCGCGTAAACCGGGCCTCGGGCAGGTGCATGAAGCGGATGTCGGAGTAGAGCGCGTCGCGCCACCCCAGCAGCGCGCCGTAGTCGACGCGAAGGTTCGCCTCGAGGCCCTCGTGCAGCGTTTCGCCGCCGTTCACCAGCGTGGTGGCCGCGCCGCCGGACTGCGCTCCGGGGATGATCTGGTTCCGGAAGTCCATGCGGAAGTACGTGAACTCGGCGCGCACCGCGCGATGGGCGTGCACGCGCCCGCCCGCCTCGTAGTTCCAGCTCAGCTCGGCGTCGAGGTTGAGCGGCTGCCCGGCCGCGGTGATCGAGTCCTTGACGCGCGGCGGCGCGAAACCCCGGTGCAGGCCCGCGAACAGCGATACGTTGCGCGCCGCCTGGAAAGCGGCGCCGAAGCCCGGAATCGCTTTGGTGACCCCGTCGCCGGCGCGGCGGTCGAGGCTGGTGGAGGCGCCGCCCACCACGCCCCGCAGGATATGTCGCTCGTAGGTGTAGTGTTCGAGGCGAACGCCGGGCGTGAGCGTGAGCCGCCGCGTCAGGAAGAAGCGGTTCTGCACGAAGGCCGAGAACGCGCGGCCGTAGCGGTCCTCGTCGTCGCGCAATGCGCCGGTGCGCGCGTCGAAGGATGCGCCTTCGAGCTGCTGATCGTCCATGCGCTCCACCAGGTAGCGGACGCCGGCGTCGAGCGCGTTGCGTACGCTGCCAAGTGAGTGGTGGGAGGCCACTCCGGTCTGCCCGCCGAACACTCGGAACTCCCGGTTGCGATTCAGCGTGGAGTTGCGGACGAAGAGGGCGCCGCCGGGCGTGGCGGGGTCGCCGAACACGGCCCGATACTGGCGGCCCGCGGCCGGGGCGCGGTCGAAATCGGCGCGCGCCCAGTCGCGCGTCGTCGCGTAAGCGAAAACCGAGGAACTCCAGACGAGACTCGGACCGAGCGCCGCCGCATGCGACGCCGACGCCGAGACGCGCCTCACCTTGAGAAAGTCGGAGGGAACCGGATTGAGATTCGGATTGGACTGGAAGAGCGGCGTCGTCAGGCCCAGGTAGGTGGAGTTCGAGTTCTCGTCGTAGAAACCGAGCTTCAAAGAGAGCGTGTGGGCCTCGGCGGGCCTCAGCGTGAACTTGCCCAGAAAGTCGTCGATGTCGAAGAAGAAGTCGCGGAAGCCGTCGCCGCGCTTGTGTAGAACGTTGAAGAGCCAACCGGCGGTCTGATCGCGGGAACTGCCGCCGATCGAACCGTTGCCGGCGAAGAAGCCGCGCTGCCCGCCCTGAAGATCGAGGCTGGCGTGACTGCTCGCGGGCGGATCGGGCGTGACGAAATTGATCACGCCACCCACGGTTTGCGGACCGTAGGCGATCTGGCCGCTGCCCTTGACGACTTCGACGTGGCTCATGCGGTCGATCGGCGGCGAGTAGTAGGTCTCCGGCTCACCGTACGGGGCGAGCGTGATCGGCAGGCCGTCCTCGAGCATCAGCACCGTGCGGCTGCGGTCCGGATTCAGTCCGCGGATGCCGATGTTCAGCCTCGTCGCCACCGGTCCGGAGTTGTCGTTGACCACCACTCCCGGAATCCGCCGTAGCAACTCGTTTGCATCCATCGCGTTCGATTCCCGCAGCTCCTCGCGCGCGACGACGAATACGGATCCCGGCTTTTCCAGCACCGCCTCGGCGGAGTCGCCGACCACCTCCATGGAAGTGACCGCCGCCCGAATCCGCGCGAATCGCAACGACATCTCGGCAGCGCCGGAAACGGGAACCTCGACGGTGGCTTGCACGGGCTCGAAGTTCTTCGAGCTGACACGCAGCGTGGCCATGCCCGGACGAAGGTGCTCGAAACGGAACTCGCCCCGCTCGTCGGCGACCGCCGTGTCGGGCGAACCGAGTATCTGAACCACGGCTCCGGCCACGGCCTCGCCCGCCGGGTCCGACACCTTGCCTCGCACCGACTGCCCCCACGACGCCCCGGCGATCAGCGCCAATGCGAACAAAGTATGAAGTCTCATGGGAGGTCTCGAATCCGCAGTCTACCCAGTATGCAACTGAGTGTCAAGCAAATAATCGGCACACGGCCAAAGAAGGCGCTAAAACGGCGAGAAACGGACACTTATCAGCTACTCGGTTGCACATCGGGCGGCGGCGGCGGAACCGCGTCGGCGCGGCCGGCCCGGCGCCGCCTGGCACGCCTTGCCACTCCGGCGGGGGCTCCAGCGCGAACGGTATCGCCTCATTCGCAATTTGGCTCCCGACCACTGGGCCGCCGATCGTGGACACGACCGGCCCAGGAGCGTGCGATTGGACCGCGCACCGAATCCGGGTCCCGCACGGGCTACAATGAGAACTTCGCATGGCTGTCGCGGGCGCGGGTTTGGAAGGCGTAGTCGCCACGGAATCGTCGATCTGCTTCATCGACGGCGACGCCGGAGTCCTCAGCTACGCGGGCTACGACATTCACGCGCTGGCCGCGCAGGCCGCCTTCGAAGAGGTCGTCTACCTGCTGTGGTACGGGCGCCTGCCGGTGCGCGCCGAGCTCGATCAGCTTCGGGGCGATCTCGAAAAGAACCGCGCGCTTCCCGAGCCGGTGATTCAGTTCCTGGCGTCGGCGCCGTCCGCCCCGCCCATGGACATCCTGCGCACCGCTGTGTCGCTGCTGGGCCTCCACGATCCCCAGGCGCGCGACACCTCCCCGGAGTCGAACATGCGCAAGGCCGTGCAACTGGTCGCGCGCACGGCCACCGTCGTCTCCACCTACGATCGCCTGCGCACCGGCAAGGCCATCGTCGAGAGCGACCCCTCGCTCGGCTTCGCCGCCAATTTCCTCTACACGCTGAACGGCAAGCGTCCCGATCCCGTGATGGAGCGCGCCATGGACGTGGCGTTGATTCTCCACGCCGACCACGAGCTGAACGCCTCCACCTTCGCCGCTCGCGTGGTCGCGGCGACGCTCTCCGACATGTACTCGGCCGTGACGGCGGCCATCGGGGCGCTGAAGGGCCCGCTTCACGGCGGCGCCAACGAGGATGTCATCCGTCTGCTGCTCGAGGCCAAGACCCCCGAGCGCGGAGTGCGCCTCGTTCGGGAGAAGCTGGAGCGTAGGGAGAAGATCCCCGGCTTCGGCCATCGCGTCTACCGCACCGAGGATCCGCGCGCCACGCACCTGCGCGCGCTCTCCGAGGAGCTGGGACGTCGCACCAATCACCTGGACCTGTATCAGATCTCGCGCGATGTGGAGCAGGCCGTCCGCGACTCCAAGGGCCTGAAGCCGAACGTCGACTTCTATTCCGCGTCGGCCTACTACTCGCTCGGAATCCCGATCGACCTGTTCACGCCGGTCTTCGCCGTCAGCCGCATGTCGGGTTGGACCGCGCACGTCCTCGAACAGCTTCGCGACAACCGGCTCATCCGTCCGCGCGCCGACTACAGCGGCCCGCCGCCCGGCCTCCCCTGGACCCCCATCGCCGACCGCTCCTGATCCGCATGTACGACCTCGCCCACTTCCGCGGCAACCTGGAGGCCATCGCCTCGCGACTGGCGCCCAGGGGCTACTCGCTCGACACCGCCTCGTTCGCCGCCCTCGACGCCGAGCGCCGCGCCGCTCTCACCGAGGCCGAGCGCCTCAAGGCGCAGCGAAACGCCGAGAGCGCCGAGATCGGCCGTTTGCGCAAGTCGGGCGAGGACACCGCCGACCGGCAGCGGGAGCTGCGCGCTATCGGCGAGCGCATCGACGGCCTCGACGCGAAAGCCAAGACCCTCGACGACTCCTATCGCGACCTGCTCGCCCGCGTCCCCAACACCCCGCACGAGTCCGTGCCGGTCGGACCCGACGCGTCGGCGAACGTCGAGGTGCGCCGCCACGGCGAGCCGCGCCCGTTGGACTTCGCCGCCAAGCCGCATTGGGACCTGGGCGCCGATCTCGGCATTCTCGACCTGGAGCGCGCCGCCAAGGTGACCGGCGCGCGCTTCGCCGTCTACTGGGACCTCGGGGCGCGCCTTGAGAGAGCGCTCATCAATTTCATGCTGGATCTCCACACCCGCGAGCACGGCTATCGCGAAGTGCTGCCGCCGTTCCTCATCAACTCCGCCAGCCTCTTCGGGACTGCCCAACTCCCCAAGTTCGCCGGCGACCTGTTCCGCATCGCCGAAACCGATTTCTGGCTCGCGCCGACGGCCGAGGTGCCGCTCACCAACCTCTTCCGCGACGAGACACTGGACGCCGCGAGTCTGCCGATAAGCCTGTGCGCCTACACGCCGTGCTTCCGCAGCGAGGCCGGGTCGCACGGTCGCGACGTGCGCGGCATCATCCGTCAGCACCAGTTCCAGAAAGTGGAGCTGGTGAAGATCGCCACCCCCGAACAGAGCTACGACGCCCTGGAGCGCCTCACCGCCGACGCCGAGCGCGTCTTGCAGAAGCTGGGCCTGCCCTACCGCACCGTCGCTTTGTGCACCGGCGACATGGGCTTCGCCTCGGCCAAGACCTACGACATCGAGGTCTGGCTCCCGAGCTACGGCGAATACAAGGAAATATCCTCGTGTTCGAACTGCGAGGCCTTCCAGGCGCGGCGCGCGGGCATTCGGTCGAAGGCCGCCAAGGGGAAGGCCGAGTACGCCCACACGCTGAACGGCAGCGGCCTGGCCGTCGGACGGACCTGGGTGGCGATCGTCGAGAACTACCAGGAACGCGACGGCGGTGTCGTGATACCCGAGGTGCTGCGCCCTTACGTCGGCGCCGAGCGCATCGCGCCGGGCGGGCGATTGGCGTAACCGCGCCCGTCATCGTACCGCCGTGCCGCAGCGTAGCGCGGCCGCGAATCCAACTCCTTCGAAATCCCTAATCGGCTTTGGTCCGCGGCTTGGGGGCGGCGGCACGCTTGCCGTCCGACGTCATTTCTACGGTGATGGTGAACCCGTTGGCGCGCTTCAAGTCGTAGGATTTGCCGAAGCCTTTGTAGAAGTGGTCGGAGAAGTACAGGTTGAAGGGCCCGTTCCAGGTCGCGCCGAAGTACTTGACGTTGTGAAGCTCGGAGGCCTTTCCGGGATCGGCGCCCTCGAAGCGCGTCAGCTTCACGCTGCCCTTTCCGTTGGCGAGCCGCGCCTCGGCGGTCTTGCCGTCCGGCGAGATCTGCCAGACGATCTCCGACGTGTCCGATTGAAACGACTTCCACTTGACCGGGTAGAGCTTGGAGAGGATCGCCATCATCCCGTCCTTCTGCTCCTTGGTCGCCTTGGGCTCGAACGTCGCCACCAGCCAGTCGGCGTCGCCCTTGCTCCAGTCGGGCCCCAGATTCCCGGCGAGCCACACCTTGACGCCGGTCAGATCCGTGGCGCCGTGCTTGCCGGCGAGCACGCGGGCGACGTTGTTGAAGTTGCACGAATTCTCGCCGCCGTGCTGATGGTAGCCGCGTCCCTGGAAATAGCAGGGGCAAAAGAGATTGCAGGAGCAGGCCTCGATGTACTGAAGCCGCGCCTGCCATGCCGTGTCCTGTGCCCAGGCGCACAGGGAAACCAGAAAGAGAATCGTCACGTTCTTCATAGCACCCTCCGTCATACAGTCTGCACCCGATCGGGTCGTTAGACAAGCGCTAAAACACGGCGTACGTGTTATCGAGCAGCGCGCGTCAGCAAGCGGTCATCCGCAAACTATTACGAGGTCGTGTCTAGTTCCGTCCGGCGTCCGCGTCGTGAATCTCGATCACCTCGGCGCCGGGCGGTAGCTCGAAACGAAACAGCTCGTCCGCGACGGATGGATTCAGTATGAGCCGCGAGAAATGGAACTCCGTCCTGGAATGGTCCGGCGAGGCGATCGCCAGGCGCCGGATCTCGAGCGCCGGTGTGATGACGAACTCCACCTCGTCGTAGGGGGCCTTGTCGGACCTCGGCTTCGCGACCACCACCCGATCGCCGCCCTCAACGCGGTGCCGGAACTCCTTGAAGTCGCGCTCGAAGTCGAGCCGTCCGATCAGGAATGCCAGCGGCGCCCGCACATCGTCGCTCTCCTTGAGCCTGCTCTTCTCCACAATCCCGTTCGCCGGATTGTAGTACCAGACGAATGTCCCGTCGATCAGGAAAAGCTTCCCGGCCGGACGCTGGTAGTCCCATCGCATGCGCGACGGGCGGCGCAGGTAGAGCTCGCCGCCCTCGGTACGCGGCGGCCGCCCCGGCTGCTTATAAGTCTGCTGGAAGGCCACCTGGATCGTCTTCGGCGCGTTGTACCGCTTCTCCACCGCCTTGAGCGACTTCAGGAAGTCGGACTGCGCGGCGAGCGCCAGCGGAACGAGCAGGAGCGCGATTCGCCGCCACATGATTCCACTATACTGGGCGCAGAAATGTTCCTGCTCACGGGTCCGCCCGGATCCGGAAAGACGCACCAAATCTTCGCGCTCTTTCGCGACAGTCTCGCCCGCGACGACGCGGTTCTGATCGTTCCCACCGTGACCATGGCCGACCACCTGCGTCACCGCCTGGCGCGTGAGGGGCTGGTGTTTCGCCCGTCCCGCATCCAGACATTGGCCGCCTTCGTCGACGCCTGGGCGCCCGAGCCGCGCCAGGCCTCCGCCGCGACCCTTCGGCTGGCGCTCGAGGACGCGCTCGCCGCCGATGCGCCGCCTCTGTTCGGGCCGGTCGCCGGAATGGCGGGATTCCAGTCTTCGCTCGCCGATCTGATTGAGGAGCTCGCCTCGGCCGGATGCGACGCGAGACGCCTGGCGCGAATCTCCGGCGACTCGGCCGGCGACGCGGTCGCGCGGGTATGGAGCGCCGTTGACGCGCGGCTGCGCGCGCGCGGGCTGGCTTCGCGCGCGGATCGGCTGCGGATTGCGGCGGAACGCCTGCGGGGAACCGGAGCCGGAGACGTGCGGACCGTACTGGTCGACGGCTTCTTCGACTTCTCGGAGCCGGAGCTCGACCTGCTCGCCGCGATCCGCGAGCGGTGCGGGCTGGTGGTGACGCTGCCGCGCTGGGAAGGGTCCGAGCAGAGCGCGGTGCGCCTGCGCGCCCGCGGATTGGTCGAACGCGATTGCGCCGCGGTGCGGCCCGTCGCCGTCCGCAGCCGCTTCATCGCCGCGACGCCGGCGCAGGAGGCCGAGGAGATCGCGCGGCGCATGCTCGATGAGCGCGCT
This sequence comes from uncultured Solibacteraceae bacterium, assembly GCA_964515555.1. Lineage (GTDB taxonomy): Bacteria > Acidobacteriota > Terriglobia > Bryobacterales > Bryobacteraceae > CAZEVY01. Next base: position 7,586 of record CAZEVY010000070.1, on the reverse strand, counting down.
CGCGGACGCCCGTGGCGCGAGATGGGCGTCGTCATGCGCCGGCGCGCCCCCTACGCGGCGATTCTCGCGGCGGCGTTCGATCGATTCGGCATTCCCGCGCGCCTGTACTTCGCCGAGCCGCTGGAAGCCAGCGCCCTGGTGCGATCGCGGCTCGCGGCCACCGCAGCGATGAGCGGTGAGCCGCTTTCCGGCCCGGAATGGATCGCGCGGTGCGCCGAGCCGCGCCCGGAGAATCCCCGGCCTCGCGATGAGGCCGCGCTCGAGGCGTTCGAGGCCGCCGTGCGGGAAACTGCGTCGGCCTGCGGCGCGCACGAGCGCATTCCGCCGGCGCGATTCGCCGCGCGGCTGCGCACCGTGGTCGGCCTTTCGCCCCTGCGGACGCCGGACCGGCGGCGCGACGTGGTCCACGTGATGGACGTCCACGAATCGCGGCAATGGGATCTTCCCGTCGTGTTCGTGTGCGGACTGTACGAGGGCGGCTTCCCCGCCGGGCACGGTCAGCACCCCATCCTGGGCGACGACGCACGCCGCCGGCTTCGCGAGCACGGCGTCGTGGTGCGCGCCTCCGACGAGCGCCGGCGCGAGGAGGAGTTCCTCTTCGAAATCGCCACGTCACGCGCCACCGGGTCGCTGGTGTTGAGTCATCCGATCCGCGATGCCACGGGCGCGGAGACGGCCGAATCGTCGCTGCTGGCGGGAGAGGCGGCTCCGGTCGGGCGCGCCCTCTACGTTCGCCCGCGGCCCCTGTCCCTCGTAATGGCGCCGCGCACACCGGCCATCTATTCCGAGGAGCTTCGAGCCGCGGTGGCGCGCCGCAACGAGACTGTGTCGTCGTCGTCGATCGAGTCGTTCTTGCAGTGCCCCTTCCAGTTCTTCGCAAGGCGTACGCTCGGGCTGCGCGAGCCTGAGCAGCCGCTCGGCGCGCTCGCCCAGGGGTCGATCTTTCACGCCGTGCTGGCGGCGCTGCCGAAGGCGCCCCTGCTCGCCGAATCGGTGCTCGAAGGCGTCTTCGAAGAGCACTGCCGTGAGAAGCAAGTCGCGAACGGCTGGCGCAAGGAGTCCGTGCGGCGCGAGCTGCTGCGCAGCCTGCGGGCGTTCCTGGCCGATGCGGAGCATCCTTTGCGGCCGGACAGCATCACCGAACAGTCCTTCGAGATTCCGATCGCCGACGGCATCGCCATGCGCGGGAAGATCGACCGCATCGATCTCGATTCCTCCGGCCGCGCCGAGGTGATCGACTACAAGTACAGTCCGAGGACGCGCCTTAGCCAGCTCATGCGATCGCATCGCGAGGGTGCGGCGGTTCAGGCCGGCCTCTACGCCCTGGCAACGCGCGCGGCGCTGCATCACCCGGTGCGGTCCGTGCTGTTCGCGACCGTTCGTGGAGCGGCGCACTGGGACGGCTGGCGCGGCGGCGAAATCGACGGCCTCGTCCAGGCGTCGCGCGAGCGCGTCATCGAGGCGGTCGAGGCGATCCGTTCAGGGCGCATCGCCCCCGATCCGGCCGATGCAGGCAAGTGCGTCTACTGCGCCTACCGCGACACCTGCCGCGTCGAGTCGGGCGGGAAGAAGGCCGCGGCGGGGCGTCCGTGAGTCTTTCGGCGGAGCAGATCGCCGCCGCGCACCGCGACGGGCAGGACGTCTGCGTCGTGGCGGGCCCCGGGTCGGGGAAGACCAGCGTCCTGATCGAGCGCTTCCGCTGGCTGGTCGAGGAGCGGCGTATCTCGCCGCACCGCATTCTCGCGGTGACTTTCACCGAGAAGGCGGCCGCCGAGATCAGGCAGCGCTTCGAGAGGGCCGGCGGCGGCGGCCTCGATCGCGCCTGGATCTCGACCATCCACGGCTTCTGCGCGCGCCTGTTGCGCGAGAACGCGGTGACAGCGGCGCTCGATCCCGAGTTCGCCGTGATGGACGCGGTCCGCGCCCTGGCGCTCGCGAAGGAGTGCGCCGACGTCGCGCTCGACCGCTGTTTCCTCGAACGCCCCGCGGCCTTCGCGGCGCTGCTCGATTCCATCTACGCCCGCACCGATGCGACCGAGCGCTCCGACGATCTCGCCGACGCCCTCCTGGCCATCTACGACGAGGCGCGCACCGCCGGCCGCCCCGTCACCGCCGCGCCCTCCGATGCCGCCGATCCGGTCGAGCCGCAGCGCACGCTGCTGGAAGACGCGCTGCACGAGCCGCCGCCGCTCGGCAAGCCCGATCACGCGGCTTTCGCCGCCTGGGTGCGCCGGCTGCTCGACCTGGCCGCGAAGCCGCCGGAGCGAGCCCACTTCGGCCTGCTCGCCGCTTACGACTTCAAGTTGAACCGCCTCAAGACGGAGAGCGCCGCGCGCGCGGCCGCGCAGGCGCTGAAGGACGGTGCGCTCGAAGAGATCCGCGCGTCATGGATTGGCCTCCTCAACGCGCCGTTGCACGGCGTACTCCTGGACGCGCTCTCGCGCATCGATGCCGGCTATCGCGAGCGCAAGCGCGAGTTGGGAGTGCTCGACTTCTCGGACCTCGAAGAGCGCACCATCGCCCTGCTCGAAGGACACCCCGAGATCCGGCGCCGCGTCGCCGACGGCTTCGACCAGGTGTTGATGGACGAGTTCCAGGACACGAATCCGCTGCAATGGCGCCTCATGGACCTGGTGCGGCGGCCCGGAGCGTTCTTCGCGGTCGGCGACATCAACCAGTCGATCTACGGATTCCGCCACGCCGACCCGGAGATCTTCGCGCGCTATCGCGCGGCGCTCGCGGGCTCGGGGATGGCCGTCGACGAGCTGCGCGAGAATCATCGCAGCCGCCCCGAGATACTCGAGGCAGTTCACGCGATTCTCGGCGACGCGCCCGGCATCGAAACGCACCGGCTGGTGGCGGCGCGGTCCTGCGCGCCGAAGGAGGCGCCGTCGGTCGAGGTCGTCATCGGCCGTGGTGCCGCCGCCGAGGAGGCCGCGCAGGTCGAGTCGCGCTGGATCGCGCGCCGCATTCGCGAGATGGAAGGAGCGCTCGACATACCGGACGGAGAGAGTCTCCGCCCGCTCCGGCTCGGCGACATCGCGATCCTGGCCCGCAGCGCCAACGCGCTCGTCCCGGTGCAGGAGGCCCTCGACGAGTTCGGGATTCCCTCGATCTCGGGCGGCGGCCGCACGTTCTTCGAATCGCGCGAGGTGCGCGACCTGACCGCCCTCCTCCGCACGATCGCCGGCCCCGCCGATGGCATCGCCGCTGCCACCGTCCTGCGTTCGCCCCTGGTGGGCGTCGACGACGAGACGCTGCTGCGCCTGGCGCTCGCGGGCGGAATGGATACGGCCCCTGACGCGGTGGGCGGCGAGGATCGCGCGCGCCTCGACGCCTTCCGCGGCCTGCTGGCCGAAGCGCGCGAGCTGCGCGACGACCTCTCGCCCGACCGTCTCCTGATTCCGTTCCTCGACGCCGCCGCCTACGACGCCTTCATCCCTTCGCGCAATCGCGCCAACATCGAGAAGTTCCTCGGCATGCTGCGCGACTGGCACGAGCGCGAGCCGCGCCCGCTCGCCGCGGTGCTGGCCGAGATCGACATGCGCCGCGCCGCCGAACTCGAGCCCGAGGCCCCGCCCTCCGATCCCCACGCCGTGCGCCTCATGACGATTCACCAGGCCAAGGGACTCCAGTTCCCGGTGGTGATCCTGGCCGGGTTGCAGCGCGGAGTCGACCACCGGTCGCCCGCGCTTCGAATCGACTCCGAGGGGCGGCTGGGCGCGCGCTGGCGCGACCCTGCTGGCGGCACCGCCTGCGCGGACCTTGCGTGGCGCGCGGCGCAAGCCGAAGAGGAAGGCCGCGCCGAGTCGGAGGAGAATCGCCTCTTGTACGTCGCCATGACTCGCGCCGCCGAACATCTCGTGCTGTCCTTCGCCCACACCCCGCGGGCGATGTCGAAGTGGCCCGGGCTGGTCGCGCGCGGTCTGGAGATCGACCCTTCGGCGGTGCAGCCCGAAGGTTGGCTGCACGAGACGGCCGGCGGACTGCGCGTCGCGGTGATCTGCTCAGAGCGCGCGCCGGCGAACGACTTCCCGCCGCTCGCCGGATCCGGTGAGCGCGAACCGTACTGGGTCGACCGGCCTGTCGAAGAGGACCCGGGCGATGGATGGGCGGCGATCACCGACGTCGCGGCCTTCGTGGCCGGCGGGCGACCGGCTCCACGCTCCGAGGACAGCGTAGGCGGGGATCTGCGCGCCGTGGACCTCGGCGACCAGGTCCACCGGCTGTTGGCCGGACTTCCGGTGTCCGCTGTCGCCGAGGAGGCCGTGGAGCTGGCCGCGCGCTTTCAGTCGAGCGACCTCGGACGCCGTGCCGCCGCGGCCGCTCGCCGCGAGCGCGAGTTCGACATCGTGATGGAGATCGAGGGCGTGGTCCTGCGCGGCCAGATCGACCTGTGGTTTGAGGACGGGGAGCGCGTTCTGGTCGACTACAAGACCGACCGCTTCGACCCGCGCGAGGAGCCGGCCGGCGCAGCGGGCTACATCGTGCAGGCGCAGCTCTACGCCGTCGCGCTCCAGGGGCTGGACGGGAGGCTGCCCGACCGCGCCGTGATCGTGTTTCTGCGGTCCGGCGCCGAGCTGGAAGCGCCCATGGACGCGAGTGCGTTGGCCGGGGCGCGTGCCGCCGTGGCTGCCTGGCGCGGGCGCGGCACGTCACGGGGTATCATGGGCGGCGCGTGGAAATCTCAGGCAAGGTAGCGCTCATCACCGGGGCCTCGGAAGGTATCGGCGCGGCGACCGCCGAGGAGTTCCGTCGCCGTGGCGCGAAGCTCGCATTGGCGGCGCGATCGGCGGGCAAGCTGGCTCTTGTCGGCGGCCCCGAAGCCCTGCGCATCCCCGCCGACGTGACCGATCCGGCGGCCCGCGAGCGCGCCGTCGCCGCCACCGTGGAACGCTTCGGACGCATCGACATCCTGATCAACAACGCCGGCGTGGGGATGTACGTGCCGGCCTTCCGCGCGCCGCTCGACGGCATGCGCGCGATGTTCGAGCTGAACGTCTTCGCGGCCGTGGCGATGACGCAACTCGCCGTCCCGCACATGCGCCGGCAAGGCTCAGGGCTGATCGTCAACGTCGCTTCCATCGCCGGGCTGGTCCCGCTGCCCTGGTTCACCCTCTACAGCGGAACGAAGTTCGCGCTGTGCGCCATCACCGATGGCCTGCGTACCGAGCTGAGGCCGTTCGGCATCGGCGCCCTGGCGGTGTGTCCCGGCTACGTGCGCACGGAGTTTCAGAAGAACGTTCTCGAAGGCAGGCCGCCCGAAGGACTCCGCCGGAAATACTTCACCATCAGCGCCGCGCAGTGCGCTCAGGCGATCGCTCGCGCCGTGGAGCGTGATGCGCGGACGGTGGTGACGCCGGGCGCCGGCCGGCTCTTCGTGGCGGCCTGGCGGCTGTTCCCGCGCCTCGTCGACCGGCAGATGGAAAAGATTTATCGTACGCTGGAAATCTCCAACGATCACCCGTGATCACCAAGCTGGTCCGCACGCCGGGCATCTATCTGGTCGGCTTCATGGGCTCGGGCAAGTCGACCATCGGCCGGCTGCTCGCCGACGAGCTCGGGTGGAACTTCGCCGACACGGACGAGGACATCGAGGCCGGCGAGCAGGTGACCATCTTCGACATCTTCGAGCAGCGCGGCGAAGCCGAGTTCCGCCGGATTGAAAGCGAGGCCATTCGAAAGCGCGTCGGGATGGTCGAGCGCGGGCGCCCTCACGTGGTGGCGCTGGGCGGCGGCGCCTTCACGATCGATGCCAACGTGAGGCTGCTCGGTGAAAATGGCGTGACCGTGTGGCTCGATTGCCCGCTCGATCTCGTCAAGCGCCGCATCGAGGGCCAGACGCACCGGCCGCTGGCGCGCGACCCGGAGCGCTTCGCGGCCCTCTATCGCGAGCGGCGCGCCTCCTACGGCAAGGCCGACTTCCGTGTCGAGGCGGGCGATGACGCCGCCGCCGTGGTGACGACCATCCTCACGCTGCCGATCTTCTGACGCCGATGGAGACACGACTGCGCCGCGACGCTCTCGGCATCCTCCGCGCCGCGCTGCGCGCCGCCGACCCCGTGGAGGCCGTGCTGCGACACATTCACCGCGACGGAGAGACACTCGTCGCCGGCGGGAAAAAGTACCACCTGCGCGCGTTCCGCGAGATCCGGGTGATCGGGGCGGGGAAGGCGTCGGCGTTGATGGGCGCGGCCCTCGAGCGGCTGCTCGGCAGGCGCATCGCCGGCGGGTGGATCAACGTGAAGTACGGCCACGGCGCGCCGCTGAAGCGCATCGCGGTCCACGAGTGCGGGCACCCGTCGCCGGACGAAGCGGGCGGCGGGGGCGCGCGGCGGATCGCGAAGATCGCGCGGGGCGCCACGGCGGAAGACCTGCTGATCTGCCTCATCTCGGGCGGCGGATCGGCGCTCATGCCGCTCCCCGCCGATCCAGTGACGCTCGCCGCCAAGCAGGCCACCACGAAACTGCTGCTCGACTGCGGCGCTTCCATCCACGAGATCAACGCCGTGCGGAAGCACATCTCCGCCGTGAAGGGCGGCCAGCTCGCGGGACTCGCCGCGCCCGCGACCGTTCTCGCGCTGCTGCTCTCCGACGTCATCGGAGACTCGCTCGACACCATCGCCAGCGGACCCACGGCGCCCGACCAGTCGACCTTCGCCGACGCGCGCGCGGTGCTGGCGCGCTACCATCTGCTCGGCCGCGCGCCCGCGAGCGTGGTCGACCGCCTCAAGCGCGGCGCCGCCGGTGAGATCCCCGACACACCCAAGCCGGGCGACGCCGTGTTCCGCCGCGTTCGGAACCTCGTCGTCGGCAGCAATCGCCTGGCGGTCGACGCGGCGGCGGAGAGGGCGCGGGAGCTGGGCTACCGGACGCTGGTCCTTTCGACCTTCGTCGAGGGCGAGACGCGAGACGTCGCGCGCGTCCACGCCGCGATCGCGCGCGAGATTCGCGTCGCGGGCCGCCCTCTGAAGCCGCCGGCCTGTGTCATCTCCGGCGGCGAGACGACGGTCGCCATTCGGGGCGAGGGCCTCGGCGGGCGCAACCAGGAGTTCGCCCTGGCCGCGGCGATCGACCTCGACGGTCTCGACGGCGTCCTGATCCTCTCGGCGGGCACCGACGGCACCGACGGCCCGACCGATGCGGCGGGCGCCTGGTCCACCGGGTCGACCGTGGCGTCGGCGCGCAAGCTCGGCCTCGACCCGAGCGATTACCTGGCGCGCAACGACTCGTATCGTTTCTTCACGGCGGTCGACGGGCTGCTCAAGACAGGTCCGACGCGGACGAACGTGATGGACGTTCACATCGTACTGGTGAAGTGAAGTGGGATTCTGGCGCAAGGAAGTGATCGATTTCGCGCTGGACGCCGAGACGCAGGCGCACATGCGCGAGCAGATGGACTGGATCGCGCGCGAGCCGGCGAACGCCCGGCCGTATTACCAACTGGCCCTGCTCTACCGCATGCAGTGGAAGGCCGACGAGGCGCTCGGCCTGCTGCTCGAAGCCGTGCGGCTCGACCCGGCGTTCGCCGACGCCCATGTCGCCCTGGCCGAAGTGTACGCCGTGCGCGAGGACTATCGGGCCGC